>CANFEY010000005.1 GCA_947446025.1 Bryobacterales bacterium
ACGGTGCGGCCAAGGTTCATCCCTCATGGTGTCAGCCTCGTGTTTCGTCTTCTGGTATTTCAAATCGCGGCAACTCAAAAGAGGCCTCAACCGCCTACTCTTCAGTTAGTTGCCGTCGGCGTGTCGCGCGTTAGCCGGACACTACTGATCTATGGCAATTGGAGTCTACTTCCATCCCCCCGCAATGTCCGCGGCGAAATACGACGAGTGCATCAAAGCACTGAAAAAGGCCGGAGCCGGCAGCCCCGCCGGCCGCTCCTACCATTCCGCGTTCGGCCCGCCGGACAAGCTGATGGTGTTCGACGTGTGGACATCGCAAGCGGCGTTCGACAAGTTCGGCAAGACCTTGGGACCCATCCTGCAGCAGCTCGGGATCGATGCGGGCCAGCCGATGATGATGCCGGTGCACAAGGTAATCGTGCCCCCCGCGAAAGCAGCCGCGCCCGCGCCTAAGCAAAAGGCGAAGGCTCCGGCCAAGAAGAAACGCTAACCAGCGGAGGCTAGCGCTCCAACATCGCAGAAGTAATTTCGGAACTCCCGGGCCAGTGGCCTCGCCGCTGGCCTGCGTGAGTCTCGTACTCGTGCAACCGCGAAGGGTGGGGTTGCACGGCCTTTCCGTCACGAAGGAATAGCAGCCCAACTTTATCTGTCGGCATCTTCGACACGAACGTCTCCGCCTCACTGATCGCTTCGCGCAGCCGGATCATCGTGGCCGCCGGATCCACGGGTGGATCACTTGCCACTCGACGGAAGTCCGCGTCGGTGTAGCGCGCGACGCGACGGATCTCGTTCAGAATTCCCTCCGGCGTGAAACCCAGCGCCTTACCCGCGGACGCCCAAACTGCCGCTCCCAACGGGAGTATACGCTCATGGATCGTGATCAGATCCACAACGTCACGCGGTTCCCGGCGGCCATACGCCGCAGCCACTTTGTTTGTAGCCAAATCCACGGGGTGGAGCACGTAGCCAAACTGCTCATCGCGCACAGTGGGGAAAAACCGAAAGTCGCTGTCCGCGACCCATTCCAGCTTCGTCGCCGCCCCTTCGCGCTCCACGGTCAGGCTGTAGATGCCTGGGTCCCGGCGGATCCATTCGATCTTGTAACCCTGTTGTTCCAGCAGGGCGCTGTCTTCTTGCGCGGCATGTGCGACGCGCTCCTCGCGGTCATGAAACACATCAATGTCACTTGAGAAACGAGCCGACGCCCGATTCAAAGGAGTGCTCCCCGCGACGTAGCTTTCGGGGTCCCTGTGGGCAGCAAGCAGCGTTAGGACGTAGGACTGAATCCTAGTGAGCGGCACGGCAAGCCTGCTCAATCTGTTCCGCCAAGCGTCGCGCAGCCAGATTGCCCTCTACCCGCAGACTATGCGTGATCGCCAGGGCATCGTCAACGCCCGGATTGGGAACAGCCCGGCTGCTCCATAGCGCCGACGCCCCAAATTCCGCGAAGGCCCGGCGGTAAAGGCTCGCAAGATCGCCAGCGGCGGGCTCCTGAACGGTGATCTTGCTCATAGCTCTACTATGGAACAGGCCATCGGAAGATTCAAGCCACGCGGCAGATAGAAATCCACAACGATCTCAGGTAAAGGCCTCACACATTTTTCCCGCCATCGTGTGTTCATGTAAGTATGCACGAATACGCTGCGAGAGCACTGTTGAAGATGGCGGGGAAACTCACTGCGATGCTGGTTTGGGCTAGCTTGGTCTGCTCCGCCTATGGGGCCGGGTGCCCTTCCGGGCCTAACGCCGGTTTTCAAGTCGTCCGGTACGAAGGGGTGAAGGCAGCTGTCTGGTATCCGACTGCCGATAGACCGGCCACCTACACCTACTCCGACAGAATCTCCGGAAGCGTGGCGGTGGGCGGCGCGCCTGCGTGCACAGACCTTGCCTTACTATTCTTCTCCCACGGACTGAACGGCTGCGGCACGCAGTCAGTGTTTCTGACTGAGGAGCTAGCAAGGCGCGGCTACATCGTGCTGGCCCCGGATTATCGCGACGCGAGATGCAGTGTGGACAGCAGCGGACCGCAGAACCTGGAGTCCGCGGATCCGGAGAAGTTTCAAGACTACGCGGCATGGACGGACGGCACCTATCTCGACCGTCGCGACGATTCGAGGTCCGTGCTGAATGGAATTCTCTCCAGCGCCGGCTTTGGTCCGCGCATAGATGCATCGCGCATCGCCGCCGGCGGGCACTCGTTGGGCGGATACACGGTAGCGGCCATGCTGGGAGGCTGGTCCTCCTGGAAGGATCCTCGGTTTCGCACGGCGCTGCTGCTGTCTCCCGTCGTTGGTCCGTTTATGGTGGACGGGCGGTCAACCCTGGACGCCATCCAATCGCCGGTGATGTACCAGGGCGGTACGGCCGACTTGGGCATCACGCCGGGCTTGAAAAAACCGGGCAGAGCGTACGACCTTACCAAGCCAACCAAATTTCTGGCCGAATTTCGCGGGGCGGGCCATTTCGATTTCTCCAATTCGGTGTGCGGCCGTGCCCCCACCACCGTGGCGGCGTGTCTGGCTTCGCAGACCAATGCGAAGCTGATCTTTGACTACGCCGAGGCGTTTCTGGCAACGACGGTTTGGGGCGAAGATCGAGCGATGCTCTACACGCCGAATCCGGCCCTGGCCACCTATTGGCGGCAGTCGGCGCTGGCGGTGGTCTCCGCCGCCAGTTATTCGCCGGACGTCGCACCCGGCTCGATTGCATCCCTATTCGGGCTCGGCTTAGCCGCCCGTGAACAGACGGCGTTGCCCCCTGCCCCGGCGGAATCGATAGGAGCTATTTCGGCGCGGGTCACGTACGCGGATGGAAACAGCGTTGCCGCGCGGCTCTATATGGTTTCGCCCGGGCAGATCAATCTGGTGCTGCCGCAAACGCCGCCCTCCACCGGTCCGGTTCGTGTGGAGGTGCGCCAGGACGCAGAGGTCATCGCGGCGGGTCAGGCCAAGCTCTCGCCCGTGGCACCGGGTCTGTTCACAACCGCGGCCACCGGCATGGCGGCGGGCGAATGGTTGCGCGTCCTGCCGGATGGCGCGCGAACCTCTGGAGCGATTTCGCGAACGCCCATCGCCCTTTCGCCTGGCCAGGTCTACCTCTCGCTTTATGGAACGGGGTTCCGCCACGCGACGAAACTGCAGGCACGTAGCGGCAACACCGCCGTGCCCATCCTGGCCATGGCTCCATCCCCTGAATACGCCGGTTTGGATCAACTGGCGCTGGGCCCTTTACCGCTGGAACTGGCAGGTAAGGGCGAGGTAGATATCGTGGTCACCGCAGACGGAGCGAACTCGAACGCGGCGAAGTTCGTGACACGGTAATACGGCGCGGCGCGCGCACTGCACACGTCCCGCGGGCGCGAAAAGCGGTCACTCCCAGGATTGCGCTACCTTAGGAGCATATGGCATCCCCTGCCAACCCTTTCTCGGATCCGCTGCGGTTCGAGCGGCGGGTTCCCGAGTGCGCAATCGTCATCTTCGGAGCGAATGGCGATCTGACCAAACGAAAGCTCCTGCCTGCCCTCTACCGGCTGGCGCATGACCGGCGGCTGCCGGAATCCTTCGCCATCATCGGCAACTCGCGCACTGCGATGACCGACGATGCCTTCCGCGAACGCATGCGCGAATCCGTGCAGAAGTTCAGTGAGGACACGGAATTCGACGCCGAGCTGTGGGACCGCTTCTCCCGCAACCTGCACTACATCGCGGGCGACCTGCAAGACGCGGCGCTCTACGCCAAGCTCGCGGCAAAAATCGCTGAGACCAATCAGCGCAACGCGCTCTTCTATCTCTCGACCCAGCCCAGCTACTACGCACCCGTGGTCTCCCACCTCGGCGCCGCCGGACTCAACCACAGCACCGACGGCTGGCGGCGCATCATCGTTGAGAAGCCCTTCGGCCACGACCTCTCCAGCGCCCTCGCCCTCAACGCGCACTTGCAAAGCGTCTTCCCCGAGCGCGAAACCTACCGCATCGATCACTACCTGGGCAAGGAAACCGTCCAGAACATCTTCGGCTTCCGCTTCGGCAACGGCATCTTTGAACCGCTGTGGAACCGGCGCTACATCAATCAAATCCAGATCACGGCGGCCGAAGAGATCGGCGTCGAGGGCCGCGGCGAATACTACCAGGAAGCCGGCGCACTCCGCGACATGATCCAGAATCACTTATTGCAAGTGATGGCCACCATCGCGATGGAGCCCTCCGCCGTCTTCGAATCCGACGCCGTGCGCGATGAGCGGGCCAAGCTCCTGCGCTCCATCCGCATCATGAAGCCCGAGGACGTCCAACGCAACGCCGTCGCGGGACAATACAAAGGCTTCCGTGAAGAAAAAGGCGTGCGGCCCGACGCGCAGACGGACACCTACGCCGCCGCCACCTTCTATGTCGATAACTGGCGCTGGGCGGGCGTGCCCTTCTTCATCCGCAGCGGCAAGAAGCTCCCCAAGCGTGTCACCGACATCGCGATCCAATTTAAAGCGGCCCCGCTCGCACTATTCGGCTCGGCATCGGGCGAATCCTCTCGCCCCAACTTACTCATCCTGCGCATTCAGCCGGAAGAAGGTATCTCGCTGCGCTTCCTATCCAAGGAACCCGGCGACGGCATGCGCCTGCGGCCCGTCTCGATGGACTTCAACTACGGCACCAGCTTCGGCGAGCGCTCCCCTTCAGCCTACGAAACGCTGCTGATGGACGCCATGCAGGGCGACGCGACGCTGTATACGCGGCAGGACATGGTCGAGGCGAGTTGGCGCGTCATCCAACCCATCCTAGAAGACTGGGGCAATCGCAAGTTCACGTTCCCGAACTACGAGCAAGGTTCGTGGGGTCCGGCGGAAGCCGACGCAATGCTCGGCAAATTAGGGCTCAAGTGGAGGAGCAGCTAATGCGGTATCTGCCTGGCGGCTCCCTAACGGTCGCCGTTCATTGCTGGGGGACCGCCCGCACCACACCGTCGGCCCACCCAGCGCCGTCTACGCGCCCCAGCACTGAGCGGCGACCGTTAGGGAGCCGACAGACGCTCCCCCCCAAGGTCCACCCATGACCACCCCCGCCACCATCCTCCGCGACCTGCAAAAGCAGTGGGAAGACCTAGCGCTCGTCGAAGCCAAATCCGGCGGCGTCCTCCGAGCCTGCGCCATGACCCTCATCGTCGCCACCCACAACGAAGCCGAATCGCTCGACGCCCGCCAGACCACTGGCCTGCTGATGCGCGTCCACCCCAGCCGAGCCATCCTCGTCCACCCCGGCAACGCCGATTTCGACGCCCGTGTCTTCGCCGAATGCTGGAAGCCGATGGGCCGAGCCCAACAAATCTGCTCGGAAGGTATCGAGCTGATTGCGGGCGCCGAAGGCTTCGCCGAAGTCGCGCACTTCCTGCTCCCTCTGCGCGTCCCCGACCTGCCCGTCGTGCTGTGGTGCCGAGGCTCCGCCGCCTCCGACGCCAGCGGCTATCATCCCCTGTACCCGCTGGCCGACAAGCTGATCTTCGATACACTCAACACCCCCGACGCGGACGATGCGCTGCGCGGCCTCCGCCGGCTGCACGCCTATGGCATGCGCGTAGCCGACCTGCATTGGACCCGCCTGGGCGGCTGGCGCGAAGTGCTCAGCCACTTGTTCGACGAAACCCTGCGTGCCGCCGATGTCCGCATGGCCCGCATCACCTATGGCGGCGACAGCATCTCCACCTGTGCGCGCTACTTCGAGGCGTGGGTCCGTTCGTCCCTCCCCCTAGCGCGCGTCAGCATCGAACCCGAATACGGGCCGCCCGGCGTGTACTCCGTCACCCTCACCACCCCGAAGGGCGACGTAACCATCAAGCGCGCCGGCGACAACGCCGTGGTCGTGGACGCCCCGAGACTCAATTACCAGACCACCCTGCCCTCGCGCGAAGAGGCTGCGTTGATGCAGCAGGAACTGAGTATTCTTGGGTCGGACGCAGTCTATGAGCGGGTACTGAACGCATGAGCCTCATCCGCCGCCATCCCGACCCGCGCGCCGCCGCCGAAGCCTGTGGCGCCGAAATCCTGCGCCTGCTCAACGACGGCGGTACGCTAGCCATCTCCGGCGGCAGCTCCCCGAAGCTCATGTTCGAGTACTTCGCGCGCACCCCATTCGACTGGTCCAACGTCCACATCTTCTGGGTGGATGAGCGCTGCGTCCCCCACGATCACGCCGACAGCAACTTCAGGCTTGCCCACGATACCTGGCTGAAGGACTCAGCTGCCATCGTGCACCCCGTGCGCACGGAGCTGCCGCCGGAACAAGCCGCGCTGCGCTACCAAGAAGAGCTCCGCCCGTTCCTCCCGCTCGACGTGATCCACCGCGGCATGGGAGCCGATGCACACACCGCCAGCCTCTTCCCCGGCGACCCGCTCATCAACAACTCCACGGACTTGGTCGGCGTAGCCCACCGCGCCATCACCCGCATCACGCTCTTCTCCTCCGTACTCGAATCCGCGCGCCACACCGTGATCTTAGCCACCGGCGCGGATAAGGCCGAACCGCTCGCCACCCTACTGCACGGCCCGCACGAGCCGCTGCAATTCCCCGCGCAGATTGCCGCCATGGATTCCACCACCGCTACCTGGTTCATCGATGAGGCGGCCGCAGCCCAGCTATAATCGAGCGATGCTGACGCGTAGAGCTTTTGTGGCCACACTTCCGGCCCTTGCCTACGCGCAAACCATCCCGCCCCGCACCAAGCTGATCCTTGGCGGCGATGTCATGCTCTCGCGCAACGTGGCCGCGCGGGCACGCGCGCAGAAGGACCCGGCCTGGCCATTCCGCAACATTGCCCCCGTGTTCGCCGAAGCCGACATCGCCTTCGTGAACCTGGAGTCGCCCTTCTCAGACAAAGGCGCAGTGATGCAGCGAGGCATGATTTTCAAGACTGAGCCCGACATGGTGGCAGGCTTGGAGCTGGCCGGTATTGACGTGGTCTCCACGGCCAACAATCACGCCCGCGACCGCGGCAGCTACGGCCTGGAGTTCACGCTGGACCACTTGGCGGCCCACCGGATCGCCGCCGTCGGCACAGGGAAGTCCAGCGAAGCAGCGCACGCCGGTTCCGTGCTCGAGCGAAACGGTCTTCGGTTCGGCTTCCTCGCCTATACTTACGACGCCAATAACGGGAATTACAAGGACACCGATCCGCGCATTGCGGTGCTGAATATCGACGCCATGCGGGCCGATGTTGCCGCAATGAAGACGCGAGCAGACGTCGTGGTGGTCTCCATGCATGCCGGAGCTGAGTATCAGACCCAGCCGAACTCGCAACAATCCACCTGCGCACGCGCAGCAATTGATGCTGGAGCGCGGGTGGTCGCCGGCCACCACCCACACGTCCGCCAACCCTGGGAGTGGTACGGCGGCGGAGCGATCTTTTATTCACTGGGCAACCTGGTCTTCGATCAGTTTCAGCGCACCGAAACCCAAGTGGGCCTGCTGGCCGAAGTGATCTTTGAGGGCACGCAGATCATTCAAGCCCGCACGCGCACCGTGAACCTTTTGCTCACCGTGCCGCGTTTGGCCGATGCCGCGAACGCATCCGCCGCGCCATGAGCGGAAACGCGATCAGCGCGCTGCCCAGCAGCGCCAACGTGGACGGCTCCGGAGCTTCCGCGCCTCCACCGCTCGGCGTCCCGAAGGCGAAGTTGTTCACCGCCGCGAATTTTGTGCTTCCCGACATGGACACCGAGATCGACGTAAACGCAACCGTGCTCACCACACCCCAATACTGCGGAGTAGTTTGCGTCACGCTGGCGGTCTGGTTAAAGGACGTGTCGCCCGTGCCACTCAGAGTTACCGTGAACGTACCCGACCCAGTGAAGCCGAAGTAGCCCCCGAAGGCGGTGGCCGTGCCGGGCAGGGTGATGTTGATGGTCCCTCCGTTGCTGGTGGTGCGCAGAATCATGCCTGCCCCCCAACCTGACATAGTCGCGGTTCCATTCAGGGTTCCCGACAACGCGGCGAAATCAACACCCGAGGCGCTAAACGACGCCGCGGGAGTATAGGAGGCCAGCCCGGAGAAGTCCACATTTGTGAAGTTCAGCCCGGGGTTCGCCGCCGTCATGGTGGCCAGGCTGGTATAGGTCGTGGTCGCCCCGGCCGGCAGCGCGCCGATGACAAGCAGCAGTGGCAATAGTCTCTTGAGCATATGAGAGGTCCTCTTCCGCAAAACTTGGATTCACAGCATAGTGCGCCGGAAGGACGAATCGTCTCGGGAAGTTTAGATCAGATAATCCCGAGGGCCGACAGCGTAGCATTAGGTATGAGCTTCCTGGACAATTTGGAGAACACCCTGAAGGCGCTGGAGCGCCAGGAGGAGAAGGACCCCGAGAAGCAACGGCGGGACCGGGAGCAGCGCGACGTGGAACGGACCGCCGCACTTCACCGGGCTCCGCACGTGGAGGCGTTGCGGGATTCCGCCTTTACTTCGGAGTTCCTCGGTCAATGCCGCCTGGTGGGCCGCGAACAGCGGGTTCTGGTGCAGTTCACCTGGCTGGGCGAAACGCTCCGCCTGGACGCCAAAGAGAAGCGCATGGAGCTGGTGCCCACAGCAGAGGGGATTGTGGCGGTGATGTCAGAGAGCGGCGTTGAAACGGCGCGGGCGGCGGTGGATCCTGCAAAAGACGATGCGGCAGCTCTGGCGCGGCTTTGGTTACAGTAAGACGGCTACAATAACCGGATGGGTTCTCCTACAGTACGGTTGCGGCGCAGCGCGGAGCGCGGGTTTGAAGACTTCGGCTGGACCGACAATTGGATGACTTTTTCCTTCGGCGGCTACCACAGCCGCGAGTGGAACAACTTCGGGCCATTGCGGGTGATCGTGGAGAACCACATTCAGCCGCACCAGGGCTTCGGCGCGCACTCGCATCGCGACGTGGAGATCGTGACCTATGTGGCGGCGGGATGCCTCACGCACAAGGACAGCTTTGGGCATTCGGCGGGCGTGACAGCGGGAGAGATGCAGGTGATCAGCGCCGGGTCGACAGGCATGATCCACTCCGAGCAGAACATCCATGACGAAGTGGAGCACAACCTGCAGATCTGGCTGGTGCCGTCCAAGCATCCCACTCCGTTTGTGTACAACCAACTTAAGTACACACCTGAGGAGCGCGCCGGACGGTTCCGTATGTACGTGTCGCCGGATGGGCGGGACGGGTCCATGCCGATTCACACAGGGGCGTCGATCTACGCGGGACTGTTCGCCAAGGGCGATCAAGCGCGGCACGCGATGGCGGGCAACGGAGCATGGGTGCAGGTGGTCCGGGGACGCGTGCAGGTGGCGGGTGTGGCGCTCGAGACCGGCGACGGCGCGGGGATCCTAGGCGCAGCGGAGTTGGACTTTGCCTTTGACGACTCCACCGAGGTCCTGCTGTTCGACTTGGACATGGACGCCCCGCTGATTTGGCGCTAGCTGTAACGCTTTGTGCCGGGAGACATCCTCCTATCAGGAGGGGCAACCCATGAGAATTTTCGGTCTGGCCGTAGTCGCGCTGTGGTTTACGGGATGTGGGCAGACGGCAGAGGTGAAGACTCCCGAGTCCAAGGCTCCGGAGGCAGAGATCGTGGTGGCTAAGCCTGAGCCGGTACCGGTTCCCAAGAGCATTGTGATCCCGGCGGGGACGCGGGTGTCCGTGCGCACTACGACGGCGATCTCCAGCAAAACGGCTGCGACGGGAGAGACCTTTTCGGCGAGTGTGGCCGAGGCGGTGCTGGCGGACGGCAAGGTGGTCATCCCCAAGGGCGCGGCGGTGGAAGGCGTGGTAGCGGACTCGGACGACGGTGGCCGGGTGAAGGGCGTGGCGAGTTTGGCACTGGGCTTGACGCACGTCCAGGTGGGAGGCAAGCGGCTGCTGGTGGAAAGCGGCCTCTACACGAAGGAGGCGCGTACCACCAAGAAGAAGGACGCCTTGAAGGTCGGGATCGGGGCGGGCATCGGCGCGGCGGTGGGAGCCATTGTCGGCGGCGGCAAGGGTGCCGCGGTGGGAGCGGCTAGCGGCGCGGGCGCGGGCACCGCAGTCGTGCTGGCAACCCGTGGAGATCCGGCGGTGGTGGAAGCGGAAAGCGTGCTGAGTTTCCGGCTGACCAAGAGCGTCACGGTAGCGCAATAGCTGCGGTGCGCCGAAGGGCGGGCCGTTTGAACCCGATGCGCGGAGCCGCCCGATGAAACGCACTACCTTGACAGGCAGTTCTCCGTTGCCGTATCGTTAACCATGGTTAACTAGTGTGTGGAAACGCCTATTCCCCTTTTTCTGTGTAGCATGGTTACCGCTGATGGCGCAGGCTCCAGTGGATACGGAGCAACGTATCAAGGACCTGGAGGCGCGCATTGAGGAACTGGAACGGAAGGCCCAACCTGCGGCGGCTCCGGCCAAAGTACCGGTGTTGGGATCGGTGCAAACCGCGCCTTCCGCGCCGGAACGGACGGCTCCCGCGCCGCCGCTGATTCCGGTGTCGGTGAGTGGGGACTACCGTACCTTCCCCAGTACGGAAACGCGCCTGCCGGTGGCGGGCTACATGGATTTTCACGTCAACAAAGATTCCGGCGATCCGTTCTCTCCGGATTTTCACCGCTTCGTTTTGTTGTTCGGCCACAGCTTCAGTGACCGCGTAAAGTTCTGGAGTGAGCTGGAGCTGGAGCACGCGCTGGTGGAAGGGAAAGAGGAGTCCGGCGAGGTGGCACTTGAGCAGGCGTATCTGGACTTCCTGATCACGCCGAAATTCAACCTGCGGGCGGGCATGCTGCTAGCACCGGTGGGGATCGTGAATGAGCGGCACGAGCCGCCCTCCTTCAACGGCGTGGAGCGGCCCTTCGTGGAGACGCTGATTATTCCCACGACGTGGCGCGAGTTGGGCGCGGGCGTGACGGGTGACCTGGGACGAGGCTTCCGTTACCGGGCCTACGTCACCTCACAGTTGGATGCAACGTTGTTCGATGCGGAAAGCGGCATTACCGAGGGGCGTTCGCGAGGGTTTCAGGCGTCGATGCGGAATCCGGCGAAGATTGGGAGGCTGGAATACGCTGGCCGGCGGCGGTTGACTCTGGGGATCAGTTCCTACACGGGGCACACGGGATTCAATCTGCCGGGCTTGAATCCACGGGTCGACATGTTGGAGTTTGATGGGCGCTACAGCGTGTCGCGTTTCGACGTGCGCGGGTTGTTCGTAAATACCTGGGTCAGCCGCACAGGGGAGCTCAACCGGCGGCGGCAGTTGCAGACGGGCGTCAATCCGAACGTGGCGGCACAGATGCGGGGCACCTATCTGGAACCGGCTGTGCATGTTTTCCCGCGCCGTGCCAGTAACGATCTGATCCTGTTTACGCGCTACGAAAAGTACAACACGCAGCAGCGCATGGCCGCCGGATTTTTACCGCTGGGGGCGTTCAACCGGTCGTCATGGGTGATGGGCCTGACTTATAAACCGAACGCCGACGTGGCGGTGAAGTTCGACTACGTGGTGAATGGGAACAAAAGCCAGGTGACGCAGGCGATCAACGGCATCAACCTGGGATTGGGATGGTGGTTCTGATGAGACGACACTTTTTACTGCTTGCGATTGCAGCGTTGGCACTGGCGCAGGTGCGGCCGGCGCAAGATCCAGCCACGCAGACACCGGACCGCGTGGTGAACATTGTGGCGGAGCGGTTCACCTTCAATCCTTCGCGGATCGTGGTGAAGAATGGCGAGCTGGTGGAGTTCGTGATTATCAGCGACGACACCGACCATGGCTTCAATCTGGCAGCGGCCGGCATTGACGCGGCGATTCCGCAGCAGGGAAAGGGCGAACTGCGTATCCGGTTTCTGGCCAGCGTGAATGGGCGCTTCGGTTTCGAGTGCTCACGGGCTTGCGGGGCGGGACACAATCTGATGCGGGGCGTTGTGGTGGTGGAATGAAACACGGACGGCTGCTTGCACTGATGGGAACACTGGGCGTGGGCTTGTGCCAATCGCCCGACTTTCCGGGCAGTGCGTTGGCGGGCATCACGCCGAGGGAATTTGAATTGTTCCAAGCGGGGCTGGACGATTTCACGGAAGTGGAGACGGCGGAGGACGGGTTGGGTCCCGCGTTTAATGGAGCCAGTTGCGCGGTGTGCCACGCCGTGCCGGCCATCGGCGGCATCACCGCGATGACTGAGGTTCGGGCTGGGCATCGGGATGCGGCGGGCAAGTTCACGGAGCTGAACGGCAGCACTCTGTTTCAACTCTTTTCAACTCCACCGCACACCTGCCAGGTCCGGATTCCGGCTGAGGCGAATGTGGTGGCCCGGCGCGCTCCGATTCCGCTGTTCGGTGCGGGGTTGGTGGAAGCGATCGGAGACGAAACGCTGTTGGCGTTGGAAGATCCAGAAGACGCGAACGGCGACGGAATCAGCGGGCGCGCGGCGCGCATTGAAGATGTGGCGGAGCACCGGATGCGGATCGGGCGATTTGGGTGGAAGGCGCAGCAGGCCACGCTGCTGGCTTTTTCCGGCGACGCTTACCGCAATGAAATGGGAATCACCAACGAGTTGTTCCCGCTGGAGTCCGCCCCGGGAATCGAGGCGGCGCAGCTCCAGTTGTGCAGCGCGACGCGCGGGATGGAAGACGTGCGGGACCGGCGGACGAAGCTCCGGGCGATTGATCTGTTTGAGGCGTTCATGAAGTTTCTGGCGCCGATTGAGCCGGTTTCCGAGGATGCCGGCGGGTTAGCGACTTTTACGGCTACGGGTTGCGCGGCTTGTCACACGCCGGTGTTGACCACGGCACGGAATGCGAATCCGGTATTCGACCACAAGGCTGTGCGTCTGTTTTCGGATCTGCTGTTGCATGACGTGGGCACGGGCGATGGGATTCCGCAGGGGGCGGCGGAGGCTGATGAGATTCGCACGCCGGGGCTGTGGGGACTGCGGTTTCGGCGTCCGTTGCTGCATGACGGGAGTGCGGCTACCGTGGTAGAAGCCATCGAGCGTCATGCAGGCGAGGCAACGCGCGTGATCGAGCGGTATCGCGCACTGCCTAGCGCGGTTCGGGAACAACTGCTCCGGTTCTTGGCGACGCTCTAGCGCGCCATGCCTTTGTAGCGCCAGCGGTAGGCGCGGCGGCCAGTGTCGACTTCGCCCAGGTAGACGTTGCCTTTCGAGTCCGTGGAGATGCTGTGGATGTGGTATAACTCACCGAAGCCGTGGCCTCCGATGCCGCCGAAGAAGCCCACTACTTCCATAGAAGCCCGGTCGACGATCTGGACTTTCTTGTTGGTGCCGTCGGGGACGTAGAAGTAGCGCTGCGCCTTGTCGGCCGAGAAGGCTACGCCGAAAGCAGTTCCGAAACGGGCGGTGGTCTTGCGTTCCACCCAGGCTTCCTTGAGAAACGTGCCGTCGAGCTTGAAGGACTGAATGCGGTTGTTCACGCGGTCGCCTACGTAGACGATGCCGTCGTTTGAGATCGCGAGGCCGTGGACGGTGTTGAACTGCTCGGGTCCGCGGCCGTCAAAGGTGCGGGCGGCAGGGACGCTGTCGTCGGGTTTGTTGCCATAGGCTCCCCAATGGCGCTTGTAGGCTCCGGTGGTTGCGTCGAAGACGATCACGCGACGGTTGCCGTAGCCGTCGGCGACGAAGACTTCGTTGGTGGGTTCCCACACGGCGATTCCGGCCGCTTTGTTGACGTTCGCGGTGTCATTGCTGCCGTTGGTGATGCCGTGGGTGCCGATTTGCACCAGGAACTTGCCGGTCTTTGAAAACTTCAGAATGTTGGTATCGGCGTCGCCGTTGCCTGCGATCCATACGTTGTCTTTGGCGTCGACGTAGATGCCGTGCTCGGTGTCGGGCCAGCTGTAGCCTGTACCCGGTCCACCCCAGGATTGCAGCAGGTTGCCGACCTGGTCGAACTGCAACACCGGCGGGGCGGAAGCGCAGCAGTCCGCGGTGCCATCACGCAGGTAGTTGTCGTGTTCATCGGTGGTGCGGGGGCGGTGAATGATCCAGATGGTGTCGTGCGAATCGACGTCGACGCCGGAGACTTGGCCGAGTAGCCAGTGGTTGGGGAGATGCTTGGGCCAAGTGGGGTCGGGTTCGAAGCGCGGCAGCGAGGGCGTGGCCGCAAACAGTCCAACGGCCGCGAACACGACGGCGAATTTCGTACGCATGGGTACAGTTTACTCGGTAGCGCGGACCTCGGCGAGGCGGGTCTGTAGGAGGGGTGGCAGGTTGGCTTCGATGGCGGGTGTGATGAGGCCGACGCCGTCCATGTCCTGGATGTGGACTTTGTCTTTGAGGCGGAAGCTGGTGAGCTTCATGCGGACCAGGTCGGCGACGGGGGCGATGAGGATGCCGCGGTCCGTTCGCTCAGGTGCGGAGGCGGGGACGGGTTCCAGATCGGCTGGGCACATCTTCTCACCAATGAAGACGATGTGCACCGTACTTCGGGGCCTCGAATCGATCAAGCGGAATGTATCCAGCCCCTTTGCGATTTCGTGACGGAAGCCATGCGGTTCCACCGCACATCGGAGGCGGTCAAGGTCCCGGCGATCAATGGCGACGTCTATGTCCGGGGTGAGGCGTGCTGCAAGCGGATCGGTCTCGTCGACCTGCAAGAAGACCGCTAATCCTCCCACGACGCGATACGGAATACCTATGTTCCCGGCTGCCTTGCAAAACAGCTCGCCGGTATCCAGCAGTTGATCGAGCGCGGCCTCAAAGATTGAGTTGGTCAGCACGTTTCGTCTCATTCTAGCGCCGAAATTGCTACCATCGAACAATGCCCGCTAAGATCACCATCAACAACAACGGCTCCATCAAAGTCGAAGGCGACTTTCAGATTTGCGATATGGAAGGCAAGCCCTTCGACTTGGCCGGACGCGCCGCGATCGGCCTGTGCCGGTGCGGAGCCTCAGAGAACAAGCCGTTCTGCGACGGATCGCACCGCAAGGTGGGGTTTGAGTCGAGCTGCCCGGCGCGGGCGTTGCCGCCGCCGAAGGTCTAGCGCTGGGCGGTTTCCGGCTCCGGGAGCCGGGGCGTAGGGACCGCGGCGGCGCGCAGCATGCACGCGACGAACGCAGCGGCGGGGAGAAACAGCAACAGCATGTAGTACATATCCCGGGTCCTTTCCGTTCGGGTGGCATTTTGTCGGCCACTCACTAGATACGCTACATAGTGGTTCGTTTCATCCCAAAGTCACAAACTATTTGAGGAAGGTTTTACGCTGCCTTGACCACATTACTCATAGGACTGGCTTAGCCCCATTTGGAAATCGCCTCCGGCGCGAGTAGGATATAGATAGGCCCCGATAGCTCAGCTGGTAGAGCGCCAGTTTTGTAAACTGGATGTCGCTGGTTCAATCCCGGCTCGGGGCTCCACACTTCTTGTTAATTCTCCGCAGGCACCCTCTATCTTTGTCAAGGGACGCTTTTCCGTAAACCAACGTTGCCCCTAGTTGACCATGGCGGCGTTTGCCCAAATGCTGAGTTCGATTGCCGGCGTACTCGTCCTTGCCGATCCAGCCGGGTCCTTTGATCTGCGCGGGATCGCGCAGGTCCAGGAACACGTTATCCGGAACGCTTTGCCACCAGTCCGACGCCATCTGAGCCGAAGGGACCAATGGGCTGGCCATTGGAAAGCTTCGTCGTCCCAGATCAGTTCTCGGTGGGGGACTTGGAGATCTGGTCCACCACAATCAGGTCCAGGGGGAAGCGCCGGGTGTCGAGCTTGAGGCCTTGCTTTTCAATGGCATCGAACAAGGACGGCGTGGTCGCGCCATCGAGCAGGCGCTGGGCCTGAGGCGGCAACACGATTCCGTTGGCCATGGCCGCGCGGATCAGCATCACGCGGTAGTCCTCCGGGGTAATCTCCAGCGTCACGTCGTAGTAGCCTTTTAGATTTGACTGGTCCACGATGGGACGGTCCATGTAAGTTTCCAGCGTGTCCACCAAGGTGGGCATGTCCAACTTCTTGCCTTCCAGCATGTTGTTGGCGAAGGTGTAGGAGGCTCCACCGCCCAGGTTGACAGCGACGCCCTGGCCGGACCCCGTGGCCGCCACGTCGACCTTGCCGTCTTGCGCCGCTGCGTCCGCGGCGACGGGCTTCAGTGCTAGCGGGCGGGTGCCTGGGACTAGGGCGTAGACAGGGAACTCCTTTTGCTCCTTGTGGAATTTCAGGCCGAAGCGGTCGGTCAGGAGGCTCTGGAGCATCTTGGGGATGTCCTTGGTGCTGGACCCGGCGGGCAAAGTAGCGTTGATGTCGAAGCGAGTTTCCGCGAGCCATTCGGGTCCGGAGATTTGCGCGGGGCGCACGTCGAAGGCCATGGCGAGATAGTTGCGTAGGGAGAAAGACGCGATGTGGGCTTGCTGGCCGTCCATGCGCAGGCCGATGTTGACGGTGTCGGGTGCCGTAGGCGCGGACGGGCGGATGGAGGCGACCTCAAATTGGAGGGGCTGCGCGAAAGCGGCTGCGGTGGTGAGCAAGATGGCGAGTAGCTTCATGGCAAGTAGTACGAGGCCGGGGCGGAAAGGTTCCGCATTTAGCGCCTGCGATTGCGGAGGACTTCCTGGCCGATGAGGCGGCGGCCGGAGCCCGGGGTGGCGGCGAGGTAGGTGACTTCCTGGCCGGGGGTGGAGGCCAGGGCGCGCAGGGCGCTATCGGAGAGGCTGCCGAATAGGCGGGTGGCCGGGTCGTACAGGTACGACTCGATGCGGCCGTTGCGGGCTACGGTGGCGACCAGGTCGCACTCCACGGTGACGCCGTCTAAGGCCTTCGAGGTAAACGGCGCGGCGGCGCGGCGCATCAGCAGGTCGATACGGGGGTTCACCGCGGCGGCGTTGTCTTTCGTCAGGGTCACTTGCTGGCCGACGACCGGGGCCAAATCCGTGTCGAAGGCGAGCATGAACTGCTCCATGTCACGGCGCGCGCCGTCGGGATTGGCCTGCGGAAAGCCGGAATTGCCCGTGGGGCGGAATACCGACGCGGTGAAGAAGCGGAACAATGTATCTGCCGAGCCGTCGCCGGTAAAGCCGAAGCCGCGGATCTGATCGTTCATCTGCGCGGTGCCGGGTTGATCAAAGAACGTAATGGGCGGATTCCCGAACATGCCGATCTTGGTGTACTGGTTGCGCAGATGCGGGATTTTCACAATTTGCGGCAGGGCTTCGAAGCTCTGGCTCATTCCGGTGCCGAAGAAACCTTTGGATGAATCCAGAACGTGGCAGCCGTTGCAGTTGAAGCTGGTCTTGCCGAAGATGGCCTCCAGCGCGGTGTTGTTGATGCCGTCCGAAGGCCGGGAGCCGCTGTAGAAATCCGCGCCGCGCTGCTGCGACGGGGTGAGCGAATTGTCCAGATTGCGGATGGGGCTGGGCGGCAGCTGAACCTGGAGCTGGAAATCGGCGAAGCGCTGCATGTCGGCCGCGGAGGGCTTTTCCGGACTCCCGATCAAGCCTTCGAACGCGCCCTGGAAATTCTTGAAGGAGATGTTGGAGTCAAACGGATCGTTGCCCAACGGGCCCACCGAGCGGTCGCCACGCCAGTGCATGGCACCGGAGTATTTCATGCCGCGCAGGGTCTGCGTGGTGAAGGGTCCCTTCATGGGATGGAAGTCCTGGGCGACGCCGGTGCCATTGAGGGGCGTGTTGATGCCGACGCCGGCGAGCGAAAGAAGCGGCAGCAGGTTTCCGAAGACGATGGGAATGTTGCCCTTGGTGACCACGTCATCGGGATTGCCCAGGTCCCAGGCGAGGTCGTCCAGGTCGCCGAAGATGTGGCAACTGGAGCAGGTGGCTTCGCCGTTGCCGGAAAAGCGCGTGGCGTCGTAGAGCATGGGGCGGCCTTGAACCACGGAAGCGGGTTCGGGGTTGGGCAGGAAGAAGCCGGCGAGTTCGGCTTTGGTCTTGAGGTCGATCACCTTGACCGCATTGTCGAAGCGCGTCATCGCGTAGAGCAGGCCGCGCGGCTCATCGAGCACGACGCCGCTGACGCCGCCTCCGCTGACAGGGATGTAGTTGGCGCTGGCCACGGCGGGATTGAAGGAATCGTTTTCCAGCTGCGCTGTATTTAGCACGCCCACTTTGCTGGAACCGAAGGCGGCGACGTACAGAGTGGTGCCGTCCGCGCTCACGGCCATGTCGTTGGGGGTAGCCAGACTGTGGCGTTTCGCGTTGGGATCGAAGTAGACGTTCGAGGCCAGCGTGCCATAGTCGATGTGTTTGTTCAAGTGCCGCGGGGTCACGGTGCTGCCGGAGATGACCGCGATGCGGGATTCGGCCAGGTGGCCTTGCACCGTGCTGCCTCCGAAAATGCCGGGGCCTTCGAAGCGGACCTGATTGATGGACTCCGTGTTCGAGACGTAGAGCTTGCCGGTGACCGGGTTGGTGACCATATTGAAGAGCGTGGTGCCGGCGTGCGCGTAGGCGGAACGCTGGGTGAGCGCGTTGGCGTCGATGGAGAAGACGTCGGAATCCGGCAAGTTGAAGCGCACCGAACCATCCCAGCTGCGCCGCAGTTCGTCTTCCCAGTGGCCGGTCTGGTTGTTGTACTTCACGATCAGGCCGACCTCGGGAGCCTTTTCGCCTTTGGCGTTGGCGGCGGGACCCGGATTGCCGCCGGGGCTCACCGTGCCGTCGGCCAGCGTGCAGGGGACGCGTTTGAATCCGATGCAGACGCGTTCCTGCTGAACGGTGGTGGTCTGGTTGCCGCTATGGAAGCCGGCGACGTAGACAGTGCTCTTATCCGGGCTGACGGCCAGGGCACGCGGCGTGTCGGTGAAGAAGCTGAGGATCTTGACGGGCGTGCCGCCGAGCGTGGTGTCGAGATTTTCGGGATCGAAGACCCACACGTCGGCGCGGGGGACGCCGGGGGTGGTGAGTTGGGGATCGCCTGCGCCGGGGACGCGAACGATGGATGGGTCGGTGCGCTGCTGGCCGCGATGCGCGGTGGTGATGAAGGCTCGCGGCGGGGTACCGGCGAAGACGATGTCTCGGGGCTCGTCACCGACCAGCAGTGTGCGCGTGACGTGGGGCGTACCGGTCAGCGTGACGATGCTGATGCTGTCGGAAAGGTGGTTGACTACCCAGACTTCCGTGTTGCTGCGGGCGGCGACGGCTGCAGGTTCCATGCCGACGGGCACCCGTTTGGGACCTGGGGAGGTGGATGTCAGGTCGAAGACTTCCAGGGTCCCGTTGGGCGTGTTCACGGCGAAGAGCGACTTGCCGTCAGGGGAGAGTGCTAGCGGCCGCACGTGGCCGGATTCGAATTCCACGAAGGCGGGTCCGACGGTGGAGGCCGCGTCGCGTTCCTGGGCGATCAGCGCCGCGCCTATCAAGGCTAGCGCGGCGAGGGAGGCCAGCTTTAGAGTTAGGGGTTGCAAGCAACCCCAGTGTACCGGATTGGTCGTGGAGGGCGGGGCGCCAGCCCCGCTGCGGGCTAGAAGCCCGCCGTCCCCGGCGCGGGCAGCGGGAGCGGTTGCTTCTTGGCGAAGTGCTGTTCCTGGGACTCAAAGGCTTCGACGCCGGCGCAGGTGATTTCGTAGGCGTTGTTGTCCGCGCGCTGCAGGTGCTTGCTCTCTTTGAGGAACCAGAGGGCGAACTCCAGGTGCTCCACCGGGCAACCGAGCAGTTCCACGAAATCCCGCCCGCGCAGCGCCGGGGCGCTGGGGTTCATCATCCGGTGCGTGTAGAGGACCTTCAGCACGCCGTGCCGTTTGCGGATCTCCGCCTGCACGCCCTGGGTGTGCTCCAAGGCGTCGAAGATGCGGACCCGCACGTGGTGCTCTTCCAGCAGTTGGATATCGTGGGCGGCGCGCAGTTCAGGGTTGGATAAAATTCGGTGCGCTTCCACGGCTTGCCGGAATCTTGCTTCATCGCCGGTCACGCCGTTGTCAGGATGGAAGCGCTGTGCCAGCAAGTGGAACACGCGATGAATCGTGTCGATATCCGCGTTGCGGCTCACTTGCAGGACCTCGTAGTAGTCCACGCCCAGCGGCTGCGGCTTACGCGGCTCGGGCTCATCGGGCTTGGCGAGTTGCGGCATCAGGCTGGCTTGATACTTGCCGATTCCGGACATCACGCAGGAAAAGACCCGGAACTGCCCCAGGAACGGCAGCGAGCCTTCGGGCGTCTGGATCTGCCCCGCCAGGCTGACGCTGGTTCCCGGCCCCAGCGCGATGGTAACTTCCAATTTCACGCCGCCGTCGTTGAGGTGGCCCAGGAAGCGGGCCTGCAGGCGCGAGGATGGGCTGCCGCTGGCGTCGAGGATGACCGTCAGAGCCTCAGGTTCGGCGGAGCCGCTCCCCAGGGTCTTCACGATCAGCAATCGAGCTTGGGCGTGGCTGGACATCTGAGTAAGTATCGGCCCTGCGGGGGTAGAAGGCAGTACTCGGAACCCCTTAGTTCTACGTGATATTCCCAGTAGGCGACAATAAGGACTTGCGCATCGTGTGGAGCATCGCGGCTGTTCTGGGAGCCATTGTGGCGGCGCGATGGCTGCTGGGTCCGTATCAGCTGATGGGGGTGGCGGTCAATGCGCCGCTGAATCCTGAGGGTGTGTTTGGGGTGCTGGTGACGGCGGTGCTTGTCGTGGGGAGACCGCTCCCTTACGGTCGCGGCTCGGTCACGAGCCTTCACCGTCTGGGAGCGGTCTTCTCCGCAATCGTCGCGCTGGTCGCGCTCCTCCCCGCCCTATCGGTCGGCTTCCTCTCGGACGACTTCATCCTGGTCCATCAAGCCCGCAGCTTCACCGGCGCAACGCTGGTCCCGCTGTTCACCAGCGCGGGAGGCGACGGCTTCTTTCGCCCGCTCGGCTACCTTTCCTTCGACCTCAATGCGCTTACCGGAGGCTGGCACTTGGCATCGTTGTTGCTGCACGCGGCCAATGCGGGATTGGTTGCGCTGCTGGCCGCGAGGCTGGGAGCCGCCCGATGGATCGCGTTTCTCGCCGGAGCGCTGTTCGCCCTGCACGGCACGCACCTGGAAGCCGCGGTGTGGATCGCAGGGCGTTTCGACTTGCTCGCGGCGTTCTTCACGCTGGCGGCGCTGCTGCTTTTCGGACGCTACAGTACCGCCGCGCTGGCATGTACGCTGGCGGCGCTGTGGAGCAAAGAGTCCGCATACGTCCTGCCTGCGATGGTGACGTTGCTCGCATGGCATGAACGCAAGCCGTTTCGCGCCTCCCTGCCCTATTGGGCGCTCACGGCGGTGGCGTTTCTCTACCGTTGGACGCTGCTGGGCGGCATTGGCGGCTACACGGCGGAGGCCGGCGGCTCGGCGTTCTTTTCCTTGAAGCTCGCCTCCACGGCGAAGGCGGTGTTGGTGCGCCTGTGGACCTCACTCTACTTTCCGCTCAACTGGAGCCAGGACCCATCGCTGCTGACCGCGCTGGCCGCTTGCGCCTATATCGGGGCGCTGCTGTGGCTGGCGTGGAGATCCCGGCCCGCCCCGGCATTGCGGATCGCATTGGCTGCGCTGGCGCTGTCGATTTTGCCTCCGCTCCATCTGTTAGGCGGCGCAGCGGACCTTTCGGGCGGGCGGCTGCTGTACCTGCCCTCGGTGTGGTTCTGCCTGCTGCTGGCCTTCGCGGTAGCGGGTCTGGACAGGCGCGCCGTTGTGGCGGCGGCACTGCTGGCGTTCCACTTCGCGGTGCTGCGGCATGACTTGCCCTTCTGGCAACGAGCCAGTGATCAGGTGCAGGCTATCTGCGCGCAGCCCGCCACCGCAAGCCCGCCCCGAGCCATTGACGGCGTCCCCGCCCTGGCCAACGGATTTTCTGAGTGCGCGGACGCCGCCAATCGGTAGTACAATTCATCCATGCGTTCGCCGCTCCACGCCTGGCCGGAAGTTCCCGAGCTGGCGCGGCGTAGTTTCCGCTTCTCTCCGCCCATCGCCGGCATCGCTGTGAATGAGTGGGCTCTGCGGCGCGTCACGGACGACGAAGCGGTGGTACGCAACGCGGGCACGCAGCAGGAGCTATCGATTCCACGCCGCCTCATCGGCGACGTGACGCGTTTGGAAGAACCGGTGCGCGTGGTGGCGTTGCTGAAGCGGCTGGAATACTCCGAGGGCATCATCCGGCCCGCGAATCGCGCCGTGATCGAGATGCCGGCCGCCGTGGATGCTCCGCGGGTTCGCGCCGCGCATCCCGCCGAGGTGGTGGCTATCCGTGAGCTGCCTGAGCCGACGCCCCGATGGAGGCGCTACCTCCGCGTCTCTGTCGCGCTGGGCTGTCTTGCGTGTTTCATTGCGGTGTACGTGTTTCGCGAAGGCCGCTCGGCGCGCGTCAGGCGTTTTTCAGCACGTCCTTCTCGCCTTGTGCCAGATCCGCCTGCGTCAATACAGCTAATCCCGCTACAAAAAAGATGAGCAGGGAGAGGATGGCGACGCGGTAGCTGCCGGTCAGCTGCAGCGCTAGTCCGAACGTGGGCGGTCCGAGCCAACTGGTTCCCTTGTCACCGACTTCGTAGATGCTGAAGTACTCGGCTTCCATGCCGTGCGGAACGAGTTGCGCGAAGATCGACCGGCTGAGTGCTTGGCTGCCGCCCATGACGAGTCCGGCGAATCCGCCCATGATGTAGAACTCGGTTGCGTTGTGCACGAAGCCGTAGGCGTAGAACAGCAGGGCGATCCAGATCACCAGGGTCATGATCACGGCAAGCTTGGGAGTGAAGCGCTGGGCGGCTTTGTTGAAGAAGAGCGCTCCGCCGACGCCCACGACCTGCGAGATGAGAATGGTCACGGTGAGCTGCGAATCAGATAGGCCGAGTTCGTGGGCTCCAAACTCGGCTGAAACGATGAGCAC
The DNA here is from genome assembly GCA_947446025.1 of Bryobacterales bacterium. Lineage (GTDB taxonomy): Bacteria > Acidobacteriota > Terriglobia > Bryobacterales > Bryobacteraceae > Palsa-187. The sequence continues at coordinate 22,759 of CANFEY010000005.1, forward strand.
GGTCTGAATCGCGTCGTTGTAGAGCAGGTAGGCCAGCAGAAACTTCAGGGTGTTGGGATAGCGGCGGACGTCGTGCAGGGTGTGCAGCAGCTGTCCGGAGGCGACGCCGATCAGGGACGATCCGGGCGGCAGCGCGCGCGGCTCGCCGCGATTGCGCACGCTGCGCAGCACGGGGATGGTCCACAGAATCCACCATATGCCGGTGGAGCAGAGGGCGATGCGCACGGCCATGGAGGCGGACAACCCTAAGTCCGGCGCGTAGGTGAGCAGGGCAAGGTGCACCAGCAGCATCACGCAGCCGCCGGCGTAACCCATCGCCCAGCCGCGCGAGGACAAGGCGTCGCGCTCTTCCGGCGCGGCGACTTCCGGCAGGAACGAGTTGTAGACCACGATGGACGCGCCGAAGGACACGTTGGCGACGATGAAGAGTCCGGCCGCCAACAGGTAGTCGGAGCCTTGCAGGAAAAACATAGACGCGGCGGCGGTGGAGCCGATGAAGGCGGTCGCTGCGAGGCATTCCTTTTTCTTGCGGCTGAAGTCGGCCACCGCGCCGATCACGGGCAGCACCAGCACTTGTAGGAACACCGACAGACCTACGAGGTACGGCCAAAAGCTGGCGGCGAAGACGGGGATGCCGAGGGGGTGCACGTACCCGCCGGGGTCGGCCGCGGCCATAGCAAGAGAGCCTACGTAGCGGGGCAGGAAGAGCGTGATGGCGGAGGTGGCGAATACGGAGTTCGCGACGTCGTAGTAGCACCAGCCTTTTTGTTCGGAGGTCATCAATTGAGGTAGAACAAGTCTATCGATTTCCCGATGCGCTCGCGGGGAGTGTAGCGCTTGAGCCAGTCGAAGGAGCCGTCGTGGGCGTGCTCCAGGTAGAGATAGTGGACGCTGATGGCTACCCAGCCTTTGGCGGGCTTGCGGGCATCGAGGTCCCAGTAGGTGGGGAGGGCGGCTTTCTCTAGGAGGGCTGAGCCGAAGTATTTCAGCGTGACTTCTTTGGCGTCCAGTTCATGAAGGCGGCGGGAGAGGCGGTCTAGATCCTGGCCCCAGTCTAGGTCGGATTCGGCTAGGATGCGCTCTGGGTGGGAGCCGGCAAATTGGTTGAAGTAGGCGAGGTGGTCGGGGTGGGAGCGGACTGAGTCGGCGATGGTTAGGGCTAGCAGCACTAGCGGCAGGCGGAAACGCCTGCCCCACCCGAGCGTGCCGCTCGCCAGGATCGCTAGGAGGGGGAAGACGGACAGGACGTGGCGGACGCCTAGGTCGATTTGGGATGGGAGGCAGACTAGCAGGATGGCGAGGGGGAACGCCGCGGTCAGCCTCTGCTGCCAGGTGGCGAGCCGCCACCCGCCCAGTGCTGCGAGTACCAGCAGGGCGATCGGCGTCTTGACCGCCAGGACGACGGGGAAGAAATACCACCAGCCGGTGGTCCGATACTCGCCGAGCAGATACGAGGCGTGGCCGAGTCCGTTATGCCGCAACACGTCGCGTAGCCCCAGTAGCAACTTCGGAAACGGCAGGGGGGCGGTGATCGCTGCATCCCACAGTGGCTGCAGGATTGGATACTCCCGCAGCACACTGTCCACTCTGGGGTGGAAGCCCCACGCCAGTTCAAGCGAGCCTACGTCGAAACCATATCCTGCCCACAGCACGAGGAACACGACACATCCGGCGATAGAGGATTCCCGAACAGATGGCCGCTTCCCAGTGAGAGCCACAAGAAAACACGCCCCCAGAAACGGCACACTGGAAAACTTCACCAGACAAGCCAGCGCCAAGGCCGCTCCGAAGCACGCCGCGCGCCGAGCACCGGGCTCATCCAGCCAACGCAAAAGGGCGTAGAGCGCTGTTACCACCGTTGCGGCGCAAGCGAGGTCGAGCGTCGCGAGTCCCGCGTGCCCCAGGATGGGCGGGGTGCAGATCAGCAGCGCTACGGCCCACAGTCCGGCGTCGGGGGCAAACCACCGCCGCGCCCACGCGAACGTCACCACGCACAGCAGCACAAAAAACGGCAGCACTCCCAGGCGCGCCAGCGCGAGGTTCCGCCAGTATTGCCCGTCGGCGTAAAGGATTTCGTTGCCGTCCTGGTAGACGGTCATGAAGCCTTCCATCTCCACTTCGCGATGCGTCTTTTCCCGCAACCCGGCCAGGTACGGACCCAGCGCCACGGCGATGCGCGCCAACGGCGGATGCTGCAGCTCATAGGAATAGGTGCCGAACTGCAACACCTCCATGCCGGAGTCCAGGTGCGCGGGCTCGTCGGAGGTGCTGTTCAGCGTGCCGTAGGTCGACACAATCAGCGCCACGCCAAGGGCAATCAGCGCGGCCAGCTTAAGACGCATGTTCGATGCGCTGCAGCAACTGCGCCATTCTGGGAGCCGCGTCGCCACGGCCTCCGAAGCGGACCTGATTGTAGGCCGCCGTCAAGTCTTGCACCAGCAGCGCGAGTTCGGATGGCGGCAGCACGCGCGCGAACTCCTGCGGCGTCAGCCACGCGGGCTTCTGGAATCCGCGCTTGGCCAGCAGGAGCAGCATCCGCTCATAAAGGACAGTTGCGTCGGAAGCATCCACGTCTCCACGCCGAGCGCGATGCAATCGCCGGCGGCGCGTCCACCACAGCCACCACGAGGGAGCATAGCTCCTTACCAGGAAGGCGGCACCGGCCAGACCGGCCATGCCCAGTAGCCAGGGCGCGTAGCGTTCCACATCAAAGAGCTGCCCAGCCGCGCTCCATGCACGGCCCGTGCTTTGCATCCGGGCCGCTAGCGCCACCTGATGATCGAGATCATAAGTCAGCACCCAATCGCGCCAGAATTGATCCGCGGCATCAAACACCAGCGCGGCCTTGCTCCACAACCCCGGCCCTCGCGCGGAAAGATCGGGCGGCGTGGGATCAAACGTCATCCAGCCGCGGCCGGGAATCCAGGCTTCCACCCAGCTGTGCGCATCCGACGCGCGCACCACCTGCCAGCCGGAGATGGGATTGTACTCGCCGCCCAGGAAGCCGGTGGCCACGCGCGCGGGGATGCCCAAGGTTCGCAGCACCACGGCCATGGAGCTCGCGAAATATTCGCAGTGGCCTTGCTTGCGCACGAACAGGAAATGCGCCAGGGGATCAGGCACCTCGGTTTCGAGCAGCTCCAGCGTGTAGCCGAAGTCTTTGTGGAAGTGCGCTTCCACGGCGCGCGCGATGCGTTCCGGTTCGCTCTCCGCGCCCGCCCACTCGCGGCCCAGTGTGGCAATGCGCGCGTCGATCATGGGCAGTTCCAGCAAAACGCGCCGCTCTTCTTCCGGCAAGGGAGGCACTGTTTCCAGGGGAGGTGCCCACTCATTTTCCAAGCGGCTGTCGGCACCGTAACGCAGCCCGGCCATGCCGAAGCGCGGCACGCGGATAGCACCGGAGGACGCTCGGAACAGGATCTGCGCCTGGATGCTGATGGTCTGCGGAGCGCCTGCGAAATACAGCGTGTCGGGGGCGATGCTGCTCAGCTCCACTGCGTAGCGAAGGTTGCGCCCAGGCCGGGTGCGGCGCGTCGCGGGCAGCAGCAACTGCCCTTCGGTGACCGGCAGACGCTGCTCCACCGCAGGCGGATTGAACCAGCGCTTGCCGTCGAAGTGTGAGAGGGCTGATCCACGCCACCGCAATCCGATGAGCGTCGAATCATCATAGGAGCGCACATGCATGACCGCCGTGCTGTTCTGTTTCAGTTCGCCGATTTCGCCCAGCGTCACCTCCGAACCGAACCCCGGCACGTGGTAGCGCTGCGGCACGAAACGCTGGAACGCCGCGCGGGCCGTCCTGGGCAGCACAAAGAATAGCGCCGCCGTCAGCACCAGGATTCCGCAGAAGAGGCTGGTTGCCATCAATCCGAGCCGGCCCGGCAAAGCCCGTGCGCGGAAGCGCGAGACGCGGGTCATTAGCCGCATGGAGCGCGCGACTTCGCCGCCGGTCAGAGCCGCAATGGCGCACAGGACGAACACGGCTAGATAGAAGAAGAAGCTCAGCTCCGCCGACAGCAGCGCGGCGGCGAGCAGCTCCAGGCCGGCGATCAGCTTCACGTACATGTAGTCGCGAGGCGTGGATGCCGTCAGAATCTTCACCACCGCCACAAAAAACAGCATGTGTACCGTAGCGGCGATGAAGGAGCGCGAGAGCCACAGGTAATCCGCCGCGTAGAAAAGGAAGTAGCCCGCCGCCAGCGCAGCCACAAGTGCAGCGGGAATCCGCACGCGCCACAGCCCCGCGATGGTGAGCGCTCGCAAGAGCAACGCGGCAATCATGATGGCCGCCGTGGGCGTATCGAGTTCGCCGGACCCCAGCACCGCCAGGAATCCCGACGCAAGCATGCCCAGCAACGCGACATCGTAGAACGTCTGCGCGGGGGTGGCGGGCATATGGATATTGTAGCGGCTGGGGACGCGCTGAACTTCAGTAGTGGAATCGCGCCTGTAAAAAATCGATACGGGTTGCGCCGACCCGATAGACCAAACGATGTTCCTCCGTGATCCTCCTGGACCACGCTCCCGCGAAGGCGTATTTCAAGGGCTCGGGCTTTCCGATGCCGATGAAGGGGTCGCCAAGTATGGCGGCCATGAGTTGCAGAACGCGGTCCGCCGCGGTGCGGTCATTTCTAACCCAGAACTGCAGGTCTTCCAGGAACTCCGCATGCACCACGGCTTTGCGCCTAGTCGCCGCCAAGCCCCATCTCCCGTCGCAACGCATCGATTGTGGTGCGCTGACCTTCGCCCCGCTCAGCTCTGCGCAATGCTGTGAGCAGGCGCTGTGTGTTCTTCGGGGATCGCATGAGGTGAGCCGTTTCCAAAAGCGACGCCAGTTCGGTGGCGGGAAGTAGGGCCACGTCCTTTGACCCGTTCTTGCCCGCTCGCCGGCGGACGATGACGATCTCCTGGTCGTCGACGATAGTGTCGAGCGTCGCCGACAGGTTCTCTCTCAGCCTGGAATACGTCGTTTCGACCGGCATGGCTCAATTGTACAGGAACGTTGTACGTTTATAGTGGAATCAATTCTTCGCTACAGCAAAGCGCAGACACCGGACCAAGCTGCTGGATACGGCCGAGGTGTGTGTCTCGCCTGGGAAGATGACTCGGGTGACGGAAATTTTGCCAGGGTTGAGCGCGCCGAGCCGGGTTGCGAAATTCGAGGCCTCGTCAATCATGCGTTGGGGACTGCCGGCTGGCTGTTCTTCGCCAGCCGAGTTGACCAAAATCCGCAGTTTGAAGTTTCGTTCTTGAGCCTGTCTCGCGAACTGCTGTTCATCGGCGAGGATTTCGCGGTCATGCCACCAGATCGAAGGACTCGAGATGCAGTAGGACGAGAACGCTTGTGGAGAATGGAACAGGATGCGCATGGCAGTGAGGCCACCGAGCGAGTGCCCCGCAATGGTCTAGCGGTCCGGGTCCAGTTTGAAGCGCGAGGCAACAAACGGGCGAATCTCTTCGTTGAGTATCCGAATGAATGCGTCGGCACCGCCCGTCTTCACGTTGGCGGGTGCAGAAGGGTCCGAGGATGGGGTGAGGTCGAGAATCCGCCGCACGCGCCATTCGTCTAGACCCCCGGGGTAGCCAATGGAGACAGATACGATATCAGGGCCCGCAAGCTTCGTGGTCACGTAACCGAGTGTGCCTGCGAGTTCGTTGCCGTCGATTACATAGAGGACTGGGTAGGCCACTACGGGGTCGATTTTAGTAGGGGACGTGATCCAGATTCGATACGCGGCCCCGTTGATCTTAGAGGTAAAGTCGTAGGTCTGGGTGAAGGGAATCGTTGCAGGGGCCGGCTCGGAGAAATCAGCTGGCTCGGCCCCTAACAAGAAAGAGACTAGACCCAATGAGCAGAGAACTGCGATTCTCGAAGACTGCATCTTGTTCCCCTTTGTAGTCAGCTAAGACCTTGCCAGTTGCTTCAGCACGAACGGGAGAATTCCGCCGTTGCGGTAGTAGTCGGCTTCGACGGGCGTATCCACGCGAGCCTGCACTTCGAAGCTCTTTGTCTGGCCGTCTTGTGTGGCCGTGACCTTCACGCGCGACTTGCCGCTGGTGTTGACGGCGGACTTCACGCCCTCGAAGGTGTACGTCTCAAAGCCCGTCAAGCCCAGCGATTCACGAGTCTGGCCTTCCAGGAATTGTAGCGGGAGCACGCCCATGCCGACGAGGTTGGAACGATGGATGCGCTCGAAGCTTTCGGCGATGACTACCTTCACCCCGAGCAGCAGCACGCCCTTCGCGGCCCAGTCGCGCGAACTGCCGGTGCCGTATTCCTTGCCCGCGATGATCAGCAGCGGCACGCCGTCCGTCTGGTAGCGCACCGAGGCGTCATAGATGGTGGTCTGGTCGCCCGACGGAACGTGCTTGGTCCAGCCGCCTTCGGTGCCCGGAGCCATCAGATTGCGCAGGCGGATGTTCGCCAGCGTGCCGCGCGTCATGACTTCATGATTGCCGCGGCGCGCGCCGTAGGAGTTAAAGTCGTTGGGCTTCACGCCGAGCGACATCAAGTACGTTGCCGCCGGACTGTCCTTGGCGATGTTGCCGGCGGGGGAGATGTGATCGGTGGTGACCGAATCGCCCAGCACTGCCAGCGTGCGGACACCAGCAAAATCCTTGACGTGCGTGGCCGGGTCCACCATGGCGTCGAAGTAGGGAGCGCGCTTGATGTAGGTGGACGCATCGTCCCACGCATAGCGGTCGCCCAGGGGAACCTTGATGGCCGCCCACATGGCGTCGCCCTTGAAGACTTCGCCGTACTGCTTGGCGAACATTTCCTTGCGCACGGACTTTTTCACCGCGTCTTGCACTTCTTGCGTGGTCGGCCAGATGTCACGGAGGAAGACATCCTTGCCGTCAGTCCCCTGCCCGATGGCTTCGGTGGCGAGGTCGAGATCCACGCGGCCGGCGAGCGCGTACGCGACGACCAACGGCGGCGAGGCGAGGTAGTTCGCCTTCACCAGCGGATTCACGCGGCCTTCAAAGTTGCGGTTGCCGGAGAGCACGGAAGCCACGGTGAGCTTCCCGCCGGTGACGTCAGCGGCGACGTCTTCGGGAAGCGGTCCGCTGTTGCCGATGCACGTGGTGCAGCCGTAGCCGACCAGATTGAACTTCAGGGCGTCGAGCGCAGGCACAACGCCGGCGTCGGTGAGGTAATCCATGACGACCTTCGAACCGGGCGCAAGGCTCGGCTTCACCCACGGCTTCACTTGCAGGCCGCGGGCGACTGCTTTCTGCGCGACAAGGCCGGCGGCGATCATGACGGACGGGTTCGACGTATTCGTGCAGCTGGTAATCGCGGCGATGACGACGGCACCGTCTGACACGCCACCCGAGGTCTTCGGCGCGGCGCCCAGCGTATCCAGGAAGTTCTTCTTCACGTCCGGCAGATTGATGCGATCCTGCGGGCGCTTGGGTCCAGCTAGCGACGGGACCACCGTGCTCAGGTCGAGCGAGAGCGTGTCGTTGTAGACGGGCTCCGGCGCGCCGTCGATGCGGAACAAACCTTGCTCGCGCGCGTAGGCTTCCACGAGTTCGATCAACTCCGGCGGGCGATTGCTGAGGCGCAGGTAATCGAGCGTCGCCTCGTCGATCGGGAACACACCGATGGTTGCACCGTACTCGGGAGCCATGTTCGCGATGGTGGCGCGGTCGGCCAAGCTCAACGCGGCGAGGCCTTCGCCGTAGAACTCGACGAACTTACCCACGACGCCTTTTTTGCGCAGCATCTGGGTGACGGTCAGTACTAGGTCCGTTGCGGTGGTGCCTTCGGTCAGCTTGCCGGTGAGCTTGAACCCGACCACCTGCGGCAACAACATCGTCGCGGGCTGGCCCAACATGCAGGCCTCCGCTTCAATCCCGCCGACGCCCCAACCGACCACGCCGAGCCCATTGATCATCGTGGTGTGCGAATCGGTACCGACCACGGTGTCCGGATAGGCGGTGCCTTCTTTGTCGACAAACACGACCGGCGCGAGGTATTCGAGGTTCACCTGGTGAACGATTCCGGTATCCGGCGGCACGGCGCGGAAGTCCTGAAACGCCGACTGGCCCCAGCGCAGGAACGAATAGCGCTCCTGGTTGCGCTGGAATTCGATCAGCGCGTTCTGCGCGAAGGCGTCCTTGGTGCCGAAGTGGTCCACTTGCACAGAGTGGTCGATGACAAGATCCACCGGGATCAGCGGGTTCGCTTTCTTCGGGTCGGCGCCCATCTTCGCGAGGGCGTCACGCATGGCCGCGAGGTCGACGACGCAGGGCACGCCGGTGAAGTCCTGCAGCAGCACGCGCGCGGGACGGAAATTGATCTCCTGCGCGGCGGCGGAGGGGTCCCATTTGGCGACGTATTCAATGTCGGTCTTCTTGACCGTGGAGCCGTCCTCGGCACGCAGCAGATTTTCCAGCAGGATCTTGATGGAGAACGGAATGCGCGCCAAATTCACGCCGGACTTCTCCAGCGCGGAGAGACGGAAAATCTTGTAGGAACGGCCACCGGCGCGCAGTTCGCCCTCGGCTCCAAAGGAGTTCTGACTTGTCATGGATACTTCTATTTTACATGCTGCGCTAAATGGTGTCTGACACCATTTAATCCTGGCTGCTGAAGATGGAGCCGATGGCGCCCAGGCCGCGCGTTTCTTCGCCGCCGAAGGCGCGGGGAGCCAGTTCCATGCGCATCTTCGCGAGCGTCATACTTTGAACGATGACGCGACCGGGGCCTTGCAGCGTCGCCAGGAACAAACCCTCGCCGCCGAAGATGGCGGTGCGGATGCCGCCGGCCATTTGGATGTCGTAGTCGACCGTTTCGTCGAAGGCGACCACCGAGCCGGTGTCCACTTGCAGCACCTCGCCGGGAGCGAGGTTGAATTCAATGAAGTCACCTCCGCCGTGGATGAAGACGGTACCGGGGCCGGTAAGTTTTTCGAGGATGAAGCCTTCGCCGCCGAAGAAGCCGGCGCCGAGCTTCTTGACCATGGCGATGTTGAGGGTTGCTGTGGATTGCGCAACCAGGAAGCTATCGCGCTGGACCAGCACGCTCTGTCCGGCCGCGAGTGTGAAGGCTTGGATACGGCCCGGATAACTGCCGGCGAAGCCGACCTCACCGGTGCTGGACGCGCGGAAATAGGTCAGGAAGAGCGATTCACCCATGAATTTCCGCTTCACGGCTCCCAGAAGTTTCTCGCCGAGGGTTTCGCCGCTCATGCGCGTCTCCCAGCTCACTTGCGGCTGCTTGTAAACCATCTTGCCGGCCTCGGCGAACAGTTCCTGGCCGGGCTTGAGCTTGATGCGAATGACTTGCAGGTTGTCGCCTTCAATTTTGTAGTCGAGAGGTTCCGTGCTGGCGACGGACACGGGCGCGAGGGACGCGGTTCCGAGCTGCGTGCCGCACTTGGTGCAAAAACGGGCGGTATCCGCCATCTGACTTCCACAGTTGGTGCAAAAAACCATAGGTTCTCCTATTTGAGGTCGAAGCTGTCGCCGCGCGAAGGCTGGACGGCTTCGATTCCGAATTCCTTGTGGATGCGATTGGAGAGCGCCGCGCCTTGTCCTGGGTCACCGTGAACCAGGAACACTTTCTTGAGGCCAGGCGTGAGCGGGCGCATCCATTCGATGAGTTCGCCTTGGTCGGCGTGGCCGGACAATTCGTCCAGCACGGCGACTTCGGCGCGCAGCTGCACCGGTTCGCCGAAGATGGGGACCTCGGCGGGGCGTTCCACAAGCTTGCGGCCCAGCGTGTGCGCGGCCTGATAGCCGGTGATGAGCACGGTGTTCCGAGGATCGGAGATATTGTTCCGCAGGTGGTGCAGCACACGGCCGGCTTCGCACATGCCGGAGGCGGCGAGCACGATGAAGGGTCCGCGCAGCTCATTGAGTTTTTTTGATTCGTTGGCCTCGCGCACGTAGGTGAGCAGCTTGAAGCCGAACGGGTCATTGCCGTCGGTCAGAAACTCGCGTGCGCCCTCGTCGTAACATTCCGGGTGTTTGCGGAAGACTTCGGTGGCGTTGATGGCCAGCGGGCTGTCCACGAAGACGGGCAACGACGGGATTCGCTTGGCGTCCATCAATTCGTGCAGCAGCATGACCAACTGCTGGGTGCGCCCTACGGCGAATGCCGGCACGATGACGCGGCCCCCGCGGCGCACGGTTCGGTTGACCACTTCAGCCAGCTTGTCGGACGCGTCGGTGATCGCCTGGTGGAAACGGTCGCCGTAGGTGCTCTCCATGATCAGGTAGTCCACCGGCGGCGGCGATTGCGGGTCGTGCAGGATGGGCAGGCCGTGGCGGCCCACGTCGCCGGAAAAACACAGGCGCTGGCCGTCGGCTTCCATCACGATGGAGGAGGACCCCAGCATGTGGCCTGCTTCGAAGCTGCGGAACTTTACGCCGGGCGCGATTTCGTGGTCCTGATTGAGCGGCGCGGGGCGGAACAGCTGATAGGTCGCCTCGGCGTCCTGGACACTGTAGAGCGGCGCGCATTCCTGCGCGTCGCGGCCGATCTGCTTGCGGTAGTCGCGGCGACGGTTGCAAAATTCGGCGTCTTTTCCCTGGATGAACGCGGAGTCGGCCAGCATCGCCAAGCAAAGGTCGATGGTCGCGGGCGTGGTGTAGATAGGGCCGGAGTAGCCGTTCTTCACGAATGTGGGCAAGTTGCCGCTGTGGTCGATGTGGGCGTGAGATAAGATGACGGCATCGATGCTGCGCGCCGGGAACGGGAAGTTCCTGTTCCGCTCCATCGCCTCTTGGCGGCGGCCTTGGTAGAGACCGCAATCGAACAAGAAGCGTTTCCCCCCGGCCTCCACGTGATGCATGGATCCGGTTACAGTCTTGGCGGCACCCCAGAAGGTAAGTTTCATTGGACTACAATCACTATACGATGCGAGCTTGGGTTTTGTTCTTACTGATTTTGACGGCGGCGTCCGGCCAGAAGAAGCCGGTTACGTTGGAGCCTGTGCGGCCGAGCGGGCAAGCTCCGGCCGCGCCTTCGAATCCGCTGGCATGGGCACCGGACGGGACTCGGTTTCTGTTCCAGCAAGGAACGGCGTTGCGGATTTATGACACGGCTACCCAGACCTCGACGGAACTGCTGGACACGGCCAAGCTGCCCGCGCCCAAGATGGAGGCGGCGGAAGCGCCGCAGCCGTTTGGCTGGGAGAATCGGCGCGTCTCGGAATCGCCGGTTCAATGGGGCGCGGCGGGAAAGATACTCTACTCGAGCGGCGGCGGGTTGGTCCTGATCGACGCGATGACGGGATCGTTCGCGCAGTTGCCGGTCTCCGGCGTGCGCGATGCCAAGCTTTCGCCCAATGGCCAGAGCGTGGCGTTCCGCTTGGATTGGGATTTGTACACGCTGGACCTGGAATCAGGCAAGCGTCAGCGGCTCACCAGCGACGGGCGCGACACGTTGCGCAACGGCGGGCTGGATTGGGTGTATCCGGAAGAGTTGGATCTGGGCACGGCCTTCTGGTGGTCGCCGGACTCGCGTTCCGTTGCCTACCTCCGCTTCGATCTCAGCGGCGAGCCGTTGTATCCTCATGCCGACTTGCGGCGCGAACGGGCGGTGGCCGAACCGCAGCGCTATCCGCAGGCGGGGGAGCGGAACCCCGATGTGCGGCTGGGCGTGGTCTCCGCCAGGGGCGGCGGAACGCGCTGGTTCGAAGTCGGCAACACGGTGTGGGAGTACCTGATCGCGCGCGTGACCTGGACGCCCGACTCGAAGAAGCTCTACGTGGTGCGGCCGAATCGGGTGCAGAGCAAGGTGGAGTTGCTGGCTTACGACGTAGAATCACGCAAGCAGACAAAGGTACTGGAGGAATCCGACCTCTATTGGGTCAACGTGCATGGCGAGCCTCAGTTCGTGAAAGACGGCTTCCTTTGGCTGAGTGAGCGGGATGGATTCCGGCACATTTACCTTTACTCGATGGACGGGAAGCTCATCCGGCAGCTGACGAAAGGCGAATGGGAAGTCACCGCGATCAACAGCGCAGGCGCGGAGGTCTACTTCACGTCGAGTGAAGCGAGCCCGCTGGAGCGGCACGGCTACGTGATCGGCCTCGACGGCCAGGGTAAGCGGCTGCTCACACCGGGAGCGGGCACGCACTCGATCACCGTGGGTCCGTCGGCGAAGTACTTCCTGCACTCCTTCTCTTCCACTACGGCTCCGCCGTGCGCAACGCTGCATGCCGTCGACGGACGCGAACTCGCCGTCTACCGCGAAGCTGACCGCCGATTGCTGGAGCAATACGAGATCCTGCCCACCGAACTCGGCAGCTTCCGCGGGCCCGATGGTTCTCTGCTCTACACACGCCTCATCAAGCCCGCGGGATTCGATCCGGCGAAGAAGTACCCGGCGGTGTTGCAAGTGTACGGCGGACCGGGCGCCCAAGGCCCGCGTAACGCCTGGTACGGAGCCGACTTCGATCAGGTGCTGGCGCACGCGGGGTTCGTGGTGTGGCAGGTGGACAACCGAGGCTCGGCTGGGCGGGGACATGCGTTCGAGATTCCGTTGTTCCGCAACATGGGACCGGTGGAGTTGGCGGATCAGGTTGCAGGCGTGCGACAGCTGGTGTCGCTGGGCTTTGTCGACGCGGCGCGGGTCGGTATGCGCGGGTGGAGCTACGGCGGCTTCATGACGTTGAACGCGTTGCTCAACGCTCCCGATGTGTTTCGCGCGGGGGCGGCGGGGGCTCCGGTGACCGATTGGCTCAACTACGACACGATTTACACCGAGCGCTACATGGGACTGCCCGAGGCCAACGCCGAAGGCTACAAGAACACCGCGCTGCCGGCGAAAGCCGCGAATCTAAAAGGCAGTCTGATGATTCTGCACAACTACGAAGACGACAACGTGCTGTTTCAGAATTCGCTGCAAATGATCGACGCGCTGGAGCGGGCGGGCAAGCAGTTCGAACTGGTGCTGTACACGCAGAAAACGCACGGGGTGACGGGTCCCGAGGCTCGGCACGTGGACGCGGCTATGCTCGGTTTCTTTCAGCGGGCGCTGGGCAGGTAGGAATGCAGGAGATGTAGGAGATGTAGGGACAGTATACTCAATCCCCTATTTGTGAAGTACCAGCAACGGGATAGGGGAACTCCGACAGATCGGGGATTGAGTATACTGTCCCTACATCTATTCGATCACGACGGCGTAATCGGTCCAGCAGAACTCGTCCGCGCTAATCGGCAGCAGGATTGCCGCGGGCGGCGTGGGATTCGTTTGCTGATACTTGGGATCCAGAATCTTCGCGATCTCATCGCGCAGGTCTTCCAGATGGAGACGCGTCGTCCTGTCCCCGGCCCGCAGCGCGGCGGTCTTCGCCGAAGCCGAAATCGTCTGCAATTCACCGCGCAACATCGGACGCTGATCGTCGGTGGCCCGCTGCGGTCCGTTTAGCCGGGTGGCAACTGCTTCCAGATAGGCGCGCTGCAGGTTGCGACGATAGGCGTCGATCTTCACGCTCGTCTGCGCCAGCTCTCCGAAAATCCCCTGCCGCACATCGGCCAGGAATTCGGTGGGCGTGTAGGCCGTGGGTCCATCAATGGCTTCCTGCTCCACTAAGCGGTTGAACCGCCCCGGCGCCAGCACCTGTTGCAGCACGCGCAACTGCGCCGCCCGGATGCGAGCCAACGTCCCCGCCGGTTCCATGCGCCGCAGGATCTCCGGCTTGATGAACATCTTAGGCGTCTGGAAGGCGTTGTCATTGAGGAACTTCACCGCGGCTTTCTGCCGGGCTTTCGGAACCGTGGTGAAACGCACACCATCCTGCCCCGCGTGTTTGTCCTGCGAATCGACGCCCCCGATGAGCCCCGCCACGTGATTCAATTGCGTGGACCACTGGCCCAGAGCGCGCCCGTAGACTTGCTCCAGATCGTCCCAGTCTTCGCCTTCATGCGCGGCGGCGTTCAGCAGGTTGTCCATCGAGCGCCCCAGATTCTTCAGGCCCAACGCCGTGGCCAGCACCGCGTCACTATCGCCGACGGCCTCGGTATTTTCGCCGGGATCGGCACCATCGGCCCCCGCCGTCGAAAAACGCAGCCACGGTGTGCTGTCCTGCTCTTTGGCCCACGCGTTCAGCGTCTTCACTTCGTCATCGGGAGTCTTCGCATCGGGAATCGGCGCGTAGCCCCACTTGATAGAAAACTTGTCATACGGTCCGATCCCTGGCACCAGCAGTTTGGGATCAATCTTGTCCTCAGGCTGCACCAAATAATTGAAGCGCGCGTAGTCCATGATGGTGGGCGAAAATCCCATCAGCCGGAGCCATTCCGGGTCGCGCAGTTTCTCCGCCGGATAGTTCGCACTCGCCTTCATGTTGTGTTGCAAGCCCAGCGTGTGACCGATCTCGTGCGCCGCTACGAACTGTAGCAGCTCTCCCATGAGATCGTCCGGCAGCGGAAGCTTCGCCGCGCGCGGGTCCAGCGGACCCACTTGCAGGAAATACCAGTCGCGAACCAGGTTCATCACGTTGTGATAGAACTGCACGTCGGCGTCCAGAATCTCACCCGTCCGCGGATCCGAAATGTGCGGTCCACTGGCATTTTCCGTGGTTGAAGGCAGCCAGCGGATCACTGAGTAGCGCGCGTCTTCAGCGCTCCAATTCGGGTCTTCCTCCGCCGACGGCGCTTCCTTGGCCAGGATCGCGTTGCGGAACCCCGCCGCCTCGAAGGCCGTCTGCCAGCTCTCGATGCCTTTCTTGAGGTACGGAATCCACTTCGCCGGCGTGGCCGGATCGATGTAGTAGACAATCGGCTTCACCGGCTCCGACATGGCGGCCGCAGGATCTTTCTTCTCCAGGCGCCAGCGGGCGATAAAGGTGCGGCGTTCCGCGCGATGGTCGGGACGGCTGAAGTCGATGTTGGAATTGCTGAAGTAGCCGACGCGCGAATCGGCCAGCCGAGCCATCATGGGCTGCTCCGGCAGCTTCACCATGCTGAAGTGCATCGTCACCGTGCCCGAACCGGGCTGCATGGCCTGTTGCGCCGCCCCGCCACGCCCGCCGCCGGCACCGTTGTCCACCGGATTGGTGTAGGTCTGCGTGGCCTCGGCTTCGATATTCCCCGGGTACGCCGTGATTTTGTCGATGAAGGTGCGCTGATTGTCCATGCCGCGCCCGCGAACGGTGTTGCGCCCGCTCATTTCCGGAACGTCCGTGGTGAAGATGCGGCTGACCTCGATCACAGGCGCTTCATCCTTACCCAGCGCCTCAATGTTGAACGTCATCAGGATCGCCGGAGTGTTCGCGTTCTCCACGGCTTTGGCGATCTCGCTCTTGGGATCAGCCACGATGTCGTAGTTGATGTTGCGCAGGAAGATGCGGTTCTCGTGCTTTTCCCAACGGACCACCAGCGCTTCCACCATGCGTCCGCCGTAGCCCGCCCCGATGGTGTTGCGCGCGATCTGGCCTTCCAGCAGAAAGTCCTTGCCCAACTCCGCCACCGGAATTTCGTAGTAGTAGCAGGTGTTGATGTGATGGACCTTGAAGACGCCTTCCTGCGTCTTGACGCCCTCGCGGATGACGGTGTCATAAGCGCGGGGGGCGGTATACGGAGCCTGGGTGCAAGCGGGCGGTGCCGCGTTGGCTCCACCACGTCCGCCGGGGGCGGGTTTGGCAGGAGCGGCGGCGGGTGCAGGAGTCTCGGGGGCGGGTGCCGGGGCAGGTTCGTCCTGAGCCTGTAGGAACGGGATGAACAACAGCACGGCCAGCAGTGAATATTTCACGGAAGACTCCTTCTGATGGGTCATTCTAGCAACTTGTTACAGTGAATACATGCGTGCCCGGATTTCCGCCCTGTTTCTGACTGCGTTGTTGTTGTGCGGCCAGGCACGCACCGTCACCGACGCCGAGGTGCAGCGCGTGCACAAGGCCGCGCTTCTGATCGACACCCACAACGACGTTCCCTGGCGCGTGGTGGATGGATTCGACTTCGGCTCCAAGACGGGAGAATGGCATACAGATTTGACGCGCCTCAAGGCCGGAGGTTTGGGCGGAGTGTTTTTCGTGGCGTACGTGGCAGGATCGTATGTCGACGGGAACCGCTCCGCACACCGGACCTTGCAGCTGATCGACACTATCCGGCGCGATATTATCGGGCGCTACCCTGCCGATTTCGCCTTGGCGGGCAGCGTGCGCGAGATTGAAGACGCGCGCAAGGCGGGGAAGATCGCGGCGCTCATCGGGATCGAAGGCGGACATGCTATCGAAGACGATCTGGGTCTGCTGCGGCAGTATTATTCCCTGGGTGCGCGCTACATGACGCTGACGCACACGAATACGAACTCGTGGGCGGATTCCTCCGGCGATCAGACCAAGGCGGGCGTGAAGCATCACGACGGACTCACGGACTTCGGCAAGCAAGTGGTGCGCGAGATGAACCGGCTCGGCATGATGGTGGACATTTCGCACACCTCGGACGCCACGTTTAACAACGCTGTTGCGGTGAGTACGGCTCCGATCATCGCATCGCATTCCTCATGCCGGGCCCTAGCGAATCATCCGCGCAACCTGACCGACGCGATGATCACGGCGTTGGCGAAGAAGGGCGGCGTGGTGCAGATCAACTTCAACTGCAACTTCCTCTCAGAGAAGTTCCGAGCGGCGCAGGCGGCGGAGGAGACTCGCCTGGAAGCTCGCTTCCAGCAAGTGACAGCGGGGAAGAAGTTGAGCGAAGCTGAAATCGATGGGACTTACCAGCGTCTACGCTTAGAGATGAAACTGACGCGGGCGACTTTGGCGGACGTGGTGGACCACATCGACCACGTGCGCAAGATCGCGGGCATCGACGCAGTGGGCATCGGCAGCGACTTCAACGGCATCACCTGCGCGCCGGAGGGCTTGGAAGACGTCTCCAAGTTCCCGAACCTCACGCGCGCGCTGCTGGAACGCGGCTATTCCGAAAGTGACGTCAAGAAAATCTATGGCGGAAACCTGCTGCGCGTCATGCGGGCAGTAGAAATAGCGGCGGAGAAATGAAAACGCTACTGGTTATTGCGGCTCTCGCCCTCGCGCTCTGTGGGTGCAAGAAAACTTCCGGGGGCGCACTGGTGGACCCGGCGTTGGCCACGCTGGTGCCTGCGGACACTACGATGCTGGTTGGCATCCGGGTTGAGGACCTGCTGAAGACCCCGATTTACAAGAAGTATTTGGCGGACCGCGCGCTTGCCCCGCTGGACGATTTTTCCGAGCAATTCGGCATCGACCCGCGCAAGGATATTTGGGAGCTGCTGTTCATCTTTAACGGCAAAGAGAGCGTAATCTTAGGGCGCGGCAAGTTTCCCAGCGAGCCGGAGCAGCGCTTCCCCAGCGAACTGCAGGGCGCGACGCGGACGAACTATCGCGGCTACAATCTCATCGGCAACGATCAGACCTCGCTGGTGCTGATCGGCGCGACGGTGGCCGGCGTGGGCGACACGGCCGGGTTGAAGCGGATTCTGGATGCGCGCGCGCAGACGAACGGTCCTCCGGCGGTGCTCGCGCCGCGCATGCAGGAAGTGCCTGTCACGGCGGGATTCTGGTCCGTCTACGCGGGCTCTCCGATCTCGGTTCCCGCGGGCGCATCGGCCAACATGGGCAACATGGTGAAGATCCTCAACTCCATCCAATCCGGCGCATTTTACATGGATCTGCGCACCGCCGTTTCGGGCAAGGCAACCGGGATTGCCGCGACGGATGCCGCCGCCAAGGAATTGCATGATTCGTTACGCGGACTGCTGGGGCTGGGGCGACTGATGGGGGCGAAAGACGACGTGAAGATGCAGCGCCTGTTTGATGGACTGCGGATTACGCTGGACGGGAAAAACGTCAACCTCTACATCGAAGAGCAGGAAGACGCGATTACGACTCTGATGGATTTCCTGCCGATGGGGCAGGGGCGTGGAAAAGCCCCTGCCTCCGGTTTGCGGTCGTTGAAGTAACTACTATTGAACGGCGGGCAGAGTGTTGGGCACGCCGGTGTTGATGCACGACGGGTGGCCGAAGCCGCCCGCGCTCTTGCCAGTGCCGCCGTTGGGGTTGTCGGTGATGTCGAGAACCATATTGTCCGGATGAGCCGCATCAGCGATGGCAAACAGGCCGGCCAGGTTGTCGAGGTTCAGGCTGTCGCGGACGCGCCAGCCGATGCGGTGATCCGCACACGAGGTGTCGCCGCTGACGCCCACCGCGCCGATCACTTTGCGGCTCGCGTCGCAGAGCGCGAGGCCGCCGCCGAACACGTTTACGCCGCCGATTTTGCCGCCCACCATGGGGTCCTTTGCGGTGCCGTTGTCCGCCGAGTTTCCGCGATAGGCGACATCGGTGGAAACCGGGTTGCTTTCCTGGAGGCCATAGAGGCTGCTGCCGGGTTGCGTAGCCGAATACAGGTTCGCGGTGGAGAGCGCGAGTCCGTTGAGGCTGAACGCGTTCGCCGTGTTCGCTTTCTGCGCGGAGATCACGCGGCTGCCGGGCCATTGCGCGCCGCGGTCCGTGCCGGTGAACGCCACGGCGCAAACGACGCCGTCGCGATCCACGATGGTGCCCCACATCTGTAGATCGAGTCCGGTGGTTTCCGTGGTGGTAGCGGCCTTGAGCGCGGTCAGCAGCTGGGCGTGGCTGGGAAGCTTGCTACAGCCGTTGGTGGGACGCCGGTCGTCATCGTCGGCCAGCATCGTGGCGGGCAAAGCCGCCGCGCAAAGTGCAAGGGCAAGGGTTCTAGAGAATTTCATGGTGGGTACTTCTCCTTCGATTTGAGAATCGGGCGTAATCGGGGCGCCACGGGAGAAGTATACGTGAGGGCTGGGTACGGAAGGAACGGCGTAGGGCGAAATTTAGAGTACTAGGAGAGGGCGGGGCCGCCCTCTCCCGATGAGAACTACCTCACTGCGGGCAGCGTGTTGGGCACGCCGTCGGTGGCCACGTTGAGGCAATGCGGATGGCCGAAGCCGCCCGCGCTCTTGCCGGTGCCGCCGTTGGGGTTGTCGGTAACGTCAAACACCATGTTGTCAGGGCGTTGCGGATCGCCGGAGACGCCGCCCACGGTCAGCAGATTATCCAGACCCAGCGTGTTGCGCACACGCCATCCGATGCGATGGTCGGCGCAGGAGGTATCGCCGCTGACGCCCAGGGCACCGATGATCTTACGGCTCGCGTTGTAGAGTCCGAAGCCGCCGCCGAACACGTTGACGCCGCCGATGGCTTTGCCCACCATCGGGTCCTTGGCCGTGCCGAATGCAGTGGCGGGTCCCTTATAGGCAACGCTGATGTCCACGGGGTTGCTTTCCTGCAGGCCGTAGAGGCTGCCGCCGGGCTGGGTAACCGAAAAGAGGTTGGCTGTGGAAAGCGCCAGTCCGTCCAGGCCGAATGCGTTAGCGGTGTTGGCTTTCTGCGCGGAAATCACCCGGCTGCCGGGCCATTGGGCGCCACGGTCGAAGCCGGAGAACGCCACGGCGCAGACGATTCCGTCGCGGTCCACGATGGAGCCCCACATGTGCAGGTTCAAGCCGGAACCTTCGGCGGCGACGGCCTGGTCCAGGGCGGGCTTCAGTTTGTCGTAACCCGGCAGGGCCTTGCAGTCGGCCCACAGCGTGGACGGTGCCAGGGCGCACAGGGCCAGGAATAGGGTCTTGGAAGTCAATTTCATGTATTTCTCCTTGAATGGTGCTACGTCTACTAGTATAGTGGGCAGGGCATTCATGCGCTTTTTGCTTTTACTTTTCGTCGCCACATCCGCATTTGCGCTCGACCTGCGGTATTGGATTGAGCCGTGTACGCGCCCGGAGACGCGCTGCCTGGCGCACGATCCGCAGATGGCCGAGTGGGCCCTGCTCGATTGGCAACGCTCCTCCGGCGGAACGCTGCATCTTGAGAAAACCACCAACATCCGCCGGGCCAACATCCGCGTCCATTGGGCCACCCAGAACGAAGGCTTGTACGGCGAGGCCCGCCCCTTCATCGAAGACGGCATGCGCGGCGCGGAGGTCTACGTTCTGCCCGACCTCAGCGCCATGGGCCGCGACATCTCCTCGGCCACGCGCGTCGATTCCCTGCTCCGCGACGCCATCGTGTACCTGACCTGCCTGCATGAGACCGGCCACGCCCTGGGCCTGTCACATACCACCGCGTTTCCAGACATCATGTACACCTTCACCGCCGGCGGCGACATTGGGGAATATTTCGGGCGCTACCGCAGACGGCTCGGCACACGGGCGGACATCGCAACTACCTCCGGGATCTCTCCACAGGATCACCAGCGTCTGCTCGTGGCGCTGGCTCAGTATTAGCAGGTAGGCAGGCGTTTCCACCTGCCGAATTCAGGCGTTCACAATCGCGGCGAAGGACTTCGCATCTAGGCTGGCGCCGCCCACCAGTGCGCCGTCGATTTCGTCCTGCGCGAGCAGCGCCGCGGCGTTGTCGGGCTTGACGCTGCCTCCGTAGAGAATGCGGCTGGCGTCCGCGATCTCCGCCCCAAAGCGCGCGCGGATTTTGGCGCGAAGGAACGCATGGGCTTCGACCGCCATCTCCGGCGTAGCCGTGCGGCCCGTCCCGATCGCCCACACTGGCTCGTAGGCGATGGAGACGCGGGCGAATTGCTCGGGCGAGAGGCCGGCCAGTCCCCCGTTGAATTGGGATTCGAGCACGGCCCCGGTTTGACCAGCTTCCCTCTCCTCGAGTTTTTCGCCGACGCACACAATGGGCTTAAGCCCGGACTCCAGCGCCGCCGTCGTCTTCTTGAACACGGTCTCCTCGGTTTCCCCGAAGTATTGGCGGCGCTCGCTGTGGCCGATGATCACCCACTGGCAGCCGATTGCCAGAAGCATGGGAGCGGAGACTTCCCCAGTATAGGCGCCTTCCTTCAGCCAGAAGACGTCCTGAGCCCCAACCTCGATGGCGCTACCGCGGGCGGCGGCGATGGCAGCGGGCAGGGCTACAAAGGGGGGGCACACCACGATTTCGGCGCGGCGGGTTTCCTTGACCAGCGGAGCCAACTCATTGAGAAACTGAGTAGTCTCATGGGCGCTTTTGTAGAGTTTCCAATTCCCCGCAATAACCGGCGTACGCATGCTTAGTTTGAGGGTAACAGCTACAGGGCGGCCAGTTGGAAGGGAATCCGCAGACTATGGATGGACTCGCCGCGCTGGTCAATGCGCGACTCCTCGATCACACCCTGGCGGTTGGCGGCCAGTTGCAGATACTCGACATCAGAGGGGTCCAGGCCCATGACGCGGCAGCAGGTGGCATCGAGCGCGGCCAGGTCCGCTCCCATGGCCAGGACATGCGCGGCCTTGGCTGCTCCGTTGCCCGGACCGTTACCCTCCATGGCCACAATGCCGTCCACAATGCCGAAACTGCGGCGGAAAATGCGGGCAAGTTCGGTGGCGGCACGGGGGGTTCCCAAGCCATGAGGCTTCTCGTGGGGCCAGCCATAGACCGAGCCGGGTAGCAGTCCGAACAGGTTGGTCATGGACAGCGAAGCGCCTAACGCCGTGTCGGTTTTCATCTTGGCGATGGAGACGATCAGGTCGGCGCGAAGGGCGGTGACCGGCAGATATACCTCCGAGCCTCCCAGACCCTGCACCGGCGATACGTCGTCCCCATTGAGGTCGACGAACACATCGTCGAAGTTCGGAATACGGTCGCGGTAGCCCGCCGCCTCGGCCAGCCCGAGCGTGTCCTGGTGGCTTGCCGGAGCATCGCCGATGAGCACCTGAGCGGCTCCCAGTTCCTGAAACGCGGCAAACGCAGCGGCCACCACGGCCGCGTGCGGATTGGTGAATTCGTCGTTCGTGAACGCAGATAGGCCCGGCTTCAGCAAGACGTTCTTGCCGGCTACATCGAGGTCCTTTAGACCGTCCAGCAGAATGGCCGCCAAATCTTCTGTATAGTCACCGGCACGCCGCAGGGTCACCGAAGAGCGGGCTTCCCGCTGCGGAACCGACTGCCGCCCGCCCCGAAATCCCGCATACCCGGTGAGCAGCGCAGCTGCCGCCAAAGGAACAAATTCGCGCCGATTCATGCCTTGTTCTCCATCCCCGTCACACGCAACAGGTGGTGATTCCCGGAGGGATGCGCCAAGGCCTGCAAAGCGGTAAGCGCAAAATTGCGCGGCACCGGTGCCGCCAGCGGTTCCGCCACGGGCCAACCGCTGGCGTGCAGACCCAAATGAATCCAAGCTCGTGTCAGCGCGGAGGGCGTCTCCTCAGCCCAGCGGACTGCCAGCGGGGCCAGCGTCTGCGTCTCCGCCGTGCCTTGTAAACCCAGCAACGCGGGGCCGCAGGTTTCCGGACTCAACCGTTCTTCCAGCAGGAACTCCTGGGCGCGTTTCGCCACCGGCTCACCCGCATGCCGCAAGGCCAGCAACGCGAGCGCCGTGGGTTCGGCAGCAGGCAGACTGGCACGACGCCACGGCCAAGCCCCTTCCACCTTGTTGTTATCCAGCCATTCCAGGCCCTTTTCAGCGGCACTGCGCTGCCCCAGCTTAGCTGCCAAGACCACGGCCAGTGCGGTGGTCCAGTTCAGCCCCGCCACCTCCGCCGACGGCCTCCAGCCGCCCGACGGCAGCTGCCAGCCCTGAATCAGGATCCACGCCCGGTCTGCCTCCGGCTGCCCATCGAGGGCCAAGGCTGCGTAGACGGTGGGTTCCAGCCAGGAATTCTTTCCCGCGTAGTATGCCCATCCCCCGTCCGGATTCTGAGCCTTGCGCAGGGCCGCCAGCCGGTCCGCTAAGTAGGTTGTTGGATTCGAGATACCCACGTTTCCTCTATCGGCATCCCGCGCCGGAAAACTTACAGGTACTCGTTGGGACCGGTACTTATAGCGCTAACCCCTAGGAACCGTACTGGTTATCCTGCTCCATTTACCGCACCTGGATTGGCCTTTACAGTAAGTCAGATACCATCGAGAGGGCAAACAACCGGGTGAACCAGACAATGCTGCAATACTCCTACCTCCAAGTGCTAGACTTCCTGACCACCGTGGCGTTCTTGTTGCAGGGCGTGCAGGAGGGCAATCCGATGGTCCGTCTGGCGCTCAAATACGCCCCGAACCCCCTCAGCGGGCTGCTCATGGTGAAACTGGTGGCCGTAGCCCTGGGCCTGTACTGCTGGAAAGTCGGCAAGCAGCGCCTGCTGGGCCGAATGAACGTGATGTTCGCCGTGGTGGTGGCGTGGAATCTGGGCGCGCTAATCCTGGGATCGGTGGCGTAGCTTTCTTCCCAAGTCTCCACTCCATACCGGCATCCATTGCGGGTAACACATATTCACCTTCAGGTATCTTGCTCACTGAGAAGAACCAAATATGCGAACCCGAAATGTACCCCCAACCGCCGTCCCCGACCCCGACCGCAAGCCCGTGCGCCGCCGCCCTGCCCAGGGCAAAGGTCACGGCTTGCTCACCGCAGCCCCCACTAGCCAGGGGCAAGAAGGTACGGCCAAAGGCGCTCAGACGTGCGATGCAAAGCACGACCAAACGCACGGCCTGCTGACCGCAGCGCACAACAAAGAGAAGCGGCCCTAGCGTCGCCGGTGACCGAGCATGGTCACTCGTGACGACCGCGGTCCCCACCTCATCCCCGAGTGAGGCGAAAGCGCTCGATAACCCGTGTTCACGAACGGTCATCTACGTGCCTATTACTTTCTAGCGGCCCGCCAGTAGACACATTAGGGTGGTGTCTGCACTGTTGCAGGACCGATGAAAGCGAGGAATAGGGAAATGAAAGTATTGGTGACTCTTGTTATGGCGCTCACGCTGCAAGTGTCCGGGCAGCCGCCGGACAACAGCAAAGTGAACCAGCGGGATCGTTCTGAGGGTGCTGTCACCGCAGACCAGCAAGGCAATTCCAAAGAGGACGTGAACCGGACCGCCGCTATTCGTAAATCGATTGGCCAGCAAAAGGATATGTCCACGTGCGCCCAGAACGTGAAGATCGTGACCCTGAACAACCACGTGACCCTTCGCGGCCCGGTGCGCGATCAACGGGAACACGACCTCATCGGAAAGCTTGCCGTAGATATTGCCGGTGTGGCGAATGTGAAAAACGAGCTAGAAGTAGCTCCAACCAAGTAGTCGCATCCAGCGAGAACACAAAGGAGAATACACATGTCAAAAAATACGTCCGTTTTCGGGATCTTCAAAACACGTGACCAGGTGGAACTAGCCGTCGACGAATTGCGCCTCGGCGGATTTCGGGCGGAGGATATTTCGGTCTTGTTGCCCGAGAATATCGGCAACAAGGAAATGGGCACGGAGAAAGGCAGCAAGGCCCCGGAAGGTGCCGCAACAGGTGGCGCTGGCGGTGCGGTTGCGGGCGGCGTGCTCGGCTGGTTGGTCGGTATCGGCGCGCTCGCGATTCCCGGCATCGGTGCGTTCATCGCCGCTGGGCCAATCATGGCAGCACTGGCCGGCATGGGTGCCGGTGCCGTGCTAGGCGGCGCTACGGGTGCCCTGGTGGGCATCGGCATTCCCGAGTACGAAGCGAAACGGTATGAAGGATTGGTCCGTTCCGGTGGAATCCTCATGTCCGTCCACTGTGACGATAGCAAATGGACCGACCGTGCCAAAAAACTCCTGGAGTCGCAAGGAGCGGTGGACATTACTTCCACGGGCGAGTCGTCCGCGGACTTCGCGAAGACCGACAAGCCTTACAAGACCGCGGCGCGTTAACCGGTTGGGCCTCTGACGTGCCAGTACAGGGAACCAGGAGCGTCACATGAAACGTCCATTTGGTTCTTTGCTCATTTTCGGTGTGGTTGGATTTGTCGGCTTGCTAAGTGCCGCCGAAGCATCCAAAGCGTCTGAGGCCCGACTGGTGAAAGAGGTTGGGCATGAGCTTCGAATGCTTTCCAACTACGGGGTCTTCGACAATCTGACCTACCAGGTGAACGGGTACAACGTCATTGTTTCGGGCGTTGTCACCCGGCCCGCGTTGAAGGCAGCGGCCGAGAAGGCGGTCAAATCGATTGAACGGCGTGGAAAAGCTGGAGAATCGAATTGAGGTATTGCCACTCTCTGCGCAGGATGATCGAATCCGCATCGCCGCCTATCAGGCGATCTATGGCCATCCGGCACTGAACCGCTGCGGCCTGAACGTCATGCTGCCCATTCACATCCTTGTGAAGAATGGCGATCTTGAGCTGAGCGGCTTAGTATCCACGGAACTAGACCGCAACCTCGCCGGTGTGCAAGTGAATAACATCGCCGGCGTTCATTCCGTCAAGAATAGCTTGGTCATCTCAAAAGACTGACGCGAGGGGCAACTGCTTCGCGCGAGCACCGCAACCCCTGGAGAACCGAATGTCAAAGACCGAACAAAGTGAAATGACCCGCGCGAAGCTCATTGACGCGCTGAACGAAGATCTCTCCCGCGAATACCAGGCCATCATCGGCTATGTGAATTACTCGCAGGTGATCAAGGGCGCCGCCTATATGAAGATCGCGGAAGAACTGGAGATTCACGCGAAGGAAGAACTGGATCACGCACTACAAATCGCGAACCACGTGGACTATTTAGGAGGGATGCCCTGTGTCTCGCCAAAACCCGTGAAAACCTCCAAGAAGCCGGAGGACATGCTCCGGTTTGATCTCGACAGCGAGAGGGAGACCATTCGCAACTACCGTAGGCGAGTCAAACAGGCAGATGCTCTGAATGAGTTCGCGATTGCGGAAAGTCTCCGCCAGATTCTGGTTCAAGAACAAGACCACCTGGTCGCACTGGCCACGGCTCTTGGCATTGATGCTCCCGATCCGGGGATCGCCGACGCGTAGCTGCCGCAACCTCAGAGCGCAGCGCACATCAGCCGCAACACCTGAGCCGCGCTGGACGGCAGTCCATCAATCCTGGCATCACGGCCCGCACCCAGGACCTCCGTGAGCAGGTCCTTCTTCAGGGCCGTCCACCCGTTCGCCGTTTCATAACTCACCAGGAAGTACCCCTCCTGCCGCCCGGCCAGGAATTGCGCTGCGTTCTGATTGTCCGACGTAAACAAGTAGCTGGCAGGCAGTTCCGGAATCTCCCCGGACTCGACATACAGACGACCCGTTCTTGGAGCATCCCTGTTGAGCTCCCGCTCTATCCTTCCGTAGACCTCTTCGGCGAACTGCTGCGGATAGTCGTACTGCCTCTGCACTTCGGCAGGAATGTGAGGCACCCTCCGCCAGCCGTTCACCCAGGCGAGCTTGGCCGGGTTGGGGTCGTCGGCAAACACATCCTCCAGGCTAAACCGACCTTCGGCATCGAACTGGATGGCCTTGAGCGCCATATGCTCGATGAGATGGGACGGCAGCCCGAAGATGACTCCGTAGGGGGAATACGCGCCGGCAGCGGGGCGGAGACTCGGGAAGTCTTCGCGCAAGGCCTCGATCAACCGCACCATCAGCGCGCGGTACTCTTTGAGCAGCCGCACATGGCGCTGTCCCTGCAGCGAATAGCCGAGCCCGTCGATGAACACGTGCTCGATCATGCTGTACGCGCTCAGCAGGTCGAAACGATGCAGAAACAGCTCGGGATCAGCCGAGATGCCCTGCCATATCGCCCCCGCCATCTCCAGCCGCTTGCGCTCATCACCGCTCTGCACTGCCTCGCCATAGGCATGGAGCAGCACCACCAACCCTTGCACCAACAGTGCGAAGTCGAGTGCATTGGAGTTGCGCGTGCGAAGTACCACGCTTGGCTCATCCATAGGCAGACCGTCCCGCGTGCAGTAGTGACGGATTTGCGAGGTCAGATGCCCGCCGAGCATCCGCACATGCGCCCTCCATATCTCGCACGCATCCGCTTCCGGCAGCTGCGTGACCTGCTCAGCGACGTCGAAATAGGGGGCGAGTTCATCGGTGATGAGGCTCTGCGCCATGGGGATCAGCCAGCGCGCATCGCGCATGAGGGCGGGCTGACCGGCGGGCGAAGTTTTCCAGAGTGCATCGAGCACGCTCTGAATTTCCGCAAGACCACCGCTGTCTTCCCAGATGCGCAGACTCAGGAACTGGAGGCAGCGGAGCACGTACAAGTTGAACAGCGTGTGTGCGTAGTGCCTACGCCCGCCCCGGCCCGGCCAGTGAGTCTGCTGCCAGCAATAGACTCCGCGCAGCATCAGCTCCACCGGGTCGATCAGGTCGTTGGAAATCCCCTCCACACGGCGGGGCTTGAATCCCGAGGCGCAATAGGCCGCTTCGAGTTGACCGGCTGCTCCAGAGAAGCACTCCTCGAACTGGCGGGCGAGGAGTGAGGGTTCAGGGGAACGGACCTTGCGAAGGGCGTTCAGGATGCCTTCTAACGTCTCCACGATTTCTTCGCGATGCACGAGAACGAGCCGGAGAAGCTCAACGTTCGCCACCACTGTGCTCATTTGAGAGAGAGTATCACGGGACCCATTTTCGCGACAGAGATACGGGTTAGCCCCTGGCGTTAGCCTGGGGCCTTTGCACCTTCCGCCACTCGATTAGGCGTCCGCGGGGAAGAGAGATTTGGTAGCGCTAACGAGAATCGAACTCGTATTTAAGCCTTGAGAGGGCTCTGTCCTAACCGTTAGACGATAGCGCCGCTAGAGACTATTATAGCGCTACGGGAGCGGGCGGATGCGGATGTTCTTATAGTGGACCGTGCTGCCCGCGTCGTGGCCTTGCAGCGCGATGGTCCCGAGCCCGATCACGCGGCCGGGGCCTTCGCGCCCGCCGTTCCATTCCGGCGTCTGCGTCCACTGCACAACTTGTTTGCCGTTGATGTGGACCGTGACGGTATTGCCCCGCACCAGGATGTTGGTGGTGTACCACTGGTTGTCCTTGATCTCCAACGTGCCGACGTCCTGCACGTGGTACAGGCTGCCCGTCTTGATGGGGTCGACGTTGTAGGAGTTGTTCACCTGCACCTCGAATCCCTTGCGCGGGAAGCCGCGGTCCTGGAACTCGGTGTGGAAATAGATGCCGCCGTTCGAGTTTGCCTCCGCCATCACGTCCACGCTCAGCTCGAAATTCTTGAAGTCGTGCGCGGGGCCGTCGTAGTAGGCGTGTGCCACTTCACCGCGGGTCACCAGGGCTCCGTCTTGGATTTGGAAAGTCGTCGCATCGCCGCCGATTTTCCAGCCGGTCAGGTCCTTGCCGTTGAAGAGCGTGATCCAGTCTTCCTGCGGGCAATTTTGCGCGAAGGCAGGAGCGAGCAGAAGGGTAAAAAGCAAGCGGCGCATGGGTTCCCTCGGGCCGATTGTAGCATTCCGGCCTGCGTCATTCTTCAGAAGTTGGCACAATAGGCTTGTGGCAAGAATGCAAGAGTTGGAGAACCTCCTGGTCGCGCTGTCCCCAGGAGAAAAAGCTCAGGTGCTTGCGCGAATGATCCGCGAACTTGGAACTTCGTTCCCGGGAATCGACTCCCGCCCCGATGTCTGCGGCGGTGAACCCTGCATCGTTCGTACTCGAATCCCCGTCTGGGTGCTGGAACAGTCGCGGCGTCAGGGGGCGACTGAACAGTCCCTCCTCGCGGCGTACCCTACCCTTCGTGCTGAGGATCTCACAAATGCGTGGGCTTACGTCCGAGCCAAGCCGTCCGAGATCGAGTCTCAAATTCGGGAAAATGAGGCAGCCTGATTGGCGCGCCTTTGTACGAATAAGAATATCGCTTACCAAATCGTAGAAGAGTTGCGGCGTCTTGGCCACGATATACTCACGTCGCTAGAGGCGGGAAACGCAAACCGGTCCGTCCCGGACCCTGAAGTTCTGGCATTCGCGAGTTTGCAGGGGCGCATTCTCGCAACCCACAACCGGAAGCATTTCTTGAGACTGCACAATCACCGGACCACGGCTCACTCTGGCATCGTGCTCTGCACCGTCGATCTTGATTACCCAAGGCAAGCGGCGCGGATGGACGCTATCCTTCGCGAAGACACTTCGGACCGGCTGGTTCGAGTGAATCGCCCTTCAGCGCCCCGCTAGCTGCTTCACCTTCAGCGCAATCTCCTGCTGACTGCGCGCCGCCACGTTCACCACCATTCCCGTCACACGGCAGGCGTCGAGGGCGTCCTCATCGTAGACGTCGCAGGCAGGCTCGTCCAACCACGCGGTGAGGATGTAGCGGCCGGGAGCGATGCCGTCCAGGTGGAACTCGCCATACTGGTCCGCGAAGGTCTCTTTGTAGCTTTGCAGGCGGTCACGCGGCGGGTCGGGGATCAGGGACACCGTGGCTCCTGGCCACAGGGCGTCGTTGCTGGAAACCGCGCCCGCGATATTGCCGCCGCGTGAATCGAGCACGATCTGGAAAGGCACACTATTCGCCATGGCCGAGCTCAGGCCCGCCGACCGCATGTCCGCGCCGCCCACCCGCACCTCTGAGATGTAGAGGTTCTCCGGCAGATTGGTGATGAAGACGTCGTAGGTTTCGTTCGGCATCAGCATGAGGTCGAAAGCGGCATTGCTCACCTGAGGAACAAGAATCGCGCCGCGCTCGCTGCGCGGCTCCAGCACCACGCGCGGCGTGAAGCCTCTGGGCAACCGATCGCCCTGCACCGCCACCGCTCCCTGCCATGGCCGCGCCGGGAGCACCACGATCTCCAGA
This sequence comes from Bryobacterales bacterium, assembly GCA_947446025.1. Lineage (GTDB taxonomy): Bacteria > Acidobacteriota > Terriglobia > Bryobacterales > Bryobacteraceae > Palsa-187. The sequence continues at coordinate 52,255 of CANFEY010000005.1, forward strand.
TCCTCGATGTCGGAGTTTGTCACCAGCAGCTGGGAACGCCCCACCATCTGCTTGTTGTCGGCGGAGGCGTTCACCCACATTTGATACGTCCCCGGAGCAACATCGGGGATGTGGAAACGTCTGTCGCTATCGAAGCGCACGTTGATTGGGACAGGCAACGTGCCCGTGCCCCCGGAATCCAGCCGTTCCAGTGCGACGGTGGCGGCGGTGAGGGTCGTGCCCGCGATGCCGTCTGTAATGCGCCCGGCCAGCTTCACCCGTTCCACAGGGCGCATGTAGACGTCGATGCCGCCCAGGTCGTCGCCTTCGCGCAGGCGGATGGGACTCGCCTCACTCAGCTTCATCGTGTTCGGAAAAAACATGGTGGTGTAGGATGGCACCGCGACCTCGCGGCCGTTCACGTCGATGCGCGGCTGGTCTTCGACCCCAGGACCCGTCGGATCACCCTCGTATCGCACAGCGACAAAGTAGGCGGCGGGCACCAGCCCGTGGATGCGGTATTCGCCCCGGTCGTTCGTCCGTCCGCTGGCGACGGGAGTAAAGCCCCGGCGGCCACGCAGGTGATACTGGCGGTACAGCTCCACCGGCAGGCCCACCGCAGGTTCGCCGTCTTCAAAGCGGATCTTGCCGGAGATCACGGCCCACGGCCGCATGCGGAAGGTCACGCCGCTGATCGTTTCGCCGCGTGAAAGCGTGAAGCGCGGCGGCATGCGTGCGGCTCCGCGCCGGAAGGTGGTGGTGGTCAGGTAGCCGTCGCGCTGCGCCGAAAGCTGGTAGCCGCCGGGTTCGATGTCACGCAGCAGAAAGTTGCCCCGATCGTCGGTCTGCGTGCCGATGGCGGGTTTGCCGGCCTCGAGCGGGGTGAGGATAACTTGCACGCGGCGCAGCGGGAGTCCATTGGCGTCAGCAAAAACCTGCCCTTCCATGCGCGCGGTGCGTGGCGGGGGCTGCGCGACGGCGCACACCGCGAGCAGGAACATTAGGCAAGTCCGCACTTTAAGTTACTGACGCCATACCGGTCCTAAACGTTCACTCCGGGGCAACTCGTAGGCGACTCAGAGTACTGATACCAGAAAGCTGAAGCACCATAACTACTTTGCCACTAATCACTTACGGAGCATTTTGGCGTTGACTGACGGGGGGGGTATCAGCGTAGCCTAGGAAGTAGAACGTTCGGAGGACATTCACAATGAGTTTTCCAAAATGGATCGCGGCAGCCGTGGTTTCCGCGGCATTGATGCAAGGAGCCACACTCGAATCTACCTGGGAGCACCCTTAACACCTCCTACGGCATCGATTCGGGCCAGAGCCTTGCAGTGGGGTTCACGCCGTCCATCACGGCGAACTTGGATTCGGCAGCGGCTCTAGTTTCCACATTCTCTCCTGCGACATACGACGTGTGCCTGGCAGAAGACGCATCTGGAGTACCGGGGACCTGCCTGGAGAGCCTTTCGTCAGTGACCTTCCCGGGCGATGCGCCCGCGGGGACGACGACATTCAATTTCGCCGGGACCACGCAGTTGAACGCAGGGACACTCTACTGGCTGGTGATTGCATTGAATCCGGGTTCGGATGCTGACGCCTTTGGATTCTGGTACACCAGCAAGCGGAACAGGCGGGTGGGCTGGCAGGCTAGGCGGCAACTGGGACGCTCAGTCCGTCAGCGCCACCCCGGCACTGCAGATCGACGGCACGGAAGTCACCTCCTCTGGCGTACCGGAGCCAGGCTCATTCGCGCTTGCCGCTTGCGGTGCGTTGGCACTGGCGCTGACGCGCCGGTTTCGCAGTCAGTAAGTCTCGACGGCCGGAGCTTCCGGTGCGCGTTGCCGCAGCTTAAAGTGGTACACCCCCGCGCCTGTAAGCAGCGTGAGGAACGTGGCCAGTGCGATCCACGGCCTCAGCACGATGCCTTGGTAGGTGAGCCAGATTCCGACTACGGCGAAGAGCACGGGGAAGAGCGGATAAAGGAAACTAACCGCGGGCAACTTCTGCCAACCCTCGCGTTTGCGGAAAAAGAAGATCGACAGCACGCTGAGCACGGTGAAGAAGTTCAGCGTCATCCCGATATACAGCACCAGTTGCGGAAACGGCGTCAGCGTCATCAGCATTGTGCAAACCGCCTGCGCGAGAATCGCCGCCACCGGCGTGTGGAACTTCGGGTGCACCTTCGCGGCCACCGCCGGGAAGGCTCCGTTGCGGGCCATGGCGAAGTAAACGCGTGGCCCGATCGTCACCATCGCGTTCACCGTGGACATCAGCGACAGCGCCATCAATCCCGCGAAGATGCCGGAGCCAACCGGTCCGAACATGTGCGACGCGGCAAAGGACCCGACCGCCTCGACGTTCTTCATCTCCTGCAGCGGCGCGGCGTAGATGAACACCAGGTTCAACGCCAGATACAACGCAGTCACCAGCAAGGTCCCGATGCCCAGCGCCCACGGAAGTGTCTTCGCCGGACGATGCAACTCCTCGGCTACATAGGTTGCGGCATTCCAGCCGCTGTAGGCAACGTAGACCCACACCAGACTGATGGCGAACTGCTCCACCAGCGGAGTATCCACATCCCGCGTGGCCGTGAGTGAAAAATTAGCGGCGGTGCCGTCGCCCACCGTGAAACCGAGCACGATGAACGCCAGCAGGACGGTCACTTTGAGCGCGGTCAGAAAGTTCTGCACCTTCGCCGTCCGCTGCACGCCGAAGATGTTGAGCGCGGTGAACAACCCCACCAGCACGCAGGCCACGATCTGCGCTCCGCCGAAGCGGATGCCGATTTCATCGGTCGGCTGCAGCGACGGAAAGAAGTGCCCTAGATACGCGGAGAACGCCAGTGCGGCCGCCGCGATGGGTGCGGAAAAGCCAGCGAAGAACGACGCCCAGCCCGTCATGAAGCCCCATACCGGACCAAAGGCCTTCGTCAGATACACGTACTCGCCGCCGGAGCTTGGAAAGTTGATGCCGAGTTCGGCGTAACACATCGCCCCTAGAAACGCGCACGCGCCGCCGAGCGCGTAGATCCACAAGATGAGTTCGGTGGACCCGAGCTGCGCGGCGAGGAATCCGGTGCCGGTGAAAATGCCGGTACCGATCATGTTGGAGACTACCAGCGCAGTGGCGCTGAAGAGGCCAAGTTGGCGAAGCAGAGCAGGGCGGGATGAAGTCGGGCTAGGCACCGTGGCACTTTTTGTACTTCTTACCACTACCACACGGACACGCGTCGTTGCGCCCCACCTTGGCCGCGGGCGGCGGAGGCTCCGGCTCTTCGTCCTCGGCGCCCTCTTCAAACACAGGCTTCAATCCGGCCAGTCGCAAGCGCTCGTCCAGCGCGAACATCACCAGGTCGGCTTCGTCGGAATCGAGCTGCGCGATGTCGTCCAGCTTGCGCAACATGCCGCGCACCCGGCCGCGCGTCGTGTCACCGGGCATGGCCAGCGCGTAGGCGAACAAGGCGTCTTCACGCAGATCGTCGAACGGCTCATCGCGGTCAAAGTAGCTGGCGATCTTCTCAATCTCACGCGTCAGTTGGAAGTAACCCGCGCCGCGCAACGCCTGCCGCACAATCGCCGGATCGGGACTACCCAGATTTTCGGGGAAGAATTTCGCGAAGGGTCCCCACAGCGAACGCCACATGGCTTCAAGCGCTTTCACCCGAGCCTTGCTGCCTTCCTGATACAGCGCCTCAATCGCCTTGCTGCACGCTTCCTGATCCGCCACTCCGTAGAGTCCAACCGCTGCCCCGCCCCGTTCGCTGACCTCGCGCGTAGGATCGGCCAGCACGTGGAGCATCTTGTCGCGGACCGCTGCATCTTCCGTCGTATCCGCCAACGAAGCCCACGCCCGCCCGCGTGCCGTGGAGTCCGCGTCGGTCTCCGCCATCTTGAACAGCGCGGCCTTGGCTTTGGAAGATAGCTCGACTTGGAAGAACGTATGCGCGGCAGACGCGCGCGTCTCTGCGTCCGGCGAAGCCAACATCTCCACCCTCTCGTCTTCCGACAGCATGTCGAGCGCCGGAATATCGGTCTTGGGATATTCCTTGAGAATGTCGCGCTCTTCTTCTCTGTACTCCGGCTCCGGCGCGTCCAGCTGCTCCAGCGCGAACTGAATTTCACGCCGCAATTCGACTTCTTCGGCGGGAATCTCCGCCAGCATTTCGTCTAGGGGCTGGCGCGCGGCGGCATCTCCATAGAGGCCCAGGCAGAACGCCCCATCCGCGGCATCGTATTGCAGCCGGTCCAGCAGCAGCTCAAGCACGCGCCCATCGCGCACCCGCAGCCCCGCCAGCAGGAACGCAATGTCGGAGCCTTGCTCCTCGCCCAACTCCTCGTACAGCGCGAGCAGCGGAGCAACCGCCTCATTCCGGAACGGCAGCAGCGCTTGAATCAGCTCATCGCCCACATCTTCCGGATCGCGCCGGATGATGCCGATGTAAACATCGAGCGCCCCCGGAACTTTCCAGTGGCGCAGTAAGTCGACGACCAATTGCCCCGTATCGATGCGATGCGCGGGGTTGTCTTCCTTGGCGAACGCGATGACGTCCTCCGCCGCCGCAGGACCACGGTCCAGCAGAGACTGCACCACGCGGCGGTCCACCCCTATAAAGCCGGAAGCCGCTGCAGCGAGCAATTCCCTCACGGGAACCTCGCTGTAGCGGCTGGGATCGTAGACCGGCAATGTAACTACTCTGCTTCTTTGAGGACGTTGACCGGAATCTCAATGGAGACTTCGCGGTGCAGGCGCACGGCCACTTTGTATTCGCCCAATTTCTTGATGGGTTCGTCCAAATGGACCTTCTTGCGATCTATGTGGTAGCCCTGCTTCTCAAGAGCAGTGACGATATCCTGCGCCGTGACGGAGCCGAAGAGCGTGTCTTCTTCGCCGGAGCGCTGGTGGATGGTGATGGTGACCGCCGCCATCAGCTTCGCCAATTCCTGGGCGTCGCCGATGACCTTGGCTTCGCGGCGCAGATGCGCTTGGCGCTGCTGTTCCACGATCTTTTTGTTCGATTCCGTGGCGACAACCGCCTTGCCTTGCGGCAGCAGGAAGTTGCGGGCGTAGCCGTCGGATACCTTGACGATGGAGCCGACGTGGCCCAACTTTTCGATTTCTTCTCTGAGGATGATTTCCATGATGTATCCTAGACCCCCGAGCTGAACGGCATCAGCGCAATGTTCCGCGACTGCTTGATGGCTTCCGCCAAGCGGCGCTGGTGCGGAGCACATACGCCGGAGATGCGGCGCGGCGTGATCTTGCCGCGTTCGCTGATGAAGCTCGAAAGCAGCCGCACGTCCTTGTAGTTGATATCGTCGATCTTATCGACGCAGAACCGGCACATCTTCTTGCGCCGGAAAAACTGCTTCTTACCACCGAAGGCTTTGTCTCCGCCGGTGGGGCGCTGGGACGCGCTCCCGGGTCTACCGCCTCTTTGTTCGGCCATGACTATTCTCCTCCTTCAGCCGCTGGTGCAGGTTCAGACGCAGGCGCGGATACTTCTTCAGCAACCGGAGCAGCAGTGACCGCCGGGGCTCCAGGTAATGGATGCGCGGGTGCTCCAGGCAGCACAGCAGCCGGCTCGGACGGCATTGTCGGCATTGCGGGAGGCGCAACCGGCGGCGGAGGACGCTTGGCAGCACGCTTGTCGCGATGCTTCTTGCGCTTCTCGATCTTCTTCATCTTCTCGTCAATGCGGACGGTGATGAACTTGATCACCATGTCCTGCACGCGCAAACGGCGTTCGAGTTCGTGGATGGTGCCCGGCTCCGCCGAAAACTGCAGCAAGATGTAGATGCCTTCCGCGAACTTCTGTACGCGGTAGGCCAGCTTGCGCGTGCCCCACTTCTCTTCCTTCTCGATCGTGCCGCCCGCGCTGGTGATGATTTCCTTCACCTGCACGATAAATGCGTCGACTTCTTCGACGACCGCATCGGGCTTAACGATGAACATCTCCTCGTAAATTCTCATTCTTCCTCTTCTTTTGAGCCTTGAGCGCGGCGATTATAAGTCGCCATGGCCTTTTCGGCGCCTTCGGCAATTATGGTTTCCACGGCCTCCGCTGAGCGGGCGACCGTATCCGCCACTTCCTGCATCTGCGCGCGGCGGAACTGCCCGAGCACAAACTTCACACCTTCGATTGGGTGGCCCGGGTTGATCCCGATTCGCAACCGAAGAAACGTATCCGTACCTAAACTGCTCAACAGGCTCTTGATGCCGTTGTGTCCCGCCGAAGACCCGTTCTTCCGGATCCGCAGCTGGCCCCAGGGCAGCGCAAGCTCGTCGTACACCACTACTAACTGGCTCGGCTGTAACTCATACCGCTCCAGCAAACCCTTCACCGCCGGCCCATTCACGTTCATGAATGTCTGGGGTTGGGCCAGGGCCACGTGCTTGCCCTTGATGCTGCCCAAACCCACCAGCGACGTATTCTCTTTGCGGCTCACCCGAATCGCATGCGACTCGGCCAGTCGGTCTACAACCAAGAACCCGAGGTTATGCGGCGTATGCCGATACTCCTCGCCAGGGTTCCCCAAACCGACCACAAGAAGTTCGGGGGACATACCGGCCAATTACTTCTTCTTGGCTTCGGGCTTCTTTGCGTCCGGCTTCTTGGCGTCGCCCTTCTTGGCGTCGGCCGCCGGAGCCGCCGCGTCTTCCTTCTTGCCCTTCTTCACCACTTCGGGCTCGGCCTTGGCTTCGCCCTCCGCCGGGGCCGCTTCAGCACGGACCGAAATTACGTGCGAGATCACGGCGTCGCCGGGGCTCAGCAGAATCATGGAACCGGTCAGCGGAATCTCCGAGGCGCGAATGGCTTGACCCAACATCAGCTCGGTCACGTCCACATTGAACTCTTCCGGAATGTCGTCCGGCAGGCACTCGACTTCGATTTCACGCGTGATGACTTCGTGCAATCCACCCTGGATCTTGACACCCTTCGGATCGCCATGCGTGTGTACGGGAACGGCCACGCGGATGCGCTTGGTGAGATCAACGCGCTGCAGATCGCAATGCAGGATGTTGTCCTTGATCGGGTCCACCAGCCAATCGATCACCATCACGGGTGTATTTTCAACGCCTGTGATGTTGAGATTGAAAATCGTGTTGTGACCCGACTTGCTCTTCAGGATCTTGGTGATCTCCTTGGGGCTGACCGCCACGGCCACGGCAGCGCCACCCGAGCCGTATACAACCGACGGCATGGAGCCCGCCACGCGCAACCGGCGTGCTTCATTCTTGCCACGCGTGCTGCGGGGTTCGGCGACTACTGTAATGTCTTTTCTCATAATCCTTAAACCTGCCTACCGTCTGTCCGCTTCCTTTACGGTCGCGGTTCAGTGCTGAATGTCTACACGAACAATGTACTTACGGAACCGTCCTCGTGGATGGAGCGGATCGCCTTGGCAAGCAGCGGGGCCACGGACAATTGCTTGATGCGGGTGCAATTATCGGCCGGACCGCTGAGCGGGATGGAATTGGTAACGATAACTTCCTTGATGTCCGACGCTTCGATGCGTTCGACAGCGGGACCGGAGAGAACGGCATGAGTCGCGCACGCGCGCACGGATCGGGCGCCCTGCTTGAGCAGCGCCTCGCAGGCCTTCACAAGAGTCCCCGCCGTGTCGATCAAATCGTCCACGATCAGGCAATCCTGCCCGGCCACATCACCGATAATGTGCATTACTTCAGCCACGTTCACTTCCGTACGGCGCTTGTCGATAATCGCCAGCGGCGAACCCAGGCGCTTGGCAAAAGCCCGCGCACGTTCCACACCACCGGCGTCCGGCGACACCACCGTGACACTGTCTCCGCCCATCTCACTGAAGTAATCGATCATCACCGGCAAGGCGAACAAATGGTCCACCGGGACGTCGAAAAACCCTTGGATCTGGGCTGCGTGCAGGTCGAGCGCTAAAACGCGATCGGCTCCGGCACGCTCAATCAGGCTCGCCACAAGACGGGCCGAAATCGGCATGCGCGGCCGGTCCTTACGGTCTTGGCGCGCATACCCATAATAGGGTAACACTGCGGTGATGCGTTCCGCTGAGGCGCGCTTCAATGCGTCCATCATCAGCAGCAGTTCCATGATGTGGCGGTCGACGGGCGTGCACGTCGGCTGGACCACGAAAACGTCGGCTCCGCGCACATTTTCCTGGATGTGGAGGTGTACTTCGCCGTCCGAGAACTGCTTCACGTTGGCCGAAGCCAGCGGGCAGCCGAGTTCGTAGCAAATCTCCCCGGCCAAAGCCGGATTTGAATTGCCCGAAAACACTTTGAAGTGGTTAAACCGCATCTGTTTTAGATCTGCGCTGTCTACTTGCTTGACCCGCACAAGCCCTGGGGCGGCCATATTGGATCCCCCGTAATATATCCCTTCAACTGCCGCCGCCAGAGGGCTTGGTACTGCCGCTGGCTGACGATTTCAGCCGCAAATGCCGGGGCATTCCCCCGCCCTTGCTGCCAACCCCGCAGCGCCTGGTCGCGATCCGCACGCGAAGCAAACACCGCAAAAAACGCTGATCCGCTGCCCGTCATCGCGGCATGCACTGCTCCCAGTTTCGACAACTTACCCGGTAGGGTCTTCAGTTGTGGGTGCTGGAGGCAAATCGCCGCCTCGAAATCGTTCCCGCTCAACGGTCCGGCTTGCCCAGCCGAGCGCACCTCGCCCAGCTCGCGGACAAACGCACGGAAACTATTCATTCTAGTTGACGAAGCGGTTACAGTCAATTCCCGCTTCAGCGCCGTGTAGGCGTCGGCGGTGGAGGAATGGACCGGAGGGCAGATAACCAGTAGCGGATCGCGGGCGATGTCAGGGAGCGGATAGAGCTCGGTGCCCCGCCCCAGCCCCAACGCCGTGCCTCCGGTGAGGAAAAAAGGCACGTCGCTGCCCAGTTGGGTCCCGATTTCGGTGAGCGTGTCCAAGTCAATCCGCTTACCAGCCAAAACCGGCAGTGCCAAAAGGATGGACGCAGCGTTCGAGGACCCCCCGCCCAGCCCACCGCCCATCGGGATGTTTTTCGTCAGCCGGAAGCGGATTTTCGCGTGAACGCGCATCGCGTCCAGCGCGGCCTGTGCGGCGCGCAGCACCAGGTTGTTCGGGATCGCCAAAGCGTCGTCGAGGATCAGTTCCGTTCGGCGTGCAGGCTCGTAGCTGACCTCGATCGTGTCCGCCAAGGAGATCGTTTGGAAGACCGTGCGAAGTTCGTGGAAGCCATCGGTGCGCTTGTGGAGAACACGCAAGTCGAGGTTAATTTTCGCGAGCGATTGGAGCTTGACGTAGGGCGGACTGCCAGTCCGCGGCGGGCTGACAGCCCGCCCTACCCTAGTAGTGGACAAGCGAATCAACACGATGCCCCGGCAGTTTCGCACGCCCACTCAAAAAATCCAGCTCAATCACAAAGCTCAACCCCGCCACCGTCCCGCCCAGCTTCTCCACCAACTTCGCCGCAGCTGCCGCCGTGCCGCCCGTGGCCAACACGTCATCCACGATCAACACCCGTTGCCCCGGCTCCACCGCATCCTTGTGGATCTCGATCACATCCGTGCCATACTCCAGCGCGTATTCCATGCGCTCCACCGCCGACGGCAACTTCTTCGGCTTCCGTATCGGCACAAACCCCGTTCCCAGCGCATACGCCAGCGCCGGTCCAAAGATGAATCCGCGCGCTTCAATCCCGACGACCTTGTCAATGCCGAGTCCGGCGGTCTTGGCGTGTAAACCATCCAGCACACCCTTCAAACCAGCCGTGTCCTTCAGCAAAGTCGTGATGTCGTAAAAAAGAATGCCGGGCTTGGGATAGTCAGGGACTTCCCGGATGAGTGACTTTAAATTGTCCATGTTTGTTTGGCGATGGGGAGTTAACGAATGTGGAATCCCTCAAGTTTACCATCCGCGACGGTGTCTTCCACTTCCACCGCGCGCACCTCCGCCCGTGGAGGACCGATCCGAAGTTCGCCGTCGAAACGCTTGAGCTTGGCCACCGGCCCCGAGGCCACCGCCTCCACCCGCCCGTCCGCCAGATTGCGCACCCACCCGGCGAGCTTCAACTCGCGCGCCACACGCAGCGCAAAGTAGCGATAGCCTACGCCTTGCACCTTACCTGAGATTACGTACCTTCGAACTCCCGCTGCCATGTCTTCCAGTGATTCTACCGAGTTTACCCATAGGACTCCAGCCCGCCAAGGTTCAAAACAGGCTTACTCCCAATTAGAGCGAGAATTTTCCATGTTATGATCCGGTGAAATGCAATCGCCAGTTTTCTGGGGAGTATTCTGCGGAGGGCTGTACTTCCTGGTGATGTGGTGGCTGCGGACGCAGCGGCTCAACCAGCAGCGCCAGGCCACACATGCCCTCTACGTACTGAGCGAGGAAGTCATCGCTGCGTCGACCCCGGTCGGCATCGCCGAGAAGCTGGCGGACTCGGTGCCGCGTTTGATGGACGCCGCCACCGCGCACCTCTACCTATTGCATCGGGAAACGCAGACCTTACACCGCGTCGGTGCCGAAGCGCCGGCCGGCCTTGCCGCAGCCGTGGCGGCGTGCTACCGCAACCGCGCGGCCTTGATGGTGCCGGACACGCGCAACAATTCGCTGGTGAAGAATGCGACCGAGGAGCTGCCGCGGTCCGTGCTGCTGGTGCCGCTCAGTTCGCATGAGGAGCCGCTCGGGGTCATGCAGATTGACCGGCAGGATCGCGCGGGCTTCTTCGCCCCGGAAGATCAGGCCGCCGCGCAGCATCTGGCGAATCTGGTTTCTTCAGCACTGAAGCTGCAAGAGCAGCAGGCTCTGCGCGAGCAGTTGTTCCGGGGCGAAAAGCTGGCCGCCGCGGGGCAGATGATCGCCGGCATTGCCAGCGAACTGCGCAGCCCCATCGATGCAATTTCGCGTTTGTCGGCGGAGGTGTCTGCCACGCTCAAACGGCGTGACGATATTCCGGCGGTGGAAGCGGGGCTCGAGCGCGTGATCGCCGAATCCCAGCGCGGTCGCGAAATTCTGGCTCGCCTGGGTTCGTTCACCGATACCAACGCCGCACCACGCACTCTGGACATCGGCGCGATGCTGCGCAAGCTGGCTGATTTCCGCGAGTCCGCGTGGGCCGAACAAGGCTTGCAAGGTCAGCGCCGCTTCGACGCGGGCGCCGCCGCCGTGATCGGCTCAGAGGGCCAACTGGAACAGGTCTTCCTGACCCTGATGATGGACGTGGAGCGCCGCGCCGCCGATTCCCCCACCCGCGCCGTGTCGCTCAAAACCAGTGAGACCAACGGCCACATCCGCATCGAAATCGGCCACACCCTGCCCGCCGGCGTCGAGCCTTCCGGGGACGAGGAAGGCCTGGACGTGTGCCGCGGCATCGTGCAAACCCACGGCGGCGAAATCAAATTCCACCGCCGACCCGGCGTGTTCGCCTATGAGGTGCTGCTGCCGCTCGCCGGTCGCTCGGTGGATGCTCCCCGCCCCGCCCCCGTGGTGTAGACCGTGCGTTCCCTCACGCTCATGCTGGTGGATCACGAACCCGGTGCCAGCCGTCCTCTGCTGAAGCTGCTCAGCTCCCGAGGACACCGCGTGGTGCCCGTGGCCGGCGAAGAGGCTGTGGATGTAGCCCCCCGCCTCCGCTTCGACGCCGTGTTCTGGACCGCCCGCGCCGGCCGCGGCAGCTGGAGCGAATTCCTCGAACGCGTGCGGTCATCGGTGGGCTCGTTCGTCCTGATCAGCGACGGCTACGACCAACACTTAGCCGCAAGCCTGGAGCAAAACGGCGGGTTCCTGCTGGCGCGGCCAGTGGAAGAAGCGTCGCTAGACCGCATCCTCGGCGAGATCTCCGCACGCTGAGCCTACCGCGCGCATCGTACGTCCCCTTCGTCACGTTCTGCTGCAGCAAACGTACGCCTGTCCCCAGGCGTTGCTGGTGGTCTTGGCTGAGAGCAGGCGGTTGAGGGGGAGCCTCGCGCGCAGAATCTGGTTTTCCGCCGCGAGGTACTCATTGCGGAGCAGCAATTCTTCGTTCACCGACCCGGTCACGTACGACAGGAGCTTCAGCCAACGGCGGTTTCTCATGACCCGCTATCTTACACGATTTTAAGGTGCTACGAGTTTTTTGACCATACGGGGATATTATCGTCTACCCACTTGCGAACGCGCGCCATCACCACTCGAAGGAGCGGACGCCACGGGCATAGCGCATCAGATCGACGCGCGGTACCGGGCCAAGCGCGTCGAGGCGCTCCACCAGGCGCAGCAGGAAAAACATCAGCGCTTCCTCGGGCCGGCTGACAACCAAATGGTCCGTGAATTCGAACGATCCGCATTTCAGCGCGCACCCAATCTCCACATTGTGGAGGTGAGGGAGTTCTTCCAAGTTCCGCGTCAAGGTAGACCGCAAACTGCCCCGCGACCATAGGCACATGGGGGCCAGGACTCCACCAAGTATGGGGCGTATCGGATCGCTGCGCAGCTGCCGCACAGAAGCTACCTTCTTACCCGCGTCCCGGATCGTGTTACCGCCCAGCTCGGATTTGATCTCAAACACGGCGTAGACACTTTCCACCGGGACGTGCGGCACCGCGTCGCGCGGGAAGAGTTGCGGCGAGGAGAAGGTCTCAAAAACAATGAGATCGATCTGGCGCGAACGTCGCCCGTCCGCATTGATCACGAAACCGCTCGAGCTTCGGTACCTTGTGGGAAGGTAGGAGTTAAATAGGCGGATCCACTCCTGCTCGGCCAAGGTCCCTTGCGTGATGGTGTGCTCCACCAGGTTACTGATGGAGAGGTGGGCAATCATTTCCGCCTGAACGCGGCGGAAGACTTCCGCAATTTCGATCCTTCGAGAGTCGGGCAAGTTCGCCATAGTCTGCGGGCAGGGTAGCGCGCAAAAACTCCCGCGGACCGCACGTGAGACGCTATGTGATGGCGGGAATGGTCTTAGAAGCATCGCGAGAACTGTACTCCACCCCTACTACGCTACCAACGACGACAGCAAGGAGAAGTACAATGTCGGGAGGAGCGGCAAGAGCCTCTCAGAACAAATTGAGCAAAAGATTCTGGGGAGGTGACCGTCCCCTTTATCCCCTTCATCTGTGGCTCAAAATAGTTTTTCCTTTTCGTGAAGAAGTAATCCCGCGCTACATGCCATCGCCCCACTATGAGCGCCGCACCGCCGAGCCTCGTGCAAACCCCGACATCGGCGGCGGGGGCGGGGGCGGCTCCGGCGGAGGCGCAACTTTCTTCGGGCGCGCGTCCAGGTGCTTCAAAATCATCTCGTGCTTCAGCTTCTTGAACTTCGGCGTGCCGGGGGCCGCGCCCGCGGCGGCGACCATTTCGTCGGTGACTTCGAGCGACATGGGCAGGTACTTCTGGAAGTAGTGCTTGATGCGGTCCTGCACGATGCGCTGGCCGGAGAACACCGCCAGATGCAGGATGTGCTCGCCGGGAGTTGAGACCAGCAATTCGTACAGCGAGGACGCCTTCTGCAACTTGGCGCTCTGCAGCGCCTTATCCAGCTTCTTGGCGGCGGGAGCCAGCTTTTCCAGCGCTCCAGTTTCGCCGCGAGTGATGCCGGCGGCCTTCATCGCAGCGGCTTTGTCCTTGGCGTTCAACTTCTCGAACAGGCATTCGAGGAACAGCGGGAGATGCTTGATCTCGAAATCCACGCCGAAGGGGACCAACTGGTGAGCCTTCTGCAACTTCATCAACGTGGCGTAGTCGATCTTGCCCGCGGCCAGTGCCGGCGAATAAAGCTCCAGCAGTTTCTCTTCTTCCAGTACCTTGATCAAGTCATGCGGAGCGGCCTCGCGCGCCATGTTGCGCAGTTCGGCTCCCAGCGATTCGGTGCTGATTTTTTCGAGCATGCCCGCTTCAGTGGCGTTTTCCACCTGCGAGCGCGTGCGCTCATCCACATTGAAGCCCAGCCGGACCTTGAGCCGGAACAGCCGCAGCAAGCGGCCCGGATCGTCGTAGAACGAATAGTTGTGGATGGTGCGCAGCTCGTGCCGTTCGATGTCGCCCATGCCGTTCGATGGATCGATCAGCAGACCCAGCGAGGCCTTGTTGAGCGACAGCGCAACCGCATTGATGGTGAAGTCGCGGCACAGCAGATCTTCGTAGATGGTCGCTGCTGCGACTCGCGGCTTCGCTCCGGACTTGGCGAATTTCTCAATCCGCGCCATGGCGATTTCCACCGTGACGCCGCCGGGGAATTTGAGTTCGGTGGAGCGCGTCTTTTCGTCTTCGGAGACAACTTCCGCTCCGCTGGTTTTGAGCAGGGACTTGATGAGCTTGGCCGGGTTGGCTTCCACCGTGAAATCGAGGTCGCGCACCGGAAAGCCGCCGGTGATATCGCGCATGGCTCCGCCGGTCAGGTAGAGGCTGAGGCCGGCCTCGTGGGCTGCCTTTTGCACTTGAGTCACCACGCGGTATTGTTCGCCGGTGAGGTGACTTTCCAGCGTGAACATGTAATCGCTCATAGAGTCCTTTTATTAGCTGCGGGGGTGATGCTTGTCAATGGTGTCCCTCAATCTGCGTTGTGCCACGTGGGTGTAGACCTGCGTGGTGGAAATATCGGCGTGGCCCAGCATGATCTGGACACTGCGGAGGTCGGCTCCGCCTTCCACCAAATGCGTCGCGAAACTGTGCCGGACCACATGGGGTGAGAGGCGCCGGAAGATGCCGGCGGAACGGCCGTGCTTGCGCAGCAGCTTCCAAAACGTCTGACGGACCATGGCCCTGCCGCGCGCGGTCACAAAGAGAAACTTCGTGGCCCGGCCCTTGAGGAACGCGGGGCGTGCCTGGGAAAGATAGCGGTCCAGCGCATCGCCCGCCGATTCGCCGAACGGGACCACGCGCTGCTTGTTGCCCTTGCCGGTGACCTTGAGGACGCCCATCGCTCTCTCGACGTTCGAAAGCTCCAGCTGGCAAAGTTCGGAGACGCGCAGCCCGGTGGCGTACAGCAGTTCCATCATCGCCCGGTCCCGCAGCTGGGCGGGATTGGGCTTCGACGGTGCGGCCAGCAGGCGCTCTACTTCCTCTCGATTGAGGTACTTAGGGATGGTGGTCCAGGTCTGCGGCGAGGCCAAAAACTCCGCCGGGTCCCGTGAAATGATGCCCTCGGTGGTCAGGAAAAGGTAGTAGTTTCTCAGAGTTGCCACGTGGCGAGCGATGGAGCGCGGAGAAAGCCCCTGGGCATACATGCCCTCCAGGTAGCCGGAAAGGTCCGCCGACGTAGTCTCCCGCGCTGCCGGAAGAAACCGCTCAAGCCGTTCCAAATCAATACGATAGCTACCTATGCTATTGCGTGCCAAGCCCTTTTCCACGCGACAAAAGTCGAGGAAACTCTGGGCGAGGCCAGATAGAGGTCGCTTTGGGGCACCAGTCACGCGCAGCGGCGTCAACATCCTGCTAATCATACACCGGATGCGGATTTAGGTGAAAGGGAAAGTGTTGAAAAACTGACCGAATGTCGGCGGCCGGGGTCAAAAAGTGCTGCTAGGCCGGTTTGACGAGCCGGAGGTGGAGGGTTTTGTACAGTTGGCCCTTGGACGGGGTTTACACAGGCACCCGGGTGCCGCGAAAGACGGTCGCACCGTGAATGATTTCAGGATCGCGCAGTGATGGCGTCGGGCATGCCTCTATTTTGGCTCAGAACGGGGTGCTGCGAATGCTACAATTACATGCGAAATTGTTTGAAAGGAAAGTGTTGAAAAACTGAACGAATGTCCTCGTCCACCAACAAAAAGGTACTGATAGCCCGGTTTGACAGGCCGGGGGTGGAGGGTTTTGCACAGTTGCCGGAAGGTTTGACCGCCGAGGGGCTGGAGGTCCTGAGCGCCGGGGGGGCGGTTACGCGTGTGCCGAGGGGTGAGATCCGGGCGGTTTGTTTCATCCGCGAGTTTGACGGCGGGGAGACTTGGGGGAAGCAGCGGGTGTTTTTGAGCCGACCGAAGGCTCCGGGGCTGTGGGTGCGGGTGCGGTTCCGGGATGGGGAGCTGCTGGAGGGGATCATGCAAAACAATTTGCTGGCGGACCCTGCCGGGTTCGCGATTGTGCCACCGGACCCGACGTTTCAGAACCAGCATTTGTTTGTGCCACGGGAGGCGGTGACGGCGGTGGAGGTGCTCGGGGTTATCGGGAGTCCCTTGCGCAGGCCGAAGGCTGCGGTGAAGGACGCGGGACAGTTGGAGATGTTTGGGTAGGGCTATTTCAATTGCTCGTGGCTTCCTTGATAGGATAGATTCTCTATCGGGCGGCGGGGCGGTCTGGAAGACCGCTGCGGGCAGGATACCCGCCCTCCTTCGGGCCTGCTATACTGGATGTTTGCCTGCGGGCAGAGGTGCCATCTCAAGTGTTCTTCCACGTCCGCGAAATAGGGCTTAAACCGGGCGTTTTCAGTATGGAGCTTGCTCCTGGTGAGGTTGACTATCTGGACGAAAAGGTCCGGCAGACGACTCCGCTGAAGGCTTCGGGCAAGGTGGATTTGGTTTCGGACACGCTGGGGGAGATTCGCTTCAAGGGTCATTTGACGGTGGCCATGGAAGCGGCTTGTGACCGGTGTTTGGAGCCGGCCGCCTACGCGTTGGATTCGGATTTTGAGTTATTTTACCGGCCCTTATCCGAGGGTTACGGCGAAGAAGTGAAGTTGAACGACCTCGAAAAAGACGAGGCGGACATGGGGTTTTACGAAGGCGAGGGCGTGGAGTTGAACGACGTGCTTCGGGAGTATGTGCTGCTGGCCCTGCCCATGCAGAGGTTGTGCAGTGAGAGTTGCAAGGGAGTCTGTCCGGCATGCGGGCAGAACCGGAACCAGCAGCAGTGCGGGTGCAAGACTACGGCGGTGGATGACCGCTGGGCGGCGCTCAAACAGCTGCAATAGAATTTTGAAGAGAGTACACGATGCCTAATCCTAAACGCAGACATTCCAAGCGCCGCACCTCCGCGCGCCGGACCCACGATTCGCTTAAGCGCAGCATTACCGGCGAATGCCCCAGCTGCCATACGCCGAAGCTTCCGCACCGCGTGTGCCCCACCTGCGGCAAATACAAGGGCCGCGAAGTGATCGAAGTCGCCGAAGCCTAAAACACGCTAACTTTCCATGCTGACCATTGCGATTGACGCCATGGGCGGCGATCATGCCCCCAAGTCCGAGGTCGAGGGAGCGATTCAGGCTGCCCGTGAGCAGTTCGCGCGCGTCATCCTGGTAGGCCAGGAGCCCGTACTGCGCGCGGAGATGCGCAAGCATCCTGGCTCGGCTGGCTTGCCCATTGAAATTCATCACGCCTCCGAATTCATCACCATGGAGGATTCGGCGGCGAAGGCAGTGCGCACCAAGAAGGATTCTTCCATCCGCGTGGCTTGCCGGCTGGTACGCGACGGCATCGCGCAGGGCGTAGTTTCGGCCGGCAACACGGGAGCGGTCATGGCGACCGCGAAAATGGTGCTCGGCATGGCGCGCGGGGTGGACCGTCCTGCGCTGGCGATGGCGCTGCCCACCGGCACCGGCCAGCCTGTTGTGGTGGTGGACGTTGGAGCCAACGTGGATTGTTCGCCGGAGATGCTGGCGCAGTTCGCGGTGATGGGCGAGATTTATTCGCGCCTCATCTTCCACACGTCACGTCCTCGCGTTGGGCTGCTTTCCATCGGCGAAGAGGAGCACAAGGGCAACGAACTCACCCGCGCCGTCTCTCCGCTGCTGCGCGGTTTGCCGATCAACTACCTGGGCAACGTGGAAGGCCGCGACATCTTTACCGGCATGGCCGACGTAATTATTTGCGATGGATTTGTCGGCAACGTCGTCTTAAAGGTGAGTGAGGGCCTGGTGGACGTTTTCAAGATCATGCTTAAGGAGTCGCTGCAGGCGAACCTCACCCGTCAGCTGGGGTCGTTGCTCTCAGCCGGGGCCTTCGCCGAGTTCAAGAAGAAGCTCGACTACTCCGAATACGGCGGCGCGCCGCTGCTGGGCTTGAAGGGCGTGGCCATCATCTGCCACGGGCGCTCCAACGCCAACGCCATCAAGAACGCGGTCCGCGTTGCGGCGGAATTCTCGCAGGGCCGGGTTAGTGAGAAGATAGAGGCGGAGCTGGATAATCCGGCCGTACTTTCATGAGACTAGCCCTCATTTTCTGCGCGCTCTTAGTTGCGGGGAATGTGTGGGCACAGAAGAAGGATCCGGTCCAGTGGGCTTTCACCTCAGAGATCTCAGCTGCTCCTGCCGGAACCACCGTTCCCCTTCGTTTCACCGCCACCATCCAGTCCGGCTGGCACATCTACGCGCCGACAATCCCAGGCCCCGCTCCCATCCCGACCACCTTTAAGCTGACGTCAGACGCTGTGGAATCGCACTCCATCTATCAGCCCAAACCGGAGCGAAAAATCGACAAGACCATCGACCTCGATACAGAGATGTTCGAGAACACTGTCGAATTCTGGGTACCGGTGAAGTTGACCTCCACAGCCACCGGTGACGCCATCATCACAGCCGACGCGCACTACCAAGTCTGCGATGACCGCGAGTGTCTGCGGCCCACCACGAAATCTTCAACCATAACAGTGAAGGTGGACCCGGCCGCCCCCTCACCCGCGGCCTTCATCATCCCGGCCGGCTACACCGACATCAACGACAAGTCCGCGGTGCAACAAACCGCGCAATCCGACACCGGCTTGCTGGCATTCGCACTCACCGCCTTCGGCTTCGGACTCGCCTCCATTTTCACGCCCTGCGTCTTCCCGATGATTCCGATCACCGTGTCGTTCTTCCTGAATCAGCGCGGTGGAATCCTGCAGGCCGCGGTCTTCGCGCTCGGCATCGTCGGCCTGTTCTGCGGGCTCGCGCTGGCGCTGACCGCCGCACTGGGGCCGTTCGGCGTAGTGCAGATGAGCGCAAACCCCTACGTGAACGGCTTCATCGCCGTAGTCTTCGCGGCGTTCGCCATGAGTCTGCTGGGCGCGTTTGAGATTTCCCTGCCCTCCAGCATGCTCACCAAAATGGACCAGGCGTCCCGCCGTGGCGGCTACCTGGGAACGCTGCTCATGGGGCTGACGTTTTCTCTGACTTCGTTCGCCTGCGTGGGGCCCTTTGTGGGACCGCTGCTGGTGTCCTCCGTGCAAAGCGCTAGCATGACGCAGCCGATTGTGGGCATGGCCAGCTTCGCCACGGGACTGGCTTCACCCTTCTTCTTCCTCGCTGCCTTCCCCTCCTACTTGAAGAAGCTGCCGCGCAGCGGAGGCTGGCTGGCTCGCGTCAAAGTGGTCATGGGATTTGTGCTGCTCGCGGTGATGTTCAAGTACCTCTCAAACATCGACCTCGTCCTGCAGACCGAATTCCTCACCCGCGAGCGTTACCTCGCCGCGTGGTTCGTCCTCTTCTCCATGCCCGGACTCTACCTGCTCGGCCTGCTGCGCCTAGAAGGCGTGGAACCAGGCGAACACATGGGCATCGGCCGCTTGTTCTCCGGGGTCGGATTTTTGATTTTTGCGTGCAGCTTATTGCCCGGCATGTTCGGTGCGTCGCTGGGTGAACTCGATGCGTATGTGCCCGTGTCCAAGAGCACCACGTTCGGCGCTGCGCAAAACACCGGCCCCGCGTGGATGAAGGACCAGTATCAGGAAGCCCTCGACATCGGGCGGCGCGAGAACAAGTTGGTCCTGGTCACCTTTACTGGCTACACCTGCACCAACTGCCACTGGATGAAGGCCAACATGTTCACCAAACCGGAGATCAGCGCCGCTGTGGATGGCCTGGTGCGGGTGGAGTTGTACACGGACGGGCTCGACGCCACCTCCGATGCGAACCAGAAACTGCAGGACCGCTACGATACCGTGTCGCAGCCTCTCTACGTGCTGATGAAGTCGGATGAGACTGTGATCGCCAAGTTCTCCGGTTCCACGCGAGACGCGCAGGAGTTTCTGGCCTTTCTGAACAAACGAACATGATACGCGCAGCTATCCTGACCGCGTTCGCGGCCGCCGCGTGGGCACAAGCTCCCATCCGCGGCATCCCCTCCGCCGAAGTCCCCGCGCAGGTGGAGCGGGAAACCAAGGCGCGCGCACTGCCCTCTGCTGACAGGTTGCGGGTCTATATGGACCGCATGGCGTCCACGCCGCACATCGCCGGCTCGGCTGCGTCGAAGGCGGTGGCTGACTACGCGGCCGCGCAGCTTAAGGACTGGGGCTTTGACACCCAGATCGAACGCTTCGACGCTCTGCTTCCCTACCCCACAACGCGGTTACTGGAGACGGCGGGCTTCCGCGCAACGCTGGCCGAGCCTGCTCTCACCGAAGATCCAGGAACCGCCATCAGCACGCAGATCCCCACGTTCAACGCCTACGCGGCATCGGGCGATGTCACCGCGCAACTGGTATACGTCAATTACGGCACGCCCGAAGACTACGCGCTGCTGGATAGCAACGGCATCAGCGTGAAAGGGAAGATTGTGATCGCGCGCTACGGCCGGGTGTGGCGCGGGCTGAAGCCGAAACTGGCGCAGGACCACGGCGCCGCGGGCTGCATCATCTATTCCGACCCGCGCGACGACGGCTTCTACGTGGACAATCCGTATCCGGAAGGCCCGATGCGGCCCGCGCAAGGCGCGCAACGCGGCAGCGTTATGGACATGGCCATTTACACGGGCGATCCGTTGACGCCGGGCTGGGCTTCCGAACCCGGAGCTCCCCGCTTGGACCGCAAGGACGCGCAGACCATTCTGAAGATTCCCGTGCTACCGATTTCGTGGGCCGACGCGCAGCCGCTGCTGGAGCGCCTGCAAGGACCCATCGCACCCGAGCCGTGGCGCGGCGCGCTTGCGATCACCTATCACTTGGGGCCGAGCGTTGTGCCGGTGCATTTGCAAGTGGACTTCGATTGGACCAACAAGCCGCTGTACAACGTGATCGCGACGATTCCCGGGTCATCTGAGAAAGACAAGTGGATTCTTTACGGCAACCATCACGATGCCTGGGTGACCGGCGCGAGCGATCCGGTGAGTGGTGCGGCCGCACTTATGGAGACCGCGCGTGTGTTGTCCGTGCTGCGCTCACAGGGCTGGCAGCCGAAGCGGACCATTAAGCTCGCGCTGTGGGATGGCGAAGAGTACGGGCTGATCGGCTCCACTGAATGGATCGAGAAACACGCGCAGGAGTTGGATAAGACGGGCGCTGTGTATCTCAACACGGACTCGAGCGGCTCCGGGATCATGACCGCGGGTGGATCACCTGCGCTGGAGCGGTTCCTCGACGAAGTGTTCCGCGACGTGAAGGATCCAGGCGTCGCTGGGAAGAGCATTCTGGAGACGATCAACCAAGCGGCAATCGGCCCGCAGCGTGGGAATCAGGCCGCGCCGGACGCGCCGCTGGTGGCGCTGGGTTCAGGCTCGGATTACGTGGGCTTTCTGCACCACTTGGGGATTTCGAGTTTGAATCTCGGGTTCGGGGCCGCGCCGGGGCAGTATCATTCGAACTACGATACGGTGCGGTTCTTCGACAAGTTTTCTGACGGCGACCGCAAGTACAGCGTGGCGCTGACGCAGGTGATGTTGACCGCGATTCTGCGTTTGGCCGACGGCGCGGCGCTGCCGTTCGAGTTTGAGACAGTGTCGCAATCGATCAATCGGGAAGCAGACGAGATCCGCAGCCAAATCCCTCCCACCTCCGGCGTCGACTTAAAGGATCTGCAAGCCAGCATCACGGCATTCAACGTCGCCACCAGAGCGTTCGAGGCCGGCTACACCGCGGCACTGGTGCGCGGGACCATCTCCTCCGCCGCCAACGAAGCCATGGAGAGAGTGGAGCGCGCCTTTCTCACCAGCGAAGGACTCCCCGGACGCGGCTGGTATCGCAATCAACTCTACGCCCCCGGCATCCTCACCGGGTACACGGCGAAGACGCTGCCGGGAGTGCGCGAAGCGGTCGAGGCCAAGGACTGGGCGGAAGCCAACCAACAGGCCCAGCGTTTGGCCGCGACGCTGCGCTCGGCGGCCGCGCAAATCTACGTCGCCACGCAAGCGCTACAGCAAACCAGATAGAATCTGGAGATGCCCACTAACCGCTGGCTGATGCCGCTGGGAGCTGTGTGTGTCCACATTTGCATCGGCAGCGTTTACGCGTGGAGCACCTTCAACCGCCCCATGCTACAGCTGTTCCCCGACGTCAGCTGGTTCAATCCGACCTACGCAACATATTCGACGGCGCTGGTCTTGCTTGGCCTCAGCGCCGCGTTCGGGGGGCCATGGGTGGAACGCCGGGGCCCGCGTGTGGCGGCCACTGCGGCGGCGCTCTTCTTCGGGAGCGGCCTACTGATCGGCGGCATCGGGCTGATGCTGCTGCAACCCGTGCTGGTCTTTCTGGGCATGGGCGTGATTGGAGGCATCGGATGCGGCCTGGGCTACATCGCCCCGGTCAGCACGCTGGTGAAGTGGTTCCCGGACCGCCGAGGCATGGCCACAGGCATGGCGATCATGGGCTTCGGAGGCGGGGCGTTTCTTGCTGGGCGCGTCAATGCCGTGCTGATTGAAGCGATGGGGGTTGCGAACACGGTGCTCATCATGGGAGTCGTGTACCTGGTGGTGATGCTGCTGGGGGCCCGCATCCTGCGGAGGCCTCCAGCCGGGTATGCACCCGAGGGCTGGACGCCGCCGGAGCAGACCGACGAAATGATCGCCACGCGTAGCGTCACTCGTAACCAGGCCATCCGCACGCCGCAGTTCTACCTGCTGTGGTCGTACTTGTTTATCAACGTGACCGCAGGCATCGGCATTTTGGCGCAAGCCTCGCCCATGGTGCAGGACCTGTTCGGCAAGACGGCGCTGGAGGCGGGGACCATCGTATCCATCATTAGTCTGTTCAATGCGGGAGGACGGTTCTTCTGGGCGTCGAGCTCGGATTACCTGGGCCGCCGCAAAACGTACACGCTGTTTTTCGCGGCTCAGGTGGCACTATTCTTGCTGATCCCTGGAATTGCGGCTCGTGGAGAGTGGGTGCTGTTTCAGGCCGCTCTCTTCCTGGTGGTGACGATGTACGGCGGCGGGTTCGCCACGATCCCGGCGTTCCTAGCCGACATCTTCGGAGCTGACAACGTGGGGGCGATTCACGGCGCGACGCTCACAGCCTGGAGCGCGGCGGCAGTTGTGGGTCCCGTCATCATCACGGAGTTATCGAAGCAAGCTACCGCAGCGCTGGCTCCGGGAGCAAGCCGTGTGCATATCTACGATAGTCCGCTGCAAGTGCTCGCCGGGTTGCTGGCGGTGGGGTTTGTGCTGACGCTGTTGATCCGTCCGCTGAAGAAATAGGCGTATGGTAAAGGTATGCGTTATGCGATCCTTCTTTTTCTAACAATTCCATCTCAGGCCGCGACGCTCAGCATTAGTCCTCCCGTCATCTACGACTGCACCGGAAGCGTCGGCAAAGCCACGATCCGGTGGAAGGACGCGTCTGGGCCCGTACAGCTTTTGGTGGGCCCGGCCAAGGCCGTGTTCACGGGCTTCGGCGGCACATCGGGGTCTGCGGAGACAGGCACTTGGGTAAGCGAGGGTCTGGAGTTCCGGCTGGTGAATCCAAAGGGCGACGTTGAAGCGAACCTGGTCGCTCGGGTGCAGTGCAACACAACCTCGGCCTCTGCCAACGGTTTGGTCAGCGAGAGCTTCTTTCCGCTCGAAACCGGAAATCAGTGGATGTATCGGTTTGATTCCCGCATCGGCACTGCTGCCTACATTACCTGGACTGTCGTCGGGCAGCAAGTCATCGGCGGGCGTCGATACGCCCAGATTGCAACGACGAGCGGCAATACGACCTCCGCTGAAGTCTTTATTCGCGAGGAAGGGGGCATGCTATATCGCATCAACGGCACGGTGAACAATTCCATGGAGGAGTTGTATCTCAATCCGGGAGCAGCGTCACACGCTCCTTTCCGCAATGCTCTCGGAAGCTATCCGGACGCTGCTTATCAAACTGTCCAGGTTCCGTTGAATCGCGAAACACGGGTGTTCATTCGAGGCGTGGGGCTAGCGAGATCGCGCAATGATTCGCTCACGGGTTCCTCTGGCGGGTTCGTCTCCAGCATGGAACTGGTGGACTTTCGGCTTGGGTCAGGGCCGCGCGTCGAAGGGCCGATCACGCCACGAATCGCGGTGTCCATCGAGTCAGCGATTCTCGACGTCACCGGGCGACTCTTGACCAATTGCGCGCTGCCTTGCTATTTCGCCGCGTGCGGGCTCGGGGGTGGCGTACCGGATCCTCCCGGCACCTACAAGCCCTGCGCACGAACGCGCATCGATGCTGCAGCCGAGGGCGATTTCCAGGTGGAGCTTTCTTTGAAGGGACGGGACGGTATCGAAGTCTTTCATTTGACAGCGTTGAATTCGTCTGGCGACACCACGCGCTTTATCCAACTGCCGCTTTACGTGGAAGGGAACCAGCCGCTGAGTGCCGGTGTATACGCGCTTACTGCAAAAATGTCGCGAGGGCAGAACGAACTGGGCACCGCGAACATGCCGATGGAAATTCGCTAGTTTATTGCGAAGCGCGCGTCGCGAAGTCCAGAACCCAGCCGGGGAGAATACCCAGGACCAGGGTCATGATCGCGGAACCGAAGATCGCGACCTGGAGCAACGGGCTCGCGACGGGCAGGTTGTCGGTCGATTCACCCGGCTCCTTCATATACATAACAACCAGGATGCGCAAGTAATAGTAGGCGGCGATGGCGCTGTTGAGCAAGCCGAGCACGGTGAGCCAGACCAGGTTGGAGTCGAGCGCTGCCTTGAAGATGTAGAACTTTCCGAAGAAGCCGCCGGTGAGCGGGACGCCGATCAAGCTGAGCAGGAAGACTGTCATCATCGCGGCCAGCGCGGGCTGCTTTTGCGACAGGCCGGCGAGGTCTTCGATGGCCACGTACTTCTCACCCTTGCGGGCGAAGTGGGCGACGATGGTGAACGCTCCGATGTTGGTGAACGCGTAGGCGGCCAGGTAGAACATAGCAGCGGCGGAGCCAGTGCCGGAGTTGGCGGCGACGGCCACCAGTACGTATCCGGCGTGCGCGATGGAGCTATAGGCCAGCATTCGCTTGATGTTAGTCTGCCACAACGCGGCCAGGTTGCCGACCAGCATCGTCGCCAGCGCGACTCCCCAGAAGATGGGCAGCCAGCGGTCACTCATGGAGCCGAGCGCCAAGGTGAAGATGCGGATCAAGACAGCGAACGCGGCGGCTTTGGGGCCTACGGTCATGAACCCAGAGACGGGCGCCGGAGCACCTTGATAGACGTCGGGAGCCCAGCCTTGGAACGGGGCGGCGGAAAGTTTGAACGCGAGTCCGACGAAGATCAGCGCGGCGGCGATGCCGACTAGCGAGGCATGCCCGGTGTCGCCGGAGAGCAGAGACGTATGGATCGTCGCGAGATTGGTCGAACCCGTCGCGCCGTAAATCCACGCCACGCCGTAAAGCAGGAACGCGGTGGCAAACGAGCCGAGCAGGAAGTACTTCAGAGCGGATTCGTTGTTACGCGGATCGTCACGCAGGAAGCCTGCCAAGACATAGGACGCGATGGAAGAAATCTCCAGACCAATGAACATCATAATGAGTTCATTGGCGCTGGCCATGATGCACTGGCCTACGATGCTGAAGAGTACGAGCGCGTAATATTCACTGGCGTCAGCGTTTTCGCGAGTGAGGTAGTCGCTGGAGCCAAAGACTACGAGCAAGCCAGCAACCATAACCAGGACGCGGAAGAAATTCGCCATACCATCGATTGCCAGCATGCCCTGAAAGGCGATGCCTTCGGGTGCGTGCAGCGCGTGGAAAATCGCGAAGCCCAAGCTGATGACTGCGATCCACTGCATCATCGGCTTGCGGCCCGGCTTCATCGCCGCTTCCAGGAAGATGATGAGCACTGCGGCCAGCGTCAGGATGATCTCCGGCATGATGCCGAGATATTCGGCGGTGGTGGGGATGAAGTTAGCGAGCATTGCGCACCCCCGGAGTTTGAGGTGCGGGTGTGGCCGCGTTTACCACTCGATTTCGTTGCATTTGATTGAGAATCGCGGTGTTCTGCGCGCTGATGGCGGGCAGGAAGGTTTGCGCATAGAGGCCCATCCAGAACATCAGCGCGACCAGCGGCAGAATTGCCGCCCACTCGCGCGTGGTCAGGTCCGGCACGTGGTGCGCGACGGCTTCAGAGGTTTTGCCGTAGAAGGTCCGTTGGTAGAGCCAGAGCATGTAGCAAGCCGAGAGAATCACGCCGAGCGAGGCGAAGACGGTCCAGGTGAAGTTCGCTTTGGCGGCTCCCTGAAGGACCAGGAATTCGCCCACGAAGTTGTTAAGCAGCGGAAGGCCGATGGAGGCCAGCGTGGTGATCAAGAAGATGATGGAGAGGTTCGGAGCGGGCGTCGCCACGCCTCCGTAAGCCGCGATTTCCAGCGAGTGGCGGCGCTCATAGAGGTAGCCGACCAGGATGAAGAGCGCGCCAGTGGAGATGCCGTGATTCAGCATTTGATAGACGGCTCCGTCGAGCCCTTGCTGATTGAAGCTGAAGATGCCGAGGACGACGAAACCTAAGTGGCTCACCGAAGAGTAGGCGACCAGCTTCTTCATGTTCGGCTGGACTAGGGCGACTAGTGCTCCGTATACGATGCCGATGATGGCGAGGCCGCCGATCCACGGCGCGGATTCGTGCGCGGCGTTCGGGAACAGCGTTAGGCAGAAGCGGACCAGGCCGTAGGTGCCCATCTTCAGCATGACCGAGGCCAGCATGACGGACCCGGCGGTGGGCGCTTCCACGTGCGCATCGGGGAGCCAAGTATGCAGCGGGAAGAGCGGGACCTTGATGGCGAAAGCGATGAAGAAGGCCAGGAAGAGCAGCAGCTCGGTTTGCGGCGTGAAGGTGAGGGCACCGGACTGGATCATCTGCTGGATCGACACGTAGTCAAACGTACCGGTCAGGTTATAGAGATAGATGATCGCGGCCAGCATCAGCACGGAGCCGGCCATGGTGAAGAGGAAGAATTTGACAGCGGCGTAGATGCGGCGGTCGTGACCCCAGATTCCGATGAGGAAATACATGGGGACCAGCGAGACTTCCCAGAACACGTAGAAGAGGAAGAGATCCAGCGAGACGAAGACGCCGATGACACCGAATTCGAGGAGCATCAGGAACGCGAAGTATTCCTTGACGCGATGGTCAATGTAGTTCCACGAAATCAGCACCGCGATGGGTGTGAGCAACGTAGACAACAGCACTAGCCATAGCGTGAGGCCGTCGAGCCCGATGTGGTAACGGATAGCAGGGCTGTCGATCCAGGACGTGTTGCTGATGAACTGGTAGCCCGCAGGTAGCGTGTCGGCCAAGAACGGCGAGAGCAGGCCCAGCGAGAGCACGAAAATCGCAAGAGAGAGCAGCATGGCGGTCATGCGGCTCGACTCCTTAGGCAGAATCAGGATCGTGAGGAAGCCGAGCAACGGGAGGAAGAGGACCAGGTCTAGAAGATTCACTGGACGCCTCCTTTCAGCCCAACCCAGACAATGACGACGATGGCTCCCGCAACGACCCAGGCCGCGTAGTTTCGGATGTAGCCGGATTGCGCTTTGCGGAGGAGGCTTCCTCCGGCGTGTGCGAGAGTGCCGAGTCCGTTGGCGATGCCGTCGATGCCGCGCACGTCGAACACGCGCCACATGAGGTTGCGCGAGCCATCGATGGTGGGATCCATCACAACGGAATCGTAGAACTCATCCACGAAGTATTTGTTGTAGATCCAGTTGTAGGGGACGCTGAAGGTCTTCACGATGCCGTCCGGAATTCCGGGGGCGACGACGTAGAAGACGTAGGCGAGAGCGATACCGCCGAGGCCGACGGCGATGATGACGTATTCGAGCCAATGCTCGGCTTCGCCTTCATGGATGGGGAAAATCGGCTCCAGAATGTGGGGCACGTTGAAGAGGTATTGACCGCCGAGGCTGAGGGCCGCAAGAATGATCAGCGGAATCGTCATCGACAACGGCGATTCGTGTGGGGTGTGGGCGTGGTGCTTATCGTGGCCGTGCCCGTGATCACCGTGCGAATCATTGCCTTTGTACTCCCCGAAGAAGGTCATGAAGAAGGCTCGGGAACAGTACAAGGCCGTCATGCCGGCGGTGAAGACTCCAACCCAATACATCCAGGGCGCATGTTCGTAAGCCGCTTCGAGAATCAGATCCTTACTAGCCGCACCGGAAAGAAACGGCACACCGGAGATAGCGGCTGTCGCGCAGAGGAGCGTGACGAAGGTGATCGGCATGTATTTCCGAAGGCCGCCCATCTTGCGCATGTCCTGCTCATGGTGGCAGCCGTGGATTACGGAACCTGCTCCCAGGAAGAGCAGCGCCTTGAAGAACGCGTGCGTCATGACGTGGAAGATGCCGGCGGAGAAGGCTCCGACGCCGAGGCCTAGGAACATGAAGCCGAGTTGCGAGACGGTGGAGTAGGCGTAAACTTTCTTGATATCGAACTGCGTCAGGCCGATGGTTGCGGCGAAGAACGCTGTGGCGAGGCCTATGACGGCGACCACGTCGAGTGCTCCGGCCGAGTGCAGGAAGATCGACGAACTACGCGTCACCATGTAGACACCGGCGGTGACCATGGTGGCGGCGTGGATCAGGGCGCTGACGGGGGTTGGGCCAGCCATCGCGTCCGGCAGCCAAACGTAGAGCGGAATTTGCGCGGACTTACCGCACGCGCCGACCAGCAACAGCAGCGAGATCGCGGTGAGCACGCCGGCGGACGTTTCGATCGGCATGACGCCGACCTGGGTAAAGACGGTCTTGAAGTCCAGCGAGTTGAAATTGACGTAGATCAGGAACATCGCCAGTGCGAAGCCGAAGTCGCCTACGCGGTTCACGATGAACGCCTTGTTGCCGGCGTCGGTGGCGAACTTCTCAGTGAAGTAGAACCCTATCAGAAGGTAACTGCACAATCCCACGCCCTCCCAGCCGACGAACAGCAGCAGGAAGTTGCCGCCCAACACCAGGGTCAGCATGAAGAACATGAACAGGTTGAGGTAGGCAAAGAAGCGGTAGTAACCGCTTTCGTGCGCCATGTAGCCGGTCGCGTAAAGGTGAATGAGCGTACCGATGCCGGTGACGATCATCAGCATTATGGAGGTCAGCCGGTCAATGGAGAAATCCACGCCGATGTCGAGCGCGCCGGATTTGATCCAGGTGAAGTAGTGCTCGGTATAGGTCTCTTCGAGGCCGCCGGAGAAGCCCCCGAGAGCGTTGAGGGATTTAACCACCCATAGGAAACTCAGTAACACGCTACCGACGGCGACGGCGTTTATGATGGTCTTGGGCAGGCGTTTGCCGAATAGGCCGTTGATCAGGAAGCCCAGGAAGGGAAGGATTGGAATGAGCCAGAGTTGCATCGTGTTAGTTCTTGAGCGAACTGACCTCGTCGATTTCTAGGGTCTGACGGTTTTTGAAGACCGTCAGGATGATGGCCAAACCTACGGCGGCTTCGGCGGCGGCGACCACCATTACAAAGAAGCTGAAGATGTGGCCGTCCACGCGCTTGAGCATGTAAGAGAAGGTGATGAATGTAAGGTTGACCGCGTTCAGCATCAGTTCGATGGACATGAACACTGTGATGATGTTGCGGCGCAGGATGAAGCCCAGCACGCCGAGGCTGAACAGAATCGCGCTGAGCGTGAGGTACCACGCGATGGGAACGCTTGTCGGAAGCGGCGGCATTAGTCGATCTCCTTGCGGGCCAAGACAATAGCTCCCAAAATCGCGATCAGGATGAGGATGCTGGTGACCTCGAAGGGCAGCAGGTAAACGGTGAAGAGGCTTTGCCCGATTTCGCGTGGGCCTGCGCCGCGGAAGCCGCCGAAAGTTACTCCGTCAGAGGCGGGCGTCATGCGCTGGACGACGAACGACATGATGCCGAAGAAAACAAGGAGAAGTGGCGCACCGAAGTATTTCCCCCAGGGCCGGATGATGGATTTCTTCTCCGCGCCGGCGTTGAGCAGCATGATGACGAAGACGAAGAGCACCATGATGGCGCCGGAGTAGACGACGAGCTGCGCGGCGGCGATAAATTCGCCTCCTAGGAGCAAGTAGAGCGCGGCGAGCGCGGCCATGACGCCGACCAGTGAGAGTGCGCTGGCGATGGGGTGTTTTTGCACCACCATGTTGATGCCGCAGATGACTGCGATCGCGGCGAAGACTAGGAATAAGATCGCGTCCATATTAGAAGAGAGCCACCAGCAGGCCAGTGATGAACAGGTTGATGAGCGCGGCCGGGAACATAAAGGTCCAAGCGAAGCTCATGAGTTGGTCGTAGCGGAAGCGCGGCAGCGTAGCGCGCACCCAGATAAAGACGAAGAGAATCGCGAGCACTTTGCCGCAGAACCAGAAGAGCGGGGTGAGGATTTGGCTCAACGCGGAGACGGCGTCGGTGAGTGCCGCGTTGCCGATGCCGGAGACCAGGTCCGGTCCCGCGGCGGCCAGCGCGAACACTGAGCCTAGGCCCATGAAGATCACGCCGAAGACCGGCAGCGTGTAGCGGTCAAAGGGCCGCGCGGGTTGCGAGGCGTGATAGAAGCAGACTACTCCGGCTAGGATATGAATGATCGCCGGGATGTAAGCGGAGCCGAACGTCGTGGGCAAGATCGGGTGCCACGCGCCGAGGAACAGCAGCGTCGCGACGGCGGAGACGGTCACCATGTTGGCGTATTCAGCCATGAAGAACGATGCGAACTTCATGCTGGAGTATTCTGTGTGGAATCCGGCGACCAGTTCGTTTTCCGCTTCCGGCAAATCGAACGGGATGCGGTTGGTTTCGGCGAAGGCCGCGATCATGAAAAGGATGAAGCTGATCACCTGCGGGAACGGCATTTGGAAGATGGTCCACTTGGGGATGAAGCCCCAGTAGTAGCCTGCCTGCATGTCGCCGATCTCGCGGAGGTTGAGCGTGTTCAGGATGAGCAGCGGCGCGGCGATGGCCAGTGCCATCGGCAATTCGTAAGAAATCATCTGCGCGGAACTGCGCAATCCGCCCATCAGCGAGTACTTATTGTTCGAGGCCCAACCCGCCAACGCCACACCGTAAACACCCATTCCGGAGATACCGAGGATGAAGAGGATGCCGATGCTGGGATCTGCGAGGCTCATGTTGGTGGTGATGCCCCAGACGGTGATCTGCGGTCCGAAGGGGATGACCGAAATCGAGATGAGCGCGAAGAGCACGGCGACAAATGGCGCCATGTAGTAAAACACTTTGTTGACGTGCGAGGGGATCAGGTCCTCTTTGGTGACCAGCTTGATCACGTCGGCAAGCGGCTGCAGCAAGCCGTGTGGACCTACGCGGCGCGGGCCGACGCGGAGCTGCACGTGCGCGATGACTTTGCGTTCAATCCACTGCAGGTACGCAAGCACGTGCATGAAGATTCCGACGACGATGCCGGTTTTGATAAGGGCTAGAACAAAGTAACTCATCTACTTGTTGCCTCCGTAAAGAGCGCCTGGGGCTTCCATGACGGAGTTGAGCATCTTGGAATAACGACCGAGTGTGCCTGAGGTAAAGAGCGTGTCGCCCGAGGAGGCGATGGTTCCGGGCAGGGCGGCTACGCGTCCGTTGAGGGGCTGCGTGGGGGCTGCGCCGCCGGTGGAGAGGATCGGCATGGGCACGTTGTAGCCGTGGACGGTGCTGCGAATTTCTTCGAGCATCTTGTCGGGCAGCCAGATGCCGAGGTTGAGGCCCATTTCTTTGGCGATGGAGCCTGCAATTTCGAGGTCGGTCTTGGTGCCCATGACCTTCGCGGCGGGCTTGAGTTTCTGGACTTCGCCGGTGACGTTGGTGACGGTGCCGGACTTTTCGTAAGCAGAGGCTGCGGGCAGAATGAGGTCGGCACGCTTGGCTGTCTCGGTCATGAACATTTCGCTCACGACTACGAAGGCGTTCGACGCAAGCGTTGCGGACTTGAGCGGGTTCGCACCGACGACCCAGAGGACATCGAGGTCGGTCGCGGCGAGCATTTGTTCGCGGCTGAGGCCACCGTCGCGGGGGATGATGCCCATGTCGAAGGCTCCGCGGCTGTTCGAGTAGTCGACCAGGCCGATGTACTTCACCGGGATGCCGAGCGAATCACCGAAGGCTACGAGTTTGCGGAGCGAGTCGCCTTGGACAGAGTCGCCAAAGAGGATGACGAGGCTGGCTTCGGCCTTGAGTTGCTCGCGGAGAGATTCCACCCCGGCGAGTTCCCCGCCCTGCTTCACGCGGACCTTGGCGATGGATTGCTTGTCTTCACGGACCTCGCCGGTGGTCACGGTGTAGATGTGCGCGGCGTGGTGGCGGAAGTTGGCTCGGATTTGATTCGCGAGCAGCGGGTGTTGCTGTGAGAGATCGTTGCCGACGACCAGGACTGCTTTGGCGGTATAGAGGTCGCCCACGCTGGCAAGCGTGTCGTTCTTGCCTGAAAGTGCATCGAAGAGCGTCGCCAGATCGCCGGTGCGATGGTGGTCAATGTTCTTGGTGCCCAAACCTTGACGCGCGAACTTCTGGAGGAAGTAATTTTCCTCATTCGTTGTGTGGTTGGAGCCGATGATACCGAACTTGCCGTTGCGGGCCTTCACTTCGGAGAACTTCTTGGCCACCATGTCCAGCGCTTGCGACCAGGAGATCGGATCGTGGCCGCCGGATGCGTTCTTCAGCATCGGGGATTGCAAGCGGTCGGGGTGATTGACGAAGTCGAAGGCGTAGCGGCCCTTCACGCAGAGGAACTCGTCGTTGATGCCGCTGCGGTCGCGGTTGTTGCCGCGCATGATTTCGCCGTCGCGCACGCCGAGCGTGGTCTTGCAACCGTCGCCGCAATGCGTGCACACGGTGCCGACGTGATTCATTTCCCACGGGCGGGTTTGATAGCGATATGTGCCGCTGGTCAGCGCGCCGACCGGGCAGATGTCGATGCAGGAGCCGCACTCGTCGCATTCCAGGTGATCGTGCTTGTTGGGAATGATCTCGGCGATGACGCCACGATTGCCGATGCCCAGCGCGCCGACGCCCATGCCTTCGTTACAGGCCCGGACGCAGCGGTAGCAAAGGATGCAGCGCGGGGCGTCAAAGAAGACAACAGGAGACCACTGCTTTTCAGGCGTGTGGACTTTGGTTTCGGAGTAGCGGCTCTCGCCCGCTCCGTACTTGAATACCATGTCCTGCAGCTCGCACTCGCCGCCCTTGTCGCAGACGGGGCAATCGAGCGGATGGTTGGTGAGCAGCAGTTCCAACGTTCCCTTGCGGGCGCTCTTGACTGTTTCGGATTCGGTGTGGACCACCATGGGCGAGCCGTCGCGGTTCACGTCCACGGGCAGCGTGCAGCCGACCTGCAGCTTCGGGGTGCCTTCCACTTCGACCAGGCACATACGGCAGGCGGCTTGGAGCGAGTAGCCTTCGTAGTAGCAGAACGCGGGGATCTCAATGCCGTTCTGGCGGGCGGCCTCGATGAGCAGAGTGCCCTTTTCGGCCTCGAACTCCTGGCCGTTGATTTTGACTTTGACCAAATTAGCCATTAATAGTTACCAGTCCCGAGCCTTGCATCGCGAGACGCTTGTCGAAGTCTTCGGAGAATTTTTCCACGATAGAGATAGTCGGCATCGCGGCCGCGTCGCCCAGCGCACAGAAGGTGCGGCCGAGCATATTTTTCGACACTTCGCCCAGCACGCGGACATCGTCCTTGCGGCCGCCGCCGTCGTCGAAGCGCTGCAGGATCTTGCGCAGCCAGGTTGTACCTTCGCGGCACGGGATGCACCAGCCGCAGCTTTCGTGGGCATAGAAGCGCATGATGCGGAGCGCAAACTTCACCATGTCGGTGGTTTCGTCCAGTACGACCATGCCGCCGGAACCCATCATGCTGCCGATTTTCGCGATGCTGTCGTAGTCCATCGGCACGTCGCATTCGTCGGCGCGCAGAATTGGACAGGAAGAGCCGCCGGGGACCACGGCTTTGAGCTTGCGTCCACCGCGCATGCCGCCGGCGATGTCGTTGATCGCCTTCATCATCGGATAGCCGAGCGGGACTTCGTAGACGCCGGGTTTGTTGACGTGGCCTGAAATGCAGAGCAGGCGGGTGCCGCCGCTCTTCGGAACTCCCAGGGCCGCGTACGCAGCGCCGCCGTCACGAATGATCGCGGGGATGGTTGCGAAGGTCTCGACGTTATTGAGCAGCGTGGGGCAGGCCCAGGCTCCCGCGACTGCCGGGAACGGAGGCTTCATGCGCGGAATGCCGCGCTTGCCTTCCAGCGAATCGAGCAACGCGGTTTCTTCTCCGCATTCGTAAGCGCCCGCGCCGGAATGCGTGTAGAGGTCAAAATCGAAGCCGGTGCCGCAGATGTTCTTACCGAGGTAGCCGCGCTTGTAGGCTTCCTCAATGGCGCGGTTCATGTGCTCAATGATGAAGCGGTATTCGCCGCGGATGTAGAGATAGCCTTTGTGGGCGTCCATCGCGAGGCCAGCGATGATGATGCCTTCGATCAGCTGGTGGGGATCGTACTCCATCAACAGACGGTCTTTGCAGGTGCCGGGTTCGCTTTCGTCGGCGTTGATGACGATGTACTTCGGCTTGGGCGATGTGCGCGGGACGAAGCTCCACTTGAGGCCGGTGGGGAAGCCAGCACCGCCTCGGCCACGCAGGGCGGAGGTCTTGACTTCTTCGATGATCGCCTCAGGCGTCATCTCTTTAGCTTTGAGGAACGCCTTGTAGCCGTCGTTTGCGAGGTAGCCGTCGAGGGTTTCGGAGCCTTCCTTGCGGAAGTTGCGGCTGATGACCAGCGTTTCGAGCGGGCTCGGTTCGTTGTATAGGACCTTCGCCATTATTGCGCCTTCCTTAAGCCGTCAATCAAGGCGTCGAATTTCTCAGGGCTGACGTTGTGGTGGTAGTCGTAGTTGACTTCAACGCAGGGGGCCCAACTACAGGCACCCATGCATTCGACTTCTTCTAGCGAGAAGACGCCGTCCGCAGTGGTCTGCTTGTGGCCCACACCCAGCTTCTTGCAAGCCTGGTCGTAAAGTTCCGTGCCGCCCACCAGCATGCAGCTGATGGATGTACACACCTGCACGTGGAACTTCCCCTGCGGCTTGCGGTGCAGCATGGAATAGTAGCCGACCACTTCGTCCACCTGCAGCGGCGTGACTTCGCAGCGCTTGGCCACTTCTTCAATCAGTTCGGGCGTAACCGCGCCGGTTTCATCCTGCGCGTAGATCAACATCGGCACTACGGCCGAGCGTTTTTTCCCTTCCGGGTACGCTTGGAGCATTTTGGCGAAACGCTCTTCGAGTTGCGGAGAAAAGGTCATTAGCGGTCCGTGTCTCCCAATACAAAATCCATGCTGCCTAGGGCGGCGATTGAATCCGCGATCAAGGTTTGTTCCAACAGCGTGGGCAGACCTTGAAGATTCGCAAAACTCGGGGTGCGCATGTGGCAGCGGTACGGCTTCGAGGTCCCGTCGCTCACGATGTAGTAACCGATTTCGCCGCGCGGGGCTTCGATGCACTGAAAGACTTCTCCAGCAGGCACGCGGTAGCCTTCGGTGACGATTTTGAAATGATAGATGAGCGCTTCCATCTGCGTCTTCATCTTTTCGCGCTGCGGCAGCACCACGTGGGGCGCGTCGGCTTGGAAGTCGCCTTCAGGCATGCCTTCCAGGGCCTGGGTGATAATTTTTGCACTCTCGCGCATTTCGCGCATGCGGACGCGGTACCGGCCCCACACGTCGTTGGAGGTTTCCACGGGAACTTCGAAGTTGAATTTATCGTAGCTGGAGTAGGGTTCGTTCTTGCGGGCGTCCCAGTTGAGGCCGGCGGCGCGCAACATGGGTCCGGTGATACCCAGGTCCAACATGTCTTCGAGCGAGATGAAGCCGACGCCCTTGGTGCGGCGCGTCCAAATAGGATTGGCGTTGAGCAGGTCTTCGTACTGATCGACCTTGCTGGGGAAGGAACGGATAAATTTACCCACCACCTGCTGCCAGCCGCGGGGAGCTTCCAGCGCCACGCCGCCCACGCGGATATAGCTGGTCATCATGCGCTGGCCGGAGAACATTTCGAGTATCCGCAGGATGTCTTCGCGTTCGCGGAAGCAGTAGAAGAACATCGACATGGCGCCGATGTCGAGCGCGTGCGTGCCGAGCCACACCAAGTGGCTGTTCAAGCGCGTGAACTCGGTCATCATCACACGCAGCCACTGGGCGCGCGCGGGAATTTCGAGTTGTAGGAGTTTTTCGACGGCCAGACAGTAGCAGAGGTTGTTTGAGAGGTTCGCCAGGTAATCCACCCGGTCCGTCAGCGTGACGGCCTTGGCGTAGGTCAGCGTCTCCATCTGCTTTTCGATGCCGGTGTGGAGAAAGCCGATGTCCGGCTTGGCGGAAATGATGGTCTCGCCTTCCAGTTGCAGCACGATGCGCAACACGCCGTGCGTGGACGGATGCTGCGGACCCATGTTCAGGGTCATGCGCTTGGGCGCGGAAGGACTCGCCGGAGTTTCCTCGACCGCTTCAATGGTCGAGATGGGATCTGCGTATGGGATCGGCCGCTTATTCATTGGAGTAGCTGTATTTGTACCCGTGAACCGGATAGTCCTTTCTCAGCGGGTGGCCTTCCCAGTCGGTCGGCATGAGGATGCGGTCAAGGTCCGGATGGTTGTTGACGTGGATGCCGAACATATCCCAGACTTCGCGTTCGTACCAGTTGGCGGAGCGCCAGACGGAAGTGACGGATTCGATCTCCGGCTTGTCACCGTTAATGCGTGTCTTCACACGCAGGCGGCGGAAGGGTTCGAGGGAATGCAGGTGGTAGACGACCTCAAAGCGGGACTGCGCGGGGTGCCAATCGACCGCGGTGATCGAACTGAGGCGGATGTAATTTTCTTTGTCCTTGAGGAAGCGGCACAGGTCGACGATCTGAGCCGGGTCGGCAATCAGCGTGGTTTCGCCCAGGGCGTTGATGGTTTCGAGAATCGCGGGGTGGGTCACTTGGATTCTTCCTTCCTGGTCACGGACCAGTCGAGCGCGCCCTTTTTCCAGATGTAGTAGAAGCCCACCAGCACCAGCGCCACGAAAATCAGCATTTCGAAGAAGCCGAAGAGTTTGAGGTCGCGGTAGACGACGACCCAGGGATAAAGGAACACAGCTTCAATGTCGAAGAGAATGAAAATCATGCCCACCAGGTAGAACTTGACGCTGAAGCGATCCTGCGCCGAGCCGATGGGGGCCATGCCGGATTCGTAGGGCGTGTCCTTGAGCGGCGACTTGGCGCGGAAGCCGAGCAGGCCGGTAACACCCACCAATGTCGCGGCCAGCACAGCGGCGATGATCACCTGGACCAGGATCGGGAAGTAGAGCTCTATGTAGTTTTGTGGCATGGACGGCGATTGGGCAGTAACTATTGACTATAATGAGCGGGGAACAATCGTGTCAATTGGCTCTATGGAATCGGCAGGCAGCGGGACGGTGGAAATTGTGGTAAACGGGGAGGCTCGGCGGGTGCCGGAGGGGCTTTCGGTGGACCGTTTGCTGGTTTTTCTGGAGGTCGACCCCGGAC
This sequence comes from Bryobacterales bacterium, assembly GCA_947446025.1. Classification (GTDB taxonomy): domain Bacteria; phylum Acidobacteriota; class Terriglobia; order Bryobacterales; family Bryobacteraceae; genus Palsa-187. The sequence goes on from CANFEY010000005.1 coordinate 89,770, forward strand.
GGGTGGCGGTGGAGCGCAATCGCGAGATAGTGCGCAAAGCGGAGTGGGCGGGCACGGTGGTGGAGGCGGGGGATGCGCTCGAGGTGGTTTGGTTTGTGGGGGGCGGGTAGGACTAGAACATGCTACGCGTTGCGGTTTTCGCCCTGATCGCTCTGCCGGTAGCTGCCCAAACCGCACCAAGTGTTGCCGAAATCCTTCGCAACGTGTCTACAACTTTCAAGGACGCGAAGGACTACGAACTCGTCGTTGAGCACTCGGAGCGAGGTATGAAGATGAAGACGCAGATCGCGTTTCAGTCTCCGGATCGAATGCGCCTGGAAATGACCCGCGTCGATCTGGTGCCCCCTGTGGTTGCGTCTCGGGCCGTGGTAGACGCCTCCGGGGTGTGGACGTACCTCGGTGAGACGAACACTTACGGCTTTCAGTCGCGCGGTGACTTTCGCTCAGGCGAGTTGGAGTCTCTCGTACCCCAGGATCGACTCGCGTTCTTCCGGGACATGGAAAAGTAAAGCAAGGATGCACGCTTCCTCCGCGAAGAGTCCATCGAAGTTTTCGGCGCCAAGGTGGATTGCATCGTGGTCTTAATATCCGTTCCGGGACTTGGAGTGGGTGCCTGGTGGATCGACGCGCAACTTCCAAGTGGTCGGGGCTGGACAGGGGGATTCGACCGCACCAACGGAGGTCGTTTCGATCCGTATCAACCAGCCTCTATCCGAGGAACTTTTTCGTTTCACTCCCCCGCCCGGAGCGCGTCTTGCGGAAACACGCTAGCCTTGCGCACCCCATACGAAAGATCCATACTTATATGCATGAGAACTACACTGATCCTGGACGACGATCTCATTGAAGAAGCACGCAAGCTCACGGGCATCCAGGAAAAGACGGCGCTGGTTCATCAGGGACTGCGGGAACTAATCGCGCGAGAGAGCGCCCGGATGCTGGCGGCGCTGGGCGGGTCGGCTCCGAAGATAGAAGCAGTTCCGAGGCGCAGGTCGCAAGCGGCGCGATGATTCTCGTGGACACTTCGGTGTGGATCGAGCATTTCCGGCGGGGGCATGCGGAACTGGTGCGGCTGCTGGATGCCGGAGAGGCGGCTACGCATCCGATGATCGCGGGTGAGCTTGCTTGCGGGCAATTGCTGAAGCGGGCCTCGACGCTGCACCTATTCCAAGCGCTGCCTCACATCGCGGACGCGCCGGACAAAGTGGTGCTGCATGCGCTGGAGGCTCGGAGGCTGTACGGCTCTGGCATCGGGTGGGTGGATGCGCACTTATTGACCTCCGCGCTAGTATCCAACACGCCGTTGTGGACGCTGGACGCGCGGCTGGACAGGATCGCGCGTACGGCGGGAATCGCGCACGTCCTCTAGCCCGCGGCGTCCGCCATCATTTCCTTGAGCACGACCTCCACTTCCTGCGCCACCACACCCAGTTCGGGCGACCCGAACATCTGCATCAACTCCGTGGGGAGCAGCGTGGCGAGCGTGTAGCCACCGGGGTTCCCGTAAACCGAGATGCGGCAGGGAAGCGCGGTGGAGACGGCCCCGTTCGCTTCCAGCACCTTCTTCGCCTGCACGGGATTGCACACCTCATAGATGCGGCAATCGGTGTTGAACTCGACGCCCTTCTTGCGCATGGTCTCGCGCAGGTCGTGGATGGCCAGAACGCCGAACTTGTGCCGAGCGGCTGATTCCTGCAAGGCTGCTTCAATCTCGCCTAGGCTGCGGTGCGATCGAATGGTGTGGAGCATGATGCCAAATACACAGCACGCGAGATGCCAGGGAGGTTGTGGCAGGATCGGAGGATGGAGACAATCCAAGGGACGGCGTTTGAGACGCTCGGGATGCAGCCTATCGGAGAAAAGAAGGTCTGGTCCTCGACCCGAAATCGGGAGGAGATCTGCCTATACTTTGAACTTCAGCGCTGAGCTAGTGTGTAACCAAATAGAACGCCAGCCCAAGCACGGCACCGATCAGGACGAAGCCTAGGATTGCGGAGAGCATCGGACTCATGCCACCGCTGCGCGCGACGGTTGCCGCTTTTGCGGGCGGCGGCGACTTGGCGTCGATCATGGCGATCTTCGCGCCGCCGAAGCTGAAGGTGACGGGCTCTTCGGCAGCGGGAGGGGGCTCGACGACGGGAGACGCTGGGGGCGCGACCGGAGTGGGAGGGGGCTCGGCAACAACGGGGACCGGCGCTGGCGCGGGCTCCACTTTCCGCGGCTGTCCGCAGGAGGTGCAGAAAACGTCGTCCGGCTCCAGCTTAGTGCCGCACGCCGGGCAGGAGACACGCGTCTCACGCTTTTCTCCGCACTTGCCGCAAAATTTCGCTTCGTCCTTATTTTCGTGCTGCTGCGAACACTGCCACATAAATGCCAGTGTACGCCGATTCAGGGCCTCCGCAGGGGAACCAGTAATTTCTCCAGCCCGTTGAGTTTTAATTCCTGCATCGCGCCGAGTTGCTGGCCCAGCTTGCCCGGTGGAAATCCCTTGCGGCTGAACCAGACGAAATAGGCGTCGGGCAGTTCGGCTAAGTATCGGCCTTTGTATTTCCCGAACGGCATGCGTGCGTTGGCGAGTTCGGTGAGATCGTCCATCACAATCAGGTTACGCCTTACACCAAGCGCACTGCTCATGCAAGCGGAACACGGGCCCGGCCCCCCTGTTGACTTGGCCTCGCAGTCGAGTACAATCGAGAGGTTCGCAGTATCTAGTACTTTTGCAGTCCCCCGGAGCAACGAAAGAAACGTTTATGTTGAAAGCTCGCAAGCCACGCCTGGAAGCGCAGTCGGAAGAGAAGACCTATTCGTCGGCGGACGTCGCCGATATTGCCGGAGTGAGTCTGCGGCAACTGCAGTGGTGGGATGAGCGCAAGGTTGTGTCGCCCCGGCATGAGGGCCATCGTCGTGTGTACTTCCGTGCTGAGGTGGTGGAGATCACGGTGATCGCCGAGCTGCGGCGCAAGGGATTCTCGCTGCAAAAAATCCGGCGCGTGTTGCGCTTCCTGCAAAAGGAAATGGGCCGACGCTTGGCGGAAGTTCTGGCGGCGGATTCGGATCTGCACTTGGTCACCGACGGCAAAGCGATTTACCTCGAAGACAAGCAGGACCGGATCATCAACATCTTGAAGGACGCCAAGCAGGCGATGTTCCTGGTGTGCGTGAGCGATCAGGCTCGGCGGCTGGGCGAACCGGGGCGGAAGCCGCCGGCTCGGGTGGAATCGCAGGTTGCCGTGCGGCGCGCGCGGACCAGCTAACAACTCCGCCCCTGGGGTGCGGGGTTACGATATACTGTAGACGCCTGGAGGCTTTTGGATGCCGAATTCACGCCGTCGCAGTTACATTGCCGTTCCCGTCATCATTGCGGTTGGATCGCTCGCCGCTGGACTCTTCGCGGGCCGGAATGTTTCCGCCGCTACGCCCGCGGACGACGCCGCGACGCAGAGCCTCAAGACGTTCTCCGCCATCTATGAGGCGGTGGAGAAGAACTTCGCCGATGAGGTGAAGGCGGAGAAGTCCATCTACCAGGGGGCCATTCCGGCCATGCTGCGGACGCTGGATCCGCACTCCAATTTCTACGACCCGCGCGCGTTCCAGGAAATGCGCGAAGGCCAGCGCGGCGAATACTTCGGCGTGGGCATGACGGTGGCGACGCGCAATAGCCAGACGATCGTGATTGCTCCGTTCCCCGGTTCGCCAGCGGCGAAGGCTGGGGTGCGTCCGGGCGACATGATCCAGATGGTCAACGACAAGAAGACCGAAGGGCTGACCACGACGGAAGTCGCTGATTTGCTGCGCGGGCAGCGCGGGACCAAGGTGCAGGTACAGGTGGGCCGCGAAGGCGTGGATACACCGGTGGTGTTCAATATCACGCGCGACGCGATTCCGCGGTTCGCGGTGAGCGGCGGCTTTTATGTGAAGCCGGGCGTGGCGTTCCTCAAGATCGAAAATTTCAGCAACGAAAACACCAGCCAGGAAATGGAAGCGAAGTTCAAAGCGCTGGGTGAGAAAAACCTGCAAGGCCTGGTGCTGGACTTGCGCGGCAATCCCGGCGGCCTGCTCAACGAAGGCGTTGCGGTGGCGGAACATTTCCTCAAGAAGGGCGACCTGATCGTGTTCCATCACGGGCGGAGCTCGCCGAACAAAAACTACACGGCGAAGTCGGATGGCGCGGGCCGCAACTACCCCGTGGTGGTGCTGGTGGACCGGTATTCGGCATCGGCGGCGGAGATCGTCAGCGGCGCATTGCAGGATCATGACCGCGCGTGGATTCTGGGAGAACCCACCTTCGGCAAGGGCTTGGTGCAGACGGTGTATCCGATGGGCGACAACACCGCGCTGGCGCTTACCACAGCGGGCTACTACACGCCCAGCGGCCGCTGGATTCAACGCGACTATACCAACATCAGCTTCCTCGATTACTACCAGCACACGAACCTGGACGAAAAGAATCTGCAGGACGTGAAGACCACGGATTCCGGCCGCACGGTGTACGGCGGCGGCGGCATTACACCGGATGAGAAATGGGAACCGGCCAAGCCGAATCCGTTCCAGATCGCGGTGCGGCGTAAGGACGCGTTCTTCAACTTCTCCGCCAAGTATTTCGGCAAGCGAGATACGAAGCTGCCTTCGGGTTGGGCTCCGGACCAGGCCGTGGTAACGGAATTCAAGACCTTCCTGAAAGAGAAGGAAGTTGAGTTCACGGATGCGGACTTCACCGCCAATCAGGACTGGATGCGCAGTGAACTGAAGCGCGAAATGTATGTGGCCGCGTTCAGCACCGATGAGAGCCTGGGCGTGCAGTACGAACAGGACCCTATGGTGTTGAAAGCGATCGAATCGATGCCTAAGGCCAAGGAACTGCTGGGCACGGCAAAGAACATGCTGGTGAAGCGGATGAAGGCCCAGGAGAGCGCTCCGCTGGTGGCCAAAGTTCGCTAGACTCAAAAGTTGATTCCACAAATTACCGTTCTGGACGCGGGCGGCCAGTACTGCCACTTGATCGCGCGCAAGGTGCGTGACTTGGGTGTGTACGCTGAGGTCGCCGCCAGCGATACGCCTGCCTCTCAGCTCGCTGGACGCCGAGGCGTCATCATCTCCGGCGGCCCTTCGAGCGTCTACGATCCGGCGAGCCCCACCATTGATCCGGCGTTGTTGCGCGCGGGGATACCTGTGCTCGGGATTTGTTACGGGCAGCAGTTGATGGCACACTTGCTGGGCGGGCGCGTCGAAAAGGGCGAGCGCGGCGAATACGGCTTCGCGCAGTTCGATCCGGTGGCGTCTGGTTCCCTGCTGCGGGGCGTGAGCGGCAAGCAGCAGGTATGGATGTCGCACCGCGATACCGTGGTGGCGGCTCCCGAGGGGTTTGAAGTTTTGGGGAGCACGGCGACCTGTACCGTCGCGGCTATCGCGTCTCCCGAACGTGGCTTGTACGCCGTACAGTTTCATCCCGAAGTGGTCCACACAGAATGCGGTCCGCAGATCCTGTCGAATTTCGTGCGAGAGATTTGCGGCTGCACACAGGATTGGGACCCGGCGGGGCAACTGCAATCGCTGGAAGACCAAATCCGGCACGCGGCCGCGGGACGAAACGTCTTCTTTTTCGTCAGCGGCGGCGTGGATTCCACGGTCGCCTACACGTTGTGTTTGAAGGCGCTGGGCAAGGACCGAGTTCACGGCACCTACGTGGATACGGGGTTGATGCGCGAAGGCGAGACCGAATTCGTCCGCGCCAATTTCCCGTCGCTGATCATTGAGGACGCACGCGAACAATTTCTGAACGCGCTCGAAGGACTGGCCGCGCCCGAAGCCAAACGCAACGCCATCGGCGAAGAATTCGTGCGCGTTCAGCAACGCATCCTCGAATCCGAGCACTATCTCAACGGCGACTGGGTTCTAGGCCAAGGCACCATTTATCCCGACACCATCGAATCCGGCGGCACCGCGAAAGCAGACCTCATCAAGACGCATCACAACCGCGTCGCTGGGATTCAAAAGTTGATCGACGAGGGGCGCATCGTCGAGCCGCTGGCGTCGTTCTATAAAGACGAAGTGCGCGCCGTGGGCCGCCAACTCGGGTTGCCCGAGGCGCTGCTCGAACGCCATCCCTTCCCCGGACCCGGCTTGGCGATCCGTTGCCTGTGTGCGGAAGAAGGCGGCGTGGCGGAAAGGCTTGGCGACGGCTGGAAGCTGCCCGTGCGCTCGGTCGGCGTGCAAGGCGATTCGCGCACCTACCGCTCGGCGCTCGCGATCACCGAGTTCCCCGCCTCCGACGACGACACCGCGAGTCTGATCAACCGCATGGACAGCATCAATCGCATCGTGGTCGCCGTGTGGACCGCGGAGGAGATCGGCAAGATGCAATCGGTCCCCAGTACGCTCACGGCGGAGCGTCTGGAACGCCTCCGCCACGCCGACGGCATCGTGCGCAGGCTGACGTTGGAGTCGGGCTTCGACAACGACGTGTGGCAGTTCCCGGTGGTGCTGATTCCCTTCGGCACGCCGGGGCGGCCGGATTCGGTCGTGCTGCGCCCCATCTATTCGGTGGACGGGATGACGGCTAGCGTGGTGCGCATGCCCGCCGAGTTGATGGCGAAGACGGTGCATGAGTTGCGCGCCCACACAGACATCGCGGGCGTGTTCTACGACATCACCAACAAGCCACCGGGCACCATCGAGTGGGAATAGCGCGAGGCGGCTATTTCACAACGTAGCCGGCCCTAGCCCGCACGACCGCGCCACGGTGCTCACGCGCGGCCTGCGGCGCGACTTCCACTTTGATCTTGCGATTGCCTCCCGACTTTCCGGGCAGAGCGTAGTACAGGCTATAGCGGGAGCGCAAGCCAGCGATCATCTCCGCAAGGCTTGTGCCTGCGTCCGTCGTCTGTATCCAGTCACCCCCGGTTTGTTCCACGATCTTGCGGACGCCCATGTCCTTTCCGCCCGGGTAGACATTCTTGCCGGGACGGGCGACGAATATGCCGAGCGCCACCGCGTCCACGTCCCAAAGCGGGCGGACGGCGTTGTCGTAACCGGCACCGCCCTTGTCATCCGTCACAATCACCACAGCTCGGCGGCCGTGGCGCTCGGCCTGCCAACGGAACGGTTCCGCCGACTGCGCCAGGGATTTTTGAATATTGGAGCACCCGGTAAACTTACCCTGCAGAGCCTGGTATCGGATCGACTTCTCCGCAACGCCGAAGTCTTCGGTGAAATCTGCAATCAAAGCGGCGTCACAGTCGAAGGTCATGACGGCAACGCGATCACCGCGTTGTAGTTGACTCAACGCTTGACGGGCGATCATTGCTACCTGCTCGATCACCGGGCGCATGCTGGTACTGGTATCAAGCAGCAGGATCACGTCGAGTGTTTCCTCGGTGTGGCCGAAGTTCACAATGGGCTGTGGCCTCCCATCATCACGGACGCGGAAATCGTCCGCCCGAAGGTTCTCCACCGGGCGACCGCCCTGCCGAACCTCCACATCCACATGCACCAACGCGACGTCGCCGCGGAAATCGGGGGCCTGCGTGAATATCAGAAGCAGAAGGGTTACTCGCATGGAGCTACCCGTGCAACTCTGTTGCAACTATCCGAAAACGCCTATCGAAACGGAGATAGTCCTCAATCGATACTTCGGCGATTGCACCCATTGTCAACGTGTAGCCTAGCTCCTCATGCGTGCCCACCATCTGTGTAGGCCGGATCGGACGGTGCGCCAAATCCGGTCGAGCGTTTCGCGGCCCAGCAGAAACCCGGCCAGCAGGATGCAAACCTCAGGTAGCCCCAGTGCCAGCAGGGAGGAAGCGCCCGCCTTGATCCATACAGGCCAGTTCGTGACGAGCACGAATGGGATCAGCGCGGGGCTGAGACAGCCAATCGCGAGAAACAGCCAGCCACTTAGTTCCCGTGGTCGCATCCAAAAAAGAGAGCGCGGAGGCGGACTGAGGTCCACAACCGCGCCCTTGGGAACGATCCTAACTACTTGCCCTTACCGCCGCCGGGAGCGCCTTTGCCTTTACCGCCGCCGCGGCCTTGGCTGGACGGGGGGACGAGCTTCGCCACGCGCAGGTAGACTGCCATCTGCCCGTACATTTCTTCACTGTGGACCAGGTTGCCCCAGAGCACGGCGTTCAACGGTTGCGGGCCACCGAACGCGGCGGCTTTGGCCTCGTCGTGATTGGCGGCGTTGATGCTGGCATAGGCCGCGTCGCACAGCTCGAAGGACTTCTTCAGGGCGGCGACCAGTTCTGCTTTGGTGGTCATGCCGCGCTCGGCGTTCAGCTGTGTGGGCGTGCCGGCGACGGTGCCGCAGCTACCGGCTTGCGCGTCGGCGATGTGGCCGATCACGGCGGCGAAGGTGCGCGAGCCGTCACCGGGGACCAGCGTGTACTGGGCTTCAGGCATTTCGTCGGCACCGGCGGTGATCTTGGTTTTCTGCTGGGCGTAATTGCGCTGGATGGCGGCCACCGAAGCGGCAGCATCCTGCGCATAGGCGGCGAGCGAGCAGGCCGCGAGTGAGATTAGTAGAGAATATCGCATGGGTCCATTATCCCTGACTGCTACTGCTTGGGCGCGCCCTTGGGGGCCGCCGGAGCGTTGATCGCGCCTTCGTCCCAGTGCTCATCGGCCTTGCCGTCCACGAAGCGCCACATGTCGTAGTGCGTAGTCGTGTACATCTGGCCGGGGTTGCGCGGGTCGGGGCGTTCGACGCGGTTCATGACGGCGACCAAGTCACCTTGCGCGAGCACCGCGACGATCTTCGGGTTGTAATCCTTGGTGCTGGCTGGGATCTGCTTCGCCTTGCTGAACTTCGAAAACGCGTCCATCACGGTCTGCCGGCCCGAGGCGAAGCCGGGGTTGTGCTGGATGTATTTTTCAGTGAGCCACTTGGGCGCTTCGTCCCAATGCCCGTAGGCAAGCAGGTCGAATACAATGTGCATGGCCGCCTGCTTGTTGCGGTGCAGCACGGGATCTTTGTCGGTAAAGAGCGGCGCGGGGTCGTCGGCTCCGGTGACCGGGGCGGCTTGCCCGTACAGCGCCACGAAGGCGGCGGCTGCAAGACTGGCGAGGATGAGGATGCGTTTCATGGGTACTATCGTTAGCCAAGGGCGGGGGTGGTGTCAAGCGGACGGTTACAATAGAACCAGATGAGCAAACGCGGATTTGCGGCGGGTCTGATCTTGATAGCGGGAGTGCTAGCCGCGAAGGAGCCACTGCTCGAATGCGGGTCCTACATCGTCAAGGCGCAGGAGGAAGCCTTCCTCCACTTGCAGTACTCCGTGCGCCGGGCCGCGGTGCGGCGCTCTGTGGCGGATGTAGCGGAACTGCGCACCGCGCGCGCCAACGTGGATGTTGGGGAAATCGCGGTCATCGGGTCGGGCAACGGCGTCGTGGGGCTACGGAATCCGTTCGACTTGGTCTCGAAGACAGTCACCTTCACGCCCGATGGCGCGGGCTACAAAGTGGAATCCGGCGCCGACACCTTCGACTCCGCGGCGTCCATCAATTCCACCAAGCTGGCGCTCGAGGACGACGACACCGAACGCATCGCGCTTCCCTTCCCCTTCAAGTTCTACGGGACCACCTACACGGACGCCTTCGTGAACTCCAACGGGTCGGTCAGCTTCACCGCCGGGGACCTCGACTACAGCGGCGCTTTCGGGCACTTCGCGGCGGGCCCGCCGGCCATCGCCGGATTGTTCACGGACCTCAATCCGCCATCGTCCTTGAACGGCGTGCGGCTGCTGCGCGAGCCCGGCCGCGTGGTCGTCACCTGGGACAACGTGCTGCTGGCAACGGACAATTTCTCCTCCGCGGGGCAGACGTTTCAGATCCGGTTTTACCCATCGGGCAGGATCGAGCTTACCTACACAACGGCCAGCGCCACCGTGGATAAGGCGGTGACCGGCCTGAATCCGGGCGGGCTGCAGCCGGTGACGCTGGTGGACCTGAGCACCGGTCCGGGGAGCTTCACCACCGGGATCGCCGAATCCTTCACATCCACATCGCGGCCGGAGGTCGACATGATGGCCGCGGCGCAACGCTTTTATCAGACCCACGACGACACCTATGACTACCTGGTGGTTTACAACGCAATGGGGATCGCGGCGGATGCGGGTGTGGTGGCGTATGAGGTGACGACGCGCAGTTCCGGCGAAGGGTATGGAGACACAGCCATCGACGTCGGGCTGGAGTATGGATCGAAACGGCGCTTGCAGGCCGCGCTGAATCTGGGGCCGACGGCGCAGTATCCCGTCGACCCCTTCGCGCCGGTGCCCAGCCGTGGGACCATCGGCGATACGCCGGTGTCGATTTTGGCGCACGAGGCCGGACACTTGTTCCTGGCGCTGGTGAGTGTACCGTCGCCGACCAGTTCGACGATTCCGCCGATGCTGGGAGCGGGTCTGGCACATTGGGCGTTTCCGTTCAACAGCGATGCATCGGTGCTGGAAGGTAATCGGATTGAAGACCAGGGACCGGCGGCGAATCCGCGTTACCGGACCACGGCCACGGTGCAGCGCTACTCAGCGCTGGATCAGTATTTGATGGGCCTCCGCGAGCCGCGGGATGTGCCGCCTACGTTCGCGGTGCTGAATTCCGGGTTCCCGAATTCGCGCGGGCCGCTGAGCGGCGCGACGTTTAACGGGACGCGGCTGGATATTCCGGTGGAGAACGTAATCAAGGCCGCTGGCCGCCGGACTCCGGATTCGACCGTTGCGCAGCGGAACTTCCGTTTTGCGTTCGTGATGGTGGTGGATGAGAACGCCGACATCTCAGCCGGGACGCCAGCCGCCGCGGCGATCGCGCAGGTGGACGCGTACCGCAGGGCGTTCGAGACGTTCTATGCGAGCGCGACGGATTCCCGAGGCAGCATCTCCACCACGTTGCGGCGGGGGGCGGAGTTGTCGCTGGCTCCCATGGGCGGCGTGACGCTGAACGGGAATGGCGTTGCATCGCTGGAGTTGGCCTCGGCGGCTACCACGCCGCTGAGCTTCGCGATTGAGGCTCCGCTGGGCGTCGTAATCGCGCCCGCCAGCGTGACCATTCCAGCCGGAGCGAGGCGCGTCGAATTCAACGTGAGCGGAGCGCGCGTGGGTGTGGAGGAATTGCGGGCAGTGCCCAGCAGCACGGCCTATCATCCCGCAGTGGCGCGCGTGCAGGTGCGTCCGCAAGCGGAACTCCGGACGGTCGTGGCAAGCGGAGATCTGCAACTGGCCGGGTCGGGAACATTGCAGCCAGTGGTGGCTCGGGTGGTGGATGAGAATAAGGTGCCGTATTCGAATCAGCCCCTGAACGTCAGCGTGGGGGGCGGCGGGACGGTGAACTTGACCACGGCGACGACCAACGCTTTCGGTGAGGCCGCGTTCACCTGGACGCCCACCAGCGGCAGCTTCAACACGCTCACCTTCAGCATTCCTGGAGTCCCCCAGTCCTCGGCGGTAGCGACGGCCCTGGGACTGCCTGGGGTCTCGAACGGCGGGGTGGTCAATGGAGCATCGTTTGCTGCACCCATTGCTCCGGGCGGCTTCGCCAGCATCTTCGGCGGCAGCCTGGCGGGCGGCGTGCGAGCAACGGGCGTGGGTCCAAATTTCCCGACGGTGCTGGGCGGAGTGCGCGTGTCCATCAATGGGACCGGCGTGCCGCTGTACTATGTGTCGGACGCGCAGATCAATTTTGTCGTTCCCGTCAGCATTTCGCCGGGAACGCGGCAACTTCTTGTCGAGACTTCGCTGGGGCAGTCCGAGCAATTTCCCATTACCGTGGCCGCAAGTGCACCGGGGATTTTCCTGGTCGGCGGGAATGGGGCGGTGGTGGTGGCGGGTACGGGGCTGCTGACGCAGGCGCGCCCGGTGAAGCCGGGAGAGTTCCTGGAGATCTACTGCACCGGCCTAGGCCTGGGTCCAGCGGCCACAGTGACTATTGGGGGCATTTCGGCGCAGGTCCTATATACAGGCTCCGCGACGATGCAGGGGCTGCAGCAAGTAAACGTGCGCATGCCTGAGGGAGTATCCCCCGGTTCGCGGGCACTAGTCCTGTCTGTAGGTGGCACTCAGGCAAATACCGTACAAGTCCAGGTCACCTCTGGCCCCTGACGTGCATCTTCCACGCTGTCATGGCTGACGGCATCTTTCCTACTAGCTCCGCTCTCACCGTTGGAACCAACAATCTGGCGCGCTACCTCGACCTGCTCAGCGCGCGGCAGAAGCTGGTGGCGTCGAACTTGGCCAACGCGGATACCGCCGGGTACCACACACAAGATATCGACTTCCAATTCGAATATATGAGTTTGGTGAAGGGGCAACAGCCTCAGACCATGGAGCCGCAGGGCCTCTACGAAAAACCCGACGGCAACAACGTAAGCGTGGACCGCGAGGCCCGCCTGCTGGCGGAGAACACCATCCGTTTCAACCTGGTATCCACTTTGGTACGCGGCAATCTCGAATCGATCCGCAAGGCGATCCACGAAGGGAGATCCTGATGAGCCTGTTCTCAGCTTTACAAGTAAGCGCGTCCGGGATGTCGGCGCAACGCACGCGGGCCGAGATGCTGGTTGAAAACATGGCCAACGCCGAGACTACGCGGACGCCCGAAGGCGGTCCCTACCGGCGCAAGGATGTGGTGTTCTCGACCGACGTCCAGGCGTCGCCGTTTTCCGCGGTGTTTCAGAGAGAGCTGGGACAAGGCGTGCGCGTGGCCGACATCATTACCGATGACCGTCCGCCGGAGATGCGCTACATCCCCGGACATCCCGACGCCGACGCCAACGGGTACGTGGCGTTCCCGCACATGAACCCGGCGGAAGAAATGGTCGACCTGCTGAACGCATCGCGGTCGTATCAAAGCAACGTCGCGGCCATGTCGGCGGTGAAGGACATGCTCAATAAATCGATCGATCTGATGAGGTAGGCCCATGACGATTTCAGGCATCGCCCCCGTAACCTTTTTGCTCCCCATCGCCCCGGCGGAGCCCACTCCAAGCGGAGAAGCGTTCCATGCCGCCTTCAGCGACGCCATCTCAAAGGTAGAGGGCTTCCAGCAGAATGCCAAGGCCAGCGTCGACCGCTTTCTCTCTGGCGAGGGCGAAGAGCTGCACCAGGTCGCGCTGGCCGCCAAACAAGCCGAGTTGTCCTTCGATCTCTTCTTGCAGGTCCGCAACAAAGTCGTCAACGCCTATGAAGAAGTGATGAGGATGCAGGTTTGATCCAAATCGGACAGCTGTGGGCGAACCTGGTTCCCAAGCAACGAATCTTCCTGCTCACGGCCATTCTGGCTGTGGCCGGAGGACTGTTCGCCTTGCAGCGCTGGAACAATGAGCGCGGCTATGAACCGCTGTTTTCCGGCATGTCGGCGGAAGACGCGGGCGCGGTGACGGCGAAGTTGCGCGAATCAGCTACTGACTACCGGCTCGCGGACGGCGGCGGGACCATCCTGGTGAAATCCGACCGCGTGGCCGAAATGCGCCTGCAACTCGCGGCGGCGGGTTTGCCGCAGACCGGGCGGCTGGGCTTTGAGTTGTTCGACCAGACCAACTTCGGGGCCAGCGAGTTCACTGAACAGGTGAACTATCACCGGGCGATTGAAGGCGAGCTGGAGCGGTCGGTGAGGACACTGCGCGAAATCGAAAGCGCGCGCGTGCATGTCACGATGCCCAAGGAGTCGCTGTATCTCGAAGCCCGTCAGCCAGCGAAAGCCAGCATCCTGGTAAAGCTCCGGCGGGGTGCGCAGTTGAGCGCGCAGAACATCCAGGCGATCACGCAGCTGGCGGCCAGCGCAGTCACCGGCTTGCAGGCGAATCAGGTCACGGTTCTGGACACGGCCGGGAATCTACTGAACCGCCCGCGCCCTGCGGGCCTGGAAGACACTTCGCAGGCCAGCGAAGCGGTGCTTGAGTACCGGAAAACGCTAGAGCGGGACGTGCAGATGAAAGTGGCGCAGACGCTTGAGCCCCTGCTCGGCATCGACCATTTCCGCGTCGGCATCTCGGCCGACATCGATCTGACCAGCGGCGAGCAAAGCGAAGAAATTTTCGACCCCAACAAGTCCGTGATGGTGAGTTCGCAGACCACCCAGGATATGCCCGCGCCGGGCTCCCCCCTTAACGAAGCCGCCGTTCCGGGAACTTCCTCCAACCTGCCCCGCGCCACGGCCGCGCAGGCCAGCGCCGGAGCGTCGGTCACCAACTACGGACGCAAGACCGAAAACACCAGCTTCCAGACCAGCCGCGTCGTGCGCCACACCAAACTGGGCCAGGGAGCGGTGAAGAAGTTGTCCCTATCGATTCTGGTGGATCATTCGCTGCGCTACGACCAAGGCAAGCCGGTGGTCGAAGCACCCTCGGCGGACAAACTCAAGGTCATCAAAGACCTGGTCACCGCCGCCGTGGGCATCGACGCGATGCGCGGCGACATTCTAGTCGTCGAGGCGTTCCCCTTTGAATCCACGCTGGCCGCGCAGCCCTTGAACGCCGACCCGCCGGCCGCCAAGGGCGCTCCAGCAGCCCCGCCGGGTGTCGTACTGCCCGAATGGCTGCAAAAGATAGTCGGCCAGTTCAATCCGATGGTCCTGGCTGGTGCCGGGGCAGGTGTGCTCCTAGCGCTGCTGGGCGGCGGGTTCTTCTTGTGGAAGAAGCACAAGAAAAAGAGAGCCGCGGCGACGGTGGAGGGCGGCAAACAGCTCGCCTCGCCCGCCTTGGACGCCGAAAAGGAGATGGAGGCACGTTTGGCCGATCAGGCCGCCGCGCAGCAGCGCCTCGAAGCCGACGCAATCCTCTCCCTGAAGATCCCCGCGGTCTCGACCAAGAAGACCGACGTGCTGAGTAGACATATCGCCTCCGAGGTGAAGAAAGACCCCGTGGCGATGGCCCACGTGGTGAGGAACTGGCTCAATGGTGAGTATCAGCGGTAGCGAGCAGATCCCAGGACTTCGCAAGACCGCCATTCTACTGCTGATGATCGGCGACGAGGCATCGAGTTCCATTCTGCGCGAACTGGACACAGGCGAGGTCGACGAGATCAGCCGTGAGATCGCGCTGGTCCGTTCGCTGACTCCCGAAGAAGCCGAAGGCGTCCTCGAAGAGTTCCACAAGATGGTGACGGCCCGCGACTACGTCATCAAGGGCGGCGTCGATTACGCAAGAAAACTGCTGGTAAGCGCCTTCGGGGATGAACAGGCCCAGCGCATGCTGGACCGCCTGATGAAGTCGCTGGGCAACGAATCACTCAGCTTCGACGCGTTGCAAAAAACCGATCCGCAGCAGCTTTCAAAGTTCATTCACAGCGAACACCCGCAGACCATCGCACTGATCATTTCGCATCTGAATCCATCGCAGGGAGCGGCGCTGCTCTCCCAGCTGCCCAAGGAAATGCGCGGCGACGTGGCCACGCGCATGGCCAGTCTGGACCAGATCTCGCCGGACATTATCACCAAGATCGCCAGCGTGATCGGCTTGAAACTGCGCGCGCTCGGCGAAATGAGCCGCGAATCCTACGGAGGCGTGGATGCCGTCGCGGAAATGCTCAACCGGCTCGACTCCAATGCCACCAAGGACATTCTGGAGGCTATGGAGGCTTCGAGCCCGCCCCTGGCCGAGCAGATCCGGCATCTGATGTTTGTCTTCGAGGACCTGCTGCTGCTGGACGCCAACGCGATCAAGGAAGTGCTGGCCAAAGTGGACCGCAAGATCCTCACCGTCGCGCTCAAGGGCACTTCCGAGAAGATGAAGACGCATATTCTGCAAGCCATGAGCCAGCGCGGCGCCGATATGATGCGTGAGGACATGGACTCCATGGGTCCGATCAAGATCAAGGAAGTCGAGTCGGCGCAGCAGCAGATCATCGCAGTGGTGCGGCAGCTCGAAACCGAGGGCGTGGTCAGCCTGAAGGGCACAGCGGGAGAGCAGTATGTCGTCTAGACTGTTCTCCGGGGGTCTCGGCGATGCGACGCCGATCGAGTGGCGACCGGCGGGTGGAACGGCGCCGCGGAGTGCGGAAGGGCAAAGCTCCCCGCGGCGGGCGGGAGCGCAGCCACATCCCGAGGAGTCCGTGGAGGCCCGGGTCAAAGCGGCCTATGACCGGGGCGTCGCGGCGAGAGAAGCCACAGCGGAGCAGCGCGCCGGAGCGTTGGCGGCTCCTGTGCTGGGGAATTTCGGAGCCATTGTGAAGGAGCTCGCCGCCGCGCGCAAGCACGCGCGGGAAGAAGCCGAGGAGTCCATGGTGAAACTAGCGCTGGCGATTGCCCGCAGGGTCCTGCACCGGGAACTGGCCACCGACCCGGAGGCGATCCTGGGACTAGTCCGCTCTGGGATCGATAAGCTGAGTGCGCGGGAGATCCACAAACTGCGGCTATCGCCGGGGGACGCGCGGATCGTGCAGGACAATCGCGCCGACCTGGCCATCCCGCAGGCGGTGGAGATCTCCGCTGATGCCGGGCTTCCCCCCGGCAGCGCGATCTTCGACACCCTGCGCGGAGAGCTCGATCTGTCGGTGCAGACGCAGCTCGAAGAAATCGAGCGCGGGTTCGCGGACCTTGTGGTCCAGAGGCGCCCATGAGTCCAACGCTGGGTAAATTCTTCGCGGCGCTGGGCGGCATGGAAACAGCCCGCTACTCGGGACGCGTGCGGGAACTGACCGGACTGCTGGTCACCGCCGACGGACCGGCGGCAGCCGTCGGGGACCTGTGCGAGATCCGCTCACAAAACCGGACAATCCGCGCGCAAGTGGTCGGCTTCCGCGATGGCCGGGTGCTATTGATGCCGCTCGAAGAAACGGGAGGCCTGCAGGCTGGGGACACGGTGATCGCCCGCCCGGAAGCCGCGCGCGTTTCTACCGGACCCGGGCTGCTCGGTCGCGTGCTGGACGGCTTTGGTCAACCCATGGACGGCGGCTCGCCCATTGAGTCGACCGGCTCCTACGACCTCTACGCCGCCCCGCCCGGTCCGCTCGACCGCGTGCCCATCACCCAGCGCCTGGTCACCGGCGTCCGCGCCATCGATAGCATGCTGCCCTTCGGCCAGGGCCAGCGCGTCGGCATCTTCGGCGGTTCGGGCGTCGGCAAAAGCACACTACTGGGAGCCATGGCACGCCACCATTCCGCCGACGTCAGCGTCATCGCGCTGATCGGCGAACGCAACCGCGAAGTGCGCGAATTCATAGAACATGACCTGGGTCCGGAGGGGCTGGCGCGCAGTGTTCTGGTCATCGCCACATCCGACATGCCCGCGCCCTTGCGCATCCGCGCCGGGTTCGTCGCCCTCGCCATCTCCGAATATTTCCGGGACCAAGGCAAGAGTGTGCTGCTCGTCATGGACTCAGTCACCCGCCTCGCCATGGCCCAGCGCGAAATCGGACTAGCCGCCGGCGAACCGCCCAGCCAGAAGGGCTACACCCCCAGCGTCTTCCAACTGCTGCCCAAGATGTTTGAACGCGCCGGCAATTTTCAGCAAGGCTCGATTACCGGCTTCTTCACCGTGCTGGTCGAAGGCGACGACTTCAACGAGCCCATCTGCGACGCGGCCCGCGCCATTCTGGACGGCCACGTGATCCTCTCCCGTGAATTAGGCGCGATGAACCACTACCCGGCCATCGACATCCTCAACTCCGTCAGCCGCCTGGCGGGCAAGGTGGCCCCGCCGGAACAGCGCGCCGCGGCAGGCAAACTGCGCGAAGCGATGGCAACGTTCCGCCAATCCGAAGACCTCATCAACCTGGGTGCCTACGCCGCTGGCACCAACCCCGGCCTCGACTCCGCCATCCAAATGCGCCCGCGTCTGATGGATTTCTTGAAACAACCCCCCGACTTGAGCGAACCCATAGAGAAAACCCTGGACAGCTTGTATGCCCTTACACGGTGATAGCGTCTGCCCGCTTCCAATCGGTCGCGGTTCAGTGCGGCACCGATTCCGTGAGGCGAGGGTTCGCAGGCATCGCCGGGGTCCCCACACAGCCGCCCGCGCAGGTAGGCACCCGCCGGAGCAGCACTGAACCGCGACCGTAAGGAAGCGGACAGACGCTCAAATCCCCCATGAAGAAATTCTCCTTTCCCCTGGACCGGGTCCTCTCCTGGCGGCAAACACAGGCCCGGCTCGAAGAAGCCGGCCTGGCACTCCTCCACGCGGAGCTGCAAACACTCGACCTCCGCTGCGCAGCCCTCGACCACTCCGTCCAAGACGCCCGCGCTAAGCTGCTGGCCGCGCCGTCGGTAACCTCCGCCGAAATCGGGGCGCTGGAACACTTCCGCGCCTCGTCCTCCGCGCAAACCCGCTATCTCCTGCAAACTCGTTCCGCCCTGGAGCAGAAACTGGCCCAGCAAACCCAGGCAGTCCTCGAACGCCGCCGCGAGGCCCGGCTCCTCGAACAACTGCGGGACCGCCGCTGGCACTCCTGGCAGGCCGCCTCTGTGCGGGAAATCGACCAGCAGGCCGACGAAAGCTTCCTGGCACGCCTTACCCGCAATGCGGTAGAATGACCTATCGGGATTTGGTCTTGTCGCCTTGCCGGAACGGTACCACCGTTCTGGACAAAACTTGGAACGCCGCGGCGGCAACCTACGTCTTAAGTCATGCGCAGAGTGGAAAGGAACCCGGACTAGATGCCGCACTCCAGGCACCATTGCCTGCGCACGCTCGTATTGTCGCTTTTCGGGACATACTCAGTTTTCGCTCAGCAGGCCCCGGCCCCGCCGAAGCCCGCCAATCCGTTTGAGACCGTGACGGAGGCGCTGGCCCCGCCGCCCACCGCCGCCCAAGCCACCGATGTAATCGACAGCATCGAGTTCCGCGGCTCCCGCCGTGTCCCCCAAGATACCCTGCGGGCAATGGTTTTCACAAAGAAGGGCGACATCTATAACGACGCCTCGCTGCACCGCGACCTGATCACATTGTGGAACCAGGGCCGCTTTGACGATCTTCGCCTCGAGCGCGAACGCGCCGAAACCGGCGGCTGGATCGTCCGCTTCATCGTCGTCGAACGGCCCATCGTTCGCACCTTGGATTTCGTCGGCGCAAAGACCGTGACCACCTCTGATATCTTGGAACGCTACCGCGACCGCCGCGTCGGCCTCAGCGTCGAATCCCAGTTCGATCCCAACAAGCTGCAGCGCGCCGTCGTGGTCCTCGAAGAACTCCTGGCCGAGCGCGGCCGCCAGTTCGCCAAAGTCACACCGGACATCAGTCAACTGCCGCCGGCTTCGCTCGCCATCACCATGCGCGTGGACGAAGGCCCCAAGGTCAAGGTCGGCAAGCTCAACATCGAGGGCAACACGGTCTACAGCGACCGCATCGTGAAGCGCTCCATGAAGGTGCTCAAGCCCACCGGCATTCCGTATTCCATCTTCGCCGAGAGCCTCTTCGCCAAGACCTTCGATTCCACCAAAGCCGACATCGACGGCCAGCTGATTTCCCAGTTCTATCAGAAGAACGGCTACTTCCTGGCCCGCGTCACGGATGTGAAAGTAGACCTGGTGGACGGCGGCAACGGCCAGTTCCGCCTGCCCGTCATCCATCCCAACAAGCCCGGCAAAAAAGCCGACATCACGCTGGTAGTGGAAGAAGGCCGCCGCTACAAGCTCAACAACATCAACTTCACCGGCGTGAAGCTGTTCAGCGCTCCCGAAGCGCTGATGCGTCCCGTCTTCCAGATGGCACAGGGCGATTACTTCTCCACCGAAAAGCTGCAAAAGGGCCTGGACGAGTTGCGCAAGCTGTACGGCAACTACGGCTACATCAACTTCCTGGCGGACCCGATTCCTGAAATCGTCCCCAACACCGACCAGGTCAACCTCACACTCAACTTCGACGAAGGCAACCAGTTCTTCGTCCGCCGCATCGACTTTTCCGGCAACACCACCACACGCGATAAAGTTATCCGCCGCGAGCTCATGATCGACGAAGGCAACTTCTACAGCGAGAATCTGTGGGAGCTCAGCCTCCTGCGCTTGAACCAGCTGGGCTACTTCCAGACGCTCAAGAAAGACGAATCGGTCGATATGAAGACCGACACCCGCACCAACACAGTCGACCTCACGCTCAAAGTTCAGGAGCAGGGTAAGAACTCCGTGCAGATGAGCGGCGGTGTGTCCGGCATCCAGGGCAGCTTCCTGGGCTTCCAGTATTCCACCAACAATTTCCTCGGCATGGGCGAAACACTGAGCCTTTCGTCGAGCGCGGGCACGCGTTACAAGGACGTCAGCATCAGCTTCACTGAGCCGTACTTCCTCGACCGCCCGATTCAGTTTGGCATGTCGGTTTCCATCAGCCGCTTCACCTACAACCAAGGCCGCGAGGCTTCGGTGCTGGCGGGCGCGAACCTGATTCCGCTCTATAACTCCGTGGGCGCGCAAAACCTGCTGAACTACAACACCAACAGCAAGGGCTTTACTGTCTTTTCCAGCTACCAATTGAAGCGCAGCTTTGCTCGCATCGGCATCAGCTACGGATACAGCATCCAGAACGTGGAGACGCTCACCGACTCCGCCAAGCAGTACTACCAATACCTCAACTTCCAGCAGATCAACGGGCCGAACCAACTGGACGGGATCACCACCTCTTACATACAGCCCACGTATTCCTACAATTCCACCGACAATCCGATGATTCCGACGCGCGGTACACGCGCCTCGGCCAGCATCCAGTTCGCGGGCAGCTTCCTGGGTGGCAGCGTGAATCAATTCCAGCCCCAGATCGACATCGCCCACTTCCGCCCCGGCCTGAAAGCGAAACACGTCATCGGCATGCACTTCCTGGGCTCGTACGTGAGCGGCTTTGGCGGCAAGACGGCTCCTCCGTTTAACCGCTTCTTCATGGGCGGCGAAAATGACGTGCGCGGCTTCCAGCTGTACACTGTCAGCCCCATCGCCTTCATCCCCATCGCGGCCACCGTCAACCAGCTCAACAACGACGGCACTGCCCGCTTGCAAAGCTGCGCTACGCGCTCCACCACCTGCGGCCCCACTGCGGACAACCGCTGCTGCTTTGAAAGCGCCACCCAGCAAATGCCGGCCTACCAGCTGGTATTCCCCGGCGGCGACACCAAAATGGTGGGCAACTTCGAATACCGCATTCCCATCTTTGGACCCGTCACCCTGGCAGCCTTCTTTGACGCCGGCATGAACCGCCTGTCCAACAAGAGCCAGCTTACGCTCAACCCCAGCCGCATCTTTGACCTGAACAGCCAGTTCCCCGAAGCCGCATTCGGCAACCGGGCCGTGGTGGCCAAGAACACCGAACTCATCCGCACCTCAACAGGCTTGGAACTGCAGGTCTTGATGCCTGTTTTCAACCAGCCCTTCCGCATCTACTGGGCCTACAACCCGACGCGCGTGCGCAACTACATCGAGCCGCCCATCGTGGCCGACCGCAGCTATTTCCCGAATTATCCGTCGTTCATCAATTCCGTGGCCACCTTCGGCCAGCCCATCCCGCTGTTCGAGAGGAAGTCCACCTTCCGCTTCACCATCGGACGAACGTTCTAAAGCAATGCTAGGATGGAAAAACATTATATGAGGAGTTTCGCCGTGACTAAATTACTGACCGCTCTCACCGTAGGCCTGGGTCTGGCCTCGGCCGCGCTGGTTGCCCAGACGCCCGCCATCCCGACAAAGATCGGCACCATCAACCTGCAGCAGGCGGTGCCCAACACGCAGGAAGCTAAGGCCGCCACGGCCAAGCTTCAACGCGAGTTCGTCGAGCCGCGCACCAAGGGCCTTGAGGGCAAGCAAGCTGAAATCAAGGACTTGCAGGACAAGCTGGCGCGCGCCGGCAACACGCTTTCGCAGACCGCGAAGGATGACCAGCAGCTTGCCATCAACCGCAAGACCAAGGATTTCAACCGTGAAGTGGAAGACTACCAGGCCGACAGCGACGACAAGCAGCGCGAACTGCTGGCCGACTTCAGCAGCAAGATGCAGGCTGTGATCGCCGAATACACGCAGGCCAATGGATTCGCCGTGCTGCTCGATACCGGCAACCGCGACACTTCCGGTCTGGTGTGGGCCTCTTCGGCCATCGACATTACCCAGGGCGTGATCGACGCCTACGATAAAAAGCACCCGGCCACCGTGCCCGCGACCGCAGCGGCAAAACCGGCGGCGACCCCGCCTCCGGCAGCGGCCGCTCCGAAGACCACGCCCGCTCCGGCCACAGCCAAGCCCGCCGCCGGTAAGCAGTAGATAGTCTGGCGGTAAGTTCAAAGGGCGGGCCAAGTGCCCGCCCTTTTTTCTTGTAGACTCTCCTGTTTTTGGGTGTTAACCTCCCGAGCCGCTTGCGTGAGCATGGGCCTTGTAAGGAACTTCGTCAGCCCCACCCTTACGGTTGGGGCCAGAAAACAAAAAGGGCGGGCACATGGCCCGCCCTCTCGAAGACTGCCCGCAAATTACGCTACTTCTTCGGTCCAGTTCTCCAGCACCGACTTCACCTTCGCCGTGAACTGATCGCCCAGCGCGCCGTCGATCAAGCGGTGATCGAAGGTGAGCGCCAGGTACGCCATGCTGCGGATCGCGATGGCATCGTCGATGACCACCGGCTCCTTCACTACCGCGCCCACACCGAGGACCGCCACTTGCGGCTGGTTGATCACCGGCGTTGCGAACAGGCTGCCGAAGCTGCCGAAGTTGGTGATGGTGAACGTACCGCCCTGGATTTCATCCGCGCGCAACTGGCGCGAACGCGCGCGGGCCGCCAGATCCACGATGGAGCGCTGTAACCCGACGATGTTCTTCTCGTCCGCGTTACGGATCACCGGCACGATCAGCCCGCCGTCGAGCGCGACCGCGATACCCAGGTTAATGTCGCGATGGTAGACGATGTTGGTGCCGTCGATGGAAGCGTTCACGATGGGGAACTCCCGCAGCGCGGCGACGCAGGCCCGCGAGACGAACGGCAGGAACGTCAGCCCGAAGCCATACTGAGTCTGGAACGCGCCCTTCATCTTGTTGCGAATCTTGGCGATGTTGGTCATGTCCACCTTGTGAACCGTGGTGACATGCGCCGAGGTGCGCTTGGAGAAGACCATGTGCTCGGCGATCTTCTGTCGCATCATGCTCATCGGTTCTACTTTGTGCGACGCGGCCGCACCCGGCATCTGCATCATCGGCTGCGCGGGCGGAGGAGGAGGCTGCGGAGGCGGAACGTTTACGGGCTGAGCAACCGCGACTTGCATCGGAGGAGGCGGGGGGGGCGGAGGAGGAGGCGGCGGCGGCGGAGCAGCCTGCACCGGGGGCGGCACGTAAGCGGGCACGGGCGCCGGAGCAGCCCCGCCGGACATAAAGGATTCCAGGTCCTGCTTGGTAATGCGGCCACCGGCGCCAGTGCCGCGGACCTGGTTCAGATCGATGTTGTTCTCGCGCGCCATCTTGCGCACCAGCGGGGAGAGGGGCCCAGCTTCTTCCATCATCGCCGCAGCAGCAGGCGCGACGATCACGGGCGCAGCCACTGGCACTGGTGCAGCCACTGGTGCGGGTGCAGCTTCAATCACCGGAGCAGCCGGGGCAGCAACGGCGGTGCCACCGTCATTGATCCGTGCGACCACGCTGTTGATGCCCACCGTCTGGCCCTCGGCCACCATTACATCGGCTAACGTGCCCGCGGCGGGCGACGGGATCTCCGTGTCCACCTTGTCCGTCGAAATCTCGAACAGCGGCTCGTCGCGTTCCACGCGCTCGCCCGGTTTCTTCAGCCACTTGGTAAGCGTGCCTTCTACAATGCTCTCGCCCATCTGGGGCATGACTACGTCGATCATGATCTCTCCATTACGAATCAACTGCGGGTACGAATGAACTGCGTCCAAATATTTTCCCAAACTGGCGGGTCAAAGAGGCAACCACTTCAGCGCGGTTCGCATCGCAACCCAAGGCCCGCATGGAAGTCACCGGCTTCGTCAATCCACAAGGGACGATGTACCGGAAGTAACTCAAATCTGTATCGAGGTTCAGTGCGAACCCGTGCGAAGTCACCCAGCGGCTGATGTGGACGCCGATGGCGGCGACCTTCGCATCGCCCACCCAGACTCCGCTCGCACCCGCTACACGCCCGCCTTCGATTCCAAACTCGCCCAGCGTGCCGATGACGACTGCTTCGATGGCCCGCACGTAAGCGACTACGTCCCGCTTCCAATCGCGCAGATCGAGGATCGGATAGCACACAACTTGGCCGGGCCCGTGATACGTCACGTCGCCGCCGCGATCCGTCGGGTGAAACTCGATGCCGGAGCGTTCCAGTAGCTCCGGCGAAGCCAGCAAATTCTCACCCCGTCCGTTGCGGCCCATCGTCACCACGTGCGCATGCTCGACGAACAGCAACTGATCGCCAATCTCACCGGCCTTGCGCTGCGCGACCAGACTCTGCTGAAACGCGAAGGCTTCGGCATAACGCATGCGGCCAAGTTCGCGCACCGTCAACGGACCAGCCTCCACCAGCGCGGGATGGAAGGAAGCGGTCACGCCGGCTGAAGCGGCACTAAGCATTAATCGCCATCCCGTAGACTGCGTTGAAGGCTTCGCCCACGGCCTCGTAAATCGTGGGGTGCGCGTGGATGGTATGCAGCAGCGTTTCGACAGTGGCTTCGGCTTCCATCGCCAGCACGCCCTCGCCGATCAACTCGTACGCCTGCGGCCCGATGATGTGGACACCCAGAATCTCGCCGTACTTCTCGTCGGTGACAATCTTGACGAAACCGTCGTGGCTGCCCAGGATCGTCGCCTTGCTGTTGCCCACAAACGGGAACTTACCCACCCGGACCTGGTGTCCCTTGGCAATGGCTTGCGCCTCAGTCATACCGACGCTGCCAATGCCGGGTTCGGTGTAGGTCGCACCTGGGATGCGGCCCTTGTTGATCGGTCGCACGTCCATGCCCGCAATGTGTCCGATCGCAACCATGCCTTCCGCCGTCGCCACGTGCGCCAGTTGCGGCGTTCCTGCCACGATGTCGCCAATGGCGTAGACGCCAGGTTCGCCGGTGCGCTGATAAGGATCCACCTTGATGAAGCCGCGGTCGAGTTCTACGCGCGTGCCTTGCAGGCCGATGTTTTCAGTGTTCGGTTTGCGGCCTACGGCCACCAAAAGCGCGTCGGCTTCCACGGTTTCCGTCTGCCCGTTCGCCAGCACGGCTTGGAACTTCACGCCGGTCGCCGTGCGCTCCACGTTCTCCACCCGGGCCCCCGTCTCCACGCGAATGCCCTGCTTCTTGAAGACGCGGCCCAGTTCCTTCGAGACCTCTTCGTCTTCCACCGGCACCAGGCGTGGCAGCATCTCGAAGAGAGAAACCTTCGTGCCGAAGCGTTGGAAGCAGGATGCGAATTCCACGCCCACCGCTCCCGCTCCCAGTACCGCAAGCGTCTTGGGCACTTCCGTCAGGTTCAGAATTTCAATGTTGGTGAGAATGCGCTGCGGGTCCGGCGTCAACCCCGGCAACATGCGCGCTTCCGATCCGGTGGCCAGCACGATGTTCTTGGCCTCCAACACCTGCCGCCCGGCCTCGCCCTGCACTTCGACTTTGCCAGGGCCGGCCAAGCGCCCGTAGCCCTTAATCCAATCGACCTTGTTCTTTTTGAGCAGGAACTCGATCCCCTTGGCGTGTTTGCCGACGATCCCGTTCTTGCGCTCAATCACCTTGGGGTAATTCAGCCGCGCGTTCTCGCAGTGAATCCCTTCGGCTTCGGCATGCACGAAGCGTTCCCACACTTCCGCTGTATGCAGCAGCGACTTGGTGGGAATGCAGCCAACGTGCAAGCAGGTCCCGCCCAGCTTGGGGTCTTTTTCAATCAGCGCGGTCTTGAGGCCGTATTGGCCTGCACGAATGGCAGCGGAGTAGCCACCGGGTCCGCTCCCGATGACGATTACGTCGTAGTTCATGAGTTGAACTTTTAGTTTAGCAGGGGCGCGCGGTGTGACGGATTCGCCGTTCGGCTCCCGGCCATTTCAGTGCGGTACACTTAGCCCCATGAAACCGATCTCCGCCCTCTTCCTTCTCTTCGCCGCCACTACGCTCGCACAGACTCCGCTTAGCCTGAATTTCTCCGCCAATGCCGGATTGACCGGGGCCACGACATACTCGCTGAGCGGCACCGGCACCGTCACGGGACTGGGGACCGCGGCGTTGTCGGGTGGCGGAACCATCGATCCTGCGCTACTTTCCGGCGCTGCTGGCGTTGTCCCTGGGTCGTTCTCGTTGATTTTCCCGATGGCGCGGTATTGTTCGGAACCTACTCAATCCCCACCGGCGTGATCATTCCACAAGTGGGCAGCGCCACCTCCGGGGGTTCGGTGAACGTCACCGGCGGCACGGGACGCTTTGAAGGCGCGCGCGGAGTATTTTCTCCCCTTACCGGCACCGGCTCCGTCACCAGCCTGACCACCGCCTCCTTCGCGCTGAACGGCACCGGTTCGGTGACCGCCGGCCTATACGTGCTGCCGCAGTTCGTCTTCGGCGGAGGCTGGTACACCGCGCTCTATTTCTCGAACTCGGGTTCAGCACCCGCGGTCTTCGCGGTCAACTTCATCGCCGACAATGGAACGCCGTTAAACGTGCCCGCCCTGAGCGGTTCCTCCACCACGGTGAATATCCCTGCGGGCGGATCGGTGCGGATCGAAGCTCCGAATACAGGCACTCTGGTGCAAGGCTACGCGTCGGCCACCCTGCCGCCGGGCGTTACCGGTTACGGCGTCTTCCGCCAAAGCGTCGCCGGTACGCCGGATCAAGAAGCCCTAGTGCCGCTGGCCAACGCCGGTTCCACCAGCGCATCGCTCACGTTTGACGACACCAACTTCACCACCGCCGCAGGCATCGTCAACCCCAGTTCAGTCGCAACAACGGTAACCGTCACCGCAAGGAGCGCAAACGGCGGAGCGTTAGGCACCGCCACAATCCAACTCGCTGCCAGGAGTAAGACCGCCGTAGCGCTGCGCAGCCTGACCGGCCTGAGCGGCATCGCCAGCAATCGCGGCACGGTGACCTTCACAGTCTCCACCGGCAACGTAGCCGTGCTCGGACTGCGCTTCTTCGGTTCGGCGTTTACGTCGATTCCGGCAACCGACCGATAGCGGTAACCGCGCGCCCCGCCGCCGCATCATAATGGAAGCGTGCGGAGCATTTTCTTAAGCGCGGTCCTTGCCGCGTCCCTGGCCATCGCGCAGGAGAAGGCGGACTTCCCGCTCGACTCCGTGCGCATCGTGGGAAACCAAGCCATCCCGGCGGAGCGCATCATCGCAGCATCGGGGCTCAAGATCGGAGCGCCCGTCACCCGCCCCGAGTTCAACGCGGCCCGCGACCGGCTGCTGGCCACAGGTGCCTTTGAAAGCGTCGGCTTCACCTACAAAGCCAGCGCCGGCGATCACGGCTTCGACGCCACCTTCCAAGTCACCGAGACCGAGCCGCTCTATCACTACCGCTTTGAAGAGCTGCCCGCCACCGAAGCCGCGCTGCGCGAAGCGCTCGCAAAACAAGAACCGGTCTTCACCGACGCGATCCCGCCCACGCCGCAGGTGATGAACCGCTACTCCAGCGCGCTCGCCCGCGTCTTGGGCAACGGCGCGCAGGTGATCGGCGAAGTGAACTCCGACGTCCCCGGCGAACTCATGATCGTCTTCCGCCCCATGGGAAAGCGGCTCAATATTTCCGAAGTCAACTTCAAAGGCAACGCGGTCCTTGCGAACGCCGACTTGTGGCCGATTGTGAATCCGGTGGCCGTCGGCACGCCCTACAGCGAACCGTTGTTCCGCCAAATGCTCGACAACAGCATCCGCCACGCCTACGAACAGCGCGGCCGCATCCGCGTGGCGTTCCCCAAAATCGAAACCGCCAAGTCCACCGACAACGACGGTATCGACGTGACCGTCACCGTCGACGAGGGCGAGCCGTACAAGCTGGGCGACGTCAACTACAAAGGCATCGACGCGCGGCAGGCCACCGCGCTCAACAAGCTGGGCAACTGGACCAAGGGTGAGACCTTCAACTCCGCCGACATCGAAACCGGCCTTGGGCGAATCCGCAAGAGCTACCGCGAGGACGGCTACCTGCGCATCGAAACACCCGCCGCGCGCGAAATCCAGGACGCGGCCAAAACAGTGGACCTCACAATCACCGTTCAACCCGGAGCGCGCTTCAGCATGGGCAAGCTCACCATTACCGGGCTCGACATCCTCAGCGAACCCACCATCCGCAAATTGTGGCGCATGAATCCCGGCGACCCATACAAAGAAGGCTACGCAGATGAGTTCCTCGCCATGATCCGCGCCGAAGGTTACTTCGACAACCTGGCGCGCACCGGTGCCGAGGCGCTGCTCAAAGAAACTATCCACACCGCTGACGTGACGCTGACGTTCCTGGGCGCCAAAGCCGCCGCCGAAGCCGACCGCCGCAAGCGCTAGAGTAGTGTCTTCGAAATAACTAGGCGCATCGTGGGGCTTTTCGGCTGTCTAGTTATTTCGCAGACACTCACACTAGATTCAATCCGTCACCGAGCCGCGACCGCGAGGCAGTGGTCTTGGCCACAGGCAGCTACCAGTCAAGTAGAATAGCTGCATGCCGCGCCGTGTTCTCGCTCTGATTCTCGCCGCCGCGCCGTTCGCTCCCGCAGCGGTCACTCGCGTGGAAATCACGCATCGGGAGGACCTGCCCGTCGCCGGCTTCGAACGCATCGAAGGCAAGGTCCACTTCGCCATCGACCCCAAGCGCCCCGCGAACAAGGCGATTGTGGATTTGGCGCTGGCACCGAGGAATGCGCAAGGGCTGGTGGAGTTTGCCTCTGACCTGCTCGTGTTCCGCCCCAAGGACGCCGCGAAAAGCAACGGCACCGCACTCCTCGATATCGCCAACCGCGGCCGCCCCACCGCTTGGACCATGCTGAACTCAGGTGCAAATTCCAACATGCGTAGCCTCACCGATTTCGGTGACAATTTCATCCTGAAGCAGGGCTACACCTTCATCCTGCTGGGCTGGCAGTTCGATGTCGCAGCCGCGCCGGGATCTTTCAAAGTCTACGCACCGATAGTGCCCAACGTAAGCGGACCCGTGCGCATGGAAATTCTGCCGAATGCGAAACAAACCGTCGATTCCCTGCCCTTCCCGCTGGCCGACGCGAACTCCGGCGTGCTCACCGTTCGCGACGCCCCGTATGGTCCGCGCACCATCATCGCGAAGGCACAGTGGCACTACAGCGCCGACCAGAAGCAAATCGAGTACCCTGCAGGATTCACGCCCGGCCGAATCTACGAATTCGTGTACACCGCCAAGGAGCCCTCGGTATCCGGCCTGGGTTCCGCCGCCGTGCGCGATTACATGTCCTATGCAAAGAAGACCGGCGTGGTGCCCGGATTGGCGGTGAACGAAATTAAGCGCACGGTGGCTTTCGGAAATTCGCAAAGCGGGCGCTTCCTTCGCACCTTTATCCACGAAGGCTTCAACGCCGACGAACAAGGCAAGCAAGTCTTCGAAGGCGTGTGGGCGCAAGTGGCGGGCGGCGGTCACGGAGCCTTCAATCAACGCTTCGTGCAGCCTGGCCGGACCACGGGGCAATACACTGGATCGTTCTACCCCACTGATCAAGCCCCCTTCGCCCCCGGATTGCTGATGGCCAAGGCCACAGCCGCGGGCGTCGCGCCGAAGCTGTTCATCGTGAACGGATCGCAAGAATACTGGGGACGCGCCGCCGGCCTGAACCACATCGCCGAAGACGGCAGCAAGGATCTGGACCCGCCCGCCAACGTCCGCATCTACTTCGTGGCCGGAACACAGCACGGCGGTGGAGGTGGAGGCGCGGACAGCCGTGTCCAGAACCTGACCAATTCCATGGAGTGGACCTACTTCCTGCGCGCCACCATCACCAACATGAACGCCTGGGTCACCAGCAACACGTTGCCTCCGGCGTCTGTGTTTCCACGCATGGATAAGGGCCAACTGGTGCCAGTTTCGAGTCTGCACTTTCCGCAGATCCCCGGCTTCGCCATCGCCAACTACGCCTACGCGCCGCGCCGCCTGGACTTCGGGCCGGAGTACTTGACCAAGGGCATCGTGGCCTACGAACCACCGCACGCCGGCGGAGCGTATCCAGTGCTGGTCCCGTCAGTCGATGCCGACGGCAACGAAACCTCAGGCATCCGCTTGCCGGAACTCGTCTTCCCGCTTGCCACACACACCGGCTGGAATCTGCGCAGTCCCAGCGTCGGCGCGCCGGACCAGTTGTACTCGCTGATCGGCTCACAAGTAGCCTTCGCGCGCACCAAAGCCGAGCGCGAAAAAACCGGCGACCCGCGCCTATCGATAGCCGAGCGCTACCGCAACCGCAGCGAATACGTCACCAAGGTCGAAACCGCCGCCCGGGTGCTGGCCACCCAGAAATTCCTGCTCGAAGCCGACCTGCCCCGGGTCGTTGCATTAGCAGGCCGGCACTGGGATGCAGTAATGATGCGGTAACAAAGCGGGTGTTAGCATAAAGCATGATTCGCGCGACCATCGTCACCGCCGCCCTATTGGCCTGCGTGACCCCCACGCTTTTCGCCTGGAATGAAACCGGGCACCGCCTGACCGCGGCCATCGCCTATGACTACCTCACCCCTCAAGCCCGAGCCCGCGTGGACGCGCTGCTGCGGCGCCATCCCGACTACAAGACGCTACTCACCAAAGGCGCACCTGCCGACGCAGCAGGCAAAGCACGCGCCGCCTTCCTGGTTGCCTCCTACTGGCCCGACACGATCCGCAATGATCCGCGCTTCTACGATGAATCGCGCGCCGATGCCAAGCCCACGCGCCAGCTGCCCGGCTTCCCCAGCATGGCCAGCCATCCCACCTGGCACTACGTGGACTTCAACTTCTCTCTGGACGGCACGGCGATCCCGCCCATCGAAACTCCCAACGCGCTTACCGAGCTCAACCGCCTGATCCCAGCGGTGGCCGGCCGCGATCAGATGCTGGCGTCGTACTCCTTGCCTTGGCTGATCCACCTGGCCGGCGACGTCCACAATCCGCTGCACACCGTGAGCCGCTACTCAAAACTTCTGCCCAAAGGCGACCGCGGAGGCAATGACGTGTGGGTCCGCCCCACGCGCGAAGGCGCACAGGCGGTGAACCTTCACTCCTTCTGGGACGGCCTGGGCGGCACCGACCCCAGCCCCGCCTACGTGGACCGCTACGCCAAGGAACTGCGCGACGCCTATACGCCGCCCGTCCCGGACACGCATCCGGAAACCTGGGTCGTCGAAGGCTTCTACAACGCGCGCAGCGTGGCCTACAAATTCAGCCTCGAAAACGGCACGCGCGATAACCCCCTGCCGCTCACCCGCGACTACGAAGACCCCGCCCGCACGCTCTCGCGCGAACGCCTCGCCGCCGCCGGTATGCGCCTCGCCGCCGTCCTCAATGATCGCCTGCGCTAAATGGTGTCAGACACCATTTGACCCATGCACTACAGCGAACATCCCGCCCCGCCAGACCTCGCCCCATTCGTGCGTTGCTTCTGGACCCTGACCGGCGATCTGCCCGCTGGTTCCGTAGAGCGCGTCCTGCCCGACGGACGCCAGGAGTTGATCGTCCACATGGGCGATCCCTTCATGCAAGACGACGCCGTGCAGCCCCGTGCGCTCTTCACCGGACAGATCAGCGGCCCTCTGCTCCTACGCCCCACCGGGACCGTCTTCATGTTCGGCATCTGCTTCCACCCCGGCGGCGCATGGCCGTTTCTGAGGTGGCCTCAGGGGGAATCCGCCGGACGAATCTTGCCGCTCGAAGACGTCTGGGATTCCAGCTTCGCGGATCGTAGCCGCGCGTGTCCCCCCTCCGTGCCAACATGAGTGAGACACTCCTCGACCGCTAATTACCGAGCAGGGCGAGAAAGAATTTCATCCATGAACAACCATAAGGTTCCGGCGCCAGCGCCAGCGGTATTGCTGCCGGTGGGACGTAGGGAGCCCGAGCGAAGCG
>CANFEY010000006.1 GCA_947446025.1 Bryobacterales bacterium
AACGCCAGACCGTTCTAGATGCAGCCTACTTGGCTCGCCCGGACAGGTTCGTCCGCAGGCCCCTTACTCCGCTGCCCCTTCCAAAGGAGGTCTGGATCAACAAACCACAAAGCTCAGACGAAAATACTCTCTAAACTCCATCCCGGAGTGTCTCAAAGTCGTTGACACGCACCGCGGGCGCATGGTCAACCCCGGGAACAAGTCCACCTTGCCCACCAGCGTTCCGTCCTGGTGGACTGCGGCGATGTAGCGTCCGTCAAAGCGGAAGAACTCGGGATTACGTGGAAGCACGTTGGCGACAAACGGATTACTGTTGACTCCGTTGTTTCGCACGATAATGCCGAAGCGGGTGTTGGTGAGTGTGTTGTCCGGGGCCAAGACGTTCAGTTGCGTGGGGCTGACGAAGTACACCAGCGCGGGGCGGCCCTGAATGCTCACGGACACTCCGTCGAGGGCAGTAGGCAGTGCGTTACCCACAAAGTCGCTGCCTTGCCAGATACGTGTAGTGTTCGCTAGGTTGAAGCCGCGAATGGTCACCCAGGAACCGTTGGCGAAGCCCGGTCCGAAAGCGGCACCATCGTCGACGCTGGTAATCAGCGGACCCGCTGTACGCACGTGCACGTGGACCATCACCGTCTGCGGCACAGCTTTGCCATCGGCTGAGTTGATGCTCACCTCGCCGCTGTAGTCTCCAACGGCGAGCCCCGTTTTATCCACACGCACAGTGAGTTGCGCCGGAGCTGTCCCGGAAACAGTGTTCACCGTGAGCCATGGGGCCGAACTCGCCGTCGTGAACGCCCCAGCACCGTTGCCCGGTGTGAGGGCAACAACTTCCGTAACAATCGTAGGCGAGCCCTGCGGAGAATCGAAAGACAGCACGTTCTTGTCCAAAGAGAAGTACGGCTTGGCACCAGGCATCTGGCTGGCTCGCGTAATGGCCGCGAAGGCGTCGATCTTGCCGTAACCCCAACGCGGGTTCGGGTCTGGACCGGTGAACGCATCCCGCCGCGCGGTCTGCTGCAGGATGTCCTTGACTTGTTTGGCGTCCAAGGTGGGGTTGATCTCCAGCATCAGCGCGATGAATGCCGGTGACCTGCGGACTGGCCGCGCTGACAGCATTTTGACCTGTATAGAAGCCGTTGCCATCCTGCGGCCGAGTACTCTTCCCCCATGTAGTATTTGGCGCGTAGGGGGCAAACACGGTGTTCCCAGGATCGCTCACATCCACTCCCAAACGGCCGTCGGGCGTCGGACCAATTCCACTGCCGGACCACAAGTCCCCTACGTGATCCTCTCGAATACCAGTCACAACGCCATCCAGATTGACCCACTTTTCGCGCAGCACGTAGTCGTTCGGCGCGAT
Source organism: Bryobacterales bacterium (assembly GCA_947446025.1). Taxonomy (GTDB): domain Bacteria; phylum Acidobacteriota; class Terriglobia; order Bryobacterales; family Bryobacteraceae; genus Palsa-187. Next base: position 1,364 of record CANFEY010000006.1, read on the forward strand.
GTTGTTGAACGCGGAAGCCACATCCCAGACCGTGTTTCCAGGTACGATGTGGCTCAAGAAGCGGCCCTCACCGTTGATCGTATTGAGTGTCGCGTTGAACTTGCCACCGCTGCTGGTGGTGGCGCGCATAGAGACGGTATAGAGGCCCGCGGCCCCGGAAAAGAGGATGCGGAACGTCCGGCGGGTCGTCGGACCATAGCCAGTCACTGCCGAGCCCTGATGCGAATAGCTGATGCCAGAGGGGGTTTGCTGATTGGTGGCATTGTTGGTGGCCAGTGAAACATAGGGACCTAGGGACCCGCCGGGAGTTTTAAGCGTGACGTCGTAGCGGTCGCTCTCTGGATACCAGACTTCTAGGCTGATCGTTCCGGCATCGAGTTTCTCCAATTCCAGGTTGAGAGTCTGGCCCTGCGCGATGGTTGCCGAGGCGTGGTTATCCTGGCCGCCGTCTTCACTGGAGCCGGTCACGAAAACGCGGCCTGGCTTCCCCGTGCCGAACGTAGAATCGATCAGCTTCGCGCGCGTGCTGGTGCCGTTCTGTGGTCCACCGACGGAGCCGATATTGGGCAACATCACAACAGGAATACCCAGGGCGGCGGCTTGTTCGATGGCGAAGTCGATGGCGTTGGGAATGTCGTTGGCGTTGGAGATGTAGGCCGGTTCCACGGCTTGGTCGTCATGGGCGGCAGCTCCGCCCACGATCTGAACCATGAGGATCTTCGCTTTGGGGGCCTCGCCGCGATACTTCCAATCCCGGCTGTTGCGTCCGTTGCCGGCGGCGATGCCTGTCGTGGTGGTGCCATGGCCCACGGCGTCGCGATGGATCAGCGGGGTTCCACCGGCCAGCGCTGCGTTGATCTGTTGCTTCGTGTAAACAGTGCCCCGCTTGTATTTGTTGTTGGCGTCGTTAAGCACCGGAAGGGTCGGTGAAGTCTAGGATGCCTTCAATGCGCGTGGTCCCATCGGGATTGCGGAAGTCGTTATTCTTCCAGTCCACGCCGCGGTCAAGTATCGCCACCCGGACATCCTTGCCGGAGACGCCGAACTTGCGGACAGCCTCATCCACGCGCGTCTCCACGCGGGCCTTGTCCATCGACCGGAGTGTTACCAGTGGACTCAAGAGCAGGGCAGCACCGATCAGGGGTAAGGGACGAAGGAAACGCATGTTGGATATTCTACACCCGTTTTCAAAGGAAATTGGGTTGCACGCCTGGGCAGGTGGGTGCGTCTAAGCTAGTAGCTATGGACCGTACACGCCGAAACGCACGCCGCCGGGGCTTCTCCCTCATCGAACTTTTGATCGTCGTCGCGATCATCCTGATCATCGCCATGGTGGCGATCCCCAAGATGAACGTGCAGTTGATGTCGGCGCGGGAAATGGGGGCGATTCGCGAGATCGACGCCATCCACCAGGCACAAACCCAGTATTATTCACAGTTTGGACGCTTCGCGCAAAACCTGGCCGAATTGGGTCCCCCCAGCGGTGGCACGCCTGGACCGGCGGCTGCGGATCTGCTCCCGTCGTCCCTTTCCAGCGGCAAAAAGGGCGGACACATCTTTACGGTAACGGTCACCCAGACAGGTTATGCCATCAGCGTTGTCCCGGAACAGTTTGGCAGCTCCGGTCGGCGAACGTTCTACTCCGATCAGACGCTTGAAAAACATGAGAACTGGTCCGCCGAGCCCGCCACGGCGCAAAGCCCGACTCTAGGCGCTACTCAGACCACCGGGACCGACGCTAAGTAATTCCGCTTCGATCCCGGCCGCCGCCTCGCGCAGCCACTCGGCCTCGCGATTCCGGCGCAGCTGATCCAGGATGTCGGCGCGGTAATTCAACGTCCGGGCGACCTCTGCGGGACGCCCGCTCTTTTCCCACACCTTCGCGGCCAATTCCAGTTCGCGATCCGCCCCATGAAAACGGCCAGTGCGCTCTTCAATCTGCGCCAGCAGCTCGTGCGCCACGGCCTCCCTGGGCCCGCCCTCGCGGCGGAACACATCGATGCTGTCGGTCAGCAGCTCCCGAGCCCGCCCCAGGTTGCCCCAACCCGCATAGACGTTCGCCAGACTGTATTGCAGGACGGCGACTTCTTCCACGTTCTTGAGTCCCTTGCCCTCCAGCTTCATCGCCAGACAGCGCTCGTATTGCTCCGCTGCACCGTCCAGGTCGCCCGAGTCCTCGTAGCACGCCGCGAGCTTTTGCAGCGTTTCCAGCGCGTCCGGCGAATCGGCACCGGACTTCTCCCGAATCGCCAGACTGCGCCGCAAACAATCCTTGGCCCGCTCCGCGTCGCCCTGATCCCGGTAGATGCAGCCGATCTCGAAGAGCAATCCGCCCATCTCAGGACTCTCCGCCCCACAGCTCCGCTCATGCAGCGCAATGGATTTTTCAAGGGCCGGTACAGCTTCTTCGGCGTATCCAATCTTGTGCCGAGCCACCGCCAACCGGTGTACACGCTTGGCCATGCGCAGCGGGTCCGGATGCGGCAATGCGGCTCCCCTGCGGATAGCTTGCTCTTCCACCTTTTCTAGAGCAGCGAAGTTCTTCTGGTCCGTGAACACGTCGGCCAATGCGTCCAGGCAGTTGACGTACTCCTCGCCATCCGACGCTTTTGCCGCGATCTCAATGGCGGCGCGCACCGTCACCTCCGCTGATTCGAGCTGCTTGGGATTGTCCTCAGCCGTGCGGCGCTGCGCATCGGCCAATTCCAGCCGGAACCTGACGCGCTGCTTCGGCGGAGCCTTGCGGGCATCGGCCTCTTCCACCGCGACCGCCAGATGCCGTAGGGCCTCGGTGAAGTTGCGCGCCTTGAGGTGCCGTTCCGCCTCTGACCGGTGCCAGTTGCGGTCCAGTGTCCATGCCGCCGGCTTCTTGCCCTTGGTCCCCACGCGGGAAAAGCTCCACTGGGCGTTTTTGAGGAATCCGAACACGCTTTATGGATCGGCGGCCTAAGGCCTTTACATTACCCCTGCATCACCGCTGGTACCAGTAAACGGTGTCCAAAGTGAGCGGCTGTTCCGAGTAAGTGACGGCGGACTGCCCCGCCAGCCTTATTGGGACCGAGGGCGCGACCGGGAGTTGGTCATTGCTCAGCAGAAACCCGCCGGGCTTGAGCATCGCGGCGATGTTCGCCAGAGCGAGCGCCTGCTCAAACGGGTTGTAGTAGACCAGGATGTTGGTGGCGACGATGAGGTCAAACTTCTCCTCAGGCTTGAGGCGCAGCTGCTGGCCGACGATGTTGAGGTCCGCCGCGTCGATCGCCGGAACGGGGAAACGCGCGGCTCGGGTCTCCACATTCTTGAGCGGAGCCGGGATCGGATCAACCGCCTCGGGCCCGAAGGTCTTCCAGTATTCGAGCGCCGCGGGAGTCCACGAGCGGGTCGTGTCGCGCGGGAGCTGGATGGTGTAACTGGTGCGCGTCCGCAGAGTAGCGATGTGCGCAATCACGCGCGGGCTGATGTCGAGGATTGTAACGCTGGGCGTGCCCAGTCCCAGCCGCCGCACCGAGTCATGCACAGCGAAAGGCTGCAGCGTCTGCAGCGGATAAAAGTCGAAGCCGGCCTCCTTATCAATAAAGTCCAGCCCCGGCCCGATGATGGCAGCCCGTGCCACCGAGCGCAGTAGCCCGCGTGCCTGAATTTCCCGCAGCGCGACGTCGACGGCGTAGTTTGGCAGGATTGTCGTGTCGAGCGAAACCCCGCGCGTGCTGAATGCGTTCGCCGCCGAGTCCTGCTGCGCGATCTGCGCGTTGATCTCGATCTTCTCCTTGAGCACGCGCTGCACGTTGTCGAGTACAAAAGGCCCCGCGTCTTTCCCCGCAAGCAGCGTCTTGACGAACCCGAGCCGCTCATTTCCCACAGGGCTGGCCTTCAGCAAATCGTCCAGCCGCGCGCGCAGCAACCCCGCCCGCGTCTCCGCGGCGAAATTCTCCAGTGTCATCCGAGGCAGTGCGGTGAAGGAGGTTCCGTAGAACAGCAAGTTGACCATGGAATCAAGGTCTCCCTGATGCAGCCGCGCCCGGATCGCCGAGTCTTTGTCTTTAGCCCAAGCCGCAAAGGCGCGCGCGTCGGCCGATTTCAGCTCCGGCGGCGCAAGCTCTTGCAACACGCCGCGAATGGATTCGTAAGGCGTAGCGACGCGGTCCGCCGCGAGCACCGGCAGCGCCAAAAGGAGGAGTAAGAAAGCCCGCACGGCAACTATTCTCTCGCAAAGCCGCGAAGATCCGCAAAGGTTTTCTTGGCGCGCGTGAGTGCCTTCCTACCCCTGCATCGCCGACAAAAACTGCGCGTTGGACGCCGTTTTCGACAGCTTGTCGATCAGCAGTTCCATGCTCTCGCTAGGAGACAACGGGTTGAGGACCTTGCGCAGAACCCACACGCGGTTGATCTCTTCCTTGGGCAGCAGGAGTTCCTCTTTGCGCGTGCCGGACTTGGAGATATCGATGGCCGGGAACACGCGTTTGTCCATCAACTTGCGGTCCAGATGGATTTCCATGTTGCCGGTGCCTTTGAACTCTTCAAAAATGACGTCGTCCATGCGGCTGCCGGTATCTACCAGCGCCGAGGCGACGATGGTCAACGATCCACCCTCTTCAATATTGCGGGCGGCTCCGAAGAAGCGCTTGGGGCGTTGCAGCGCGTTGGAATCGACGCCGCCGGAGAGTACCTTGCCCGAGGGCGGCACCACGGTGTTGTAGGCGCGCGCCAGACGCGTGATGGAATCGAGCAGGATAACGACGTCCTTCTTATGCTCAACCAGGCGCTTGGCTTTTTCGATCACCATTTCGGCCACTTGCACGTGCCGCGTTGCGGGTTCGTCAAAGGTGGAGCTGATGACTTCGCCGCGCACGCTGCGCTGCATGTCGGTGACTTCTTCGGGGCGCTCATCGATGAGCAGCACGATGAGGCTGACTTCCGGGTGATTGTGCGTGATGGAGTTGGCGATGTTCTGCAGCAGCATCGTCTTGCCGGTGCGGGGGGCTGCGACGATCAAGCCGCGCTGGCCCTTTCCGATGGGCGTGAGCAGATCCATCACACGGCCGGAGTAGTTATCCTTGACCGTTTCCATCTTCAACCGCTGTTGCGGATAGAGCGGCGTGAGGTTGTCGAAGAAAATTTTATTGCGCGCTTCCTCTGGCGGCTCAAAGTTGATGGCGTCGACTTTGATCAGCGCGAAGTAACGCTCGCCTTCCTTGGGCGGGCGGATCTGGCCGCTGACGGTGTCGCCGGTGCGCAGGTCAAAGCGGCGGATTTGTGAGGGCGAGACGTAGACGTCGTCGGGACCCGGAAGGTAGTTGTACTCAGGAGCTCGCAGGAAGCCAAAGCCGTCGGGCAGGCATTCGAGCACTCCTTCTGAGAATATGAGGCCGCTCTTTTCGGCTTGACCTTGCAGGATTTTGAAGATCAGTTCCTGTTTGCGCACGCCGGCGTAGTTCTGGACGCCCTGGTTCTTGGCGATTTCGTTGAGCTCTTGGATGCTCATGTCCTTCAGTTCGACGAGGTCCAGCGCTCCTGCCTTACCCTGGTTGCCCTGGGCGCGGCGACGCGCGGTGCCACCGAACATGCGGCCCATGGGGGCTCCGGCGGGGGGATTCTGGGAGGACGGAGGAGGCTGGGGTGGGGCGGCTGCTGCGGCGGGAGGGGCTTCCGCCTTCACTTCTTTTACTTCAGCGGCAGGAGCAGGGGCCGGAGCCGGTTCGGCTTTCGCCTCCGCAGCGGGAGCGGCCTCAGCCTTCGGCTTGTGCGCCTTAGGCTTGTGCTCTTTCTCCGCCTTGGGTGCCGGAGCGGCTTCTTCGCCGGATTGCCCGGCGTCTACGGAGTCTTTGATTTCGTCGTGATCGTTTGCCAAATTTCCCTCACTCCCCGGCCTGTGACGGCCGAGCATTCGAGCATTTCTCCGCTGTATCCTTCGCGAAGCGCCCGCTGGCTCTGGTGTTTCTCTTTTTGCGTTTTCAGCTTATCTGCCTTGGTGACTACTACTATGAACGGCTGTTGCTGCTCTTCCAACCACTCCCGCAGCTCGATATCTTTCGGCATCCACCCCCGGCGCGAATCGATCAGCAGGACCGCCAGTTTCAGCGCGTCGCGCCCGACGAGATAGCTTTCGATAAGCTCCTGCCAGTTGCTGGTGATCGCCTTGGGAACTTTTGCGTAACCATAGCCGGGGAGATCCACAAACCGGAATCCGCCGTCGACCTGAAAAAAATTGATCGCTTGCGTCCGGCCCGGCCAACTACTGACCTTGGCCACGTCGCCCCCGCCACCGATAAGTGCGTTCAGCAAGCTGGACTTTCCAACGTTGCTGCGGCCCAGGAACGCGATCTCGGGTTCCGCGGGGCTGGGGAACTGCTCCGAGCTAACTGCACTTAGTATAAAACGTGCGGGCATGGATTTGGGTGGGGTGGTCGGGAAAACGGGAAAGCAGGGAGGCGCGGTGTCTGTCCCTAGTCTACATCATGTTTAAGAAGCGTACATCCCCTTCATCCCCTTTATCTGCGCCTGGGAAATCCGGGCTGCTTTTTTTGGCGACCGATGAAGGGGATGCATGGGATAGGATTTTTGCGTGCGACTCTCGAGGTGTCAGCCTCCCCGCGTCTCTCGTCTTGGCTGCGGGGGGTCCGGCCTAATCCCGTGAATCCCCTTCATCTGTGGCCATTTCTCCGTGCTTTCATTTGGCCACAGATGTAGGGGGTGAAGGGATCAAACAGGACCAAAACGATCCAATATTGTGCTATACTCCAGTTGCAAGCTTGTATCCCTAGTCCTATTGACGATTTGGGCTGGAAACATGATACTGATAAACAGATGCAAATGAGTGTCAACAGGAACCTGACTCATCTTCAGCGCGGGGAGACCGGAATTCTGGATCGGCTGGACCTCCCAGAGGCCGATGCGCGGCGGTTGATGGAGTTGGGATTCATCCCTGGGCACAGCGTTACGCCGGCGCATTCGGCTCCGTTTGGGGGCGACCCGAGGGTGTTCCGGGTGGATGGGTCGGAGATCGCGCTGCGGCGGGAGACGGCTGCGCATCTTATTTTAAGGGCGTAGGAAACGATGGCGGATTGCCACACAGATTCGACGGCGACTTTACCCGCTCCGGCGGATGCGCCGCATCATGTGGTGGCGATCATCGGGCCGCCGAACGCGGGCAAATCCACACTGTTCAACCGCATCACGGGGATGCGCCAGAAGGTAGCGAACTTTCCGGGCGTCACGGTGGAACACCACATGGGCAAGGTGCGGCTGGCCTCGGGGCGCGAGATTACAGCCGTGGATTTGCCTGGCATCTATAGCTTGGAACCGCGCACCGATGACGAGCGTGTTTCGCACGACGTCCTGATGGGCAAGATGCCGGGACTTCCCCGCCCTGACGCTGTGCTGCTGGTGCTGGATTCGACGAACCTTGGACGGCATCTAATGCTCGCCGCGCCGGTGCTGAGTTTGGGGCTGCCGACGCTGGTGATCCTGAACATGGCAGACGACTTGTCGAGCCGCGGCGGTTCGCTGGACGTGGCGGCGTTGAGCGCCCAACTGGGTGCGCCGGTGGCGATGACCAGCGCCAAGCGTGGCGACGGGCTTGACAAGGTGATGCAGTTTCTCGCCGGGACGGCCAGTTCCGGGCAGCGCGTGGCTCCGAAGATGCAGTTGCCCGTATTGCAGAACGTTCCCAGTTGCCGCAAGTGGGCCTCCGATATCGGTGCCAGAGGGAAGTACCGCGCGCCTGCTCCGCCGTTGTGGACGCGGCGGCTGGACGACGTATTTCTGCATCCCTACTGGGGTCCGGCCGTGTTTGCCTTCGTGGTGATCGCGGTGTTCCAGGCGATCTTCTCCTGGGCCACGCCGATCATGGACGCGGTCTCGGCGGGCATCGAAAGCTCTGGTGCGTGGCTGGGCGGGCAGATCACCAATCCTTTACTGAAGTCGCTGATCGTGGATGGCGTCTGGAGCGGCGTGGGAAGCGTGCTGGTGTTCCTGCCGCAGATCCTGCTGCTGTTTTTCTTCATCGGGATACTGGAGGACTCGGGCTACTTGGCTCGGGCCGCGATGATCGCCGACCGCACCATGTCGCGCGTGGGCTTGCAGGGCAAGAGCTTCATTCCTTTGCTATCGGCATACGCGTGCGCGGTGCCGGCCATCATGGCCACGCGCACCATTGAGAACAAACGGGACCGCATTGCCACGATTCTGATCGCGCCGTTCATGACGTGTTCGGCGCGGCTGCCGGTGTATGCGCTGATCATCGGGGCGTTCATTCCTGACCGGCAGCTGGTGGGCATGTTCCTGAGCACGCGCACGGCGATGATGCTGGGGCTGTACGTGCTTGGCTTCGTGGCCGCGGTGCTGACGGCTCGGGTGTTGAAATCGACGATCCTGCGCAGCGGGCGGACGGCATTCGTGCTGGAGATGCCGCCTTATCGCTGGCCTACCGCCCAATCCATCGGGCTGCGGCTGCTGGACCGCGCAAAGGTGTTTCTGCAACGCGCGGGCACAGTGATTCTGGCCATCGCGGTGGTGTTATGGGTGCTGGCGAATCTGCCACTGACCAACGGCCAGCCGCCGGAGATCGCGCAGAGCATCGCGGGATCGATTGGGCATTTTGTGGAGCCCGTGATCAAACCACTGGGTTTCAACTGGAAGATCGGCATCGGACTCATCACGTCTCTGGCGGCGCGCGAGGTGATCGTGGGCACGCTAGGGACGATTTACGGGATCGAGGGCACCACTAGCGACGTGGGGTTGCAGGCGGCGTTGCGGAGTGACCTGACGATGGGCGGGGCTGTGGCGCTGCTGATCTTTTTCGCGTTCGCGATGCAATGCATGTCGACCAGCGCGGTGGTGCGGCGCGAGACGGGGAGTTGGAAGTGGCCGGCGATCCAGTTCGGCTACATGACGGGCCTGGCGTATGTTTGCGCGTTTGCGGCGAACAAGCTGGTTACAGCGCTTTGGGGGTAGCTCAGGCTACGCCAAGACCGCGATCGTGCCGGCGAGTGTGGTCGGTTCCGGGATTGGGTCGCCATCTTCGCGCAGGGCTTCCAGGTGCATCTCAATCGCCTCTTCCATAAGCGACTCCACTTCTTCTTTCGTGGAGGCCGCAGCGATGCAACCGGGGAGGTCCGGGACGTAGGCGCTGTACCCGGTTGCCGCCTTTTCGTAGATCACGGTGTAGGTCATGGTTTGATCCCCGCTTGTACTAGGATACTGCGAAGTGTCTTCGGCGCTACGTCTTGGGAAGGGTGCCCGGCGATGGTGACCGTGCCCGGTTTGGATGGATGCTTGTATTGCCTGTGGCTTCCACGCTGGCGGACGATGTGCCAGCCATCGCCTTCCACTTGCTTGATCGCATCGCGCACCTTCATGTTGGCACGGAGGGTGGGAGCCATCCTGATACACTCCAAGATTAGTCTTGAACCAAAGATGACGAAGCAATTCATTCTCGACGAAATCAAGCGCACTGCGGCGGAGAACGGAGGGGCCCCGCTAGGCCACAGGAAGTTTGCCAAGGAAACGGGAATCCGCGAAGTTGACTGGTGCGGAAAACACTGGACACGTTGGAGTGACGCCCTTCTTGAAGCTGGCCAGAATCCTAACTCCTTCATGGCTAGCTCCGATGAGGACTTCCTCGTTGACTAATTGATCGCGCTCGCCAGAGATCTCGGGCGATGGCCCGTCAAAGCAGAAATCCAAATGCGCGGGCACGCTGACCCAGGCTTCCCTAACTCTCGCACGTTCCAGACTAGAGCGTCACGTGCAGAGTGGATTCAAAAAGTCGAGGCGTTTTGCCGCGACAAGCCTGAATATGCGGATGTCCTGGCCTTACTTCCTAAGATCCCAAGATCTGCCGATACAATGCCGGAAACCTCAAGCATTCCTGCCGATGAAGGCTTCGTGTACCTCATCAGGTCCGGCCGTTACCATAAGATCGGCAGGACCAATTCCGTTGGCCAACGGGAATATGAACTAACGATTCAACTCCCAGAGAAGGCGACATTGATCCACAAGATTCGAACCGACGACCCAGGCGGCATCGAAGCATATTGGCACAAGCGCTTCCTAGCCAAACGCACAAACGGGGAATGGTTCGAACTGGACCGACAGGACATCAACATGTTCAAGAAGCGCAAATTCATGTAGGCTCCTTCTCCATCACGATACAATCAAGCATTCGATGCCGTCCTCTGCGGAAGATCCCCTCTATTGCGACGTTAGTTTGCCTGTGCCGATGGACCAGGCGTTCACCTACCAGCTTCCCCTGACGCTGCGGCATCGCGTCGCAGTGGGGTGCCGGGTGCTGGTGCCGTTTGGGTCGCGGCAACTGGCGGGAGTTGTGATTGCCACGCACAACGACGCGCCGCAGGGGAATGCGCGCGAGGCGTTGCAGCTGCTGGATGAAGATCCGGCGCTGGATGAAGACATGCTCAAGCTGGGGCGGTGGATTGCGCACTATTATTGCGCTCCGCTGGGCGAGACGTTGCGGGCGATGACGCCGCTGGCTAGCGACGTGAAGCGGAGTAAGACGTATTCGCTGACCACGGCGGGGCGGGATGCGGCCCGCCAGCTGCTCCTGGGGGCGGATACCGAAGACCCGGCGTTGGTCATCTTGCGGATGCTGGAGTCTAAGCCATTGACTTCGACGTATCTCACGCAGAAGATCAAGCGCGGGGCGGCGGTGTTGCGGGGCCTTGAGAAGAAGGGCTTCATCGTTTCGGAAGACTTGGCGGAGGCTCGGGATCCGCTGCGGGCATCGGCGGCTCGGTTGCGAGTGGAGTTCTTATCGCGAACCGAAGAGAAGCTGCCAAAGCCTGAACGGGAGTTGCTCGCCTACCTGGAACTGCATCCAGGCAAGCACAATGTTCTGACGCTGGAGACGGTGCTGCCGAAGGCGAGCCCAGGGGCGCGGGCGCTGGCTCGGCGGAATTTGGTGAAGTTGTCGCTGGAGCCAGTGGCTGCCACGCTCGCGCCCGAGAAGCCGCGCTGGGCGCTGAACAAACATCAGCAGGCAGCGTACGATGCAATTGCCGAGGGCATCGCCTCCCGCGCGTTCAAGCCATTTCTGCTGGAAGGCGTAACGGGATCAGGCAAGACGGAGGTCTACCTGAACGCCATCGACGCGGCGCTGGCGGCGGGGCGCGGGGCATTGCTGCTGGTGCCGGAGATCGCGCTCACGCCGCAGGTGGCGGGACAGTTTCACCACCGCTTCGGCGACAAGGTGGCGATTCTGCATTCGGCGTTTCAGGATGCCGAACGGGCGCAGGAGTGGCGGCGGGTACGGTCGGGCGAGGCTTCCGTGGTGGTGGCGACACGTTCCGGCGTGTTCGCACCCGTGCAGAATCTGGGCCTGATTCTGGTGGACGAAGAACACGACCAGAGCTACAAGCAGCAGGACGCGCCGCGCTACAACGGACGCGACGTGGCCGTGGTCCGGGCGCGCAACGAAGGCGCGGTGATTGTGCTCGGCTCCGCCACGCCGAGCCTGGAGACGCGGCACAACGCGGATCGCGGGAAGTACGTCCGGCTGGCGTTGCCGGAACGCATTGAGCAGCGGCCGATGCCTGAGGTCCGCTTAATCGACATGCGGCAGGAGTTTCTGGATACGCGTAAGCAGTCGACGTTTTCGCGTGCGCTGGTGGACGCGGTGACGGAGCGGCTGGCCAATGGCGAACAGGCCATGCTGATGCTGAACCGGCGCGGGTTTTCGAGCTTCGTTACGTGCCGGGCTTGTGGCGAGCGGGTGGAGTGCGCCAATTGCTCGGTCACGCTGACGTATCATCGGCGCGACCGGCGGCTGCTGTGCCACTACTGCAACTACGCGGAAAAGGTCCCGAACCGGTGTCCCAAGTGTGACAGCGACCAGATTCAGTTTTTGGGCGTGGGTAGTGAGCGGGTGGAACAGGAACTGCACGATGCGTTTCCGAAGGCGCGCGTGGCTCGGCTAGATCGCGACACGGTGGGCGCGAAGCGCGACTACGAAACCATCCTCACCGGCTTTCGCGACCATCATTTCGATATCCTAGTGGGCACGCAAATGATCGCGAAGGGCCACGACATTCCGAACGTGACGCTGGTGGGCATCGTGAATGCCGACATCGGGCTGGCGATGCCGGATTTCCGCGCGGCGGAGCGGGCGTTTCAGCTGCTCACGCAAGCGGCGGGGCGCGCGGGGCGTGGAACGCAGCCGGGGATCGTGCTGCTGCAGACAGGCTTCCCTGACCACTACGCCATTGAGTGCGCGGCGGCGCAGGATTACGAAAAGTTCTACGCGAAGGAGATCGAGTTCCGGCGGATGATGAGTTATCCTCCCTTTGGAGCGATGGCGAACGTGATCGTGCGGTCCAGCAAAGAGGAAGATGCGATTTCAAAGAGTGCGGCTCTGGGAAGGCTCATGAGTCCGGCTCCCGAGGGGATCAAGGTGTTGGGACCCGCACCCGCCGCCGTGGCGCGCGTGAAGACCGAGTACCGCTTTCAGATGCTGCTGAAGACGCACAGCCGTCCGCGATTGAACGAAGTGCTGAATGAAATCCGCAAGTTCGCAGCGGCGGAGAAGTGGAACCCAACGGCGCTAGCGATTGATGTGGACCCTCTGACCTTACTCTGATGACTGACTGGGAACACATCCACGGAAACCTGCGTCAAGCGCTGCGCTTCTTCGGCGAAGCCACGGGCAGGGGCGAGGTCCGCGAAATCGGCGCGGCGGTGGCCATCTATGCGGGCATCGAGTATGGCGTCTTCAACATTGCGCTGCTCGATGCGGCGGAGGCGACCGGAAGCCTGGATGCATGCGCGGACTTTTTTGGACCGCACGTGCGGCGCTGGTCGGTGTGGTTGTGCGAAGACGCGTTGAACCTCAATCAGCTGCGCGAATTGCGCGGCGGGCTGGCGAAACACCAGATGACGGAAATTTCGCGCGCGCCGGGGATGGTGCTGACGGAGTTCGCTCCGCCGCGGCGGGAATTGCCGGTGATCAAGCCGGTGCCGGTGGATACGCCGGGCCTGCGGGAAACGTTCGGCGGCCTGGCGGCGGTGTGCTTCGACATCCCGATGGGCGTCTCGCGCGAAGTCTACAATCCGGCGCGCGCGTGGAACGGAGCCTACCGCGGCTACGTCGGAATGGTGGCGGGGAGGCCTGTGGGCATCGTGGCGCTGGTACGGACGGGGACGACACTGGGCGTGTACTCGCTGGGCATCGATCCGGAAAGCCGCGGCCTGGGCTACGGTGAAGCGCTGTTGCGCGAAGCGGTTGAGGGGCAACGCGCGCGTGGCGGAGTAGAGCGGGTGGTGCTGCAATCGAGCGAATCGGGGCAGAGCCTGTACCGCCACATGGGGTTCCGGGAAGCGGCGCAGTTTTCCGTGCATTTGAAGAAGTAGAATAGAGACGCATGAGAGCGTTGCTGTTATTCACGATTGCGACCAGGCTTGCCCTTGGGCAAGTCGAATCCGAGGTGGAGAAGCACTTCGACCTGGCTGTGCAACTGAGCATCGACGGCAAGGACGCCGAGGCCATCCCTGAGTACCGCAAGGTTCTCGAATTGATGCCGGATCTTTACGAAGCCCACATCAACCTGGGCCAAGTGCTGCTGCGGTCAAAGAATGCGGCCGAGGCCGCGCCTCACCTGAAGCGCGCGCATGAGCAGAAACCGGCGGAGTTCCGGCCCGCCTACTACTTCGCGGAGGCCCTGTTTGACCTGGCGCAGTTCGCCGAGGCGATCCCGGTTTACAGCGAGGCCGCCGCCATTGACCCGAAGTCGGCGACGGCGGAGCTCGGCTGGGGACGATCACTGGTCCATGTCGACAAACGCGCCGAGGCGACGGCGCATTACCGCAAGGCCGTAGCGCTGGATGCCGAGTTGAAGAGTTTCCTGCTGGAACTGGCTCAGGCGCACGAAGACAAGGGAGAGATGGACGCTGCGGTGACGATCTACCGCGAGTTTCCGGAGAACCCAGCGGCAACCGAGCATCTCGGACTGCTGGCGCTACGCGCGGGCCAGGACAAAGAAGCGATTGTCGCGCTGGAGCCAGTGGTGAAGTCGTCACCCACGCCTGCAAATCGATTGGCGCTGGCGCAGGCCTACGTCCGGCAAAAAGACTTCGTGCGCGCCGAGCCGATTCTGGCAAAGCTCTCCGCGGAGTCCGGGACGTTCGACCACAAGATGCTCTACGCGCGCGTGCTGCGCGATCAGCGAAAGATAAAAGAAGCGGCCCAGCAGTTCTATGAATCCACGAAACTGCGTCCCACGGCAGCCGACGCGTGGAGCGAATTCGCCGGCATGCTGATCCTGGACGAACAGTTTCCGCAGGCGCTGCTGGCGCTGGACAAAGTCCGGGAATTGGGCGCGGAGAAGGACGGTCACATCTTCTTCCGGGCCACCACACTGGACCGTTTGAACCTCAAGAAAGAAGCGCTAGAATACTACCAGCGATTTCTCGAGGTGAGCAAGACGAACCCGGACCAGGAATTTCAGGCCCGGCAGCGGGCAAGGATTTTGCAGCTTGAACTCGGCAAGAGGTAGCGTATGCATTGGGTGGCGATTTTAGCACTGGCAATCGACCTGGGCACCGTCAAGACGGAGCCAAAGCTTGAGAAGCGTAGCCAACTGGCGCTGCAATACGCCAACACGGCGCTCGATTCCGCCAAGACCGCGTATCAAGATGGCCGCTTTGAGAAAACGCAGGCGCACTTGGCCGAGGTCAGAGATGCCGTGACGCTTTCCTACGATTCACTGGTAGCCACCGGCAAGAATCCACGCAAGAGTTCGGGGCCATTCAAAGCCGCCGAAAAGGCCACGCGCGAGTTGCTGCGGAGACTCATAGGGTTCAAAGATTCTATGAGCGTGGTGGATCATCCAGTGCTGGAGCCGGTGATGGAAAACATTAAGGAAGTCCACGACCAATTACTCAGTGGAATCATGTCAGGAAAATAGGATGGCCCGACGACTCCTCTTGCTACTGCTTGCGGCCGCCCTGCTTCCCGGCGCGACTCGGGATTTTTTGACGGCGGAAGAAATTGACCAGGTGCGGGCGGCGCAGGACCCGAACATCCGCGTGCAGCTGTATCTCAAGTTCGCGCAGCAGCGGATCGCGCAGATCAACCAGCTGCTCTCGCGTGATCGCGCCGGCCGCACGGCCCTGGTGCATGACCTACTGGAAGACTACACCGGCATCGTCGAGGCGATGGATACGGTGACCGACGACGCGCTGCGGCGCAAGGTGGACATCACCAAGGGGATCGCTCTGGTAACTCCTGGAGAGCGGGAAATGCTAGCCCAACTCATGAAGGTGGAAACTTCCGCGCCTGCCGACATGGCCCGTTATGAATTCGTCCTCAAGGATGCAATGGACGTTACCCGGGACAGCATTGATCTCTACAAGGATCTGGGTGGGCGCGCGCTGGAGGTTTCGGCCAAGGACCAAAAAGAAGAAGACGCCCGCAAGGCAGGACTGGCTCCCGCAGACGCCAAGCGCGAGACCGACGACAAGGCCAAGCAACAAAAGCAGGAGCAGACGCGCAAAGCTCCCACACTGCGGCGTCCCGGCGATCCGCCCCCCAAGGGCAAGTAGCCCTATGGCGCGACGTTGGCGGTGTGGATGACGCCCTCCTGTTCCCACGCGGCCAGCAGCGATCCGCCGGGCAGCGCCGCCAGATTCACGAACGTGCCGGTAGGGCTCAGGATCTCCGCTTTCGCGGCTCCCGGTTTGAGGATCTCCAGACCTTGCGCGCCGGTCCAGGCGACGTAGACTCCTTTGGGTGTGCGGGCCAGCGCTACATCATGGCCTTCGCCCAAACGCATTTCCGGTTGTCCGGAGCGGGCCAGAAACACGTCTTTGTCGCGCCGCCACGCCGCCACGGGTTGGCCGCGATCCACCACCAAGCCGCCGCCATCCATAGGGCACGCGTTGATCTTCCAGGTCCCGGTGCCGGTGCCGGATTTTTGCGGTACCGAAAAACTCCCGCCCGCAGCCGACCGGGTCAGATACATGTCACGGGAACCGTTGAGCGCGTTGCGGAACATGATCCAGGTCTCACCGGCGCCGGTGACTACCGATGGTCCACAGCATTCGCAAGTGGACCCACTGGGCGAGGAGTAGATTTGCGTATTCTTGGACCACGTGCGTCCGCCGTCGCTGGAGCGGGCTGCGTAGATCTGCGTTTTGCCGGTGCGCAGGTCGAGCCAGGTAGCGGTAAGGTTGCCCTGTGCATCCAGCGCGATCGAGTGGAAGCCTTCGCGCGCGGAGCCTGGAGCATCGTTCACAACGCCCTGGTGAGACCAACTCTTGCCGTGGTCGACGGAGCGCCAGAGTGTGAGATCGCCAGCCTCTGGCAAACCGTGCGCGTGTTCGCCGGTGGAAACTTTGGCACCGACGACGGCGCTGACCAGGATGGCGTCCTTGAGAATCGTCGCGCGCGGCCCGCGATGACGGCCCAGAGCGAGCGCTCCTGCATCGGCGACCTTGACGGGCTTGGAGAACGTCTTGCCCTGGTCGGCGGAGGAGGCGAAGTACGTGGACTTTTCCGCGCCGAAGGTGAGGACGACCTGCCCCTGGTCCGCCGCGAGCTGCGGCTGGCGGTAGGGAGTCGCCGCGTTGGGCGGGTGAATCGACGCGGCCAGAATCAATGTGAGTAGCGGGTGCATAGAGCCTCCTAGAAATTCGCGCGCGCGCCGAATTGAATCTGGCGGGCATCGAAGACGGACGTTGCTTGACCGAAGGTGGGCGCGGTGATGACGGCGTTCGGCACCGCGCGATTGGTGTGGTTCAACGAGTTGAACGCCTCCGCGATGGCCTGCACCGTCCAGCGTTCAGAAACGCGAAACAGACGGCTGAAGCGGAAGTCCAGGCTGCTGTAACCGAAGCCTCGACCGGTGTTGCGGCCAAGGCCTATGGGGCGGTCATTGGTGCTGGTATCGAAGTTGCGGTCCTGGCCCAGTTGCACGTTGAACGGCAACTGGGCCGTGTAGACGAACATCGGGGAGAGCTGCCATTGGCGCAACCACCGATTCTGGTAGGGCGATTCGAGAACTGCGCTGGCTGTCAGGCGATGCCGCTGGTCATTGTCGGAAAGCCCGCGATCGTCGCGCAGGTTGAAGTTATTCTGCGGCGTGCTGAAGAAAAAGTTGCCGACGTTGTCGATGGCTTTGGATAGGTTGTAGGACAGCCGCAAAGAAGTGCCGCGCGTGAACCGGTACTGCGCGGAGACGGCGAGGCCGTTGTAGTAGGAATCGCCTGCGCCTTCGTAGCGCGAGACGTTGCCGTAGCGCGAATCCGGACGGCCCAGGTTGGCTACGCCTTGTGCGGTCGCCTGTGCGGCACTGAGCGTGGGGACGTTGACGTTACGAGACAAGATCAGGTGCAGTCCGCGCAGCCATTGGTAGCCGGCGGTCAGTTCAAGTCCTCCGAAGCGGCGCTCGATTTCAAGTCCGGCTTGGTGGGCGTAGCTGTTCTGAATATTGCGGTCGATGGTGGTGATGTTGATGAATTGTCCGTCCGGGAATGCAGGAGCTTGGAACGGGAATACAGGCGCGCCGGCTTGGCCGAACGCCAGAAGCGCCGCGCGATACTTGCTGCCGTCACGTTGCAAAGCGTTGGAAGTCGCGCGCAGGGGGACGCGGTCGTAGAACAGGCCGTAGCTGGCGCGCACAACGGTGGAGGCGTCGGGCGACCACGCCAGGCCGAAGCGGGGTGCGATGTTGTTGCGGTCGGTCTGAATGGGTTTAGTGAGCCACTGCGTGTCATAGCGCAATCCTACTTGGACGGTCAGCCTGCGGTGGATGCGCCACTCGTCCTGCGCAAACAGCCCCAAGTTCGGGTTGGACTGGAATTGATTCGGGTCTCCGAAGGCTTGCTGGAACGTCTGGTAGCGGCCCGCTTGAAAGCTGGCGAGGTTCGAGAAGGAATACACTGCGGCGACCTGACTGCCGGGGAAGTAAATGTTGAGGCGGTTCAGCAGCAGCCCGCCGCCGAAACGAAGCGTGTGAGCGCCGCGGATGAGAGAGAAGCTGTCATTGAGCTCTGTGAGATCGTTGTCGCGAGTGACGGGGGAGCTGGTAGATGCACCGAAGTTCGCCACGCCGGCGATGGACACAGCGGGCCCGGTCACGTCGTTGCCGGGCGCCGAAAGACCACTGCGGGTGAACTGGAACCGCAGTTCGTTGACCGATCTGGGAGAGAGCGTCGACATCCAGTTTGCGGCGAAGGAATGATCGCGGTTGTCAAGGCGCGTGCCGCGGCTGACGTCACTGAGTCCACCCACGCCGCGCGCGTTCGGGCTGGCGATGTCGTAGAGGGTGTAACGGGCAAAGGCCTTCTGCGTGGAACTGAATTCGTGATCGAACTTGGCGAAGTAGCTGGTCATGTCCCAGCCCGTTCCGTATTGCCCGGTGCTTATGCGCGCCCCTTTGTAGGATGGAGTGTTCTCCAGCACCGCGTTGATGGCGTCCACATGGGCGGGTGCAATGGTTACGAAGCCCGCGGCATTGCGGCGGGTCTGCTCAAAGTTGGAAAAGAGGAACGTGCGGTCCCGGCGAAGCGCTCCTCCGAGAGACGCTCCGTACTGGGTTTGGGTGAGTGGGTCCTTGCGGGTTGCCAAAGGATTGCGGGCATCCAAGCGCTGATTGCGGAGGAAGCCGTACACGCGTCCGTGCCAGACGTTGGTGCCGGACTTGGAACTAACGTTGACCACACCCGCCGATGCTCGGCCAAACTCGGCTGTGGAACCGGAGTGAACGGTCTGGAATTCGCGGACCACTTCCTGACTGATGTAGGTTCCGGCGAGTCCGGCTGCGTCGTCGTTCAGGGAGAGGCCATCCAGCACGAAGTTGTTGTTCAAGTTGCGCTGGCTGGAGAAGGAAATGCCGGTGCCGGGGACTGCGGACGTCTCGGCAAATTGCTGCGGCACGCCCGTGTTGGTGCGGGAGACACCGGGGACCAGCAGAGCCAGGTCGAGATAGTTGCGCCCATTGAGCGGGAGTGAATCGATCTCACGCAGGCGGACGATGCCGGCGGCCACGGCTCGCGAGGTTTCAAGAATGGGGGCCTCGGCGGAGACGGTGATGGAAGTGCCCTGCCCCGCAACGTTTAACCGCAGCGGTAAATCCAGTTCTTGACCTACGGACACGGAGAAGGTGCGCGTAACGGGAACGAAACGAGGATCGCGGATCTGAAGCTCATGCTCCCCTGGCGGAACGGAAAGAAAGTGATACTCGCCGGTGGGATCGGTGAGGGCGTGTTGGGTCTGCCCGCGATCCAGGTTGCGCAAGGCAATGTCGATGCCGGGCAAGGCTGCGCCGGTGGCGTCCTCCACGTGGCCGCGTAGGGACGCGGAAGAAACGCCCTGCTGGGCAAGCACGGACAGCGCCGTGCTGAAAAGCAGTACGAGTCGGTACATAAGTCTCCTGAAGTTTGGCTAACGAAGGTGAAAAACGTTGCGTTAGACAGACTGAGGTGGAGGGCGCTGAAAGCGCAGGATGGAGACGAGGATCGAAGGGATTGGGGCTTCTATGGCACCGGAAATGCTGGCAGCCAGCACCAGACCCAACGGCACGTAAGTTCGGGCAAGGATGGCGACGGCGGGTGAGTAGGTGCCGGGAAGTTGGGCACCGGTAGAGCGGCACTGGTTTGAGGATTCCAGGTGAGGCTTGCCGGCGTTGCTTTGGCGGCAGCAGCACTTGCCGGTGCGCTTGCACATCTCCATGCTGCATTCTTCCTGGTGTCCAAACTCCATGGCGGCGTGCACGTAGGGCGCGCCTATCGCGAGGAGCAAGAACAGCGCCAGGAGATGCTTGGCAATGGACCGGAGGACCATGGACTACATGTAGCACATCTTGAGGCGGAGAAGAAAATTCTCATACTCAGATTTCCCTGACCGATATGAACCCCAGAGAGAAATAGTACTCTCTGTGAGGTGTGACCATGGACGTATCGGCGATCAACGAACTTAAGGCAGGGATAGCGACTGTGCCCGTGACTCCGGCGATGGAGATCGAGCAGCGTCGGGAGATGATCCACGCCGTGCGCGCGGTGAATGCGGCGGAGCTGTATGGGCAGGAGAACGAGCTTTCGTTCGCCTTCGACCGGCACAGCCAGCGGGCGGTGGTGCGAATTGTAGACAAAAAAACCCGCGAAGTAGTGCAGCAAATTCCTAACGAACAAGTGCTGAGATTGGCCGAAGAGTTACAGCAGCGGGAATGAGGCCCGCGGACTCTTGATGAATCCTAGACTCGACCAGTACTTTGAATCCGAGGTTCTTAGCGCGGATCCTGTGAAGTTGGTGACAATGATGTATCGCGCGGCGCTGGAAGCCGTGGCCGCGGCCGGGGTTGCCCTGGCTGCCGGGGACATCCCCGCCCGTTCCAAGCACATCCTGAAGGCCTGGGAGATCGTGCATGAACTGCGCGGGTGCCTCAACCATGAACAAGGTGGGGAGATCAGCCGCAATCTCGAAGACCTCTACAATTACGTGAGCCAGCGCCTGCTGGACGCGAATGCGGAGCAATCACAGAAAGCGTTGGACGACGCAGGCGCGGTGCTGGCGATTCTGGCCGAAGCCTGGCAAGGCGTACAGACCAAGGCCCAGCCTCTGGTGGTCGCCTGCTAATCCCATGCGCTAGCCCCATTCTTAGAGATTGGGGCTTCCGTTATCATAGGGGGACATGTCCGAGGCCACCCCCGCCCTTCAGGTTCGCGACCTTCGCAAAGTCTACGGTGAAGGCCCCGGCGCAAAAGCCGCTGTCGACGGACTGAATCTCATCGTCCCGCGCGGTTCCTTTTTCGGCTTCCTCGGACCCAACGGAGCCGGCAAGACCACCACCATCAAGATGCTGATGGGTCTGGCGCCCCCCACCGCAGGCACCATCGAACTCCTCGGTCTCCCCATGCCGCAGCGGTCGCTCGAAATCAAACAACAAATCGGCCTGGTACCCGACGATTCCCTCCTCTTCGACCATCTCACCGGCGGCGAATTTTTGGAATTCACAGGCCGCATCTACGGCCTCAGCCGCCAGGTCGCCCGCGAACGCACCAAGGAACTGCTCGACCTGTTCGAACTCTCCGCCGCCCCGCGCAAAATGATCAAGGAATACTCCAAGGGCATGCGCAAGCGCTGCGCCATGGCGGCTTCGCTGATCCATCGTCCGCAGCTATTCCTGATGGACGAGCCGTTCGAAGGCGTGGATGCGGTGGGCGCGCGCATGATGAAGGACCTGCTGACCGATCAAGTCCGCCGCGGCGCGACCATCTTTCTTACCTCGCACGTGCTCGAAGTGGTGGAGCGGCTGTGCGACCACATCGCGATCATCAACGCCGGAAAGGTTGTGGCCGAAGGGTCCACCGAAGACCTGCGGGGGTCCGGGTCGCTCGAAGACGCGTTTGTGCGCGCGGTGGGCGTGGAGCGGCAGCACGAAGGTCTGGAATGGTTGTGACGAACCTGGCCGCCAACCAGGCCCGCGCCGTGCTCTGGGCACAGTGGCGCAGCTACCGCAATTTCAGCCACGGGAAATGGGTGTGGCTCTCCTATGTCATGGGCGCGCTGTGGTATGGAGCGTGGCTGGTGGCGGGGTTCGCCGCCGCGTTTCTGATGGCTCGGGCGGAGGTGGTGGAACTGACCGTCCAGATCGCGGCCACATTGCTGTTGATGTCGCTCTACTGGCAATTCATCCCCATGATGATGGCGGCCAGCGGCATGGCTCTGGAGTTACAGAAACTCAAGATCTACCCGATCCCTGTGAGCCAGCTATTCACCATCGAAGTGCTGCTGCGCGTAACGGCTGCGCTGGAGATGCTGCTGATCCTCAGCGGCGCGGCGGTGGGGCTGCTCTTCAATCCTGCGTTGTCCGGATTCCGGGCGCTGGCGGTGCTGCCGTTCGCGGCCTTCCACATGCTACTGGCGCTCGGACTCCGGGACGCCATCGTGCGGCTGCTGGGGCGGCGGAGAATCCGCGAAATCACGGCGCTGCTGTTCGTGGCGCTGATCACCATTCCCCGGTTCGTGCTGGGGCGAACCGGTGTGGGCCCCTGGCTGGCTAAGCAATTCTCGGACACTGAACCCAGCGCCGACGTGCCTTGGCTCCCGTGGGTGGCCACGGCACGTATGTTTACCGGCAACGACCCTTGGCTCGCCTCGGCAATCATGGCGGGCTGGTGCGGACTCGCCGGCGTGTTCGCGCTGTGGCAATTCCGCACGACGTTACGCTTCGACCCCGAGGCGGCGCAGTCGGCAGGCAGCGGCGAAGTCAAAGAGTCCAAGCCCGGACTGATTGAGCGCTTCTACCGCCTGCCCTCCAAGCTGTTGCCCGATCCCATGGGCGCGTTGCTCGAAAAAGAAATCCGCTACCTGCTGCGCGCCGCGCGCTTCCGCATGCTGTTCCTGATGAGTTGCGGCATCGGGCTGGTGATGGCAGGAGCATTCAGGCGAGGCAACGGCCCGCCCTCCTGGGGACCCAGCTTCCTCACCCCCGCCAGCGCCTACACGCTGCTGATGCTGGGTGAGGTCTGCATCTGGAACATCTTCGGCTTTGACCGCAGCGCCGCGCAGATGTATTTCGTGGCACCGGTCCCGCTGTCGCGCGTGTTGATGGCGAAGAACCTGGCGGCAGCGGCGTGCATCGCGCTCTCACAGATCACCACCGTCGCGCTGTGCAGTGCTTTCGGATTCCCGGTAACCGCGGGCATTGTCGCCGATACGGCGGCGGTGATCGCAGTGGTGACGGTGTATCTGGTGACGGCGGGCAACTATATGTCGATCAGCAATGCCCGGCCGACGGACCCGGACTCCTCCATGCGCACACGTAGCGCAGGCGGCGCGCAGATGCTGCTGTTGGTCCTTTACCCGTTGGTGTTTCTTCCCGCGGCGCTGGCGTACTTGGCTCGCTGGGCGCTGGATAGCCAGTTGGCATTTTTTGGCGTGTTGGGCGTGATGGGAGCGCTTGGTGCAGTGGTATATACGATGGGCCTGGAATCCACCGTGGAGTTCGCGGAACGCAAGAAGGAATCCATGGTGGCGGCGCTGTCGGCGAATCAGGGGCCGATTTCAGACTAATCTTCGGCAACCGACGGGCGGTAGATATCGTGCAGGCGGAGCAGCCCAAGGCATTTCCCCGCCCCATCCACCACCGGCAACACCGAAATCTGTGACGGACGATCTTCCATCACCAGCAGCGCCTCGTTGAGCAACGCGCTGGGCGCAATCGTCAACGGCAACTTCGTCATCACCTGCGCAACCTGCAATTCGCGGATGTCGTCATGGGCCTCAAACGCCCGGCGGACATCGCCGTCGGTGACCAGGCCGGTGAGCGCGCCATCGGGGCGCAATACGCATGCAGCGCCTAGCGGTCTGCGCGACATCGCGATGACTACGTCTTTGAGCGAATCCTCTGGTCTCACACGGACGAAATCACTATGCATCACTTCCTCCACACGCAGGCGAAGACTGCGGCCAAGCTGCCCGCCGGCGTGGAGGTGCGCGAAGTCTTTGGCCGTGAAGCCGCGGGCCTGCATCAGCGCAACGGCGAGAGCGTGACCGATCGCCAGAGCCACGGCGGAGCTGGCAGACGGCATGAAGCCTTCCGGATCGGACTCGCGGGCCACCGTCGCATCCAGCACAACATTCATCTGGCGCGCGAGCGGCGAGTTCACGTTGCCCAGAATCCCGACGAGCGCGACGTCGAAGCGGCGCAGCGCCGGCAGTAGTTGCAGCAGCTCCGAGGTGGACCCGCTCTTGGAGATGAGCACCACCGTATCGCCTGCCTGACACACCCCGGCGTCTCCGTGACTGGCCTCGGTCGGGTGCAGAAATACGGCGGGCGAGCCGGTGCTCTGCAGGGTCGCGGCGAGGTGGCGCGCGAGGTGGCCGGACTTGCCGATGCCGGTCAGCACCAGTTTTCCAGGCCGGGAACAGATCAATTGCACAGCTGCAGGCAGGGCGGCTTCGATGCGTTGGGAGGCAAGCAGGATGGCCTGCGCCTCACTTTCCATGACGATACGGGGGGATGACACTCAGGGGCTACTGTAGCATGAAGACCCGTGTTTTTGTTACGCTTGGACGGTTTGAGCGACTGCATTCCGCACACCGAACTGCCCGGCGCATCCAAGCTGTTTGCCGATCTGCTGTACAACTACGCCCGCGTGGCGAAGTTCTATGCGCACGATCCTTTTCAGCAGGCATCGTATGCAGCGGCTGCGGCAGCCGTCCGGTATCCCGATGACCGGCGCGCGGCGATGGCGGCTGCGCTTGCGGGGCAGAACGCACCGGGCGAGCTGCTCACGCGCTTCGCGCAACCGGGTACGGTGGCTGTTGTAACAGGGCAACAGGTCGGGTTGTTCGGCGGTCCTGCGTATACCATCTATAAGGCGCTCACGGCAGCGAAGCTGGCTGCGGATCTGACGGCTCGCGGGATTTCCGCCGTGCCCATCTTTTGGATGGCCACTGAGGACCACGACTTCGCCGAGGTCAACCATACCTGGGTGTTCGATGGCGACGGACGCACAGCTCGGGTGGGGGTGGAGGCAGCGGCTAGCGGCCAGAGGCCTGCGGGGGGCTATGTTGTGGACCCTCCGATCCATGCGCTGCGGGCGGCACTGAGTGGATTTGAATACAGCGCTGCCGTGTTGGACGCTGTGGAGCAAGCCTACCAGCCGGGTGCGACGATGGGCGCGGGTTTCCGATCACTGGTCTTAGATTTGCTCAAGCGTGTGGGCGTGCTGGTGCTAGACCCACTGGACCCGGCGATCCGCAACGTGGGCGCGCCGCTGCTTGCCGACGCAGTGAAGCGTGCCCCGGAGTTGAAAGCCGCGTTGCTTGCACGAGGTCAGGAGTTGACCGCCGCGGGCTACCATTCCCAAGTGTTGGTGGAAGAGAAAACCTCACTCTTCTTCCTGCTGGAAAATGGCGAGCGTAAAATGCTGCGCCTGAAGGATGCCGAGTGCGCCTCACTGGCGGATCGCGCGGCGCAGGTTTCCCCCAACGCTCTGCTGCGTCCCGTGTGGCAGGACTTCATGCTGCCGACGGTGGCTTACGTGGGCGGGCCCGGCGAACTGGCGTACTTCGCGCAGTCCGCAGTGCTGTATGAAAAGCTACTGGGACGCATGCCGGTGGTGCTGCCTCGGGCGTGCTTCACGATTCTGGACGCGCGTTCGGAGAAGTTGCTGCGGAAGTTCGGGCTGAAGTTGACCGATGTGCTGGTAAAGAAAGACGCGCTACAGGCGTCTATCGCAAAGCAACTTGTGCCCGCCGCTCTGGAAGCTGAGTTCACGCACGCAGCGTCGCAGACCGCGCGGAGCTTGGATGAGCTGGGCACATCGCTGCAGGCGTTCGATCCCACGCTAGCCGCAGCGATGGCGAAGAGCCGATCCAAGGTGCTGTGGCAAATCGAAAAGCTGCGCCGCAAGACCGAGCGGGAAACGCTCCGCCGCGACGCTCGAGCGACGGCGGACGCCGCCTATTTGCGCGGACTGCTCTACCCGGAAGACCACTTACAGGAACGCTTGCACTCTATTCTGCCGTTCCTGGCGAAGTACGGCCTGGACCTCATCGACCGCCTCTACGCGGAAGTGAAGCCGGATTGCCGGGACCACCGCATCCTCACTCTGTAGCTATTGCAACGGCACGGGCTTATCAAAAATCACGTCAAGCGACGAGCCCTGGCGCAGATCCACATCGCGACCGCGGGTCAGCAGCGCGGTGGCCAACCTAACCGTCGCGCCCGCACCCGCTCCAATGCCAATGCCTCTCCCCACCGAAGTACCGCGGCTGCCGTATCGCGAACTCAATGCGCCGATCCAGGTACCCGTGCCCGTCAGGAACGCCACTTGTGCCGCATCGCGGCCCACACCGGAACCCTGCTGAACGGTGCTTTCCTGATCAATTACGGCCTGCCCGCCCGCGTCACCTTCAATCGATGCGACGCGCGCCCCGAACTTGAATTCCTTGCCCGTAGCCAGCGTGAGTGTGTCCAGCGCGATGCCGAGTTGGGCGCGGCCCTTTACCTTGCCCGCGCGATTCACCTCAGCCACCACGCCGCGGACGTAGCTGCCGACGGGCACCAGAACGCCGCCGTCCGCCGTAATCGGCGTGGCGGTCTGCAAGTAGACAAAGTCGCCCGGCTTCGCGGTCCGGGAATTGATGCTGTTCTGCATGCGCAGCAGCACATGCGACCCCGCCGGAATATCGGCACCGAAAACGAGAGCGGCCGTCAGCAGACAAAGTACAAGTTTCATGGTGACTCTCCCGGTCCTATTCTAACTCCGGCGATTTGCCAAATGGCGCCTTGACCCCGTTGCACAGGCTGCCATATGCTCGTTGGAGCGTCAGTCTACACAAGAGGGTCTGTGCGTTCCATGAAGTTTCTAGCAGTATGCGTCTTCGCGGCTGGTTTTGCCTTCGCACAGAGCGACCGCAGTCAAATAACGGGCACGGTTTTCGACCCTGCCGGAGCGGTGGTAGCGAATGCGCCGGTGCATGCGCGCAATCTGGATACGGGCGGCGAATACATCGCCGTGAGCACGCCCACAGGCAACTACACCCTCACCGAACTTCCCGTCGGCCGCTACCAGCTCGACGTAACCGCGCCCGGATTCAAGAGATTCGTGCGCGATGGATTCTCTGTGCAGTCCTCGCAGACCTACCGCATCGACGTGCCACTGGAAGTCGGCGCCACCACGGATTCGGTGACGGTGACGGCGGAGGCCCCGCTGCTCAATACCGAAAGCAGTGAACTATCGAAGAACGTCACGGCGGCAACTTTGAACAAGCTCCCGGTGCTCGGCATCGGCTCGGCGTTCGCCAGCAACAGCGGCGTGCGGCAGCCTCTGGCCGTGACCGCGCTGGTCCCTGGAGGCATCTTCGTCGGCGACAACGTGATCCGCTTGAACGGCACGCCCAGCAATACGCAATCGGTGCGCGTCGAAGGACAGGACTCGACGAACTACACCTGGGTCAACGCCGTTTCACAGAATCAACCCAGCGTGGATTCCATCGAAGAGTTTCAAGTGCAGACCAGCAACTACTCGGCCGAGTTCGGCAAAGCAGGCGGCGGCGTGTTCCTGGTGACCATGAAGTCCGGCAACAATAAGTACCACGGCAGCGCCTACAACTACTTCGTGAACGAAGCACTGAACGCCTCCACGCCGTTCGTCAACCTCAAGCCCCGCGCCCGCCGCAATGACTACGGTTTCACGCTCGGCGGACCGGTGGACATCCCGAAGGTCTACGACGGCCACGACAAGACCTTCTACTTCTTCAACTTCGAGCAGTTCAAGGAAACCGCTGTCGTCAACAACACGCCCATCACTGTCCCCACAGCCGGCTACCGCGTGGGTAACTTCGCACAAGCCCTCACCGCGCGCAACGCCACCGTGGGCGGCGTCACCTATCGCGAAGGCAGCATCTTCGACCCTGCCACGCAGGCTACAGTGAACGGGCGCACCTCGCGCACCGCATTCGTGGGCAACCTGATTCCGGTTTCGCGCTTCGATCCAGTGGCTTCGGCGATTCAGAACCTGGTGCCTAATCCGACTGACCCGAACGCGCTCTTCCAGAACTACCTGCCTTCCTACAACGCGGATCGCCGTACGGACATCACGTCACTCAAGCTGGACCAAAACATGGGCAGCAAGGGCAAGATCTCCGGTTTCTATTCGCTGACCCGCACCGTGTCGAACACCTCCGTGGTGTTGGGTGCCGACGGCTTGCCCGACCCCATTTCCCAGGCGCGCGGCAACTTTGATTGGGTCCACACGGTCCGCATCAACTACGACTACTCGCTCACCCCGACCATGCTGCTGCACATCGGAGTCGGCTATGTGAATCAACGCGGACCGCTGTCGTTCGTGCCCGGCCGAAACGACTTCGACAACGCCAAGGTCAACCTCCGCGGCCTTCCGAACACCGGCATCTTCCCGCGCTTCAACGGCCTCACCGGAGCCAACAACACCGGCGGCATGGCGGCCATGGGTCAATCCACCGCAGGCACCGGTTTCAAGAGCTGGCGGCCCAGCGGCAATATCAGCCTCACCTGGACTAAGGACAACCACACCTTCAAGTTCGGCGGCGAGAGCATCATCGGGCACTACACTTACGGCAATCAATCAACGCAACGCGGAATCTTTAATTTCTCCGCCAACTCCACCTCAGACCCCGCGCTGTTCGGACAAGCCATCGCGGGCGGCGTGACCGTCGGCTTCCCCTACGCCAGCTTCATGCTCGGCGCGACCGACAGCTACCAGATTGGACCCGACACCAACCAGCACATGCGCGAGAAAGCCTTCGCAGGTTTCGCGCAGGACACTTGGAAAGTGACTCGTAAACTGACCCTGGACTACGGTATCCGTTACGACTTCCAGACCTACCTTCGTGAAGGTGCAGGCCGCATGCCGAGCTTCTCGCCTCTCGCCGTGAATCCCCTAATCGGCCGCCAGGGCGCGACCATCTATGACGGCTTCCTCGATGGCCGCTGCCAGTGCAACTTCGGCAAGAACTATCCGTACGGCTTCGGCCCACGCTTGGGCGTCGCCTTCCAGATCAATGCAAAGACCGTTCTTCGCGGTGGCTTCGGCGTGGTCTATAACAAGACCGCCGCGCTCAATAACCTGACCGTGCTCGGCAACGACCGTGCCTTCGCTTCTCCCGGCCAATTTATCCCGTCTCTCAATTTGCGCGATGGCGTGCCTACCCAGATCGCCACATGGCCGGATCTCAACCCGGCACTCTTCCCGACCACGCCTGGAGCAACTCCCGGCGGCTACGGCGTGATTGATCCGGGCATCGGCCGCCCTGCTCGCCAAGCTCAGTGGACCGTGGGCCTGCAACGCGAAATCTTCCGCAACCTGGTCGTCGAAGCCAGCTACGTCGGCAATCGCGGCGCATGGTGGCAGGCACCGGGTTTAACCACCTACAACGCAATCAAAAACGAAGCCGTCGCGCGCGCCGGTCTCGATATCAACAGCGCAGCCGACCAGGCCCTGCTGCGTGGCGGTGTGCGCGCAGCGAACGCGGTCAATCGCGGCTTCGGCTTGCCCTACTCTCAGTTCCCCACCACGCTGACCCTGGCGCAGTCGCTGCGCCCCTTCCCGCAATTCGGAGACATCCCCGCGCTGTACGCTCCGCTCGGCGCGACTTGGTACAACGCGTTCCAGTCGACGGTGACCAAGCGCTACTCCAACGGCTTGGACTTCACCTACAGCTTCACCTGGCAGAAGAGCCTGACCAATGGCGCGGAGAACGCCACCGGAATCGTCTCTGGCGGCTCGGCCGAGCAGGTCAATGACGTGTTCAACCGCGGCATCAACAAATATCTCTCCGGCTACAATCAGCCGCTGGTCAGCCAAATCACCATCAACTATGTGATCCCGAAAATCGGCGGCAACCGCTGGCTTTCCAACGCCGTGCGCGATTGGACCTTCGGCAGCTTCCTCGCCTACCGCAGCGGGCAACCTCTGCGCGTGCCTGCCGCGAACACCAACTTGAGCGGCTTACTCTTCCGCGGCAACAGCT
Organism: Bryobacterales bacterium; assembly: GCA_947446025.1. GTDB lineage: Bacteria > Acidobacteriota > Terriglobia > Bryobacterales > Bryobacteraceae > Palsa-187. The sequence goes on from CANFEY010000006.1 coordinate 30,834, forward strand.
ACGCGAACCGCGTCTCCGGCCAGTCGGTATTCCTGGCCGATCTCAACGACCACAACACCGATCCAGCCCGAACGCTCTACCTGAATCCGGCGGCGTGGGTGGATCCCCCGGCCGGCCAGTTCGGCGGCTCAGCGGCCTACTACGACGACTACCGCCTCCAGCGCCGTCCCACCGAAAGCTTCAACGTGGGCCGCACCTTCCGCATCAAGGAGAGCATCACCTTCAACGTGCGCGCCGAGTTCAGCAACGTCTTCAACCGCACGCAAATGAACAACCCGAGCTCGGCCAACGCGACAACGGCTCCGGCCAGAAACGCGCTTGGCGTTTACACCAACGGCTTCGGCTTCATCAACACCGGCGGTACGGCCAGCCTGCCTCGGCAGGGGACGATCGTAGCTCGGTTGCAGTTCTAGACCAGAGGTAGCGCAGGCGGTTTCGCCTGCGTTTCACCCGCGTCACCCGCTATTCGGCAACTTTTGTAGAACCCAATCCGTCTTTCGCCACCGGCACGGGAACCGACTGCGGCTTTTTTCCCGGCGGCGCGCTTGGGAGTAGGCGCTGGATCTGGCGGACCACGCCATCCACAGCTGCGTCGGCGAAGTCGTCGGAAATCACGAAGCGACCCGTGGTTCTTGCCTCAGGAAGCATCCAGAGGCCGCGCAGGCGCTCGATCTCTTCCGCTACCCTCCCGTATTTGGTCCAGCGTTTGGCCACAGGGTCAGGAGCTGGACCCCGCAGGCCCGGACGTCCTAGATCAATCGTAAAGGCTTCCTTCTGGCGGGCTAGCCAACCCTGGCGCAACACCCAACATCCGAGACCCGTGTGGTTCTTTCGAACTACAAACGTGGGTGCTGGCAATCCCCAACTTCGCGCCAAGCGCGCCGCGTGGTCCAGCGCCGCAAGCTCCACGTGGATTTGCACACTTGCACCAGCAGCAAGAAACCTAGCGATCTGGTCCCGGCAGCCGTCAACAAAAACGCATGAGTCGTAACCCAGAATGGCGATGAGCGCTGGTACTTGCATTGGCTCCACCGGGGCCGCAAATAGCCCCGGAACACCGGGGCGTTTCGGAGCCGCGACCGCAAGATCCGGCCGGACTTCCACGAGCGCTTGCTGATCCAGCCTATAGCCGCCGGGGGTTGCGCAGAGAATCTTGTCAACGTGTGCCTCCAGGCCGTGCTGCGCGGCAAGCCAGAGTTTTAGGCGGTGCTTCGGGGCTTGGGTCCAAACGGCGTCTTCAACTTCGGCTGCGCCGCTCGCCCGGACTTGGACAGCCTTGCGGATGGCAGCGTGCGACACTTCGCGGGAATTCCCCTCAAACAAAACCTCGAGCATCCGCGCCGTTCGACCGTCCAGCGCAGGCTCCGGATCCCGTCGAAGCAAGTCCAGTCTTGCCAGTCCCTTAGACATCCCGTGCTATCTACTCCTCTCGCCGCGGGCCAGAATCGGCGCCTCCACCAAGGAAGTTCATAGTCTATCAGAAGTCAGCGGAAGTAAGGAAAGTAAGCCTTGTATTTCGGCCTAAACCTCGGAAAATGAAGCTTATGCGACTCTTTCTGAATCGGTTCGCGCCTGCGGTGGTGAGTATTTTGCTGTCGCGCGCATTCATAGTGGCGGTTCTGGCCTACCTGACGCTCACCTACCGCGCCGGACCTTCCTTTGCCGGTGCCTCGGCACCGGACCCGTTGATCCTCATTCAGGACGGGAAGTCACTGCGCCTCGTCCCGGTTGCTGACGCGGGCAAAGCAGGTTCGCGCTGGCTTTTGGTGGAGGTCGTCCCCACTTCGGTTTCCGTCTCCCTTCCACCCCGGCACCAGAAGTGAGGAGTCAATATGCTCAGCTACTATCCGCCGCCGTCCCCTGACCGCTCCGCGTTGGAGAGTCTCACGCACATCCTGCATGACGTAACGGTGCTGGTCCTCGTGGTTGGCACATTGGTGAGTGTCACCGAAAAGGAATTCCCCGGGTTCGTTGCCTATCTCCACCGTCTGGCAAGCGTGGACACGGACATCATGGTGGTGCTTGATGAACACGGCAGTCCCGTTCCGCATCTCGACCTGCGTATCCAACCCGAACAGGGGCAACCCCGAACGGCCCGAACCGGTTCAGACGGCGTCGCCTACGTTCCCCATCTGGGCGTGGGCTCGCACAGCCTGTACTTGCCGCTGCCCAACGGAGAAGAGCCGGAGACCTTCCACCTGACTGGAGACGAACGGGCGGTGCTTGTGGTCCATGTTAGACGGCAAACTGAATCGTCGCCGCGCACAATCGCGTGGTCAAAGCACTAGCAGTCTGGCAGGCAGAAGCGCCTGCCCTACCTCTACCTGCCCCGAGCCGCCCGCGTCGCCAACTCATCGCAGCGATTGTTGTCGGCGTGGTCGGCATGGCCCTTGGTCCACGTCCATTCGATGCGGTGGGGCCGGGAGAGATCGTCCAGCTCCACCCACAGGTCTTTGTTGATCACGGGCTTCTTGGCGGCGGTGAGCCAGCCGTTGCGCTTCCAGCCCAGAATCCACTTGGTGATTCCGTTCTTCACGTACTCTGAGTCGGTCACCACCTCCACCTCGCAGGTCTCCTTGAGCTGTTTGAGGCCCTCTATCGCAGCGGTCAATTCCATCCGATTATTGGTTGTCTGCGGAACCGCCCCGAAGAGTTCCTTGGCTTGGCCGTTGTAGCGCAGGATGCAGGCCCAGCCGCCAGGTCCGGGGTTTCCCACGCAGGCGCCGTCAGTAATGATTTGAATACGTTTCATGTGAGCATCTTCTATCATAGAGACAGTGGCTGAAGAGAACCAATTCGAAACATCCCCCGCGCCGGAAACCGCGCCCCCGCCGGTGGAAGCAGCAGATGCCGGCGAGACGGCACAACCGTGGAATTTGGTGCCGGTAAGCGCCTCCGAACACGCCAAAGGCCCCCGCCGCGCCAAGATCCTGGTCGTAACCGCCATCGTGCTGGTAGTGGCGCTTTCGGCTTGGGTCTACAAACGCAACGTGGATCCGATCCACGCGCTGGAAGCGTTTGACGCCGGCGAACGCCTGCTGCGCACCGCCCGCTACTCCCAAGCCATCGTCTCCTTTGACCGGGCCATCTCGCTCAAATCCGACTACGCCGAGGCCTACACGATGCGCGCCCGGGCGAACCTGGCCCTGGGCAGGACGCTGGTAGCGTTGCCTGACTTCACAACAGCGCTGGAACTGCGGCCCCGCGATCCCCAGGCCTACCTCGACCGAGGCTCCGCGCACGTCGCCCTTCAGGAGTGGCAGGAAGCTCTTGCCGACTTCACTCGCGCCATCGAGCTCGACCCCAAGCTGCCCGCCGCCTACAACCTACGGGGCAGCGCCGTTCGCGCAATGGGAGATCCAGACAAGTCGCTCAGGGATTTCGAGCAGGCCGTGGAACTCCTGCCGACCATGGACAACATCTATCAGCGCGGAGCTACCTATCAGCTGCTGGGGCAACACGAAAAAGCCATTGAGGACTTCAGCCGCCTGATCAGTGCCGAACCCGGCAGCGCGCAGGCTTACTTTGCCCGCTCGCAGTCGTTCCGCGCCCTCGGTGACCTGGCATCCGCCTCGCGTGACCATCGCACCGGCCGGATACTAGACGGTAAGTAAAGTCTCCCGAAGTTCCTCTTCAAAGAACCGGTCCACCGCGTCAAGAATAGGCTGCGCTTCATGCAAAGTGTAGATTTGCGCGCGCAATTTTGCGCCGTTGCGGACCCCGTGAGTGAAGTAGGTGGCGAACTGCTTCATTTTCCCCACCCCATCCGCCGTGCCGCGATTCACCAGCATCGAATAGTACAAGCGCATGATGTCGTAGCGGTCCTGCTCTGAGGGGACATCGTAGCCACCCGTCTTTACATAGCTCTCAATCTGCTTGAAGATCCACGGATTTGAGGAAGCCGTCCGCCCGATCATCACCGCGTCACAGCCAGTTTCCTTCACCATGCGGACCGCGTCCTGCGGCGTCACGATGTCACCGTTGCCGATCACCGGAATCTTCACCGCCGCCTTCACATCGGCGATGCGCGTCCAATCGGCGCGGCCCGCGTAACCTTGCTCACGCGTGCGCGGATGCAGCGCCACCGCCGCCACGCCGCAGTCCTCAGCCAGCTTCGCCATCTGCACGTGGACCAGTTCCCGGTCGCTCCAGCCAGCGCGGAACTTCATGGTCAGCGGGATCTTGATCGCCCCGCGGACCTTGCGCAGCAGCTCCTCCACCAGCGGCAAATCCCGCAGCAGCCCAGATCCGCCATTGCAGCGCACAACTTTCTTCACCGGGCAGCCGAAATTGATGTCGACGATATCGAAGCCCTGGTCTTCGCAATAACGCGCCGCGTCCGCCATCACGTCCGGATCGGCACCGAACAACTGCGCCGAGATGGGATGCTCTTCCGGATCAAAATACAGGTAGCGGAACGTACGGGTGGGTTTTCCCGTGCGCGCAGTCTGCTTGGCCGTGGCCACAATGCCGTGCGAACTGGTGAACTCCGTCATGATGAGCCCGCACCCGGACTGCGCCCGGATCAAACGCCGGAATACGGTATCGGTGACGCCAACCATCGGCGCCAGCACCGTGGCGGGTTGCAAGTTGATGGGTCCGATTTGGAACGACTCTGGGAACATCCTGCTTTTAGTGTAGCGGAGCTACTTCGCTGCGGGCGCTTCCTTCGGCGCATTTGCGGCTGCGGCCGCTGTGCTGCCGGCCACAACACTTTGCGCGAAGTAGTTCACCACGTCCGCGTCATTGCGCGCGACTTCATAGAAAGCGGACCGCAGCAGCTGCTCCTTGCGCGTGATCAATGTCTCGCGAATGGTCTGCTGCACGTTGGGATCGTTCAAGCCGCGCTGGCCCGCCGGTTCGCGCGTAATCAGCTTCAGCAGGCGGTAGCCTTCGTTGGTTTTCATGGCCGGGGTAACTTGTCCCGGACGCAGCGCCAGGATGGTCCGCCGCAGGTCCACGTTCGCCTGATCCAGCGCCGACTCCGGAATAAAGCCAAGATTGCCGCCAGCCGCAGCGGATTCCGGGTCCTCCGAATAATTCTGCGCCAACTGGCTGAAGTCTTCCCCCTGCCGCAGCCGCGCCTCCAGATTCGTCACCTTCTTCTTGGCCGACGCCTCATCCAGCGCGTTGTCGCCTTTCAGATTGCGGACATTTTGATCAGCAGTGGGCGTCACCAGAATCTGCGCCAGCTGCAATTGCGGCTCCGCCCGGTTGAAGCTAGCCTTGTTGCCTTCGTAGAAATCGGTAATGTCCTTGTCGGCGATGCTGATCTTGGCGGTAGTTTCCTTGTTCAGCAGCTTCTGCGCGCTTAGATCCTTGCGCAGCTGCGACTTCAGTTCTTCGGCCGTCAGATGGCGGTCGTCCAACTGCTTCTGGAATTCCTCCGCCGTGTAGGGCGTGCGCATTTCGCTGAAGCGGGCCTCTACATCGGAATCCACCGCCAGCAGCCCTTCCCGCTCCGCCCGCTGCAGCATGATTTCGTTATCGATCATTGAGCGCAGGATCTCCATCCGCTGGATCAAGACCTGATCGTCACTGGGTTTTTCCCCGGGATTGCCGAACTGCGCCGCCTGAAACTGCTTGTCCAGTTCCTCATAGGTGATAGCGCGGCCGTTGACCGTGGCCGCCACATTGGCTCCAGCCGAGCCTCCACAACCAGTTAGCAGGAAAAACGCAGCCGCGGGAAGAGCGAACAGTCGCATGGGAACTTCCATTCTAGCGCGACACCTTAGAACCTTGGTTACAGCCCGCCAGGGCCGGATACTAGACCTCCTTGGCGATGCCGCTTTCAACTTCGCCGGGTAAGCTGAGACAGATCGGAGGATCTCTTGAAACGGTCACATTTGCTCACCATTTTGTTCGCGGCGTCGGCGCTCACTGCAAACGCGGGTCTCATCGGGACTAATGTCACGCTGAACTACCACCTTGACGGCACCACCACCACAGACCTCATCACCGTCGACGCAGGCACGGAGGTGCAATGCACCGGCGGTGGAAGCGGCAACGCGAATATCTGCAGCTTCCTTACCGCTCCTGATCAGTTCATCGACTTCGACGACTTCACCATCACCTACAACTACGTGCAAAACGGCGGCGTGGGGCACTTCAACGCAACTGACCCGAATGTCTTCGAATTCCTGGACGTGAACCCCGGAAACGACATCGTCGACGTCATTCTCACCTCCACCATCGTAGGCCTGGACGCCAGCCGCCTGACGTTTACCGCCAACTCCATCCGGCTCAACATGTACGATCTGCCGCTCGCTGAGAAAGATACGTTCAGCATGCGCATCGTCACCAATCCTGAACCATCCGCCGGGTTGCTGGGTGGCGTGGGCGTGTTGCTACTGGGGGTCCCCGCTTACTTGAAGCGGCGTCGTCAAGCCCGAAGCAACACAGATCTCACCTAGCAATTCCTCCGCGGCCTCGTCCGAGCGCGGTAGCTGAACGGCAACGGAACGGGCTTGATCTTGCCCCAAAGCAGTCTCTGAACGTCAGCGGGCGTCAGCAGCATCCGGCTATTATTGCTCAGTTCGGGTCCCGAAATTCAAGGTTGCAACTGCTGCAATCTAACAGCATGACCCTCATCGATACGAACTCCGTATGGATCGCGCGTCGCTCTCCGTGGTCACGACTGCTACTCCTTCGGACGCCAAAGAGTACTGGAAACCACGACCATGTACGAACGGCTCGAAGCCCTGGAACTAACCCGGCAGGTGATGAATGCCGACGACCCGGAAGGTGATTCTCGATGATGACGGACTTGCGATCCCCATGATCTCGCTGCCGGACTTGAAGAAAAACAAGCAGGCTGGGGGCAGGCTCAAGGATCTGGTGGATCTGGAAGAGCTGTCCTAGGGTAAAATACAAGGTTGCAACCCTCACAACCCCGCGTCTGCGCTGTCAGCTATCTCAACACGATTCCGCTTGTCTGGGGCTTCACCCACTCGCCCGAACTGCGCCCCGTCTTTGACCTGCGCTTCGCTCTACCGTCGCTGTGCGCGCAGCAGATGGCGGACGGTCAGGCCGATATCGGCATTCTGCCCGTGATCGAAATGGCCCGCCAGAAGCTCGAATACTTTCCCGGCACCGGCATCGCCTGCCATGGACCCGTGCGCACCATTCTGCTGATCTCGAAAGTCCCCTACGCGCAAATCCAGACGCTCGCAGTCGACGCCGGCTCGCGCACTTCCGTCATGCTCTCCCGCGTGATTCTCGCGGAGCGCTTCGGTGCCACGCCCAAAACCGTGTCGATGCCCGCGGACATGAACACGATGCTCGCCCAGGCCGACGCCGCGCTCATCATCGGCGACCCGGCTCTCCACATCGACCCCGCCAACATCCCCTACCATTGCCTGGACCTGGGAGCCGAATGGGTCAACCTGACCGGCCTCCCCATGGTCTTCGCCGTGTGGAGCGCCCGCAAGCAACTCATCACCCCGCGCAACGAACGGGCCTTCCGTGACTCCTTGCGCTACGGCCTGGACCACATGGACGACATCGTCCGCGAACAATCCCCCATCCGTGGCACCAGCGAAGAACTCACCCGCGCCTACCTGACCAAACACATCGTCTTCGAACTCGGCCAGCGCGACTACGAAGGCATGCGCCGTTACCTGCACCTCGCGTTGGCGCTGGATCGCGCTACCATTTGAGAAGCATGATTTCCCGCGCAGAAGCCATCGACATTTTTCAATCCGACGACCTCTTAGGGCTAGGCATGGCCGCCGACGCCGTCCGCCGCAAGTTGCACCCGGACAACGTCGTCAGCTACATCATTGATCGCAACATCAACTACACCAACTTCTGCACCGAATACTGTTCCTTCTGCGCCTTCTACCGCCCCATGGGCCACAAGGAAGGCTACATCCTGCCGCAGGAAACCATCTTCGCCAAGATTCAGGAAACCATCGACCTGGGCGGTACCGGCATCCTGATGCAGGGCGGCCTGCACCCTGACCTCAAGATCGAGTGGTACGAAGACCTGCTGCGCAACATCAAGAAGCGCTTTGATATCTGGTGCCATTGCTTCTCCGCGCCGGAGATCGTCAACATCGCCGAAGTGAGCGGCCTCAGCCTGCATGACACGCTCGCCCGCCTGCGCGACGCCGGCCTAGATTCCCTGCCGGGCGGCGGCGCTGAGATCCTCGACGAAGACGTCCGCCACCGCATCAGCCGCCTGAAGTGCGGTACCCAGGATTGGATCGATGTGCATCGGACGTGTCACGCGCTCGGCATGCGCTCGACGGCGACAATGATGTTCGGCACCGGCGAAACCATCGAGCAGCGCATGAACCACTTCGACATCGTGCGCCAGATCCAAGAGGACACCGGCGGTTTCACCGCCTTCATCCCGTGGGCCTTCCAGCGCGAACTCACATCTCTGGGCCGATTCGTCAAGGAAGAAGCAACATCAGTCGAGTACCTGAAGATGCTGGCGCTGTCACGGATCTATCTGGAGAACATTCTCAACATCCAGTCGAGCTGGGTCACCCCCGGCCTGAAGACGTGCCAGGTAGGCCTCAAGTTCGGCGGCAATGACGTGGGCAGCATCATGATTGAAGAGAACGTCGTCAGCGCCGCCGGCACGCATCATCAAGCCAGTGAAGAAGAGCTCCGCCGCCTGATCCGCGACGCGGGCTTCGTTCCCAAGCAGCGCGATTCGCTCTACTACAAGTACTTCTTGAACTAGCGCTCGCAAGCCTGGTGCACCGCTTCAGCGACTGCACCGTTTCAGTGGCGGCACTGAGCAACGACCGTAAGGGAGCCGGCAGACGATCCACGCATCTCCTATACTTCATGGAAGCGCCCCAACGCCCGACAACGATCACCAGCGGTAAGGCCGACATTGCAGCACCTGCGGGATCGACTACCTGGCCGCTGACGATTGCCCCCATCTGCGCCTCGCAAAACGGAATGCCGACGAAGAAGTAGCCCACCAGCATTTGGCCCACGGCCACGCTGCGACAACGCGCCATGATCGGCGCCGCCGCATTTCCCAAACTCGCCCGCGCAGAGTTCGCCGGCATGGAGCTCCGGGCCAAAGCAAACCTAGCCCTCGGTAGATCGCATGGGCGATGAATTGGGCCGCCGAATTTTCGGCTAGCTCCGTTCAATGAAGCGCCATCGACAGAGCTTTCCAAAAGGTCTCGCCCACAAGGTGGCCCCATGCCTGTTCTTTCTTCTCTTAAGTCCACTCTTGGTACCGCTTGTTGCCACCTTGCTGATTCTTCATTTCGTATACCGGGGCATTCTCACCCTCGCCATCTGGGCCTTCTGGTGCACGCGCGGTCGCGACTGCTTGGTCGTCTATTCCAACAGCCCTATCTGGCAGACTCGTTTCGAGCAGAATATCTTGCCGCATCTGCGAGCGCGGGCGGCGATCCTGAATTGGTCGGATCGAAGTTGACGGAACTTTGCGATTCTTTGCGCCTTTGCGTGAGGCTTTGTTAGCATGAAAGCTACCCCACTTCCATGATTCGCACCTTGCGTGGCATCACCCCCCGGATCGCTGCATCCGCCTACGTTGACCCTGGCGCGCACCTCATCGGTGACGTGAGCGTCGGAGAACGCGCGAGCATCTGGCCCACAGCCACCCTGCGCGGCGACATCGAACCCATCACGATTGGCGACGAAACCAGCGTACAGGAAGGCGCGATCCTCCACACCGACAAAGGCTTCCCGCTTCAAATCGGCAACCGCGTTACAGTTGGACACGCCGCAGTCCTGCATGGCTGCATCGTCGAAGAAGGAGCGCTCATCGGCATCGGCTCCATCGTCCTCAACGGCGCACGCATCGGCGCAGGAGCAGTCGTCGCCGCCGGAGCGCTCGTCCCCGAAGGTATGCAAGTCCCCGCCGACACGCTCGTCATGGGAGCCCCTGCCAAGCCCCGCCGAGCCGTCAGCGAAGAAGAAAAAGCCCGCTTCTCCAAGGGCGTCGATGGCTACGTCTCGCGCTCGGCGCTCTATAAGGAATAGCAGTGAATCCAGTCAAAGCAGTCAAAGGCACCCGCGACATTCTCCCACCCGACAGCGCCGTGTGGAACAAGGTCGAGGCCGTCGCGCGCGAAGTCTTCCGCACCTTCAACTATCAGGAAATCCGCACGCCCATCTTTGAAGAGACCGCCCTCTTCGCCCGAGGCGTCGGCGAAGATACGGACATCGTCGGCAAAGAGATGTACACGTGGACCGACAAGGACGAAACATCGCTGACCCTGCGCCCCGAAAACACGGCGTCTGTCATGCGCGCGTTCATCGAACACCGCCTCGATCAAATCCCGGGCGTGAAGAAGCTCTACTACATCGGCCCGATGTTCCGCCGCGAGCGCCCGCAAAAAGGCCGCTACCGTCAGTTCTACCAAATCGGCGCGGAGGCCATCGGTTCCGAATCCCCCATCGTCGACGCCGAAGTCATCGAAATGGTAGTCGACCTACTGCGCTTGACCGGCCTCGAGGGCTTCCACCTAATCATCAACTCCGTAGGCTGTGGCTCCTGCCGCTTGGCGTTCTTAGCGGCTTTGCGTGAAAAGTTGGCCGGGGTGGCATCCACTCTTTGCACCGATTGCCAACGCCGCGCCACAACGAACCCCCTGCGCGTCCTGGACTGCAAGATTCCCGAGGATCAAGATACCATCAACGCCCTCCCGTCGATCCTCGATCATCTCTGCCAAGCGTGCAGCGACCACTTCACCGCCGTCCGAGCCCACCTGGACAACCGCAACATCGCCTACGAAGTCCGCCCCCGCCTAGTCCGCGGCCTCGACTACTACATGCGCACCACATTCGAGATCACGCACGGTTCACTCGGAGCCCAAAACTCCGTCTTAGGCGGCGGTCGCTATGACGGTCTCGCCGAATCCCTAGGCTCCCGAGTAGCCGCCCCCGGCATCGGCTTCTCCATCGGCGAAGACCGCTTGGTGATGTCCGTCCAAGGCGATCAACAACAGAACACCGTGGACGTCTTCGTAGCCACCATGGGCGACGCCGCCGACATGCACGCCGGCGAACTCTGCGCCGAACTCCGCGCCCAAGGCATCTCCGTCGAACGCTCCACCGACAAAAAATTGAAGCGCGCCCTAGAAGTCGCCAGCAAAACCGGCGCCCGCTACGCGCTCATCATCGGCGACGACGAAGTCTCCACTGGTTCCTACTCTCTAAAGGACATGGCCAAACAAGAGCAAACGAAAGTCACCCGCTCCGAACTTGCGGGACGTATCCGGGCTGGAAATCCAAAACTCTAGCTAACGCCCCCGCATTACCACTCACGTTTTCCAGCTAGCTAAAAGATTGAAAGCCCCCAGCTTTTCCTGGTGGGGAAAACCGTCCGAGAAAGAACAAAAAGCCGTTGCATCGATTCTGGATTCGGAGTATAGTCGGGGTGCGTATTTCAAGGAGATCGGAGGATGCCGTGCCCCCCCCCCAGTTCTTCAACTAAGCTGCTAACCACTGCTGAGGTAGCCCAAGTGTTGCGTATCTCGCCCCGCACAGTACGGCTTTGGGCAGAGTGTTCCGCGCTTACTGGCGTACGCGTGGGCAGGCAGTGGCGATTCCGCGCAGGTTACATCGAAACGCTCATCTGTCGCAATCAACTTTCATCGGAATTCGGAATGAACGGGAGAATTTCATGAACGGTGTCAATTGCTTGCCGGGTTTCTCGGAAATAGCGGAAAGTGCGGCATACACAATTCCTCAAGTCGGGTTACGATCATCCCGCGTCATTCGTGACGACACCGAAAAGGAGAACTGAAATGCGTAACACAATCATTCAAGTGTCGCTTGCGGCCTTGCTCTTTGCCGCTCCGACGTTTGCTGGTTCCAGCCCCGCGCCCGTGGCTGAACCCAGCATCGAAATCTCTGGCGGAGACGCCGCGGGAGAGGCCGTCCCGGGAGACGTTCCGGAGTTCAAAACGATGGACGAGTTGTTGGAATACATGGATCGTCAAATGGCGAGGTTCAAGGGTGTCTCGGCTGGAAGACCTGTTTCGACAACGGAGTCCTCCACCGAAGACTCGTTACACCAAGAGGCCGCATATTGCCTCAATGCCGCAATTCTTTTCCGTCAGTTTTGTGAGTTTTGGACTGGTTACGACCCAATCTGCGATCTTTGGTTCATCGCCGAAATCGCCGTTTGCGATGCCCTGGCAGCAGAAGGATAGGTTTTGACTACTACCGAGTGGGCGGCCACCCGCCCACTCAGGAGCAAGGACGCTTATGATCAAGAAGCGAATGTTGCCGATGTTGCTGCTCGCTGCATCTTGTTTTTCCTTGGCGCAGCCAAACGTTCCTGCGGTCGCCTGGATCGACGGCGTGCCTCTCTTGCGAACGGAGTTCGACACCTTTACAGCAAATCAACTGCTCCGCCTAAAGTCAGACCTGTATGCTGCGGAAGTGGCGATTTTAGACGAGGCGATTGAAAACCGTTTGTTGGCAGCCGAGGCCAAGCACCAAAACATCACCGTAAAGGACTTGATTCAGCGGGAGGTTACCGGAAAGATTCCTAAGGTGTCAGAAGCAGAGGCTAGAGCGGTATTGGAAAACGCGGGGAAACGGGACTTTTCAGAAGCGTCGCTTGAGAGCGTGATGTCCGATTTGGCGCGCCGGCGAGCGGCCACGCGCCGCGCCGAGTACTTGATTGCACTGCGCCAAGAGCACGACGTGAAGATCTTGCTGCCAGCACCTAGAGTTACGGGGCAGATATTCAAGGGTGAGTCTGTGGGCCCCTTGAAGGCCCCGGTGGACATCGTCGAATTTTCCGACTTTCAATGCCCCTTTTGCGGTTCATTCTCCATGACTCTCAATGAAGTTCTAAGGGTGTACGAGGACAAAGTTAGACTCACTTACAAGCACTTCCCACTTCCGATTCACCCGCAAGCGGAGAAGGCTGCGCAGGCCTCTGTTTGCGCGGCGGAGCAAGGTAAGTTTTGGGACATGCATGATCGCCTCTTTGCCGAGCAACGACTATTGGCGGCGGCTGCGTTCAAAGAAATCGCGGTGCGAGCCGATTTGGACTTGCCGGTGTTTGAAGCGTGCCTACGGAAGCAGTCGCCGGCCACCAGCGTCGCTCGTGATTTTGCAGAAGGACTGGCGTTAGGGATTTCGGCTACTCCAAGCTTTTTGATCAACGGGAGACTGTTCACAGGGGCAAGGTCAGCTGCTGCCCTAAAGGAATTGATTGACACGGAACTCGAGTTGGTTGGTAGAGAGTGAAGGTCTACCGGAGGATGCCATGAGACGTTCACATCTTTATCGCCGTGGCCTCAGCTTCCTACTCGTGGCCCCCTCATTCTTGATGGCGCAAGACTCGAGTTCTGTTTTCCGCTCCGACGTGCGGCTGAAGGAAGTCAACCTGATCGCCTCCACTAAGGATGGCCCCGTGTTGGACCTCACGAGAGACGATTTCGAAATCTACGAAGACGGAAAGCGCCGGGAGATCAAACTGTTCCTTCCCCAAGGGCCCGAGCCGGTATCATTTAGAACTGTCTCAAGTAGCCCCGTTGTTGCCAACACGCCCGCAGTGACAGGCGCGCATACCGTGATTCTCCTTGATTGGCTCAACACGGATCTGCCGGACCGTGCGTACGCGTCTCAAAAACTGACACGGATGTTATCTACCGTTCAGCCCAACGATCTCGTCGCAATCTATGTGATTGAGCGGGGTCTGCGGGTTGTCCACGACTTCAGTTCTGACCCGGCGATCCTTGCCGAAGCTGTCCGCAGAATGAGAGGCAACGCGGACACCCCTCCAGATTTGGGGGCCTTCGGGCCGGCCACTCGGGCTACCGAAGAGATCGCCAGGTTAGATCTACGGACACGAGCCGCAATCACTCAAGCCTCCCTGAAACAGATTCAACAACGCATGGCAGGCATCCCGGGTCGTAAGAATTTGATTTGGCTGTCTTCACGTTTCGGTGAGAATTGGAGTCCGCAGACGCCCGGACTTGCTGTCTATCCGGTGGATTCACGCGGGCTCACGAGCGGCAACCCTTTGGATCTTGCGCAATCCAAAGCCGTCCCAAGCCTTATAGCAGCGGCCATCCAGCGGGCGGACGAAAAGAAGATACAGCAACTCAGCAAAGAGGCGAGCCTCACGGGAGGCCACGCCTACACTGGGCGCAACGATTTGGATGCCGTGATGCGCGAAATCCTCGACGACGGTGCTACGTCCTACACTCTCGGTTACACGGTGCCCGAGGCACCGAAGCCTGGCAAACATACAATCCGCGTTCGAGTGGCGCGGAAGGGCGTGACTTTGCGTTATGCGGACTCCTTCACGGTCGAGAAACCCACTCCGCCCGAGGATACAGCCAAGCGGATGGGCGAGGCCTTCACTCGCCCCCTCGACATCACGGAACTGCCGATTGCAGGGAGCGCCCGCCCAATTGGTGATTCGGTCCGTTTGAATATTCAGGTTCCCACGTCGCTCATCACGCTTACGCCTCTCGGGGAAGGGTGGCAAGTTCGCCTAGATTTGGCGGTGCGTTTCATTGCGCCGGATGACGTTGGGACTGGCGCAGCCCAATATCTCCTGCAAACAATGAATCTGCCGCTGGCAGGAGACGCCTACCAAAAGGCCCTCACCGACGGCCTCAGCATCACCGCCGCCTTGTCGCGGCCTCCCACCGCGAACTCGCTTCGGCTGCTGGTTCGCGATGTTGTCACTGGTGTCCTTGGCACCTTGACGCTATCCATCGAGTGACCCACAGTTCACGGTGTTTACCTCGTAGGCGGACTTCCACGCTCGCCGCAACAGCAGCGTACCTGCCCCACCCTCTGCAATAATAGTTCTTACCCGCTTTCTCGCCCGGTCCGCACCGCGCATCCAAAGAAACCGGGCTTCTTCAACATGGAACAAGTACCTCTCGACTTTCTCGGCGAGCTTCGCCGCACTCACCACTGCGGAGAACTCCGCGCCGCCGACGCAGGCAAACGCGCTATCGTCATGGGCTGGGTCCACCGCCGCCGCGACTTGGGCGGCGTGCTCTTCCTCCACCTGCGCGACCGCGAAGGCGTGACGCAAATCGTCTTCCGTGCCGATGGTGACCCCGCCGTGCACGCCAAGGCTGACATGCTGGGACCTGAGTACGTCATCGCCGTCGAAGGCCTCGTCGACCTGCGCTCGAAGGACACCATCAACCCCGCCATCCCCACCGGCGGAGTCGAGATCGTGTGCGAGAAGCTGCACATCCTCAACACCTCGAAGACGCCGCCCTTCCCCATGGACGAAAACGTGGACGTGAAGGAAGACGCGCGCCTCAAGTACCGCTACGTGGATCTGCGCCGCCCGCAAATGCAGCGCAACATTATCCTGCGCTCGAAAATCACGTTTGAAATTCGCAAAGTTTTGATCGATCAAGGCTTCCTCGAAATCGAAACTCCATTCCTCGGCCGCTCGACGCCCGAAGGCGCCCGCGATTACTTGGTCCCGAGCCGCGTGTTTCCCGGACAGTTCTACGCGCTCCCGCAGTCGCCGCAGATCTTCAAGCAGTTGCTGATGGTCTCCGGCTTCGACAAGTATTTCCAGATCGCGCGCTGCTTCCGCGACGAGGACTTGCGTGCCGACCGTCAGCCCGAGTTCACGCAAATCGACTTGGAGATGAGCTTCCCGCAGCAGGAGCAGATCTTCGAAGTCATCGAGCCCCTCGTCGTCGCCGCATGCAAAGTCGCCGGCTACGCTGTATCCGCGCCCTTCCCGCGCCTCACCTATGACCAGGCGATGCGCGCCTACGGCATCGACAAACCCGACCTCCGCATCCCGCAGTTCCATTGCGTGGAAGACCTCTTCGCGGGCGAAGGCCTCACTGCGGACGGTATGCCGCTCGTCGTCATCCGCATCCCCAACGTAGGCGCAGTCAGCCGCAAGGAACGCGACGACCTCAAAGCCTACGGCCAGGAGAAGGGCCTCCGCGTATTCGACGACATGAAGCGCCTGGAGCGCGACTTCCCGGCGCAGATGGCCAAGGTGCGCGAGCTCGTGAGCGCCCAAGAAGACGACCTGCTACTGATGGCCGGCTGGGGCGGCGAACTCAAGGGCCAGCGTCCCGACTACACCATGCTCGCCGCGTGCGGACAACTCCGCCTGCAAGCCGCGCAGCGCTACGCCGACAAACACAAGGCCTTCGACGCCAAAGATTTCCGCTTCCTATGGGTGCTCGACTTCCCCATGTTCGAATGGGACGAAGAAGAGAGCCGCTGGAACGCCGCGCATCATCCTTTCACCTCAGTGCTCGACACCGACATCGACAAGCTCGAATCCGACCCCGCGCACTGCTACGCCAAGTCCTACGATCTCGTACTCAACGGCACCGAGCTTGGCTCCGGCTCCATCCGTATTCACCGCCAGGACATCCAGTCGAAGGTATTCGCGGCACTCGGCCTAAGCCAGGAAGAAGCGCGCAAGAAGTTCAACCACTTGCTGGAAGGCCTGGAATACGGTGCCCCGCCCCACGGCGGCATCGCGCTCGGCCTCGACCGATTGGTGATGATCCTCGCGGGCGAAACTTCCATCCGCGACGTCATCCCCTTCCCCAAGACTGCGAAGGCGACAGACGTGATGTGCGAAGCTCCCAGCGAAGTCCCCGATAAGAGCCTCCGCGAACTCGGCCTCAGCTTGCGGAAACAGTAGGCTACCCTTCGGAACTGCCTTCATACGCGGCCTGCAGGGCCCCTAGGTCGATCTTGTCCATCTTCAGCATCGCGTGCATAACGCGGTGCGCCTTGACGGGGTCCTTGTCACCCATGAAGCGTCCTAGCGTCGTCGGGATGATTTGCCAGGACACACCGAATCTATCTTTCAGCCATCCGCAGCGGCTCGGCGTACCGCCTTCGACGAGTCTATCCCACAGCGCGTCGACCTCTTCCTGCGTTTCGCAACTGACGAAGAGGGAGATGGCTTCGGTGAATTTGTACTCGGGTCCGCCATTGAGGACCATGAATTGCTGGCCCTCGACCTGGAACGTGGCGGTGAAGAGCTTGCCGCCGGAACGCTGGGCGCTGAGAATTTTCGAGTCCTTGAAGATAGACACGTAGAAGTCGACGGCCTCTTCGGCGTTATCGTCGAACCAGAGGAAGGGTGTTATTTTCTGCATCGTTGGATATAGTCCGCTAACCATGCTAGCGCAGCAGGCTCGCCGGAAAAGTCGCCGTCGGCCTGGGCTTCATACGCAGCCGTGGTGACTTCGCCGATGTGTTTTCCCGGAACATTGTCGAAGTAGGGCATGACGTGGCGGCCGAGGATGAGCGGGACTTGGGGGCCCTGCTCCACGGCCTGTTCGCGCGCGGCTTCCCGAATACGGAGCGCACCTTCGGGAAGGCCGGCGGGCAGCGGGGGTCGTCCGGAATGGTCTGCTTCGATGAGTTGGATGAGCTGTTCGATGGACGCAGGTGCCAAGCGCATCGCCAAGCGGCGGACGGATCGGGGCGTGACGGGTCCGCGGGCCATAGTCGAATGCGCTAGGTGGTTTTCCACCAGCGGTACCACTTGATCAATGATGGAAGCCTTGATGTGGATGCGGCGAAGGAAATCGCGGGCCATGGGTCCGCCTTCCGGCTCGTGCCCCCAACTGCTCCAGCGCAGCTTGCCTTCGCGTTCGCGCAGCATGGTGGTCTTGGGCTTGGCGAAGTCGTGCGCGAGGGCGCTGAAGATGAGGACGGCTCGGGCGTCGCCTTCGAGGGATTCGCGCTCAGCGATAACGGCGGCGGCGTTGACCACAAGCATGGTGTGCGTGCCGACGTCGCCTTCAGGATGCCAGTGGGGATCCTGCGGGGTGCCGGCCAGGACGGCGATCTCAGGAAAGTGGACGTCCCAGCCGCTGGCCGAAAGATAGCCGGCGATGCGGCCGGGCTTGCGCCCCTTTACGGCCCACTTCATGAACTCATCGGCCACGCGTTCGACGGCGATGGTGGCGTACTGATCGGCGATGCTACGGCACATCAGCGCGGACTCCGGCTCCAGCTGAAGATCGTAGCGCGCCGCGAGCTGCATGCCTCGCAAGACCCGCAGCGGATCTTCCGAAAAGGCGCGGCTGGTGGCGCGGAGAAGGCCAGCTTCGAGGTCAGCGGCTCCGTTGAAGAAGTCGAGCAGCTGATTTTCGACCGGGTCCCACGCCATCGCGTTGATCGTAAAGTCGCGGCGGCTGGCAGCCTCCTGCGGCGAAATGGCCGGGTCGAATTCGGCGCGGAAGTCGCGATGGTGCAGCCCGAACTTGCTGTCGCGGCGCGGCACCGCGAAGTCGAATTCCCGGCCGTCGGCGTGGAGTTTGACCACTCCAAAGCTCTTGCCCACCAGGTCTACGCGGCCATGCTGAGAGAGCAGCGCGGCCAGACGGTCGTAGGCGATGCCGTAGACCTCGACGTCGAAATCCTTTGCGTCCAGGCCAAGCAGCGCATCGCGCACAGCTCCGCCCACGACGACCGCGTGGTGGCCGGCACCGCGCAACTCCCGCACAATGGTTTCCACAGGAGCAGGCAGCGTGAGGCGCATCGTTAACCCACAGTAGCAAACCAGGCTGAGGTCAGAACACCACTTTCGCCTGCTCAGTCTCTCCGGTAGAAGTCAGCCGCACCACCACTCCGCCCACCTGCTGATCACGAACCTCCACCGTGGTCCCCTGGAAGCGCTCTAAAAACTCCGGCACTTCTGACCAACCGGGGTCGTGGGCTTCCCACGCCACCACGTGATAGGTGCCCAGTGCCATTGAGGGAAATTGAAACTCGCCGTTCGCGAGCATGGCAGCGCTCTTCACCAAGTCTCGCCGTCCGCGTAGCGTACCGAGCGGTGTAGCCATCACTGTAAACTGCCCCGCGTCACGGCTGCTCGCGCCCGTCACTTTTCCCCGTACCGACCCACGCGCCGCCGCAATGCGAATCGTAAGCGGCCCGCTCTCGCCCGCATAGGTGAACGCGCCGTTCGTGACGTCCCGCGTTCCAAGCTTCACGGACTCAACGTAGCCACTTGTGACCGGAGCTCTCCAGCGGTACTCCGCCGCCAGCACCCCTTTGATTTGGAATGCACCGGTCTTCGGATCCACCTCCCCTTGCACTGCTGGCACCAGCAGCACGGGTTGAGTAGGCTGCAGATACACGAACAAGGGCAACCGCTCGCCCTCCCCAACCTCAATCAAGCCGTTGATCAATTTCGGCTCGCTCGGTATAAGTTGGACGCGTTCCACATCCCGGTCGATTACCTCCACTTCGGTTGCCGCGTAGGAAAGGACGATTGTTGCCCGAGCCGCATCCGCTTGTCGATACGTCACGCAGTAGTGCCCCGGCAAGACGTCTGAAAATTCGAAGCTGCCGTCGGATTGAACCTTCGTAAGATTTCCAAGCGCGGCCGATTCCTGAAACGCCTCGCCACATTGCAGGATTTGAACGCGAAGCTTTTCAGCGCCTGCCTTCAGCACAAGCGTGCCGCGAACGTGGAATCCTCCCGTGCGGCGCACCGCGACATCGATGTGCTCCAACTGCTGCCCCGGCGGGACCTGCAGCCTCATGGCCTGCGAAACCGAGTCTGCGCTCGGATAGTAGGTTGTGGGGAAGACTTTCCCCGCAGCTCCTCGTACCGCGGAATTCACGCGGATCATGGCCGTCCCTGGCGAAACACCCGTCATGCGATAGCGCCCTTGGCTGTCGGTGGGCACGTATCCGGACTCGCGGAGGGTCAGGCCTCCAAATGGATAAGGAACCAAACTCAGGGCGCTGACAACCGCCGCTGCCACAGGCTGTCCAAGTTCGTCCGTCACAGTGCCCTGAATGCTGCTAGTTGGAAGCAGCGCGACCTTTGGCACCTGAACCGAATCGCCCTCTTTGACTTTGAGGTTCCCCGAGGACGGCTTTGGGACAGTGAACCCGTACAGCGCTCCAATGCTGACGCTCCAATAGTAATCGCCCGGAGGAACCGTAAACACTTCCCGGCCATCAGCACCGCTAATCCCAGCTTCGGGAGGTCCGCCTCGAATGTTGGCGAGCGCGATCCTCAGGCCGCTGATGGGTACCTGCGTGACCGAGTTTACCACGGTGAACGTCACGCGCCCAGGTTTGGGTGCCGTCGCTTGCGCAAACACCAGGAGCGCACCGAGCAGCAAGCTCGTAATCGCCGCCGGAACTCCCCATCGGACCGTCATGCGTGAAAGTCCAACTTCTGCGATTCTCAGCGCCTTGCGCGAGGCGCTTTGCGTTAGTGCGTGACCTTAGTATCTTCCCGCGACCGCGCCACGATGTCCGCCGCTGACAACATCGCCGTCATCGGGACCATCTCGATCTCGCGCTCCAGCGCCAACGGTAGAACCTCGTCCATCGAAGTGACGAAGTGCATCTTCATTTCCTTGCGCAGCATCTCCGGGATATCCGGGAGATCCTTTTCGTTGTCCTTGGGCAGGATCACTTCGCGGATGCCATGGCGGTAGGCAGCCAGGAGCTTCTCCTTCAAGCCGCCGATGGGCAGCACCTTGCCGCGTACCGTGATTTCGCCTGTCATGGCGATGCTCGCCTTTACCGGAATGCTGGTTAGGGCGCTGGTGATCGACGTCGCGATGGTGATGCCAGCCGACGGGCCGTCCTTCGGGATAGCGCCTTCGGGGACGTGCAAGTGGATGTCGAGGTGGCGGTAGAAGTCGCGCGGCAGGCCGAAGATGTGGGCGCGCGCGCGGATGTAGCTGAGCGCGGCTTGCGCGGATTCCTGCATCACATCGCCGAGCTTGCCGGTGGCGGTCAACTTGCCGCGGCCTTCCATGATTTCGCACTCGGTGGTAAGAATCGTGCCGCCCACTTCGGTCCAGGCGAGGCCGACGACTGCGCCGACTTCGTTCTTGGTCTCGGCGGGTTGTTCGCGGAACTTCTGCGGTCCCAGCAGCTCCTGCACCTTGGCCGAGTTGATCACGACCTTGGGAGCGGCCTTTTTCTTATCCGACTTCGCGGTGACGACGGCACGCGCGATCTTGCGGCACACGTTGCCCACTTCGCGTTCCAAATTGCGGACCCCGGCTTCGCGCGTGTAGTGCTGCACCAATTCCTTCAAGCCTTCGTCGGTGAACTCAATCTGCTTATCAGCGAGTCCGGTTTCCTTCTTCTGCTTCGCCGCCAGGAAGCGCTTGGCGATTTCGAGCTTCTCAACTTCGGTATAACCCGACAGGCGAATCACTTCCATGCGGTCTTGCAGAGCCGCAGGGATGGTGTGGAGCACGTTCGCCGTGGCGATGAAAAAGACTTCGCTTAGGTCGTACTCAACGTCCAGGTAGTGATCCTGGAAGCTGGTGTTCTGCGCCGGGTCCAGCACTTCCAGCAGCGCCGAAGACGGGTCGCCGCGGAAGTCGGTGGACATCTTGTCGATCTCGTCCAGCATGAAGACCGGGTTACGCACGCCGGCTTTCTTCATCATCTGGATCACCTGGCCGGGCAGCGCTCCAATGTAGGTGCGCCGGTGCCCGCGGATCTCGGCTTCATCCCGCACGCCGCCCAGCGACATGCGCACGAACTTGCGGCCCGTGGCCTTCGCAATCGACATGCCCAGCGAGGTTTTGCCCACGCCCGGAGGTCCAACGAAGCACAGGATCGATCCCTTGGGATTCTTGACCAACTGGCGCACCGCTAGGAATTCGAGGATGCGTTCCTTGATCTTTTCGAGGCCGTAGTGATCGCCTTCCAGCACTTCCTGCGCGTACGGCAGCTCGCGGACTTCCTTCGACTTCGCCTTCCACGGCACAGCCAGCAGCCAATCGAGGTAGTTGCGCGAGACGGTGGATTCGGCGGACATCGGCGGCATCTGCTCCAAGCGTTTCAGCTCGGTCATCGCCTTGTCCTGCGCGTCTTTGGTCATGCCGGCGGCTTCGATCTTCTTCTTCAGCTCGTCGAATTCGCTCTTCTCGCCGCGCCCCAGTTCCTTTTGGATCGCCTTGATCTTCTCGTTGAGGTAGTATTCCTTCTGCGCCTTTTCCATCTGGCGCTTTACGCGCCCTTGCACCGTGCGGTCGACGTTGAGCTTTTCGATCTCGATATCGAGCATCTCGGCGACACGCGTCAGCCGGTCAATCGGGTCGAAAATTTCGAGCAGGTCCTGCCGCTCTTCAATCGACAACTGCAAATTCGCGCCCACCGTATCGGCCAGCTTGCCCGGATCGTCCCCGCGCACCGCGGCGACCATGGAATCATAATTCACGTTCTGGCTGAGCTTGACGTACTGCTCAAACAACCCCGTCACCCGCGCGATCAACGCGTCGAGTTGCGCGCCCGTCTCCACGCGGTAAGTGAACGTCTTGACCGTCGCCTTGAAGTAGCCTTCTTCTTCGCTGACCGAAACCAGCTTGGCCCGCTCCACGCCTTCGACAAGGACCTTAATGTTACCGTCCGACTGGCGCAAGCTCTGCACGATGTTCGCAATCGTGCCCACCGAGAAAATCTCATCCGGCCGCGGCTCGTCAATCTTCGCGTCATGCTGCGTGGCCAAGAAAATCTTGCGGTCTCCCGCCAACGCCTCTTCAAGCGCGCGGACGCTGGATTCCCGACCCACGACGAACGGCGTCATCATGTGCGGAAATATGACGACGTCCCGAATGGGCATCATCGGAATCTTGCGGGAGTCTGACTTTTCCTTGGAAGTAATCATGTTGGGGCTACGCTTCTACTTTAGCAGCAGTAGGGCGGCTTCGTAAGCCGCGCGAAGGTTCGCAACCGTCGCTGTCGGGTGCAATCTGATGGCAAGCCTAGCTGAGTGTCTACGAACCATGAATCAAATGTAACAGGAGGAACCGCCCAGGCTCACAATCAAACGCGTGCTCGGCAGCGGTTTTCCCGGGTAGACTGCTTCCACCACGAATACCCGAACCGATTCATGTAGGCGACAAGGTGGTAAAAGGTGCAGCGAGCGGCTTGGACCTCATCTTTGGAGGGGCGCACAGCGGAGCGGCACTGCGGCGTGGTTGCAACGATCTTGTTCGACCCCGGGCGAAGAGCCAGCCCGAAGACACATCGGAGCATCCTGGTTTCTAGTGCGTCATCGAGTAGATGACGTAGTTGACGCCGTAGTGGTACGCGAGCGTGGTCATTTCCGCTGGATAATACGGGGCATCGGCGTATTCCCAGGCGTCGCCCATGTCCGTATTGTCGTTAATCGCGATCACGACGTGGCCCTTTAGATCGGACACCTTGTGCCAGCCGGGCACGCCGTCAGGGTTAATGCGGCCATTGCCGCTGAGGTGGCGGTCGCCGGGAATGAAAGTGCGGTCCTTGTCCTCAATATTGTAGTGAACGTGCATCATGGGATCGGCTTCACTCATCTCCTCAATTTGCTGCTCCGGGTAGACCTGGGCGACGATCTGGCGGAAACCGTCGCCTTCGCGGTGGTCGTACATATCGTCGGTCATGAGGAAGCCGCCGCGATCCAGAAATTCGCGCAGGGCCTTGATCTCCTCATCGCTCATGATCATATAGTCGTTCTGGGTCGAGTACAGCCACGGGTAGTCGTAGATCTTCTCGTCGAGGATGCTGTAGTGGACCGGCTCGGAGATATTGATTCGGGTGAGGCGTTGCAGGCCGACGGTGAGGTGATTGTCGGCATCCGGCCAATCTTGCGCCCACCAGGTGGAGCCGCCGACTTGCCCACGGCGCGAGACGTTGCGGAAACCGCCGCCGCGGCTATCCGTGTATTCCAGACGCGCGAAGGCGAACTCGCCATCGGGCGGAAAGTTGAAATCGGAGGCGTTGCTAGTCTGCCCGCGGAAGCCGCCGCCACCGAAACCGCCGCCGCGGCGTTGCGCGAAGGCAGCGATGGTGAATAGCAGCAACCCGCCGACAACGATGGCCCAGATGCGCTTCATGCTTGCGTGGTCTCCTTCACTAGTTCGCGGACGTGGGCGGCTGCCGCCGACGCGAGTCCATTCAAATTGTAGCCGCCTTCGAGGACACTTACCAGCCTGCCATTCGCATGCTCACCCGCGATGCCCAGCATCAGGCGCGTGAGGTCGGCGAAATCGGCGTCAGAGAGCGTGAAGCCGCCCAGAGGATCACCCGCGCGCGAGTCGAAGCCCGCGGAGATGAGGACAAGGTCGGGCTTGAAGGCGTCGGCAGCTCGGCGGAGGTCTTCTTTGAAGGCGTTCAGGATCTGCGGCCCGGAGCCCGCGGGGAACGGACGGTTCATGATGTTGCCTCGGCCGGTTTCGCTCGCGGGGCCGGTGCCGGGATACCAGGGCCACTGATGCGTGCTGAAGAAGAAGACGGAGGGGTCGTCGGAGAATGTATCCTGCGTGCCATTTCCGTGGTGGACGTCCCAATCGACGATCAGGACTTTCGCGAGCCCGTGGTGGCGCTGGGCGTAGCGAGCCGCGACCGCGATGGAGTTGAAGATGCAGAAGCCCATGCCTTGGTCGGGCCTCGCGTGGTGGCCTGGAGGGCGGACCGCGCAGAACGCGTTGCGCGCGGAGCCGGTAACGACGGCATCGACGGCGTTTAGGACTCCGCCGGTGGCCGCGAGCGCGGCGTCGAGGGAGCGGGGTGAGATGGCGGTGTCGCCGGTGGAAAGCTCGGTGCGTCCGGCGGTGATGTCGCGGCGGGCGATGTCGATGTAGCGGCGCGTGTGGACCAGCGCGATCTCGTCGTCGGTGGCGGCGCGGGAGTGGATGTGTGTGAGCGGCAGCGACTGGATCGCGGTGAGCACGGCATCGTAACGGGCGGGCTGTTCGGGGTGGCCGGGGCCGGTGTCGTGGAGCTTGTAGATGGGGTCGGCGAGGAGGGCGGTGGTAGGTTCGGCGGCGGTGGCGGGCATGAGGGCGGCTCCCAGGGTCCATTGGAGCACGTTTCGGCGGGATGGGGATTTTCGGATGTAGGGGTTAAGTGGTTTGGTTGCTTGAGATGGATGAAAACAAATTGGCTTTGTTTTGTCAGGGGAGATTTTTCTCAGGCGCAACCTCGTGGACATCGCAAGCCTCCTCCGAACCATTATGGGGCGAGGAGCCGGGGAAAGCAGCGGGCGAAAACGGCAAGTGAGTGAATGGGAAGGTGAAACAGGTTACAAAATTTGAGTAAGGTCGTCCACGCTCAACTGGCAATCGCGCAGAATCTTGTTCAAGAGGCCAGGTCAGTTTACAGATTAAGGCCCTGCGTTTTTGCGCTAGGATAACCACACTCCGGTGCCCCATGAATAACGAGCAAATAAACACGGCCTTTCTCAAATTGTCTCGCCGAGCAGAATCGCGCGAGTTGCCACAGCTGGTAGAAACCTTTGTCGATGCCGCGCCACTGCTAACGTTATTAAGCACTCACGATCACCAAGTCATTTATGGGAGACGAGGAACTGGGAAAACACACGCCTTGCGGTATCTGGGCGAGACAGAACGTCGAACTGGCCACGTTTCGGCCTATGTCGACATGCGAACTGTCGGCTCGACCAGTGGGATTTATGGAGACTCTTCCATTCCATTGGGAGAACGAGCTACCCGCCTACTTGCCGATACCTTAGCTGCCGTCCATGAAAGTATTTTGACATTTGCGCTCGAGGGTACCTCCGTTGACCTCGCTGCAATTTCCCCAATACTCGACCATTTTGCCGAGGGCATCACGCAAATCAGCGTAACGGGAACGGTGGAACGAGAATCTCAAAATGAGAACTCGGCTCAATCCCAAACAGCTTCCGGTATTCACGTGGCGCTCTCGGCAGGCCCCAGTGTTGCTCTTGACGATTCTAGGGGAACCGGCACGTCTTCAAAGGCCGCTGTTCGATATAAAGAAGCTGGGTTACGCCAGCACCGAATCCATTTCGACAACCTTGGACAAGTCTTCTCAGATCTTGCCCGACTGATAACCCCCAAGCGAGTTATCATCCTCCTGGA
The DNA here is from genome assembly GCA_947446025.1 of Bryobacterales bacterium. Classification (GTDB taxonomy): domain Bacteria; phylum Acidobacteriota; class Terriglobia; order Bryobacterales; family Bryobacteraceae; genus Palsa-187. The sequence goes on from CANFEY010000006.1 coordinate 56,648, forward strand.
CGAGTGGAGTTCCGTACCCCTTGACCTGCAACCATATCTGGCCGATCTGATTCGAAGGGCAATCTTACCGCATCGCGGGATCACAGTGAAAATTGGGGCAATCGAACAACGTTCAAGCTTTCAGATTGCAGGCGAACGTGGCGACTATATCGGTTTGGAGCTAGGCGCCGACGTCACTGCAGATCTAAACCTCGACGATTTCATGGTTTTTGAAAACGATGCGGGACGCGCGACTCAGTTCTTTCAAGAATTACTCTTCCGTCATTTCCTCTCAGTAGTGACCGATCAACCCGCACCGATCGGCTCGTCGGATGAACTTATTCGAGTTGCCTTAACCCAGTCAAACGCTTTTGAAGAATTCGTGAGAGCTTCCGAGGGAGTACCACGCGACGCAATTAACATCCTGTCCACGGCGGCACAGAAGGCGTTTCGTGAACCAATTTCCGTTCCCCACATCCGGTCAGCAGCGAAAGCGTGGTTCCAAAGAGACAAAGAGGCAGCTGTATCGGCCAATCCAATGGCTGCGGCTCTATTACATTGGATCGTGGACGACGTCATCGCCCATCGACGTGCGCGTGCATTTCTACTCGGGGCAGGGCGTCCGCCGGACCTGATAACGACGCTGTTTGACGCGCGCGTACTCCACTTGCTTAAGAGAAATATTTCAGCGCACGACCAACCTGGTGTTCGCTACGACGTCTACAAGCTCGACTACGGTTGTTACGTGGACTTACTCACGACAGCAAAGACCCCGCTGGGCCTCCTACAGGCCGAGGATAGTTCCTACATCGAGGTACCTCCTGACGATTATCGGGCCATTCGCCGGGCGATCCTGGATATGACGAAATTTGAGAATCCACCCACGTGACATTCCTGCGGCGTAGGGCTTTAGGACCCGTTTGGGCGGCTCGGAAAACTGCAACAATGGCATTAAGAGGACGCCCATGACGATTACGCCAAGACCGGAACAGGAGCAACTAATCACCCAGGCGATTCAGGCTGGGTTGATTCATAGCGCAGACGATGCGTTGGACCTTGCCGTCGAGACATTGAAAGACCGGCTCGCGGCTCCAGTGTCGAAGCGTCCCGAGGGGCGGAAGAGCTTGGCGCAACTGTTCGCGGAATCTCCCTTGAAAGGGCTTGACCTCAAGTTTGAGCGGGACCCGGACACGGGACGCACGCCGCGGCTATGAAGGGCTTTCTGCTGGACACGAATGTGCCATCGGAGTTGACGCGGCCACAGTCGGATGCAAATGTCGAGCGATGGTTAAATGAGGCGGACGACGAACGACTCTACTTAAGTGTCGTCTCGCTCGGCGAGGTGCTGAAGGGGCTCACGGTGCTTCCGGCGGGGAGACGGCGCGATCAGATTCAGCTTTGGATTGAGGGGACGCTGCGGCCGTGGTTCGCGGGGAGGATCTTGCCGGTCAGCGAGGAGATTGCCGAGCGGTGGGGCGTCTTGGCAGGTGAGTGCTAATTGAAGGGGAAGGCGATGGGTGTGGCGGACGGATTGATCGCCGCGACTGCATTGGTCCATGACCTCACGGTTGTCACGCGCAATGTGAAGGACTTTCAACATCTTGGTGTCGACATCGTGAATCCATGGGACTAGCGACCACACGTGGGCGATTCAAATCCGAAGCGTTGCAACACACCTACGAGCAGCTGGTGGGCGACGATCCGCAGCGGCAGGCGGATGTCGAACAAGAGATCATCAACGTTGAGGCGGCTCAGTTGATTTTCGACATGCGAACGGGGGCAGGGCTCACGCAGCGGGCACTTGCGCTGAAGGTTGGCACTTCGGCGTCGGCGATCAATCGGCTGGAGTCGGCGGACTACGATGGGCACACGCTGGCGATGGTGCGGCGGATCGCGGCGGCGTTGAATCGGCGGCTGGAGTTGCGAGCCGTGCCCGTCGTAGCCAAGGCCCGGAAGCGCAGAGCGGCCTGACGGCGTGGTGCATGGTATCCTTCCTCCCATGCGCACTCTATCGATTCGACTGACCGCGCTCGCGCTGACATTGGCGGGGGCCTGGGCGGCCTACACGCAGACTCCGCAGGCGGGGCAGACGGGTGCGGCGAAGGCTCCGGCGGCGTTCGTGTTGCATAAGGTCGCGGACGACCTTTACGTCATTGACGGCGGCGGGGCGGGCAACGTCGCTGTGTACATCACCAGCGAGGGCGTGGTGCTGGTGGACGACAAATACGAACGGCACTTCGACGAAATTATGGCCAACGTCAAAAAGGTCACGGCGCAGCCGGTGCGATACGTGATCAACACGCACTATCACGCCGACCATAGCGGTGGGAACACACGCTTCACGGGCATCGCGCAGATCATCTCGACTACGATGGCGCGCGAGAATATTCTCAAGAAGGTGCAATCCAACGCGCCCGCCGATATGGTCCCCGCCAGCTTGACGTTCAAGGATGAGATGAGCGTCTTCCTTGGCGGCAAGGAAGTCCGCGCCATTCACGTGGGACGCGGGCACACGGGCACGGACGCGATGGTGTACTTCCCTGCCCTGAAGGTGCTGCACAGCGGCGACGCGGTGACTAGCGGAACGCCCCTGATCGACTACCCCGGCGGCGGAAGCATCGTCGAGTGGACCAAGACGCTGGACCGGGCGATGAAGGAAATCGACTTCGAGACGCTGATCCCTGGCCACGGCCCCGTCAGCCCGAAGACCATGATGCTGACCTACCGCAACAACGCGGAGACGCTGCGCACGCGATTTGCGGCGGAGCTGCACGCGGGCAAATCGCAAGCCGAGCTGACCCAGTTCATGACCGCCAACTACAACTGGCAGCCGAACAGCCTCAACATGCAGTGGAGCCTTCCGGGTATGATGCAGGAGTTAAGATAGATCCGACATGCCGATTTACGACTACCAATGCCTGGATTGCAGTGAGCGTTTCGAAGCGCTCATCTTGAAGAACACTCCGCCGCCGACCTGCCCCGCCTGCAAAGGCGCGAAGCTGGAGCAGTTGATCTCGATGTTCGCCGTGGATTCGGAAGGCACGCGCGACAACAACGCCCGCGGCGTCCGTGCGAAGAACGCGGCGGCGACGAAGGAATTCCAGGTGGAGCAGATTAAGCACGAGCGCGAGCATCACCACTAAGGGCAGCAGGCTAGGGCCTGATGAAGCGCTACCGCCGGTCCAATCACGCAGCCGGTCGCGCCGCCTGGAGGGGATAACAGTTCCACATTCTTGTAACCTCCCGGGGCTTTCCTCCATCTTTAACACAGGGGGTCCCCACGGGGAGCCCGGAATCGTGCATCATAGATCGAGGAGGTAGTTCAACAAAAATGAAAACACTGCGGATCGTATTCGCTTTGGGTATGGGCGTACTCGGCGGCGTGCTGCTGGCTCAGACCGAAGCTGACTTTTCTGGCTGGATGAAGGGTGTGGCCAAGAGCAACGGCGCGCTGAAGGGCGCGGTTGCTGCAAAGGATGCCAAGCTGGTGGCGACGGAAGCCAAGGCTCTGGACGGAATCTTCGCCCAAGTGGAAGCCTATTTCGGTAGCCACAACATGGCGGACGCGGCCGGTATGGCCAAGGCCGTTCATGCCAACACCACCAAGGCTGCTGCTGCGGCCGCTGCCGGCACCATTGATGAAGCCGCCATCACGGCTATCGGTGGAAGCTGCCAGGGTTGCCATGCCGCGCACCGCGAAAAGGGTGCTGACGGCGCTTATAAGATGAAGTAGTTTTCGACAGTTGCAGTTCATGACCGCGCGGCGGCGCTCCGCAAGGTGCGTTCCGCGCGGTTTCTTTTTAGTCTTCTCATGTTCCACGACCTTCTCAAAACCTGGTTCGAATGGTCCCGCGACTTGGGCTACATCGGCGTCTTCCTCATGATGGCGCTCGAGAGCACCATCGTGCCCGTGCCCTCGGAGATCATCATGCCTCCCGCTGGCTTCTGGGCGGAGCAAGGCCAGCTCTCCCTGTGGGGCGTCATCCTTGCAGGCGGACTAGGTTCAACGTTCGGCTCCACCATCTGCTACTGGTTCTCGCGCACTGTTGGCCGCAGTTTCATTGACCGCTACGGCCGCTACATGTTTCTGCCGCCGGAGACGATGCAGCTCGCCGAGCGCTGGCTGGCCCACTTCGCGTTGCCCGGCGTCTTTCTCTCACGGCTCCTGCCTGTCGTACGCCACCTGATCGGCTTCCCCGCGGGCCTGGTCCGCATGCCCTTCGGACCATTCATTGCTGTCACCTTCGTCGGCTCCACCATCTGGTGCGCCGTGTTGGCGCTGTTTGGAGCCAAGATCATCGGCCAACAACCTGCGCTGCTCGACGATCCAGCAGCACTCAGCGCCGCGATCAAAGACAACCTGCTGTGGTTCGTGCTGTTGATCGTCGCGCTCGGAGCTGGCTGGATGTTCGTGAAGTGGTTTGGCCTCCGCGCAGATCGCGCCAAGGCCTAGCAGTCTGCATCGAGGAGGGCAGATCGCAGGCGAAACCGCCTGCGCTACCACGAAAAGATCAGCGGTTCGCGATGGTAGGGTAGGCGCTTCCGGCTGCCATTTTGGATTTTCCCGCAGCCAGCCAGAGCTTTACAAATTCCGCGGAGCCTGCGCCGCATGCAACGCGCGCGCGGCCTTCTCGTGGTCTGACTCCTGGAAGTAAATCACGTACCCGAAGCGCCCGTTGCCATCGGTGACGCCGCTGGAGGCGTAGACCTCCACACCCGCCTGCGCCAGCATCCGCAGGATATCGGCGAGCGCGCCCAAGCGGTCATCTCCCTGTACCAACAGAGCGTGCTGTGGACCCGTCGCCGCCCACCCCAGCTGCTTCGCCAGCTTCGTGAACGCATCGCCCGAATCCGGGAAGATGGTCAGCTCCACGTGATCGGGACCGAAGGGCACGGCGCTGAAGGCGAGGATGTTGACGTCCTCCACAGCGAGTTTCTCCAGAACCTCGTACGCGGTGCCGCCGGAGTCGCGGACGCGCAGGTAGAAATACTCGACGCTGGAAACGTTTAGTGCCACGGCCTCAGTATACTCCTGTGGGGGCGGCGATTTTGCTTGACGGGAAAGTGTATTAGTAGCACAATGTGACTATAATGATCGGCGAATTTGAATACCTTCTCCTGGCAGCCACACGCCGCCTGGCCCCCGACGCGTACGGAGCCTCCATCGCCCAGGAAATCGAGGAACTCACCGGCCGCCGCTGTTCGCTGGGAGCCCTCTACACCACCCTCGACCGCCTGGAATCCAAGGGCCTGGTCAAGACCCGCATGGGCGACCCTACCCCCGAACGCGGAGGCCGAGCCAAACGCATGGTCACCCTCACCGCCGCCGGCCGGCGCGCCGCCGCGGAATTCTACTCAGCGATCACGACAGTCACGGAGGGAATAGCATGGTCTGGAAGTATCTAGAAGGCATCGCATCGTTGCTCGAAGACGACGAGCGCCAATCCGTCCTCGGCGACATCCAGGAACGTGGCACCACTCTCCGGTCTCTTCTCGATCTGCTCGGTTTGGTTGCCCTGCGCCAACTCCAATACCTAAGGCGCCTCGATACCTGGGTGCTTGCTGCCATATTTTTTCTGCCGACTTTTGCGGCGGTAAGCGGCGTGTTGGTCTTCGCCGACGTTGTGGCGTTGCATCCAACCCTGCTGTCCTTGCCCTACTTTCTGGGTGGGGAGCTGAGCACGCTGATCAGCATCCTCGCTCTTTCTTGGGCGGGCGGCTTTGCACTGACCTCGCTATCGCGGCATCGTGCAGTTGCGTTGATGGGCCTAACCTGTGTTGCCGTAACCTGGCTGCAAAGCGATTCCCAGACTCCGGCATGGGTAGACTTAACGGCCTTGTTCGTCTTCATGGGTATTCCAGGTTCCCTGGGGCTCGCCCGCGGCCGGAAGATTGCTCCTCTCAGCCCGAAGTCAAGAATCTGGATCGTGGCCCTCCGTGTCCCAATATTAGTGTTGGTCGGCAGCCGGTACCCTTTAAAAGAGCTGGGTCTCGTTGTCGCGGCATTCTGGCCGGCCTTCTACGCGGTCAAATCCAAACGCACCGAGGTAGAGCTATGAAGGAGCGAACGAATCTATGGCGCTGGCTTGGGACTATTGCCACCCTACTCGACCCCGACGAGCGCCAATCAGTCCTCGGTGACATCCAGGAACGAGGAGCCAACCTCCGCGCTCTTCTCGACCTCATCGGCCTCGTTGCCCTTCGCCAACTCCAAGCCTGGACCTCCTGGCAACGCTGGCTGATGGCGGCACTCCTAGCCCTTCCCGCGATATTCGCAGGACGCGCGACGCACCCCATTGCGTATATCGCGCGCACTGGCCATCTTTTTAGGTTTGGTACCTTCGTCCTCCAACCATGGGTCACGCTGGAAGCAGTCGCCGCCGCCTGGGCGATCGGCTTCACCCTGGGTTGCTTCGGACAACGCCGCTCCGCGTCCGCCCTGCCGCTCCTGATCGCCCTCGCCTCGTGGAATAGCTACCAAATGGCGCGCTCCTCCCTCCGTCTGGAATTGCCTCCGACCTGGATGACGAGATTTCAACTCGACTTCACCCCGGCGCAGCACATCGCGAGCGCCGTCCAACTCCTAGACGAATCGCACAGATTCATCGCGGCCGTGATTGCGATGAGCCTTCTCATCGCCATCCCCTGCATCCATGGTTGGTACCGGGGCATGCGACAACGCCCCCTGGCTCTGAGTTTCGCCGCTGTTATCGCTGTCGCAGCCCTTGCCCCGCGAGGCTACGTGGTACCCGAAAACGTCAGTCCATTGCGATTCTCGTTCCTCCTCTTGGCGTCCGCCTGGCCGATCGCCTACACACTCTGGGCCGCTTCCCGATCCATTGGCTTCCGAAAGTCTACTCGTGTTATACATAATGTATAACGATGATCTTCGAGTGGGACACGGAAAAGAACCGGTCGAACGAGAAGAAACATAGCTTCAACTTCGAGGCCGCCTCGCGAGTGTTTGCCGATCCACTCTGGGTTCTTCGAGAAGATCGTGTGGTGGCTGGCGAACAGCGCTGGCACGCAATCGGCATAGCGCAGCAGGCCGTGTTGGTAGTCGTGCATTTGTATCGAGAGGTAACGTCCGATGGCGAAGAAATTGTCCGCATCATCTCAGCCCGCGAAGCTGGTTCGCGTGAGCGCCGAATCTATCTGGAGCAAGCCCCTGACTAAACGTCAGACAGCCGTCTTGAACAAGATGGCAGAACGGCAGAAGCGCGGCGACGACTCACACATCGACTACTCTGACATCCCCGAACTCACCGAGGCTCAGCTGCGCGAATTTCGCCGCCCACCGAAGAAGCTCGTGGCGGTCCGGCTCGACGCCGACGTCTTTGAATGGCTGCAGCAGTTCGGAGCGGGCTACTCCACCCGCATCAATCACGTCCTCCGGACCGTGATGACGCAAAGCCGCTAGGCGCTCCGTTATAATCACTCTTGATGGATCTCTACGACGAAATCGTGCGCCTGCGCGCCCTGGGACAGAAGTGCGCCATAGCGACCATCGTGCAGGTCAACGGCTCGATCCCGAGCTATGAGAGCGCGAAGATGCTGGTGCGCGAGGATGGGTCAATTCTGGGCACCGTCGGCGGGGGCTGCGTCGAAGGTGACGTGTGGACCGCGGCGCGCGAAGTCATCGAGACCGAGAAGCCGAAGCACCTCAACTTTTCGCTGAGCCAGGAAGCCGCCTACGACGAAGGGCTGATCTGCGGCGGGCAGCTCAACATCTTCGTGGAGCCGATCATTCCGCACCCGCAGGCATTGATCTTCGGCGGAGGGCACGTTTCCAAGGGCATTTCGCGCATTGCCTCGCTGGCTGGGTTCCAGACTTCGATTATTGACGACCGCGAAGCCTTCGCTAACAAGGAACGTTTTCCCGAAGCCGTGGCCACCTACGCCGACGACTACGAGGCGGTTTTCGACAAGCTGCTGATCAACGCCGCGACCTATATCGTGATCGTCACGCGCGGCCATCGCGACGATATGCGCGTGCTGCGCTGGGCCGTGAACACGCAAGCGAAATACATCGCGATGATCGGCAGCAAGCGCAAGACGATCAGCGTGGTCAAGGAACTGGAAAAAGAAGGCATCCCGCGCGAGGCATTCGAAAAAGTCTGCGCGCCCATGGGCCTGGAAATCGGCGCCGAAACGCCGGAAGAAATCGCGATCTCCGTGGTCGCGGAAATGATCGCCGTCCGCCGCGCGCCTTCGGTAGACTGGCGCGCGCTTTCTAAATCCGTCTTCGCGCACGACCGCTTGAAAGCTCTCCTGAAGTGACGTCAGCCATCATCCTAGCCGCCGGAGCCTCGCAGCGCATGGGTACTCCGAAAGCGCTGCTCGATCTGCACGGCGAAACTTTTCTGGCGCGGCTTACACGTATCATGGGAGCGCGCTGCGATAGCGTAACCGTGGTCCTCGGCAATCATGTGGACCGCATCCGCCCGCACGTACCCAATCGCGCCCGCGTCGTGGTGAACCCCGACCCGGATCGGGGCCAACTCAGTTCCCTACAAACCGCGCTGGCCGAGCTGCCGGCATCCGACGTCGCCTTCATCCCCGTCGATTGCCCCGCCGTCTCGGAAGCCACCGTGGCCGCACTCGCGCACGCCTTCGCGCACCGCGATCCGTCAATGCTCTTCGTCATCCCGCGCATGAACGGCAAACGCGGCCACCCGGTCTTCGCTGCCCGCTCCATATCGCAAGAATTCCTCGCTCTCGCACCCACAGACGAGGCCCGAGCCATCGTCCACAAACACGTACCCCACACGCAATATGTCGACGTCGACGACCCCGGCATCTTCGCCGACATTGACACGCCCGAAGCCTATCAGCGATTGCTACAGGAAACCCGCGCATGAGGGGCAAACTCTTCCGCATCGCATTCTACGCCGTGATCGCCGTGGCCATCCTGGCCGCGCTTGCGCCCTACATCCCCGCCGCGTTCCTGCGCGCCCGCGTTGAAGCCGCACTCTCGCGCAGCCTGAATCGAGCCATCGAAATCGGAGATATCCGCTTCACCTTCTTCCCGGCAGGCCCCGTCCCCGGGCCGGGCTTCGCGCTGGAAAACGTCACCATCCATGAAGATCCGCGCGCCGGCATCGAACCGTTCGCATACATGCAGGAGCTGGGAGCCAGCGTGCGCGTGCTTAGCTTGCTGGGGGGCAGCCTGGAACTCTCCGGCATCAACCTGGGCAACGCTAGTATCAACCTGGTGAAGACCGAGTCTGGCCTATGGAATTTTCAGTATTTGCTGAACGGACTGAAAGACGCCTCCATGCCGGCGTTCCGCATGCGCGAGGGCCGCGTGAATTTCAAGTTCGGAGACACAAAGTCTGTGATTTTTTTCAACGCGGCCGACATCGACATCGCCCCTGGCGCTACCGGGGCCATGGACCTTCGTTTCAGCGGCGAGCCTTCGCGCAGTGACCACACCAAGCAGGATTTCGGGCGGTTCTTCATCCGCGGCACCTCTTCGGCGGCGGGCCAGCTGGATCTCACCATCGAATTGCAGCGCAGCTCCCTCGAAGAAACATTGCGCTTGATGGACCCGCAGGGGTTTGGCGTTCACGGTATCCTTGCGCTGAACGGCCGTCTCACTGGACCTCCGGAACAGTTGGCGCTCACGGGGACCGTGGACATCGGCGATATTCACCGCTCTGACCTGCTGCCGAAAGAAGGTCAGGCGTGGAAGCTTCCGATCCAGGGCACGCTCAACCTAAGCAACGAACGTTTCGATTTAGAGAGCACGGGCGCGGACACCGTGATCGGGATGAAGTTCCACGCACAGGAGTATCTGACGCGGCCCATGTGGAACGCAGCGGCGGAGTTTCGTGCCATGCCGCTGAGCACTTTGTTCGCCGTGGCCCGACATATGGGCGCGACGTTGCCGGAGACGCTGGTGGCGGAAGGCACTGTCTCCGGCGCGGCTGCCTATGATCAGAGCTCCGGGCTGAGCGGGAAATTCACAGTGGATGATGCGTCGCTCAAGCTGCCGGAGAGTGATCCGCTGAAGACCACGCTGGCGACGCTGGAGGTTCGGGAAGGTGCGCTGCATCTGGCTGCGGCCACCGTGATCGTTTCGCCCACGCAGGCAGCGCAGATTGAAGGCAGCGCGGGGTTGGCATCGCCGCACGCGCTGGACTTGCGCATCACCACACGCGGGCTTTCCGTGGCGGCGATGCGGTCCTTCGGCTTGCCGGACATTCCGGTGGTCAGTCAAGGAGCTAGCTGGGCGGGGTGGGCGCGCTATCAGAATGAGAAATGGTCGAGCGAGTCCACGGTGACGGACGCGAAGTTGGCGGTGGCTGGGTTCGCCACGCCGCTGGAGATCGCTTCCGCCACGGTGAGCCTGGTTCCTGCGCGGCTCGCTGTCAGCCGGATCAGCGGCAAGTTGGGTGAGACCGCCTTCAGCGGATCTTACGAGGTTCGGGGGACACAACCCGCGCGGTTCGCGCTCAGCATCCCGGAAGCAAACGCGGCGGAGCTGGAGCGAATCCTGGCACCCACTCTGGCGCGCGCCGGCCCGGGGCTGCTGGACCGCACACTGCGCCGTCCGGCAAATCTTCCGGAGTGGTTGAAGACACGCCGCGCCGAAGGGACCATCAGTATCGACACCGCTTCGGCGGGCGAGTGGCGCGCCCGCGACATCAAGGCGCGCGTCTCATGGGATGGTGCGGCGGTGCATTGGACCAACGCCACCGCGCAGATCGAAGGCGCGGTGTTCGCGGGCACACTGGACGCGGATTTGGCTGTGCCCTCCGCGAAGTTTCATGTGGCGGGCGCCATCACCGGCATCCCCTACCGCGGAGGCGTACTGGATCTCACGGGCACGGTGGATGCCGAAGGTTCCGGCGCGCAGTTGTTCCAAACAACGCGCGCGGAGGGGACGGCAAAGGGACGCGGAATCGGGCTGGCAGGGGAGGGAGACTTCCGCACCTTCAGCGGATCGTTCGCGATGCAGCCTTTGGGAACCGCACCCCGCTGGAAGCTCACCAACGTAGAAACGCCGCAGGGCCAGGGATCCGGTGCAACGCAGGACGACGGGCAGCTAGTGTTGCAGGTGGGACAGGCTCGGATTGCAGGTCCGCTATTTCCGGTCAGAGTGAAGTAGCATTCCCACCGTAAGCAGAATGCGCCGCAGCCCCAATTCGCGGCCCTCAGGATGGAACCATTCACCGGGCGTGTGAGCTCCCCCGCCCGCGCCGCCGGCCCCAATGGAGATCGCCTCCAAGCCCAGCGAAAGCGGAATGTTCGCATCCGTGGAGGAGCAGTCGAGTTGGGCGCGGATGCCCAGGAACTGATCCACGGCACGGACTGCTTCGAGGATAGGCGCATCCATGGCGAGTTCCCCGCCCGGACGGTTGCCGATTTCCTTCACCTTCGCGTTGACGCGGCCTGTCGCGCCGTTGTTCTCCGATTCTATCGCGCGGTCTACAGCAGACTGCAGCAAGACCGCCATGCGGTCCATCATGCTGGGATCTTCCGAACGCAGGTCGACTTTTGCGCGCGCCTCGACGGGGATGCTGTTGATACTGGTGCCGCCCTGGATGAGGCCGAAGTTGAACGAGGACCTGGGGGATTGTTCGCGCGGAACCGCGGCGGTGAAATTCGCGATGGCGCGGCTGAGCGCGTGGACTGCGTTGCCCGCTCCATGATCGCTCCAGCTGTGGCCGCCGGGGCCGCTGACGATCACTTCAAAACGCCGGCTGCCGAGCGCGCGGCAGGTGATGTGCTCGGTAGCGGGACCATCCAGGATCAGGAACGCCTTGGGCCGCGCGGCGTGCGGACGGCACAGAAATCGCATGCCGGAAAGGTTACCCTCGCCCTCTTCGCCTACGTTGGCAACCAGCATGGGAGCCAGCGGGGCGTCGGCGAACAGATCGGGGAACTCGCTCCACACGCGGGCCAGGGCCAATAGGCCGGCCAGACCGGCCCCGTTGTCGCCGACGCCGGGACCCAGGAAGCTGCCGTCTTGCGCCGAGATGGAAATGTCCTCAGGCACGCGCGGAGCCAGCACGGTGTCCAGATGGGCTGTGATCGCCACGCCGGCGTCGCCGGACCGCAGGCGGCGTCCAGGTAAGACCGCCACAACGTTGCCCGCCCGGTCTGTCCACGCATCCCAACCGAACTCGCGGAAGCGTTCCTGGATATAGGCGGCGCGCTTCTCTTCCAGAAACGTCGGCGCGGCCACGCGGCAGATCTTCAGGTGCTGCTCATTGATCCACGCGCGTTCCTTGCGGAACCACTCGAGCGCTTCACGCACGCCGGCGGCGCGAGCGAGACCTGCGACGGATTCGATGGCAGCCAGAGGCATGAGAAACCTCTAGTCTACCTTGGTCTTCGTTTTTCGTCTCCTCAAATTCCGGCTTTCGGATAACGCCTGTGCATCCACGTGACGAAATCCTCGGGCACCGCCATGGTGGAGAGCCTGCTCTGCCGCACCAGCGCGAAACCCTCAAAGAGCTTCGACCCTTTCACGTCGGCCAGCGTAGTGGGCGGCTCCAGTTTGCAGGCGAAGGCCAAGTCCGCCACAGCCGATTTGGGATTCTTCGGGTCCGGGCGCCCTGCACCTTTGACCACCGCGACTCCGACAATGCTGGAGACGCCGCCGGAGTGATAGAAGAACACCTTGTCGCCGGGCCGCATGGCCAGAATCGCGCGCACAGCCTGGGCGTTGGTCACGCCATCCCACACAGTCTGGCGGTCCCGCTCCAGATCATCAATCGAGTAGGTACCGGGTTCGGACTTGGCCAGGTAATAGGTCATGTTGCTCTCATGGTAACTCTGCCGGAGCGTTGTACACTAGAGGAGTACTGCTCCGAATCGCACAACAAGGAATGCGGCAAATGTTTCAGCAAAAAAGACTACGGGTACTACTAAGCGGTTAGTTGTGGGTTAGTCCGGCGCTATGGGCTCAGAACAACGGGAATGCTACGCCACCTCCTCCGGCTGCGCCGGTGAAGGTGGATGCACCGTCAGCTGAGAAGTTGGATCCCAACGGCGTGGCCCAACCGGTGGACCCGCGCGTGTACGAGATCGGTGCGGAGGATGTGCTGCGGATCGTAGTGTGGCAGTCACAGGAGTTCTCAACGCTGCAAGCTGTGCGGCCGGACGGCAAGATTTCCATGCCGCTGATCGGGGACGTGCAGGCAGAAGGGTTGACGCCGAACCGGCTGAAAACGACGCTGACGGACGCCCTGAAGGACTACCTGGAATCCCCGGACGTCACCGTTTACATTCAGCAGGTAAACAGCAAGTCGTACCGGGTGAACGGCTTTGTGAACCGGCCGGGACGCTATCCGCTGGTGACCCCGATACGGGTGTACCAGGCGATCGCCGACGCGGGCGGGTTCCGCGAATACGCCAGGACCAAGGAAGTGATCATTATGCGGGGCCCCACGATGCGGATCAAGTTCAACGCCGACGACTACCGCAAGGGCAAGAACCCGGACGACAACATCTTCCTTGAAAACGGCGATATTGTGGAAATTTACGACTAGGAACGAGGCCCCATGCAACCAACCGAAAGCTTTAATCAACAGCGGCGCGCCCTGGACATAGAAGACTACATCGACATCCTGAGGCGGCACAAGGGCTGGATTTTCGGACCGTTTTTGTTGGTCCTGGTGGGCAGCGTCGTAGGCGTGTACTTGTGGCCGGACAGCTACGAGTCCTCCGCCACGGTCTCCATCCGGCCCCCGCAGGTTTCCTCCAACCTCATCAAGGGTTCCGTGCAGATTGACATTGTGGACCGCATCAACCAGCTCTCCAATCAAGTGATGAGCCGCAGCGAGTTGATGAACATGATCCGCAACCTGAATCTGTATCAACGCGAACGCAACAGTATGCCGAACGAGGATGTGCTGGAGTTGATGCGGGCGAAGATCCACATCGAAGCGGCCCCAGCGATTGTCGGAGGACGCAGCGTGCCGGCGTTCCGGCTCTCCTTCACCTACCCCAACCGGTTTGACGCGACCAAGGTGGTCAACAATTTGGTGTCGAAGTTCCTGGACGAAAACATCCGCAACCGCGACGTAGCCACGTACCAAAATGCGGACTTCATCAAGAGCCAAGCCGAGCAGGCGAAGAAGCGCCTGGACGACGCCGACGTGAAACTCACCGCATTCAAGCTATCCCATCCAGGGGCGATGCCGGAACAAGTGGTCAACAACATGGCGCAGATGCAAAACGCGCAGACGAATTTATTTGGTCTGACCAACGCAATCAGCCGGGCCTCCTCCGAGAAGCTGCAACTAGAGCGGCAGATCAGCAATTATCAGGATCAGATTGCGGGTCTGCAACGTGACTCCAAGGTGGTTAGCGCACAGCCCCAACGTCAAAGGAATCCCAAGCTTGTCGTTGCGGAGAATGATCTGGAGCGCCTCAAAGTAAACATGGCGGTGCTGCGGAAATCCTTTACGGAAGCGCACCCAGAGGTCCGCCGCTTAAATGGGATGATCGAAACGGCGCAGGTGCAAGTGGATCGGATTGAGGCCGAGGAAGCGGCCAAGCCCACCGACGAGGCTCCCGCCGCACCGGTGGAGAATCTGGCGATTACCCGTGACATCCGCAATTTCAACGCGTCCATTAACACCACTCAGGCGTTGATTCAAGCCAAGGAAGTGGAGATCGCGAACTTCCAAAGGCAGGAAAAACAGGCGAACGACCAGTTGGCCATCTTGAATGCGCGCATGTCCGCCATGCCCACGGGAGATCAGGAATTGAGCCAGTTGTTGCGCGAGCAGTCGCTGGCCAAGGACGAATATCTGCGCCAGAGCCAGAACCTGACGGACGCGCAGGTGATGGTCAGCATTGAGAGCCGCAAGCAGGGCGAATCGCTAGAGGTGCTGGACCCCGCGAGCCAACCCACCGACCCGACGGAACCGAACCGCCCGATGGTGATTTCCATTGGCGCTGCGCTGGGGCTGGTGCTGGGAGTGGCGCTGGCAGGCGCGCGGGAAATGAAGGACACCTCGCTCAAGAACCTGAAAGACGTGCGGGCGTATACACAGATGGCGATTCTGGGCAGCGTGCCGCTGCTGGAAAACGACTTCGTGGTACGCCGGCGGCGCCGGATTGCGTGGCTCAGCTGGACAGCCGCGTCTTTGCTGGCTGCGCTGGTGATGGCCGGTTCGATTGTGTACTACTACGCGAGCAAGCCGTGATGCGAGCAAATCCAATGGCAACAGAGAGGTCACGATGAGCCGAGTTCATGACGCACTACGCCGTGCTGAGCAAGCAGGCCAATTCCCTTCCACGCAAGCGCGCCCGACGGGTCCGCGGGGAGGAGCGGCGGTGCTGGAATCCGGACCGAACATGTCAGGCCTGCTGGAACTGGTGAAAGAGATCCCCTTCCGCGCGCCCACCGATTCGCTGCTGATCAACGCGAGCCGGCCGCACGAAGCTCCCATGGAAGAGTTCCGCACGCTGCGTACGCGGCTGAACCACATGAAGAGCCTGCAGCCGATCCACAATGTGATGGTGACCAGCGCCTCTCCGGCGGAGGGCAAGTCTCTTTCAGCCGCAAATTTGGCGTTGGCGCAATCCCATTTGAATGGGAACACGACGCTGCTGGCGGACTTTGACTTCCGCCGCCTTATTGTTCACACGCTGTTCGGCGTGGACCGGGGTCCCGGCATCACCGACTACTTACAGGGCAAGATTCCTTTGCACGAAGCCATCCGCAAGGTGCAGGGCACGGACCTGTACATCATGCCGGCTGGAGAGGCTGTCATCAATCCGCTGGAATTGTTGAACCTGCGCGAGGTCAAGCAACTGCTGGACCGGCTGCCCAGTCTGTTTCAGTGGGTGATTATGGACAGCCCGCCACTGCTGTTCGCGGCCGACGCGAATCTGCTTTCGACGATGTCGCATGGAACGCTGCTGGTGGTCCGCATCGGCCACACCACCATCGACTCGGTGACGCGCGCGATGCAGAGCCTGTGCAACAACAACGTTCTGGGCATCGTGGTCAACGGGGCACGGCGCGGCGAACTGTACAGCAAGTACACTTACTATCACTCCTATTACACGCCGAAGGAAGAGGATGTTCCGGTGGAGGACCCCGAGTCCTTCAGTGCGGCGCCCGCGGCAGAGGAAGTACACGCCGAGGCTGCTCCCGAGGCTGTGGTGGAGAGCCAGCCGGAAGCACCGCCGCCAGCACGGGCGTCCAGGTCGAACCGCCTGGACGACGACGAATAGCGGACGCGATGAGCAAGCGCATCGGTATCTTGACCGGGGGAGGCGATGTTCCGGGCCTCAACTCGGTCATCAAGGAAGTGGTGTATCGCGGCTCGGAGAATCGCTGCGAGGTGTTCGGCATCCGCCGCGGATGGGAGGGGCTGACGCACGTCAACCTGGACGACCCCGACAGCAAGGCTCACTACGTCCGTCCGCTGGACCGCGCCAACACCCGTACGATCGACCGCTTTGGCGGAACCATTCTGCACGCCAGCCGGACCAACCCTTCGCGGATGAAGAAACTGCCGGAGTTTCTCTCAGCCGACTCATTTCCCAAGAGCGGAAATACATGGGATGTGAGCTCGCAGGTGCTGCGGAACCTGGACCGCCTGGGCATCGATCACCTGGTAGCCATCGGCGGGGACGATACGCTGGCCTACGCGTCCAAGCTGGACAAGCTGGGCGTCAAGGTGGTGGCCATCCCCAAGACGATGGACAACGACGTGCGCAACACGGAATACTGCGTGGGATTTTCCACCGCGATTACGCGCGCCACGGGGGCGATTCAGAGGCAGCGGACGACCATCGGGTCGCACGAACGCATCGGCCTGTTCCGCGTGTTCGGGCGCGACGCGGGCTACACAGCGCTGTACACGGCCTACACCACATCGATCCGTTGCTGCATTCCTGAGTTTGAAGTGAGCCTTCCGAAACTGATCGACCTGCTGTTGGTGGAGAAGCGCAACACGCCCAGCAACTACGTGCTGGCTGTGCTTTCTGAAGGCGCGCGCTGGCAGGGTTACCAGGTGATGGAATACGGCGAGCCGGACGCGTTCGGGCACCGGCGCAAGGCGAGTGTTGCCGAAGCACTGGGCAACGAAATCAGCCGGCGGACGGGTGAAGAGAGCATCATCAGCGACCTCACCTACGACCTGCGCAGCGGGGAACCCGACTTCGTGGACAAGATGATCGCGGCGACGTTTGGGAACATCGCGATGGACGCGGTGCTTTCCGGGCGCAGCGGACTGATGGCGGCGATTGTGGGCGGGTGTTATACACTGGCTCCAATTCCCGATCCGGCGCTGGGACCGCGCAAAGTGGACGTGGCTACGATGTATAACACGGAGCGCTACCGGCCGGTGTATTCGGATAAGCTGGGGCTGCCGGTGTTCTTGACCAAGGCGGATTGAATGGGATTGCCCCGTCTGCCCGCTTCCTTGCGGTCGCTGTTCGGTGGATTGCTTGGACGGGCGCACAGGCCTGACCATGCGGATCTGTCCACTGTGCGCGACTACTTTACGCGGGCTGCTGCGGACGAGGAGCACTACCCTTCCACCATTGACCCGCGCATCTTTTTTGTGCGTGCGGTGCTGGACCATTTAGGCGACCTCAACGGGCGCGTTGCCGCCGACATTGGAAGCGGCAAGGGGCGGTTCGCGCGCATCGTCAAGGAGCGCAATCCGCAGGCAACCGTGATCGCACTCGACATCGCGGAGACGATGCTGCATCACGTGCCCGCCGATGTCTGCAAGATCGGCGCAAGCATGACGCAGTTGCCCTTGGCCACGGCGTCGGTGGATGGAGCCTACGCCATCGAGTCCTTGGAACACGCGGTGGACATAGAAGGCGCGGTGACGGAACTGGCGCGCATCGTGAAACCTGGCGGGCGGATCGTGATCATTGACAAGAACGCACAGAAGTGGGGCAAGCTCGAGACACCGGCGTGGGAGCGATGGTTCGGCAAGTCGGAGTTGGATCGGCTGCTCAAGCGCCACTGCGCTAGCGTGAAGAGCCGCCCGATCTCGTACTGGGAAGACGTGAAACCGGACGGGCTGTTCCTGGCGTGGTTCGCGGTAAAGTAAGGCATGCTGCGAATTGGTTCCGTGCTCCTCTTTGCCGCGGTGGGTTCCGCGCAGTGGATCAGCCACCCGGCCAAGGGCATCCCAAGATTGGCGGACGGCAAGCCCAATCTGAACGCTCCCGCTCCTAAGAAAGACTTGAGCGGGACCTGGATGGTGCCGAACGCGAGGCTGGGAGAGGGCGGCCCGCCGCGTTATGTGACATACCTGGCCGCGGATCTGCCGGAGAACGCGGTGCCGATGAAGCCGGAAGCGCGGGCGTTGATCGGGCAGCGGCTCGCGGGCTTCGGTAAGGACATTCCGTTCTCGCGCTGTCTGCCCGCGGGGCTGCCGATGGTGACCATGTTCCCTGCCCCGCTCAAGATTGTGCAGAACCGTTGCCGAAGGACCCGAATCCCACGTGGAACGGCTACTCGGTGGGCCGGTAGGAGAAGGATGTGTTCGTGGTGGAGTCCGCCGGGTTCAATGACAAGACGTGGATCGACGCCACCGGCAGCCCGCACGGCACCAAGCTGCGCCTGACGGAGCGCTTTCGCCGCCGCGACTTCGGGCACTTGGAATTGCAGGTCACCATCGATGACCCGGAGTGGTACGAGAAGTCGTGGAGCGTCACCGTCGTGTTGGAACTGAATCCCGATACCGAGTTGCTTGAAGACGTGTGCCTCGAAAACGAGCGGGATGCGGTTCACATGGTGGGCAAGTATGCCGTTCCGCGCGAGCTGATTTCGACGATCACGGGCGTTTTCGCATCGGCGTAGTCCTGCGAGTCCTTCCATTCGCGCGACGCCAAGTCCCGCTTGGTGCGCGCGTACCGGTCACGGTCATCGCTGTGTGCGCGTAACCAGTCGCGGAAGGCGAGCATCTTGTCGATCTCAGGGCAGCCCTCGGTGAAGACGTGCAGGTTGACGCTGGGATCCAAACCTTTCAGCATGCGGTGCTCAAACCAATGCGGTTCGCGATGGTGGAATCTGTAGCCTGCCGCTTCCAGGCTGGGGACGTAGGCTGATTCCTTGGTAGAGTCCTGCACCACCAGCACGACATCGATGATCCGTTTTGCGGGAAGGCCGGGAACCGCGGTGGAGCCGACGTGTTCTATGCGCATTGCAGCGGCACCCAGTGCGGCCAGGATCTTGGCGGCTTCGACGCGGAACTTCTGGGGCCACGCGGGATCGTAGTCTGCAATCTGAATCGTCATGGCTGCTGCTCTTGATCCGCGAAGGCGAGTTTGACGGCGTGGTCACGGACGTCGGGCGGCCAGTTCGCGATCAACTCACCGAATTTGCGGCGGTCGTAGGCGAACAATGCGCGAGCGGCCTCCTCAAAGCCGGGCAGGTTGCCGGCCATGGCGGATGTGAAGTTGTAGGCAGCTTCCTGGGCGGAGCGGACACGGTCGCGGTCGCCACTGGTGCGCCGGGCCTCATCCACCAAGCGCCGCAGCGCCACCGATGCTCCCCCGGGTTGGTGGCTGAGCCAATCCCAGTGGCGGGGCAGCAGCGTTACTTCGCGGGCCACCACGCCGAGCTTGGGCCGACCCCGCCCGCGAGGCTCCTCAGGAGGCGGCAGTACGGCGCGGGTGTCGAGGTCGATTCCCTTGCCGGTGCGGTCGTCAAAGACAAGCACCAGAACATCTTGCGGGGCACGTTTCAACTGCTGGGTGACTTCCGCTACGGTCCCGGAGGCGAACCTGTTGTGACCGAGAAAGGCGGTGCAAGCGGTGGTCATGGAGTAAATATATCCGGATTTAATCCCGCTGTCAATAATAGCCGGGTAAAACCATTTTGCCTATGCCGAACGTCCCTATACCCGTGGTGTATCATAATCCTATGTTTTCTTGGCCTTCGAGACTATTCGCGGCTGCCTTGCTGAGCACGCTGGCCTCCGCGCAGACGGCGGTACCCCGGGCGGCGAATGGTAAGCCGAACCTACAGGGCATCTGGCAGGCGCAGACGCGCGCGGCCTACGATCTTCAGGACCATGCGGCGCGCTCTGGGATGCCGGCTGGGCGCGGTGTGGTGGAAGGCGGAGCCATCCCCTATTTGCCCGCTGCTGCGGCGAAGAAGCTGGCGCATTACGCGGACCGGAAGAACCTGGATCCGCTGAACAAGTGCTTCTTCCCGGGCGTTCCGCGCATTATGTACATGGAGTCTCCGTTCCAGATTTTCCAGGGCGATGAACACGTGGCGATTCTGTTTGAGTGGACGCAGGTGTACCGGCTGATCTACACCAATGGCAAGGCTCCGCTGCATACCGTAGTGGATTCGTGGATGGGAGATTCGCGTGCGAAGTGGGAGGGCGACACGTTGGTGGTGACGGTGACGGGCCACAACGACAAAACGTGGTTCGACATGGCGGGCGACTTCCATAGCGACCAGCTGAAGGTGACGGAGCGTTACACGATGCTGGACGCGGACACGATCCGTTACGAAGCGACGATGGAAGATCCGAAGACGTTCTCGCGTCCGTGGAAGATCACGGTACCGATGGCGCGGCAGAAGGGCGCGGACCGGATTCTGGAGTTCCAGTGCCAGGCGGAGAAGGAAGAGGCTTCGGGTGATTTTGAGCGCGACTTGCGTACGTGGGCTCCGGAGCCGGGAACGCCCGCGTCTCCGCTGGGTCCGGTGCCGGCGCTGGGAGCTGGGGGCGTGTTGACGAACGTAGCTGCTGGGGCAAATATCCAGCGCATGACGGACGGGAAGCCGGACATCTCCGGCTACTTCCAGTCGAATGCGGGCGGGGCCAACTATGGTCTGGAAAAACACGCGCGCGACTTTCTGACGCCGGCGACGCAGGGTGTGATCATCGACCCGCCGGACCGGCTGTTGCCGTATCGCGACTGGGCGAAGGTGGAACGCACGGAGCGTGAGCTTCCGCATCGCGGGTATGACGATCCGACGGCGCATTGTTTTGTGGCGGGGCTGCCGAGATCGATGTATGTGCCCTCGCCGTTCCACATTCTGCAGGTGCCGGGTTACGTAGTGATTCTGCATGAGCGCATGTCGTGGCGCATTATCCGCATGAGTGGAGCGCATCTGCCCGACAGCATCCGGCTGTGGCAGGGCGATTCGCTGGGGCGCTGGGAAAGCGATACGCTGGTGGTGGACACCACCAACATGAACGGCAAAACGTGGCTGAACGAAGTGGGCGAAGTGGTGAGCCACGCCCAGACCATCGTGGAGCGTTTTGTGCCAACAGCGGACGGTAAGATCACGTATCGCGCGACGATCAGCGATCCGATTCCGTACACCAAGCCGTGGACGATTGAACTGCCGCTGAACCGCGACAACGAAGAGCTGCTGGAGGTCGCCTGCCACGAAGACAATGGCGACCTGGAACATCTGAAGGACGTCCGCGACCAATTCCGCGCGCAACAGAAGAAGGGAAACTAAAGACCATGAACTTGAAATATTTGGGTGCAATTCTTGTGATCGCCGCCGGGACGGTGGGGGCACATCATTCCTTCACGGCGGAGTTTGACCAGAACAAGCCCATCAAGCTGGAAGGCAAGGTCAAGGAGATGAAGTGGTCCAACCCGCACGCCTGGATTTATCTGGACGTGACGGATGCGGGCGGCAAGGTGACCACGTGGGCGCTGGAGACTGGGGCCGCGAATGCGCTGATCCGGCGCGGGTGGACGCGGGAGGCTTTGCCACCCGGCGTGGAGCTGAAGATGGATGGGTGGCAGGCTCGGAATGGGTCGCCCACTGCCAACGTTTCCAGCATTACGTTCAAGGACGGCAAGCGGCTGTTCGCTGGGTCGTCGAATGGTGAGGACAAGGGGAAGTAGCCCCACCGCGTAAGTGTGGGGCTTATGAGGAAGTATCGGCCTCACGCTTGCGCATGGGGTTAGCGGCGGTACTTGAAGGTCAGCGTTGTTTCTTCGTCCATGACCAGCGCTCGGGCGAACTGGTAGGAATTGCCGGTGCGCGGGACGTTGACGGAGATAGGCAGGACTCCGGCGACGCGCTGTTGCAGGTTTGAGACGTTGCTTGAGCGCGGGATTACCGGCAGCGGGGGAATCCTTGGCGCTGGGGCGGAGCGAGTCTGTTGGGAATCGAAACGGAAGGTTTGCGACATTTCCGCGGATTCGGCCTTCAGCAACGAAGTCTCAGCCATCACGGTGACGGATTCCGTGGTCGCCCCAACCTCCAGAACCGCGTTGGCGGTTGTCACGCGTGCGGGGTTGTAGTCGAGTTCGCGCACGTAAATCTTGAATCCGGGCACGTTGACCATGACGGACAGTCTTTCCGGCGGCAGATTAGAGATAGCCCAACGGCCTGAGGCGTCGCTTCGGGCGTTATAGGTTGCTCCGGTTCCGATTACGCGCACGTCGATTCTGGCGCTCGCAATGATTCCGCCCGCAGGGTCCACAACGACGCCGCCGAGCACACCGGGCCGAAGCGTCTCCGCATTTGATCCCAGCGCCATCACGGGCAGTGACAGCAGCGCGGCGTTATCGAGCGACACTTCGCGCGCGTCTTCGCCGGTGGAGGCACGCAGCAAGAGTGCGGAGATCGCGTTGCCCGCAAAGTCCGCCACCTTGTAGCGTTGCGGCAGAAACACTTCCCACTGCATCTGGCCGATAGGGATGTCCATCTTTGGCAGGGTCAGCTCGGCGTCGCCTTTCTTGGCGAAGGGAGCGCCTGCGTGCAGGAACACGAAGGTCACCTGATAGGCATCCGTTGGACGGAAGCCTGCGCGCAGCAGCGGGACCCGGTTGCCGTCCGCGCCTTGCACGGGCTTGACCTTCTCTCCGGCCACGTCGGCGGAGAGGATGGATGCGCCGGCGGGGAGTTCCAGCTTGAGGAATGGTTGGGCTTTGTTCTTGACGGTCAACTTGACCTCGGTGAGTGACCGGCCTTCGCTGGTGACCAGCGTGGTGACGACAGCGCGTTGCGCGACGGCGGCGACGAGGGCACTCTCCGGGAAGCGGACCCATTCGAGCGCCACTGCGGGCGCTTCGGCGGGGCGTTTCTGATAGCGGAACGCGGCGTGCAGGGTTGTGTTCGCGAGGCTGCGGAGGGTGTCATGGGTTTCCTTGAGGTCGATGCGCTGCAGGCCGCCTTTTTCGCCCGCCGTCAACTCCATCGCACCCTGGCCTTCGATGAGGACCTCTCCGGTTTCGCGCTGCGTGCCGGTGAAGGTAAGCAGAGGGACCTCGATTTGTTTTGACATACTTTCGCGCGAGAAGGAGATGAGGAACTCATGCGCGCGGGCCGCTGGATCACTCACCGTGAGCAGCAGCGTGGTGCCTTGCATCTCGTTACCGGAAACCGTGGGACCGGTGGCTCCGGTTAACTCAAAACCCGTGGGGATGGGCACGCGGAACTGCGATGGCTCGCCTTGCACCACGGTGATCGCGGTGAGCGCCGCTACGGCGACGTCGTTCTCTGAGACCGAAACCAGGGTCTTCACGTCAGAGAGGAAACGCACTTCCTTGGGGGCGGCGGTCGAATTGAGGCGCGCGGCCCACCAGATATTGCTGATCTGGCCGGGAACCAGCACGGCCTCAACCGTAGTGCGGCCGTTGCTTGTAGTCCGCGACGTGATGATCCCCGGCGTGAGATTCACCAGCGTCTGCGCGCCAGGGACCACCAGCGTCAAGCGCACGGCTCCGGCGGACGGGGCGGGAAGGTTGAAGGACGCGCGGCCGGCTTCCGTGTTTAGCGGCAACGCGGTGGTCAGCGTGACGTCGAAGGCGCCGGGTCCGGGCAAGAGCGCGGAATGAATTCCGCTGGCCTGTTCCAGAGGCAGATCGGCGCCGCTGCGTTGTGCGTCGGTGACGATGAAGCCGGTGACCAGCGGGACCTTGCTGTTGCCGGAGGAGAGCGTCTCGCCATGGAGCGCGACGGTGCCGGCCACGGATTCAGCCTGCACGGAGAGTAAGACTTCCGCGCTCTTGAGCAAGTGTCCGATAGGCGCGGCCTCAGGCGAACGCGGAGGGCGGGCGGCGCGTTCCACCAGTGCGTTGTATTCGTCCGACGGAAGAGCGACGTTGCCCGGCGCAGGGACGACCTGCGCGAACGCAACGGTGGAAAATACGGCGGTCAGTAGCATCCTCACTTCACACCTCCCTTTTTGTCTTTCTGGTAGCTGAACTCCAACACCGCGCCTAGTCCTTCGCCGGTCAACTCGGAGACCAGGAATGCCGACGGACCAACGGAAGGAAACGTGACGCGCGCGGGCAACGCCTCGGCTGCTTTGCGGTTCCCTGCCCGGTTGCGGTACTGCTCGATCAACGCCTGCGTGGAGGCCTGGGCGGGAGAGCCATTCACGCGCGCCGCGGCGTTCTCCAGCACTGTGGCCGCGTTCAGGACTTCGGATGCGGCGGGTTCGTAGTCCTGCATGCGGAACGCGCCGGGATCGACAGCGAGCCGGTAGAGCGGGGGGAAATACAGCACTAAGCCGGTGCGCGAGACGGGCAGATCGAGCACCGGGAGCGCGAGCGAGGCGTGGCCTTTTTCGAGCCACGCGGTGCCGCGTAGGGAGTACAGGATTTCGATGGCGAAGGGCGGGGCTTCGTCCCCGGCGCGCCCCTTGGCCAGCGGGAAGAGCAATCCTCCGTTAGGCGCTTCGCCCGGACGGACAGGGCGGCCTGTCAAGGATGAACTCCATACCTGGGCTCCGGCGGGGAGCGTGATGCCCACGAAGTTGCGCTGGTTGTTGCGGACCGCGTAGCGGGCTTGCACCAGCGTCTTCCCCTCCGCGGTCAGCAGCACGCGGTAGCGAGCCTCTTCTATGTTGGCGGTGAGCACGGCTTGCTGCGCGTAGCGGGCGACGTCCACGCTCAGCGAGCGCGACGGCGCGCCTGCCCGGAGGCGGAACGCCGAGAGCGACGGCGACTGCCGGGCAGCAATGCTTGCGCCCAGTTCGGCTGCATCGGCGGGATCTAAACCTTGCGGGCGTGTGGCTTTGATTTCGCCCGCGCCCAGAATTTCCACGGCCACGCTGCCGGATTCGCGCTCCACGTCGAGCACTTGCAGCAGCGGGATGGTCATGGTCCCATCGCGCGGCAGGCGGGCTTCGGCTTGGATGAGGAATTTGGCGGCGCGATCCACGGGGTCAAGGAAATGGATGATCAGCTCGCCGTTGCGGAGGTCCCAATCGGCGACGTTGGCTCCAGGAACCTGGTTGATGGTCAGCGCAGCGGGGACTTGCATGCGGAGCTCAGTGGCCGCGCCCCGCAATACTTCCAGCTCGACTTCGGCGTTGAGCGTGGACCCATCTTCGCCGGCTCCGAACAGCTGCATCAGGGACGCCTTCATTCGTGTGGGCAGCTCCTCGCGGCGTTCTTCGATCTTCTTGCGCCAGGTGAAACCCAGGGGCTCAGATCCACGGGCGTAGGCGAGCCAGCGGGTGGGGGAACTTTCCTGGAGCACGCCGCCGGTCACGTTTACCTGGACGTCGGAGCCGGGGGGCAACACTGCGGCGGCGGTGATTCCGGAGCTGCCCGCAGGCAGCCAGAGCCGTTCTTCGCCACCGGACGAAACGACTGCGAAGGCGACGTCCAAGGCCAGCACGGAGCGCCCGCGGCGGGAAAGCAGCGCGGTGAGTTGTCCGGCGCGATCCGGGGTCAGCGAGACGATTTCGCCGTTGACGCGGGCTTCGCGCACCAGCAGGCCTTGCGGGATCGGCACGCGCACCCAACCGTCGGTGAGCACATCCACGGTGAGGCTGGCGCGGCCTGTGGCGACGGCCGCCTCTACGCGAAGGTCGTAGTCGACGCGGGTCAGGACGGCGCGTGCCGCTGGCGGCTCAGGCGGGAGTTCCGCGGGGAATGCCCGGCCTCGCAGCGCGTCGTAATCTCGAACTGGGATGACCACCCATCCGGGTGAGCGGGGCGCATCCTCCGCCTGTATCCATAAGGAAGAAACAAGTACCACGACCGCGTACAGCTTCGCCATATCTGACTCCTTCGCGTGAGTGGTGAAGGAGTGCAGACACACGTCTGGCGTGAGCGCTGGACGCGAATTTCCGGCACGGACCCCTTGTAGCGGGAGCTGATTTAACCTCCGCTTTCACCCTCAGTGGCGCCAGAATACACCCGAATGGCAGTGGTGGCAAGAACTATTTTTGGGTTTGGTTAGTACCGTCTGACCGCTCCCTAATGGTCGCGGTTCGGTGGGGGGCGTGTTACCGAGCGGCGTGCGTGAGCAAGCGGTAGCCGGAAGCGTTTGCGGCTAGAGTGAGCGTAGTTCGACGCGGGACTGGCTACCCCACTTTGCGGTTTGGCGGCGGAGGTGGGGAGGGGCGGTGTTGGCGGCTTCGATGGCGCGCTCAAAGGCGGAGCGGGCATCGGTGGCGCGGTTCGAGGATTTGTGGACGCGGCCCAGCCAGTAGAGGCCTTGCGGGTCATACTCGCGGCGCTCGACGTAGGTTTCGAGTTGCGTGCAGGCCTGGTCCAAATTGTTGAGCGCGAAATTTGTGGCTCCCAGATCACGCCAGACTTCGCTGGAGCTGTGCTTCTGATCGAGAGCGTGGGCCTTGGCTATGTGACTCAACGCATCTTCGAATCGATTCTGCTCGCGGGCGATGACGCCGAGCTGGTGGTGCGCGCCGGGGTCGGCTGGATCGATCTGGGCGGCCTTGCTGAAGCGCGCGATGGCTTCGGTGTAGTTGCGGCGTTCCTGATAAATGAGGCCGAGCTGGTATTGCGCGTCGGCGTCGTGGGGGTTGAGGGTGGAAGCTTCCAGGTTGCGGCGGAAGTTCTGGCGGGAGCGCAGACCATTGCCGAAGCCGTCGGCATAGGAACGCAGGACCGGGTAGAGCCAGATCAGCATGAAGGGCGAGAGAAAGAAGTACGGAACGCCGCCGAGTTGATCCCATCCGAAGTAGCCGCCGATGGCGACGGCACATGCTCCAGCGGCGGTGGCGATGGCTTGCGGGATGCTGGCTCCGGTAACGGCTTGGATGGCGAAGGCGGAGAGAATGAGGAAGTAGGCAATGGCCGCGATGCGTGCAATGGTGAGGGCCTGCGGGGCGAGCCAGACGAGGAGCAAGATGGGCAGGTGCGCGGCGGTCCAGGCGATGAGCGTGCAGGCCAGCATGGGGGCGTAATCGCGCTGGAGGGCGACGCCCATGCTGCCGCGTCCCAGCCAGGAGGCGGTGATGAGGACAGCGGCGGGCGCGAACAGGAAGGCCACGGGGGCGAGGCTCGAGAGCGACTGCATGGCGACAGCGACGATGGCGGCGGCGACGGCGGCGAAAAGCAGGCTGCCGGTATCGAGCATGGCACCGAAGGCTTTCGTGGGCTGGACGTAGACGCGCAGGAGGATCTTGAGCTGGTCCAGCATTTCCAACGATTCTACCTGAATCCGCGCGGGGGTTGCGCGCGCAGCGGTGCTGCGGTATTAACGAGCATGCTCAGATGCGCCCTGCTGTTGGTCTTTGTGTTCACGGTGCGCGGACAAAGTTTCGAGGCGGCGACGGTGAAGCCGGCGTCACCGAATGGGCGGCTATCGGCTATGCCTGCCATGCTCCAGAACGGTCCCGCTGGAGACGGGATTCGATTTCAAGGGGGGCCGGGGAGCAGTACTCCGGATCGGATCGACTACGTCAGCGCCAGCCTGAAGCCGTTGCTTGCCCGGGCGTACGACGTGAAGACCGACCAGGTTTCGGGGCCCGATTGGCTCGGTGACGAACGCTTCGATGTGCAGGCGACGATGGCTCCTGGGACAAATGCTGCGCAGTTGCGGGTGATGTTGCAGCAGTTGTTGGGCGAACGGTTCCAGGTCCGCATACATCGCGAAACGAAGCCGTTGCGCGCTTATCTGTTGACCGTGATCAAGGGCGGGTCGAAGTTGCAAGCCGCGAAGAAATTGCCCGAATACAAGGACGACGAAGAAGCCAAGGCGGCGCGGGAAAAAAGCGGGAGGGAAGCGCTGGAGGCTATGGTTGCGAGAAACGCGGAGTCGGGTCCGTTCAATAGCATGGGGCACGCCAGTTCCACGGTGGCCAAACTCGCCGACCGGCTAAGGCGGGAACTGGAGCGACCCGTGATCGACAAAACGGGGATCGACGGCATCTACTCTTACAATTTGGAATGGGCCCCCGACGGAGCGCGCACGCGGGACGGTGCTCCCTCCACGCTCCCATCCATCTTTGCCGCCGTGGAAGAGCAGCTCGGCCTGCATTTGCAGGCGGAGACGGTGCAGTCCGAAATCCTGGTGATCGACAGCGCCCAACGGGTCCCCGCCGAAAACTAGAATTTTACGTGGAAAGGCCGCCTGCGCTATTCTAAGTTTTTACCCCGAATTCTCAAGGAGCACGAATGGCCTCGATAGATGTCCCGCTAAAGGATGGCGGGTTTGGTTCCACACGGCGCACGGACAACTGGTGGTTGGAGCCGCTGCTGATTTTCCTGGGATACGCCCTGTTCCTGGGCTATTCCAACTACGCGGTGTTCACGCCGATGTGCGGACCGACGCAGCCTTGTTACGAGGTGCCGGGGACGAATTACTTGTCGCCGATGTACTCGCCGCTGCTGTTCACCTCCGCGCCGTCGTGGTGGCCTGGGTTCATTCCGTTCTCGGCGGCGATGCTGATTTTGTGGGCTCCGGCGGGCTTTCGCTTCACTTGCTACTACTATCGTGGCGCTTACTACAAGGGCTTCTGGGCTGACCCGCTGTCGTGCGCTGTGGGTGAGCCGGGCTTTCGCGGCAAGAATTATCGCGGGGAGCGTAAGTTTCCGCTCATCATGCAAAACATCCACCGCTACTTCCTTTACTTGGCCATCGTCTTCATCGTCCTGCTCACTTGGGACGCGTGGCGCGCGCTGTGGTTTCCGGTGGCGGGTGGGGGCGAAGTGTTCGGCATCGGATTGGGCACGCTGATCATGATCGGCAACCCGATCCTGCTGGGCTTGTATGCTTTCGGATGCCACTCCTTCCGGCACTTGATCGGCGGGCGCAAGGACGTGATGAGCGGCTCTTCGGTGACCAAGAGCTGCTACGACTGCGTATCGCACTTGAACAAGAACCACATGAAGTGGGCGTGGATTTCGATGTTTTACGTGGGCGGCGTCGACCTGTACATTCGTCTGTGCGCGGCGGGCACGATTACTGATTTGAGGATTCTCTAACCAATGGCTGACTATCCGATTCATGAATTCGACGTGCTTGTGGTCGGCGCCGGTGGTGCTGGATTGCGGGCGGCCATTGAAGCGTCTAAAGCTGGGGCAAAGACCGCTGTCGTTACCAAGAGCCTGTTGGGCAAAGCCCACACCGTAATGGCTGAAGGCGGCATGGCGGCGGCGATGGGCAATGCCGATGATCGCGACAACTGGCGCGTACATTTCGCGGACACGATGCGCGGCGGGCAGTATCTGAACAACTGCAACATGGCGCTGCACCACGCGAAGGAAGCTCCGGCGCGCGTGCATGAGATGGAAGCCTGGGGAGCGATTTTCGACCGCACCAAGGACGGCCGCATCAATCAGCGCAACTTCGGCGGGCATCGCTATCCGCGCCTCGCGCACGTGGGCGACCGCACAGGGCTGGAGATGATCCGCACGTTGCAGGATCACGGGATTCACCAGGGGCTGGAAGTGTTCGCGGAGACAACGATGGTCCGCTTGCTGATGGACGGCGGGCGTTGCGCGGGGGCGTTTGCCTATGACCGGGAGCGCGGGCGCTTCATGGTGTTCCATGCGAAGGCGGTGGTTCTAGCTACGGGCGGTGTGGGACGCAGCTTCCGCGTCACGTCGAATAGCTGGGAGTACACGGCGGACGGGCAGGCTCTGGCCTACAACGTCGGTGCGGCGCTGCTGGACATGGAATTTGTGCAGTTCCATCCGACGGGCATGGTGTGGCCTCCGTCGGTCAAGGGCATTCTTGTCACCGAAGGCGTGCGCGGCGAAGGCGGCGTGCTGAAGAACAAAGACGGAAAGCGGTTCATGTTCGATGACATCCCGGACAACTACAAGCCGCAGACCGCCGACAATCCGGAAGAAGGCTGGCGTTACACGCAGGGCGACAAGAGCGCCCGGCGTCCGCCGGAATTGCTCACGCGGGACCACGTGGCGCGCTGCATCAATCGCGAAGTGAAGGCGGGGCGCGGGAGTCCGCATGGGGGCGTGTTCCTGGACATTGCCTGGATCGGGAAGAAGATTCCGAACGGCGCGGAGCACATCAAGAAAAAGCTGCCGAGCATGTATCACCAGTTCAAGCAGCTAGCGGATCTGGACATCACAAAGGAGCCGATGGAAGTCGGCCCCACCACGCATTACATGATGGGCGGAATTCAGGTGGACGCGGATTCGCAGATGTCGACGGTACCGGGGCTGTTCGCCGCGGGCGAATGCGCCGCGGGCTTGCACGGTGCGAACCGGCTGGGCGGCAATTCGCTGTCCGATCTGGTTGTGTTCGGCAAGCGGGCGGGTGAGTATGCCGCGAAGTACGCGAAATCGAACGGAGCCACCAAGCTCAACATGTCCGACGTGGAGGAGACGGCTAAATGGTGTCTGACACCATTTGAGCGCGGCGCGGCGGGCGAGAATCCGTTCGCGGTGCAGAGTGAACTGCAGGACGTGATGCAGAACCTGGTAGGGATTGTGCGGGTGGAATCCGAAATGCAGCAGGCGCTTGAGAAAATCGAGCAACTGCGCAAGCGGGCCGTCAAGGCAGGCATCACCGGCAACATCGAATACAACAACGGCTGGCACACCGCCTTGGATCTTGAGAACATGCTGGCGATCTCCGAGATGATCGCGCTCTCCGGCATCGAGCGCAAGGAAAGCCGCGGCGGCCACTTCCGTGACGACTTTCCCGAAAAGAGCAATGAGTGGGCCAAGTACAACCTGCGCCTCACGAAGGGCGGCGACGGCAAGCCCAGCATGGAGCGGGTCCCCGTGGTTCCGCTGACCGACGAGATGAAGCAGATTATTGAGGAGCAGAAGAGCTAATGGCCTCCGCAACCTTCCGCATCTGGCGTGGTGAACGCGGCGCCGGTAAGTTTGTCGATTACACCACTGAGTTTGAAGAAGGCATGGTCGTGCTGGACATGGTCCACAAGATCCAGGCCAATTCCGCCAACGACATGGCGGTCCGCTGGAATTGCAAAGCGGGCAAGTGCGGTTCGTGCTCGGCGGAAATCAATGGCAAGCCGAAGTTGATGTGCATGACGCGGCTCAACCAGCTCGACCTGACGCAGCCGGTCACGGTGGAACCGATGAAGACGTTCCCGCACGTGAAGGATCTGGTCACCGACGTGAGCTGGAACTATCGCGTCAAGAAGAAGATCCAGAAGTTCACGCCGCGCCCAGCGGACGCAGCCGACGGCACATGGCGCATGCAGCAAGCCGACGTGGATCGCCCGCAGGAATTCCGTAAGTGCATCGAGTGCTTCCTGTGCCAGGACGTGTGCCACGTGCTGCGCGACCACGACAAACACGACGAATTCATCGGGCCGCGCTTCCTTATCTACACGGCGCAGTTGGAGATGCATCCGTTGGATACGGGCGACCGGCTAAAGGCGCTCAAGGACGACTTCAATATCGGTTACTGCAACATCACCAAGTGCTGCACCAAGGTGTGCCCGGAAGAGATCAAGATCACGGACAACGCGATCATTCCGTTGAAGGAACGCATCGTGGACGAGTACTACGATCCCTTAGGCAAACTATTCAAGATGTTCAAGTAGTCCGGCTAAGGTGAACCCCGCGTCTCCATCGTCGCCCCAGGTGCCGATGGCTAGACATGGACGAGACTCCGAAGGCGCGGTCTAGCGCTCTTAGACAAGATCTGCTGCGCGGCATCCGCTGGGGCACGATTCTTCTGCTGGTGATGCTGCTGGGGATCACAGCGTACCGCGTGTTGAGTTCCAGCCCGGCGGCTGCCTCACAACCAAGAGTAGCCGAGGAGTTGACGGCGGCGCCGGATGTGGCCCCGGCGGCTGCGATTCAGGTAGGCGACGGGGTGTTGAAGGGTCCTGACGCTCCGCTCGCGCCGGAGTTGCCGAAAGCACGCAAGGCATCGGCAAAGCCTGCACTGGTTCCGGTGGAACCGCCGCAACGGTTGCACGCGCCCAGCTTCGCCCCGCTGCCGGCTGTAGCCGCGCCGAAGCCGCAGTCCAACGCCTTTGTTCCAGCGCCGCTTCCGGAACCGGCCCCCGCGGTGGGTCCCGCTGTGTTGGACCTCCCCATTGCAGGGGCGGTACCCGTCCCGGCCCCTGCGGCCACGCCCGCTCCGGTGGATAATTCCAAACAGAGCAACCGCGCTGTTCGGGCCGTGCGCTCCGTGGGCCGCTTCTTCCGGCTGGGACGCAAGGACGACAACGCGAAAGAAGAACCCACCAAGAAGTAGGTTCTTCAGAGCGCGCCCGCTACACTGGAGGGAGTGACCCCTGTAGCTCTGACCATCGCCGGCTCGGACCCTAGCGGCGGAGCTGGAATCCAAGCAGACCTGAAGACGTTCCATCGGCTGGAGGCGTACGGCGAGTCTGTGATCACACTCATCACCGTGCAGAACACGCTGACGGTGGATCGAGTGGAAGTCCTGGACGCCGACTTGGTGCAGCAACAGTTGGACGCAGTGCTCCGCGATATTCCACCGGGGGCGGCCAAGACAGGCGCCTTGGGGAACGCGGCCATCGTCCGCACCATCGCGGATGCCGCTGCTTCGTTCAAGTTCCCACTGGTGGTGGATCCCGTGCTGTTCAGCTCCAAGGGTTTCCCGTTGCTGGATGCGGAGGGCCGCACCGCGCTCATCGAACTGCTTCTGCCGCGGGCTTTTCTGCTCATGCCGAATCTCTCTGAGGCATCGGACCTGGCGGGGATCTCCGTGACCGACATTCATTCCATGCGGCGCGCCGCCGAGATACTTTCCACCCGCGGACCGAAGAATGTTCTGGTGAAGGGCGGCCATTTGCAGGGGGAGGCAGTGGACGTGCTGTTCTGCAACGGCCAATTTCACGAGTTCGCAGCCAGCCGCATCAAGACCACGCACACCCACGGAACCGGCTGCACCTACTCCGCCGCCGTCACCGCCGAACTCGCCAAAGGTACGCCGCTGCCGGACGCCGTAGCCCGCGCCAAGACGTTTATCACCCGCGCGATCCAGTGGGCTCCAGGACTAGGTTCTGGTACCGGACCGCTCAATCATTTCTGAGAATTTTGGCGCGCCGGGCGCACTCACTTTTGAATGGGTGCCGCCTGGATTGACGGATACGTGATTGACGGATACGTTGTCGCGTTGCTGGTACCGCTTGCCGGCGCGATCCTGGTGAGCGGAATCGATGACCTGCTGATTGACGCCGCGTGGCTGTGGGCTTGGCTAAAGGAACTGTTCCGTCCGGCCGCGAGTCTGTTTCCACCCGGTCCAAGGCAATTGGAGGCGGCTCCGCGGCGGTTGATCGCCATCTTTGTGCCGCTGTGGCATGAGGACGCGGTGATCGCTCGGATGCTGGAACACAACCTGGCCTCGATACGGTACGCGGAGTTGCACATCTTCGTCGGCTGCTATCCGAATGACGTTGCAACGCAGGAAGCCGTGCGCAGCGTAGCGCGGCGCTTTTCCAACGTCCACCTTGCGGTCTGCCCTCACGATGGTCCTACTTCCAAGGCGGACTGCCTCAACTGGGTGTACCAGCACATGCTGCTGTCTGAAGAGGAGGCCGGGATTCGATTCGAGATCGTGGTTACACACGATGCAGAGGACCTGATCCACCCGGAAGAGTTGCGCTGGATCAACTACTACGCGGCCCGCTACGACTTTGTGCAGACGCCGGTGTTGCCGCTGCGGACCTCGCCGTTTGAAGTCACGCACGGAGTCTATATTGATGAATTCGCGGAATATCACACGCGCGACATGACGGTGCGCGCTGCGCTAGGCGGGTTCGTGCCCAGTTGCGGCGTGGGCACAGGCTATCGGCGCAAGGCGCTGGAGCGGCTGGCGGAGACGTCTTCCAATCACGTGTTCGAACCAGAGGCGCTGACCGAAGACTACGACAACGGACTGCGGCTGAAGCGGCTGGGATGTACGCAGGCGTTCGTGCCGATCGCCCCGCACGGAGCTTCTGACTTCGTGGCCACGCGGGAATTTTTTCCGCGCAACTTCCGCGCCGCGCTGCGGCAAAGAACGCGCTGGGTCATGGGGATCTCGCTGCAGAGCTGGCAGAAGTTCGGCTGGCGTGGAAGCCCGGCTGAGATCTATTGGCTATGGCGGGACCGCAAGGGGCTGCTGGCGAACCCTCTGAGCATGGTGGCGAACTTCGTATTCTTGTATGGGCTGGCCACCAACATATGGAGCCGCGCTCCGGTGGAAGCGATGCGGCTGGCGGAGATCACCTATTCGCTGCTGGCGCTACGGACGGCAGTGCGCATGGCGTGCGTGGCGCGCATCTACGGGCCATGGCTGGCGCTCGGCGTCCCGGTGCGCGCCGTCTACGCCAACGTTCTGAACTCGGCGGCGACGGTGGAAGCAATCCGGCGGTTTACATGGGCTCGGCTGCATGGCAGACCGCTGAAGTGGCTGAAGACCGAGCACGCCTATTCCAGCCGTTCGGTCCTGCTGAGCCACAAGCGTCCGCTGGGAGAGATTCTTACGGGCGGAGGCTACGTGAGTACAGGGGTGCTGAACCTGGCGCTGAAGAGCTGCCCGCCTGGCACGCGGTTGGGCGAGCATTTGGTTCGCAACGGCAAGCTTGCCATGCGCGACCTCTATGACGCGCTCAGCTTCCAGCAAGGCTTGCCCCTCGCCCAGGTGGAGGCTCGGACGGTACGGCCACAGACCGCGCGGTCCTTGCCGGAAGCGCTGTTGCGGCGGTGGCAGCTGATTCCGTTCCGGGCCGCGGACGGGGCTCTGTTCCTGGCCTCGCCTGAGCCGCCCACGGCGGAGCTGACTACCGCCCTATCGCAGTTCACCAAGTTGGAGCCGCGCTTCCATCTGCTGCCGCCCGCCGAGTTCGAGACGCTTACCGCTGCGCTACTGTAGTGGACATGCGGGTGTTCGTTCTCTGTCTTCTCACAGCTGTCTTTTCTTTCGCGCAATCCAACAACGCGGACTGGATCTGGTCTGCGCGCTACATCGTTACCCAAGATGGCTCAGCGGGCATTATCGAAGACGGAGCCATCGCCATCCAGGGTGGGCGCATCGCCGCCGTCGGACCGCGCGCGGAGATTGAAACGCGCTTCCGGGCTCCGAATCGTTTGGATCAACCCAATGCGATTCTCGCTCCGGGGTTGATCAACACCCATACGCATGCCGCGATGAGCCTGTTCCGCGGCATCGCCAATGACCGCAAGCTGGAAGACTGGCTGCAGAACTTCATCTTCCCCGCGGAGGCGAAGAATGTGGACCGTGAGTTCGTCCGCTGGGGCACGCGCCTTGCGATTTACGAGATGCTGCTTTCCGGCACCACCACCTTCACGGACATGTATTATTTCGAGGACATCGTGGCCGAAGAGACAAAGGCAGCGGGCATGCGCGGCGTGCTGGGGCAGACGATCATCGGCTTGCCCGCCCCGGACTACAAGACTCCGGGCGCGCAGCTGGATGGCGCGGAGACGTTCCTGCAGAAATACACCGGCGATCCGCTGATCACCGCCGCCGTCGCGCCGCACGCCATCTATACGACGCCGGATGAAACGCTCAAGGCCGCCCGCGCGTTGGCCAACAAGTATCAGGCACCTTTGCTGATCCATCTATCAGAGACCAAGGCCGAATTCGACGACGCGCGCACGCAGCGCAAGATGACGCCGACTGAGACGCTGGATCGCTTGGGTGTGCTCTCCGGCTGGACCGTAGCCGCGCACGCCGTGTGGCTTACCGACAACGACATCGACCTGTTGCGCGCCAGCCAAACCGGCGTGGCGCACAATCCATCGAGCAACATGATGCTGGCCAGCGGCATTGCGCCGGTGACAAAGATGCTGGCGCGCGGTGTGACCGTGGGCCTGGGAACCGACGGCCCAGCTGGTTCGAACAACGACTTCGACATGTTCGAGGAGATGGACCTGGCAGCAAAGCTACAGAAAGTTTCGACCGGCGACCCCACCGCCATCACCGCGAAGCAGGCCTTCGCCATGGCGACGAGCGAGGGCGCGAAGGCGCTGCACATGTCGAACGTGATCGGATCTTTGGAGCCGGGCAAACTAGCCGACATCATCAGCGTCCGAGTGGAAGGCCCCCGCCCGACACCGATGTACGACGTCTACGCGCAGCTGGTGTACGCATTGAAGAGCTCGGATGTGACGGACGTGATGGTGAATGGCAAGCTGCTGGTCCGGAATCGCACGGCGTTGACGCTCAACACCTCGGCGATTTTGAGTAAGGCGGAGGAGTACCGCGGGAAGATCGCCGGGTCGCTTGCGAAGTGAGGTGCGTGCTATGCTCGGCAATTCAACAATGACCGCACCGGTGGCAGTTCTAATGACGCAAGGCTCGGAGCACAGCTGCTCGATGTTGGATGAATTCGGGGTGGCTTGGAGTACCGCGCTCACGCCGAGCACCAAAGTAGTGATCGTATCGGCAGACAGGGCGGCGGAGGCTGCGGCTCGGACGGTGCTGCCGGTGCTGGCTGTGCCTATGGAGAGCTCGGTGGACGCGCTGCGGGGTTCGTCGGAGTTGCCTGCGGCTACGCTTGCTATCGGGAAGCCGGGGGCCATCAACGCTGCGCTGTTGGCGGTGGCGATTCTGGCGAATGGAGACGCGGGGCTCCGGTCGAAGCTGCACGACTTTCGCGCCAGGCAGACTGCGGCTGTGCTGGCTGTTGAGATTTAGCCTCGTTCGTGAGCGCGGGGCTTATAATTTCTTGCAGCCCCACGCTCACGCATGGGGCTAATTGACGTCGTTAGTCCGCGAAGAACGGGGTTTCCTTGTCACCGCGCAGGTGGATGTCGAAAAGATACGAGCCATCGTCTTGGCGCTTGGCGATCAGCAACTCGCGGCGGGCTTCGGGCACGCAGTTCAATACAGGATCGGGCGAGTGGCTGAAGAACAGCGTTGTCACCACGCGGCGGGTTAGGCCGATGGCCAGGACCATCACGTTGATGTGGGGGGCGCGGCCGGAGGCGGCTCCGGGTAGCACGGTGCGGAACTCGTAGCGGCCCTCGGCGTCGGTGCGGGCGCGGCCGAAGCCTCGGAAGTTCTGATCGCGGTCAGCGTAGCGCGGGTCGTCTGGATGATGCAGGATGCCGCGCGCGTCGGGCTGCCAGATCTCGACGATGGAGTTGCGCGTGGGCGCGCCGCCTTGCTCCAGGACGCGGCCCCGGAGGATGATGTGTTCGCCGCCGTTGGTCAGATCGCTTAGCTCATCCGCGAACGGGAACGGGAAAAACGGGCCGATGGTGCAGAAGGGTGAGACGATCATTAGTCCACCTCCGGGGTGCGGCGGTGGCCGCGCAACACGAAGTCGCGTTTGTAGCCGATGGAGTTGATCTCGCCCATGGTGGTGTCGGTGAAGTCGAAGATGAGGCGGTTGCGGGTTTCCTTGTCCGGCACACCGTTCAGCAGCAGGTCGGTTTCGTTCAGCGGTTCGCCGGGGAAGAAGATCTGCGTGACGTAGCGGTCCATCCACGAGACTCCGAAGATGGAGAAGTGAATATGCGGCGGACGCCACCACCAGCCGGATTCGAGCACCGGATACGCACCGGGCTTGATGGAAAAGAACTCGTACTCGCCTTCTTCGTTGGTGACCAGGCGGCCCTCGCCGGTGAAGTTCGGGTCGATGGGGGCCTGATGGTTGTCCATGGCGTGGATGTATTTTCCGGCGGAGTTCGCCTGCCACAGTTCGATGACCGCGCCCCGGATGGGCGAGCCGTCTTCATCCATCACGCGTCCCTTCACGGTGATGAGCTGGCCGGTGGCGCGCACGCCCTTGGGCGCGGCCAGATTCAGCGGGCCGCAGCCGAACAAACCCACGGGGCCGGTGCGCTCCGTGAGTGTTAGAGGGCGCTCGATCAGCGGCTCCGCGGGTGTCCGCGTGAAGCTCTTCGGATAACGGTCAATGTAGTGCAGCATCTGGCTGCGGTCGTCGTAGAGGCTGTAGTCTTTCATTTCTTCTTGAGCGCGGCTAGGACACGCGCGGGGGTAAGCGGATACTCTTCCATACGAACACCGGTTGCGTCAAAGAACGCATTGGCCATGGCTGCGGAGGCGGCGGCCATCGTCTCTTCACCCGCTCCGCTGCTGCGTTCGGTGAGGCGCTGTACAACAACGGGCGTCACCTCCGGGCATTCGTCGAAGCGCAGCACGGGGTAGCTGTTCCAATCGAGCGTGGTCACGCCGGTTTCGTTGAACTTTACTTCTTCGAGCAGCAAGCGGCTGACGGTTTGCACAAGTTGTCCTGTGATCTGCGCCTCCACGATTCCGGGATTCACAACCTGCCCGGCATCGAGCGCGCCGTACATGTGTTTAGCACGTACCTTGCCAGTCTGCTTGTTGACTTCGATGTCGGCCACCGCGGCTCCCCAGGATTGCAGGTGCGTACCCAGGCCGATGCCGCGCCCTGTGACGAGGTTGGCGTTCGACGGATTCGCGTATGGCTTGCGCGGCGTCCATTTGGCGGCCTGCGCGACCGCGTCCAGCACGCCGAGCCAGCGCACGTCCGTCATGTTGCGCTTGCGGAATTCGTAGGGGTCCAGGCCCAGCTCGAAGGCGAGGTGATCGATGGCTTGCTCGGAGGCAAAGGAGAAGGAAAGGTCCAACGGCGAGCGCAGCCACGCACCGCGCAGGTAGCCCTGCACACTGACTTTGTGGTTGACCAGCTTCAGGTTCGGGATGACGTACATCGAGCCGAGGTTCAACGGGCTCACCTGCGCGGCCGCGGCACCGGGCCGCTCGGCGGCGGCGACTCCGGTGAGTTGTTCCGAGGTCTCTACGTTTGCCCAGTTATGTTGCCAGCCGTGATATTCGTAACTGGTCAGCTTGCCCTGCGCGTCCGCCGTAGCCTTACACTCGCCGATGTGCGCGGGACCGTAGAGATCCCAGCCATGCTCGTCGTGACGCATGAACTGCAAGCGGACGGGCTTGCCCGCGAGTTGCGAAAGCAACGCCGCGGCTTGTGCGCAATCATCGTAGCAACTGTGGCCATAGGTTCCCGCGCCTTCCGCGTATTGAACTCGAATTTGTTGCTGCGTCAAGCCGAGCACCCGAGCCAGTTGTTGGCGGGTGGCGTAGACGTCCTGTGAAGAGGTGATGATGAGCGCGGAATCGGCCTTGACGTCCGCAAGCGCTCCGTTGGGGGCGAACGGCGCGTGCATCTGATACGGGCCTCGGACCACGCGCGTGACTGTGTGCGCTGCGTTAGCGGAAGCGAGGTTGCCACGCTCCAGTACGATGCGGTCTTCGGTCTTCTCCGCGCGCATCTGTGTGAACAGCTTGTCGAAGGCGGGCAGCGAGGGCGTGTTGTCCCAGGTGACCTGCAACTGTTGAGCGGCCTTGACGGCGTCCCACTCGGTGTTCGCCACCACGCCGAGGAAGTCTTCCTTGCGCAACACGCGCGCGCCGGGGATGTTCTGGATGGACGCTTCGTTGACGCTGACGATCTTCGCTCCGGCTCCGTAAGCGCGCTGACCGCGCGGGCGCACGATGCGGGCATGCAGCATGCCGGGGATGCGGGCGTGTTGCAAGTAGGCGTACGAAGCATTGACCTTCGCGGGCGTGTCTTTGCGAGCGGGCCGCTGGCCGACGATTTTGTATTCTGCCGGTTTCTTCACAGGAGCGTTGCCGGTGAAGGCAAGGTTGAACTGCTTGTCGCCGATGAGCGCTCCGTAGGTGACCGTGCGGCCTCCGCCAGAGACGATGCCGCGCGCCACGGTGAGTTGGTCCACTTGTGCGCCCAGTTGCGCCGAGGCCATCTTGAGAAGGGCCTGACGGGCTTCCGCGGCAGCGGTGCGGACTTGCGGCCCACCGCGCGCGATGGAGGCGCTGGAATAGGTGCCGCCCTGGTTGGGCGTGACGTGCGTGTCCAGGTTGATGGTGCTCAGCTGATCGAGGCCCAGGTCGAGTTCCTCAGCTGCGATCTGCAGCAACGCAGTCGAGTTTCCCTGGCCGAGTTCAGCG
The DNA here is from genome assembly GCA_947446025.1 of Bryobacterales bacterium. GTDB lineage: Bacteria > Acidobacteriota > Terriglobia > Bryobacterales > Bryobacteraceae > Palsa-187. Next base: position 96,663 of record CANFEY010000006.1, read on the forward strand.
AAGCCGACGTAGAAGGTCGCGGTGTTATCGGCATGAATCGCCAACCACGTGTCGATCTGATTCGCGTTGGGCGGCCCAGCGACGGGCGTGCGAGTCTGCGCATTGAGTTGGAAACCAATGATGATGGCACCACCGGCCTTCAGGAATTCTCGCCTAAGCATTGACCACCCCCGCTGCGCGCTGGATGGCTCGTAGGATGCGCGGGTAGTTCCCGCAGCGGCACAGGTGTCCCTTCATCGCAGTACGGATCTGCGGCTCAGTGGGCTTCTTGTTTTTCGAGAGCAGCTCCGTGGCCTTGATGATCATTCCGTTGAAACAGTAGCCGCATTGGACGGCTTGTTCGGCGGTCATGGCCCGGGAAACAGGGTTGTCAGCGGGCAGGCCTTCCAGTGTGGTGATCGATTTGGAGCCCACCGACCGCAGCGGGGTGACACACGACCGCGTTTCCACGCCGTCGATCAACACCGAACACGATCCGCACTGGGCCAGCCCACAGCCGAAGCGCGGCCCTTTCAGTTCCAGGTCATTCATCAACACGTACAACAACGGAGTATCAGGAGCCGAGGGAACCTCGCGCTGCCGCCCGTTGACACGAATGGTCGCCATGGGGACAGGGTAACAAGATTCTGCATCCCCAGCCGTTTCGTGGCATCCCACAGGTAGAGGGATTTATGACGTCACCTTCCGGAATTTCGGCGGCGATTCCAGAGCCGTTGCCCACGGACAGCTTGGTGAACCTGAATGATCTCGCGGCTGGCTCAACCATTGAGGTTGAAACCAAGAGCCGGCGCTACCACATCGAATGCCTGGGCGGAAGTTCCGTGCGTATCTCCGGGCACCCGGATTACTGCCCCACGCCGGTTGCGGCCCATGTGCAAGGGTCCATCAGCCGGGAAGCCGGGCTGGAACTTGGCTTGATCCAATGCGGCAGCCGCTTGTTGATCTTCCTGGGCGGGAATCAGCCCGTCACAACCTCGCGGGTGTTGAGCATCCGCGTTCAGCCGCCATCGGACCAGCCGAAGTCTGCCATCAGCATTCACTAAGAAGGCAGGCGGAAGCGCCTGCCCCACCTTCTCTTGTGGTCGTGCGGGCGGTTTCGCCTGCGATCTGCTCTGCGGCATAAAAGCGGACGCCTTGCATCCGGTGCCGATGGGCAGTAAGATTCTCTTGGAGGCTGGCAATGAAGCTCTTACAGCGAATCTGGATTTCGGCTGCGGTGGCAATGGGGGCGGATGCTCCGGTCACCTTCAACAAAGACGTGCTGCCGGTGCTGCAGGCCAACTGCCAAGTGTGCCATCGTCCGGGCGAAGTGGCTCCCATGTCGCTGATGACGTATGCCGAGGCCCGGCCATACGCGCGCGCGATGAAAAATGCCGTGGTCACCGGGAAGATGCCGCCGTGGTTCGCGGATAAAAACGTGGGGCACTTTAAGAACGACAAGACGCTGAGCGCCGACGCGGTGCGCGTGCTCTCCGCCTGGGCCGATGCGGGCGCGCCGGAGGGCAACGGCAAGGACAAGCCGGCGGCTCGCGCGTTTAACAGCGGCTGGAACATCAAGCCGGACGTGGTGGTGGAGATGCCGAAGCCGTTTGAGCTTCCCGCCAAGGGGACCATCAACTACAAGTTTGTCGTGGTGAAGACGAACTTTGACCGCGACATGTGGGTGTCCGCCGCCGAGATGCGGGCAGGCAACACGGAAGTGCTGCATCATGGCAAGGTGTGGGTGCGGCCTCCGGGCTCGCAATGGCTGTCCAAGGCCGTCTACGGGGAAGCTTATGAAGTGGAAACGCAGCGCGACATCATCGGGCGCAATGCGGGCGAAGAGGGCAACGATATCCTGGGCAAGTTCAACCCTGGCCTGGGTCCGCAGTACTTTGACAGCGAGGGAGCGGCAAAGTTCATCCCCAAAGGATCGGACCTGGTGTTCGAGTTGCACTACACAACCAATGGCAAGAACCCCACCTCGGACGCCTCGAAGGTGGGCTTCGTGCTGGCCAAGAATCCGCCCAAGACACGCTACTATTTCAATCCTGGACCGACGGCGTTGAATCTGGCAATTCCGGCTCGGGACGGGAATGCGGAGGTGGTCAGCGAGATCACGGTGCAGCAGGACATGAAACTGGTCTACGCCCAGCCGCACATGCACGTACGCGGCAAGGACTTCGAACTGCGGTTGATTTATCCCACCGGCGAGATGCAATCGGTACTAAAGGGCAAGTGGGATTTCGAATGGCAGATGGGGTACGAGTTCGAAAAGCCGATTGTGATGCCCAAGGGCACGCGCATGGTGGCAATTTCGCATTTCGACAATTCGGCGAATAACCGCTTCAATCCGGACCCGGCGGCGAAGGTAATTTGGGGGCCGCAGAATTGGGACGAGATGAGCAACGTGTTTATCGGGGTGACGTTCGATGTGAACATTGACCCGAACGTGGTGTTCGGCCGGTCGGGTCCCAGCAATCTGCCCAGGGGCGATTCCGGGCCGACGCTTTCGGCGTTGCAGCTGAAGTAAAAAAGTTCTGGACTCTGCTGTGGGATAGAGCATAATAGTCAGCGAGGGTGAGGATGAAAACGACCGTTCTTCTTGTAACTGGACTTTGCTTGATCGCAACCGGGTGTAAGCCGAAGGCTGTGGCAACCGGGGGAGGCACGACGCAGATTGCGGCACCAGTCGCTCCGCCGGAGGCACCGAAGCCTAAGCCGCAGCCGACGCCGACAGCGAAAGCCGAGGCTCCCAAGCCGGTAACCCAAGCCAAAGCTCAGCCGGCAGCGGAGGCGAAGAAGCTCACGCCGCAGCAGCGCACGGATCTGAACACGCTTCTGGCGAAGCTGGCGGACGCCTTCTTCGACTACAACCAGACCACCATCCGGGCGGACGCCTCGACGACCCTGGGGGCTAATGTCACCGCGATCCGCAACATCCTGGCGGAGTACCCGACCGAGAAGTTGCTGATCGAAGGGCACGCCGATGAGCGCGGGTCCTCTGAGTACAACCTTGCGTTGGCCGACAAGCGCAGCCGCTCGGCGCAGGAATTTCTGGCCACCCGGGGGATTCCGCAATCGCAGCTGAGCATCCTGAGCTACGGCGAAGAGCGGCCTGCGTGTACGGATCAGACCGAGGCTTGCTTTCAGCAGAATCGGCGCGTTCACATCGCTGTGGCGCCATAGGGGCAAGTATTTTGTGGCCCCAGGCTTACGCTTGGGGCTACAGCGTTGCAACCATTCCGCCGTTATGGTGAAGTGGGAGTATGCCTCGCGTGAAACTTCTGGTTTGTTTTCCCTTTTGTTCCTGCTCGGAGCCTGTACCAGGGACCCGCACGCACTTGCGGTCCGGTACGTGGAGAACGGAAACAAGTTCTTCGAGCGGGAAAAATACAAAGAAGCATCGCTGATGTACCGGCGTGCCGTGGCCGCCAACGCGGGCCCGTTGTTCGGGGAGGCCTACTACCGGCTTGGCCTGACGGCGATGAAACTATCCGACGTAGGCAGTGCTTACCGGGCATTTGTGCGCGCGGTGGAACTGCAAAAGAACAACGTCGATGCGCTCACCAAGACGGCGGATATTGAGATCCTGGCGGCCACGCAGGGCGGCAAGCAAGGGGACAGTTTCTTACAGAGCGCGAAGGACCGCGCCACGCAACTGCTCAAGATGAAGGACGGTTCCTACGATGGGTACCGCATGCTGGGGCAGATCGCGCTGCTGAACAAACAGCCGGTCGAAGCGGTGCACAATCTGGAACTGGCGAACAAGATCAAGCCCGATCAAGCGCCCTTGATTCTGGCGTATTTTACGGCTCTGGTGCAGAACAATCAGTTTGCCGAAGCCGAGGTCGCGGCAAAATCGCTCATCGCCAAACAGAAAGACTACGGAAGAACTCCCGTCGGGATCACAAAGGAAATTCCGAATGAAACCAAACCCTAATCTCTATTTAGAAACCAATCCAGAAGGCGAGACAATACGTCTGTATGAGCATGTGGACGGTTTCTTTGTTCTTGAGGGGAAATACCCTACTGGAATCATTGATCCTTTTGTGCGTGGTCCAAAAGAAGTTTCAGAATTGGAAGATCTTGCACAAAGTTTCCAGCGCGGTGTACGTCTAGACAAAATTTTTATTTAAAATAGTTCTTGCTTTTTCCGAATTTCGGAATATGATCGAGTTTGTCCAGGCAGCCCGGTCTACCGGATGCACTACGCCATGGCCCTGAAACAGAAGGGCGACCTTCCTGCCGCCAAGCGCGAGCTCGAGGCGGCACTCAACAGCGGACCCTCCAAGGACGAAGCTGCCAAAATTCAAGAATTGCTGCGGACGCTGTAGGCCGGCCGGTACCTCATTTTGACGTCGACTCCTTACGTTGCCCCGTTCGTAGTGTTTGTGGGCTTCATGGCCCTGCACTCCATGGCGGGCCTTCCGGCGCTGGCTGAGCAGGCATTGTGGCTCGCGGGCATGTGCGCCGTCATCGCCTTGGTGGCGCGGCCAGTGCTGGACTTCCGCGTACGGAAGTGGGGTCTCAGCTTGGCGCTGGGAATCGGCGTATTCCTGCTGTGGATCGCCCCCGACCTGCTGATTCCCGGCTACCGCTCGCACTGGCTGTTTTCGAATTCCATCACCGGGTCCGTAGCAGCAGGTCTGGCGGAAGCGGATCGCTCAAACACCGCGGTTCTCCTCTTGTGCGGGCTGCGGGCCGCCTTGATCGTGCCCATCGTCGAAGAACTGTTCTGGCGGGCCTGGCTGATGCGCTGGCTGGTCAACGAGCAATTCTGGAAAGTGGAGCTGGGCGCCTACGCCCCCAAGGCTTTCTGGCTGGTGGCCGTGATGTTCGCGGTGGAACATGGACCCTACTGGGACGTGGGGCTAGCCTGCGGGATTCTTTACAATTGGTGGATGGTACGCACCAAGAGCCTTGGAGATCTCATCCTGGTTCATGGTGTGACCAATGCCTGCCTGAGCGTCTATGTGGTCGCGGCGGGGAAATGGGAATACTGGTAACACAACAAAACATGATTGAACAGATACGGCCCGGCACGTCTGCATCCGGCGCGCGCGTGGCCATTTTCGATTTCGACGGAACCATTTCACTGATCCGCTCCGGGTGGGTGGACGTGATGGTGCCCATGATGGTGGAAATCCTGGCGGACCTGAAGACCGGTGAATCGGAAGCCAGCCTGCGGGAAGTGGTACACGAATTTGTGTGGCGGCTCACCGGCAAAGAGACCATCTACCAGATGATGGAGTTCGCGGACAATGTGCGGTCGCGCGGCGGCACTGCGAAGCAGCCGAGCGAGTACAAGAAAATGTATCTGGACCTGCTATGGGTCAAGATCCGCGGCCGGGTGGAGGAGTTGCGCCAGGGCAATGCCTCGCCCGAGCAGTATCTGGTCCCCGGCGCGCGGCAGTTGCTGGAAGGCTTGAAAAACCAGGGTCTGAAGATGTATCTGGCCAGCGGCACCGATCACGCGAACGTCGTCGAAGAATCGGGTTTGCTGGACGTCTCGCGCTACTTTGACGGCGGCGTATTCGGCGCCCAGGATGACCTCACCAGCTTTTCCAAGAAGCTGCTCATCCAGCGCATCATCTCCGGAACCGACGTCGCGGGCCACCAGATTGTGGGCTTCGGCGACGGGTATGTGGAGATCGAAGAAGTGAAGCTGGTGGGCGGCATCGCGGTGGGCGTGGCGACCAAAGAGCCGGCCTGCGCGGAAGTCGACGATTGGAAGCGAGACCGGCTGGTGGGCGTGGGAGCCGACTTCATTGTCCCGAACTTTGAGCGGCACGCGGAGTTGACCGGACTGCTGTTTGCATGAAGACGCTGGCCATCGACATCGGCGGGACCAAGCTCGCGCTGGCGTTGTTTGAGGATGGCAAGATCGTGCAACAAGCGCGACGGCCCACGGACCGGGAGCGCGGTCCAGCCTATGCGCTGCCTGAGATCGCTGCCATCGCAAAGCAATGGTCTGGCTTCGAGGCGTGCGGCGTAGGCTTCGGCGGACCGGTGGATTTCGACAACCAGCGGGTGGCGCTCTCCACACATGCCGCCGGTTGGGACGGCTTCCCCCTCCGGGACCACTTACAGGCAGTGCTGGGAGTGCCCGTCATCATCGACAACGACGCCAACGTTGCGGCGCTGGGCGAATCCCGCTTCGGTGCCGGTGTCGGCCAGCTTCCGATGTTCTACATAACAGTTTCCACGGGCGTCGGCGGAGGGTTGGTCCTGGCGGACGGCTGCGTCTATCGCGGCGCGAATTCGTGGGCCTGCGAGATCGGGCACTTGACGATTCGTCCCGGCGGCCCGGAGTGCCTGTGCGGCGCGCGCGGATGCCTGGAGCGCATGTGCTGCGGCCTGTGGCTGGAGCGTGACCACGGGCAGTCTCCCCGCGCTTTGTTCGAGGACGCCGCGTTTGTAGAGCGCTACGTGGTGGACCTGGCTCTGGGCGTGAAGGCGGCGCTGATGCTGCTGAATCCCGCCGTGGTGGTCATCGGCGGCGGAATCGCGCAGGCGGGCGACCGGTTGTTCGTCCCCTTGCGGGAAGAATTGGCCCGTCAGTGGCCGGATTGGTCAGGCGCGCGGACCGAAGTGCTGCAAGCGGCGCTGGGAGAACACAGTGTGTTGTGGGGCGCGTACGCCCTGACCGAATGACGGGGGGACAGCAATAGTGAATCCACCAAAGCTCAACCGGATCCTGGAAACCGCGCTCTACGTAGCCGACGTGGAGCGGTCCCGCGCCTTCTACGAACGCATCCTGGGCCTGACCTGTTTCCTCGCACTTGACCGCATGTGCGCCCTGTCCGCCGGCCCAAGCTTGCTGCTGCTTTTCTTGCGCGGCGGCACCACCGAGTGGGTCGAACTCCCCGGCGGACGCTTGCCTCCACACGACGGCAGCGGGACCAGCCATTTCGCGTTCGCCATCGATGCCGGCACGCTCCCGGCCTGGAAGCAACGCCTAGCCGATCACGGTGTCCCCATCACCAGCGAAGTTCGCTGGGACCTGGGCGGCACCAGCATCTACTTTGACGACCCGGACGGCCACGTGGTCGAACTTGCCACGCCCGGAGTCTGGCCGGTCTATTGAGGCGCAAGGTGCTGCGGGTAGTGGTCGCCTTCGCAGACCAACTCTAGAATCTCTTCCCCCGGCGTCAGATCCCACACCACATGCCAGGTCCAGGGCTTAGTGAACGCACCCGGATCTTCAATCACGAAGTCCTTTTCGATGTGCCCCGCATCCACGCGCCGGACGCGTTGCACCACGTGCAGCGCCTCGGTGTGCGGATAAATCCCCAGCCAGCTGCGGTCGTGGAACCCCACCGTGTCGATCACCAACGTATCGCCATCCCAACGCCCAATGGAGTGCCCCATCCACGAAGGATCGTGGTTCGCGGGATGCCCGCGCCCGTCCATGAAGACTTGCGTCACGCCCGGAAGATTGCCGTCCCACAGGATCACGATGAGCCCCGGAGTCTGCACAATTTTGTAGAGGAACGGGTCCTTCAGGATCGGATCGCCCGGTAAGCAGAAACCCGACGGATGATCGCGCCCGCCGTTCGCCGCGCGTTCCATGAAGAGCTTCTCCGCCCATGGCTGGAACCCGGGCGTCTCGCCGCTCCCCGGTAATCCGAGCCACACACCCGACAAGTCGGGCTTGCCATCGGGGGTTCGCGGCACCGGACCGGAGGGCGCGGGCGACCGTAAGCGCACCAGCATGGCGATGTCATCCCCAGGTGTTCCCAGGTTGCCGCCCCACGGCATGGCGATATCGAGCCGCAGCGGCTGCCCTGCCCGCGCTACGATCCCTGCCTGCTGATAACGCTTGAAGGTGAATCCGATCGTCGGGATGGTCAGGTCGTAGGTGCCGGCGGGCAGTTCTGCCGTATAGCTGCCGTCAGCTTTGCTGGTTGCCGGATACACTACCGCAGTCGCGGAATTCTTGAATTGCAGCGACGCGGTAGCCACGGCACCGCCGTCGGGATCCGTGATCCTGCCTACGATGCTTTGCGCGGTCAGCGGCAGCGTCAACAGGCACAAGCAGAGGATTCGCGTGGACATAAACTACATCTTGTACTGGCCGAGATCGTCGTCCTTCAAGCCTTCCAGCCAGCGCCGCAATTCGTCGGTGCTGCCCGGCTCGCTGAGCGCCGCGGCACGCGACGTCTTCAGCACGGAATCTTCCACGTAGATCGGACAATCAAGGCGCAGGGCGATCGCCAGCGCGTCGCTCGGCCGCGAATCCACGGCGATCAGCTTGCCTTGGCGTTCCACCCAAATCACCGCGTAGTAGGTGTCGTCCTTGAGATCGCACACCACTACCTTCTTCACGCCCGCGTCCATTCCCAGAAGCATGTTGCGGATCAGATCGTGCGTCATGGGACGGGCGGTCGATTCCTTGGCGATCTCCAGGGCGATCGCGTTGGCTTCCGGCATGCCCACCCAAATGGGGAGCACGGAATTGCCGTCGACGTCTTTCAGGACGACGATCGGGATGTTGTTGGTGGGGTCTATCATCAAGCCCCGGATCTTCATTTCTACTTCCATAAACTCCTATTGAACCGCCTCTCCTACTAGAGAGTTGGGACCGGAACGCGTTACGCGAACTTCCAGGTATGTTCCAGTAATATCTTCGTCCGAACTGGGGCGCAGGAAGTTCACCATCTTGTGTTGTGAGGTCCGGCCCATCCACTGCCCTGTGGCTTTGTTGAAGCCTTCCACCATGCACTCAGCTACCACGCCGACGTACTGCGCGTTGCGCCGGATCTGGATCGCGCGCTGATGTTCCTGCAAGATCGCCAGACGCCGGGATTTTTCTTCTTCCGAGATGTGATCCTCCAGCGCCAGCGCCGGTGTATTCGGACGGCGCGAATACTTGAAGCTGAACAGGGCGTCGTATTCCACTTCGTCCAGCAGCGCCAAGGTGGCCTCGAAATCGGCTTCGGTTTCGCCCGGAAAGCCGACAATGATGTCGCTGGTGATCGCAATCGGGCGCGCCGCGCTCTTCATCCACTGAATCCGCAACATGTACTCTTCGAGCGAATACGACCGTTGCATCCCGCGCAAGACTTCGGTGGAACCCGACTGCACCGGCAAGTGTACGTGATTGCACAAATTCGGATTGCGGTCGATGGCGTCGATGATTTCCTTGGTAAAGTCCCGGGGATGCGACGTGGTGAAGCGTACACGCCGGATGCCCGGCACCTTGCCGACTCCATCCAGCAGCTGTGCGAAGTTCCATCCCGTGGGCGAAGGATCGCGGTAGCTGTTCACGTTCTGGCCCAGCAGCTGAATCTCCGAATACCCGGATCGCGCCAGGTCCGCCGCCTCGCGCAACACCGAATCGCTGGTGCTGCTGCGCTCCGGCCCGCGTGTGAATGGGACCACGCAATAGGCGCACTTCTTGTCGCAGCCCTCAATGATTGTGACGTAGGCCCGATGTGGATTGTCGCGCCGTGTGTAGGGAGTCTCAAAGGTGTCTTCGGTGTCCAGGCTCAGCCCGGTGACGCGCTTATTCCCTGCCTCCAACTGCACCAGCATCTGCGGCAACTGGTTGTAACTGGCTGACCCGCACACCATGCTCACGTGCGGCGCGCGCTCGAAAATCTTCTCGCCCTCTTGCTGCGCCACGCACCCCAGCACCGCAAACGTCTTGCCTTTGTTCTCGCGCTTGAAACGGTCCAACCGGTTGAAGACTTTTTGTTCGGCTTTGTCGCGGATGCTACAGGTGTTGTAGAGCACCAGTTCGGCGTCTTCCGGCGTTTCCACCTGGCTGTAGCCCTGGCCCACCAGCGTGCCCACGACTTTTTCTGAGTCGTGCGCGTTCATCTGGCATCCGAACGTTTCGATGTAGAAAGTTTTCACGCTACTTCCATTGTACGAGATCGCACGAGGCTGGCCCCGTTCGTAAGAGCGGGGCTTCTAAGGTGTTCGCTCGATTGTTGCGTGGGGGCATTCGGCCTAGAGTAGGAGATGATGCGGTCTCTCTTAATCCTGTCGATTCCAGCGGCGCTGCTCGCGCAATCCACCACCACCACCTACCAGACCGGCACCAACGGCCAACGCATAGCGGTTTCCACCGTGGACCAATCCGCCACCGGCGAACGCACCCAGCGCATACAGTCGACCAATGGGAGCCAGATCCCGACGGAAAAGACCTCCGAGCGTGTATTGCGCGACGACTCCGGCGGCAAGACCATCGAACGCACCATTCAGAAGTACGACGCCAACGGCCGGCCCGGCGGCATCGAGAAGATCACCATTGAGGAAACGCCTCTCGCAGGCGGCGGCAAGCTTTCCAAAGAAACCCGCGCCCAATCCGACATGAACGGCCGCTTCAGTCCTGTGGAACGCCGCACCACCGAAACGCGCGTCTCCGGCCAGACCACCACCACCAGCGTCACCGTGGACCGGCCCACACCCAGCAATGCGTTCCAAACCGCCGAGCGCCGCAACACCGTCACCGTCGGCCCCGCGGGCAAACAGCAATCGACGGAAACCGTGGAACGGGCCGACGTCGCGGGCCGCTTCCGCCAGGTTGGCCGCACCGAATCCTCCACCCAGGCCGCCGGCGATAAGACCACGCAAAACACCGCGGTCTACGAACTCGACGCAGTGGGGAAGCTCACGTTGGCGAAACAGACCGTCGCCACCACCACCAAGCGCCCTTCCGGCGACGTCACTGAAACCAACGTCTTCGCCACCGCGACCCTGGGCCGCACGGCCTCGGCCACGGACAGGCTCCAGTTACAGGAACAGCAGGTCACGGAGCGCAAGATCGCAGCCGACGGATCGGTCACCGAAGCGGTCAGCGTGCGCCTGCCCAACCCCTCGGACCCAACTAAACTGAGTGACGCCAAGAAGATCTCTGAAACCGTATGCTCCGGCAAATGCCTCCCGGCCGCCGCGCCGCCGGTGGTCACGCCAGCAGTAGCCCCCGCTAAGCCAGCAACTGCGGCAAAGCCGTAGTGCCCACCGAAATCCGCGCACCGAAGTTGTCCGCCACCGTCTGACCGATGTCTGCCAGCGTCGCGCGCGTCCCCAAGTTAACCGCCCGTGCGTGCTTCCCGTACATCAACACCGGCACATACTCGCGGCTGTGATCGGTGGACGGCGTCGTCGGATCGCATCCATGGTCCGCCGTCAATATCGCCAGATCGTTCGGCCCCAGCGCGGCCTCCAGTTGCGGCAACCACGCATCCGCCTCTTCCAGCGCGCGCGCGTACCCTTCCACATCGTTGCGATGCCCGTAGTTCTGGTCGAAGTCCACCAGATTGGTCCACAGCAGCCCGCGCTCCATCTCCGCCAGCATCGAAAGCGTCTTCGCCATGCCATCCGCGTTGGACTTGGTCTTCACGTGGTCCCCAATGCCGCGCCCCAGGAACACATCAAAAATCTTCCCTACGCTCGACACCGGAACCTTCGCCGCCTGCAATTGATCCAGCAACATCCCCTTCGGCGGAGCCGTCGCATAGTCGCGCCGGTTCGTAGTCCGCTGGAACGCCCCCGGCTCCCCTTCGAACGGCCGCGCGATCACCCGGCCTACCTCATACGGACCCACCAGCATCGCCCGAGCCTGCTCGCAAATCTTGTACAACTCAAACAGCGGAACTACATCCTCATGTGCCGCGATCTGAAACACGCTGTCGGCCGAGGTGTAGACAATCGGTGAACCCGTCTCCATATGTTCCGCGCCCAGCTCGTCAATAATTTCCGTACCGGAAGCGGCCTTGTTGCCCAGCGAACTACGCCCGGCCTCGCTCTCAAACCGGTCCATTAACTCGCGTGGAAACCCGTTGGGGAACAGCGGCAGCGGCTTCGCCAAATGAATCCCCGCCATCTCCCAGTGGCCTGTGGTGGTGTCCTTGCCCGGCGACGCCAGCGCGCACCGCCCATACGCCGCCACCGGATCCGCCGCCGCAGTCAGCCCTTCAAACGGGCGAATATTCGCCAAGCCCCACCGGCACAGATTCGGCAGCGCGAGCCTGCGTTGCCGCGCGATGTTCCCCAGCGTGTCGCTGCCCACGTCTCCATACGCCGCCGCGTCCGGCATCTCACCGATGCCCACGCTATCCAGCACAATCCACACAATCCGATCAAAGCTCATCGTTCCCTCGCCAGCATGTTCTGTATCCGCGCCGTCATCTGATCCAGGAACGTACTCGGATCAAACCCATCCATCCGGCTGACCAACTTCCCTGTTCTGTCAAACAGAATCGTCGCCGGAATTTGCATCACGTTCAGCAGCCGAGCCAGTCCATCTTCAAAGTAGACCGTCTTGTCCCACTTCTGCTCGTCCAGGAAGGGTTCCACCACGCTGCGATCTTCGTCAGCGTTGATTTGCAGAAACACCACCCCGCTCGTTTCGGGGAATCGTTCCTTCAACGTCGCATAGAGAGGATGCTGCGTCCGGCACGGCACGCACCAGCTGGCCCAAAAATCCATCACCACGATCTTGCCCCGCAGCTGAGGCAGAGGGAGCGGCTTGCCGTCCAACCCGCCCAGCGTGTACTCCATGGCGTCTTCCAGCCCGGCGTTCGGCTCCATCGCCTGCAGCGCCTTGCGCCGATTTTCCGTAAGCATCGCCATGCGGTCAAAGGCGGCCAGGACCACTTCGCCCAAACCTTTTTGGGACCCATTCCGAGCGGCAAACCACTCGCCCAGCAGCTTGCGATCATTCTGCCGGGCCGCGTCACTGCTGTTCAAATCCGAAACCACCAACGCCTCGGCCAGCCGCTCAATCGCAGCTTCCGTTTTGCCCGCGCCCTGCAACTGCTCAGCCCGCTCGCGCGCAGCCTCTTCGCTCGGATACACCAGAAACGCCCGTTCCGCTAGCTGCGCAGCTTCGTCCGCCAACCCCGCGATGCCGCGCGCCCGAGCCTGGTACAGCAACGCGCGAGACATCTCCCTGTCCCAGTCCTCCTGCTTGCGCGCTGCCCCCACGCCCGGAGCCACTTTCAGCCCGTTCAACAACTCCTCCAGCCTGCGGGCATGCGCATACGCCCGCTCCGCCAGTTCCTTGTTCCCTTTATTTACCAGCGCGAAGGAGAGCCGGTCCAACAGCAGCAAGTCTTCCGGCAGCGCCTCGAGCAATGGCTCGCCGTACTTCACCAGCCGGTCCAGATCCCCGACATCGAGCGCCGCCTTCGCCAACGTCTGCTCAATAGCCGCCATCTGCGCCGACTTCGGAAACTTCGCCAGGTGCGCTTCCAGCGCGCGGATCATGTCCAAGGCCCCGGTCTGCCCGTCGGTCAGCGCCGCCATCAACGACTGCTGCTCCGCCACCGAAGGCTCCTGCCCCCACACGCAAGAAGCGCTGCACAGAACCGCGACCGTAAGGAAGCGGACAGTCATGGAACCCTGACCGCCTTAAACGCCTCACTCAATCCCGCCGCCCGCTCCCGAGCCATATTCAGCAACGATTCATTCTTCGCAATCCGGTCCAGCATCGGAACAAACTGCGCCGCCGCCACCACTCGCTTCCCCTGCCAAGCCGCGTCCAGCCGCATCACAATCTCGTTGACCCCCAGCCGGTCATACTTGTAGGTCCGCTCCAAATCCGCGAGTATCCGCTGGCTCTCACTGATGTGCTCGAACCAGTCCTGCAAGGCGCGCGCATTCTCGTCGTTGCTGTGGTTGTAGCGAACCTCTGTGGCGGACCCGCCCTCTTCCCAGCGATACGTCTTATCCCCCGTCCTGGCCACTTTCAGACCGCTCTCAAGCTTCGTCTTGAAGTGACCCAACTTCGCCGCCAAGTCGAAAATGGCTGACACCTCCGCCGCCTCTAACTGAACCTTATCCGGCTCCGGCTCATTCGCTTCTTCCTGATACGTCATCGCCCCGGCCTGGGTGATCGTGATCTTGGCGTAAGCCGGATTTGATCCCGGAAACACCTTCGTGTAGACAATGCGTTGCGCATTCACGGAGAGCGCCACTAAGCACAGGAGTAGTAGTTTCACGGTGCCACCTTGAGAACTCGTTGCCCGGAAACGTGAGAAGTAGCGTGACAAATCGCCACCGCCACCGCATCCGAAGCATCTTCCGTTTCGAACTCGCCCTTCATCCCGGTGATGTTGCGGACCATCAGCTGCACCTGGCTCTTCTCCGCCCGCCCATACCCCACCAAGCTGCTCTTTACTTCCAGCGGCGAGTACTCCCCGAACTCCACACCTGCTTCGGCGATCGCCAGCAGCGCCACGCCCCGCACGTGCGCCAGCTTGAGCGCGGTCTTGACGTTCAAGGAATAGAAGAGCCCTTCCACCGCGGCGGCATCCGGCTGATGCTCATCCAGCACGGCCCGCAGCCCCACGGCGATGGTCTTCAAACGCAACTCCAGCGGATGTGCGGCCTTAGTCTTGATGACGCCGTGCCCCACCACGCTGTGGCGGCGGCCATCGCTTTCGATGACGCCCCAGCCGGTGCGTTCGGTGCCGCAATCGATCCCCAGTATCCGCATGCCGCGGTTCCTTTACGAAAGCGACTCGAGTTCGCTCTCGTCGATATCGAAATTCGAGTACACGCTCTGCACGTCGTCGTGTTCTTCAAAGAAATCGTTGAGCTTCAGCATGCCCGTCGCCTGCTTGCCTTCCAGCTTGGTCAGGTTTTTAGGCAACATACCTACCTCAGCCGAAGCCGTTTCGATCTTTGCCGCGCGCAACGCCTCCACCACCGCATCGTGGGCTTCAGGCGCGGAGATCACCGTCCAGTTGCCGCCGTCATTGCGCAAATCCTCGGCGCCGGCGTTCAACACCAGATCCATCAACGCGTCCTCGGCGGCGTTTTCGCCCTCGATCAGAATGATGCTCTTGCGCTCAAACATCCACGACACGCTGCCCTCGGTGCCCATGTTGCCGCCGAACTTACCGAACGCATGGCGGATTTCGCTCACCGTCCGGTTCTTGTTATCCGTGGCCACGTTGACCAGCACCGCCGCACCACCAGGCCCGTAGCCTTCGTAGGTGTACTCCTCCATCGTCGCACCTTCAAGTTCGCCGGTGCCGCGCATGATGGCTCGCTTGATGTTATCGGCCGGCATAGACTCGGCCTTCGCCGCAGCCACAGCCGTCCGCAGGCGCGGGTTCATGTCAGGATTGCCGCCCCCGCGGGCAGCGATCATGATTTCCTTGATCAGGCGGGTGAAAATTTTCCCGCGTTTGGCGTCAAGAGCGCCCTTCTTGTGCTTAATGGTCGCCCATTTTGAATGTCCGGACATAAAGACCTCGGGGCTCGCTGCAAGTTGCGGAACCCAACTGTCTAAGATAACAGAAGTCGCCGCAGGTACGCGATTCCTACAGCCGCTAGCCTTGCGCCCAAGATCGTCGTATGATGATTTACTATTTTGCCCAATCCGACCAGCCAACACGATGCGCAGACCGCCGCCGGCGTCCGCGACTTGATTTTCGTCGGCGCGGCGCTGGATCTCATGCGGGCGGCAATCCTCCTCCCCCTCGCCGCCAACCTGCGCCTGGCCGTCGCGCTTCTGGTGATCAAGACCCTGGCGGTGGAACTGATCCCCTATCTGTTGCTCCGGAGTGGACGCATCCTCGCCGCGGCCTGGACTCTGACAATCAATGCCACTCTGTTCGCGGCTTTCTACATCGTGGTTTCGGGCGGCATTCGAAGTTCCGGCCTTGTGTTGGAAGTCGCCATCGCCAGCTTGGCCATCTTGATCCTTGGCAAGTCCGGTCTGTTCGTGGGATGCGCCGGAGCCGCCTTCGCCGTTGTCCTTGCCGCTCTCGATCTGCGCGGATGGCGTGCCCCGGCTTTGCTGGAAGAATCGACTTACTCGGTGGTTGTCAATGTGGTCGGCGCTCTCTGTTTTGCCGGCGTCCCCATCCTTCGAGCGACGGCCCGCCTGAGAAAGCTCAGTACTGATCGCGACGACCTTCTCCGGGACATGACCTCGGAGCAGCAGCACCTCGTCACCGCGCAGCAAGCCCTCCGCGAAAGCGAAACCCTGTTTCGCGGCATCAGCGAAAGCAGCCCCGCAGGTGTGTTCCGCACGAATGCCGCCGGCCAGTGCATCTACGCCAACCCCAGGATGCTGGAAATCTGGGCCATGAGTTGGGAGGAATTCAAAGACCAGGGCTTTGCTTCCCGCATCCACGTCGAGGACGCCGCCGCCGTCATGGCCGAAATCAATGCCGCCCACGCTGAGAGCCGCTCCTGCTTTGCCGAATACCGCCTCGCCCGCCCCGACGGCGTCCGCTGGGTCACCGCCCGCTCCAGCCCCACCACCAATGATCGCGGCGAATACGACGGTGAAGTCGGCACCGTCGTTGACACCACCGAAGCCGCCCAACTGAACCAACTGCTGCGCGAAAAAGAAGCCTACATGCGCACCATTCTCGACTCCGAGCCCGAGTGCGTGAAAACCATCGACCCTTCCGGCAGACTGGTCGAAATGAACACCGCTGGACTTGCCATGATTGAGGCCGAATCCGAAGCACAGGCCGTCGGAACCTTGGTCGCCGACCTGATTCCTCCGGTCCATCGCGCCGAGTTCATCGAGCTGCACCGGCGCGCGATTGCCGGCGAATCCGGCATCATGGAACACCAGCTCACCGGCCTTTGCGGCACTGTCCGCTGGCTGGAAACGCACGCCGCACCGCTTCGCAATAGCGCAGGGCAAGTCGTCTCCGTCATCGCCCTTTCCCGAGACATTTCCGACCGAAAGGCGCGCGAGGAAAGCCAACGGCGCCTGGACTTGGTTCAAGCAGCCGCCCACATCGGCCTGTGGGATCGCATTCCAGGAACATCGGAGACGTGGTCCAATCCGGAAAACCTCCGCATGTTCGGCTTCCCCCCGATAGCGCGCCCACAGCAGAGGAGTTCTGGCGGCGCATCCACCCCGATGACCGTGAACAGGTTCGGCAGGCCATGGACGCGGCCCTCTCCGGAGCCGGCGAATTCGACATCGAATACCGCGTACTTTGGCCCGATTCCAGCGAACACTGGCTGCTGAGCAGGGCGGAAATGCTCCGCGATGCCGCCGGCGCACCCGCCCGCATTGTCGGTGCCAACCAGGACATTACTGCGCGCAAGCGTCGGGAACAGGAACTCCGCGAAAGCGAGGAGAACTTCCGTACGCTCTTTGATCACGCTCCCTACGGCGCAATCCTGATGGACGTCAAGGATCTCTCTATCGTCGGCTTCAACGCCCTGGCCCATGTCCAGCTTGGCTACACCCGTGAGGAATTCTCCAAACTCACGCTCTCCGATATCGATACATTCTTGACCGGGCAACAGGTCCGCGCCACGGGCCGGACAGCCAACGAGAATCCGCCCGTAGAATTTGAAACCAAGCACCGCACCAAGGATGGACGACTCCTCGAAGTGCTCATCACGGCAGCACCGGTACGCATCGGCGGCAACGCGCTGGTCTACTCCGCCGTGCAGGACATCACGGAACGGAAACGAGCCGAAAAAGAGCTACAAGCCTCCGAGGCTCGTCAACGAATTCTTGCCCAACTCTCCGGCGAGCTGTGGATGCGTCAGGACGATCCCATCGCAGTCCTGGCCGGCAGCATCCGCCGCCTGGAGTCCGGATTTGCCGACATCTGTGCAGCGCGGCTACTCTCCGAGGATGGCCTATGGCTCCTGCCTCCCTCCGTCGCCTTCGGGGAATTCATGGAAATGGACTCCGTTCGCCAGACGCTGACTCAACCACTTCCCTTCCAGGAGCCTTATTTCCACCAAGAGATCGTCCGCACCGGCCACGCCCAATTCCTGCCATTCTTTGACCTTGACCAATTCGCTGACCGCTTTAGTCCCGAGTATCGCAAAATCATTGGTAACCTCCGCACCCACTCTTTGATCGCTGTACCCCTGCGCGCCGGCGATCAGCCTATCGGAGTCCTCACCGTTGGGCGCCACCGGCCTGAACTACCGGCCTTCACCGAACAGGACTTCTCGTTCCTCCAGGAACTGGCCGACCGCGCCGCCCTGGCCTTCGCCGCCTCCAAACTCACACTGGATCTGCGGGCCGAACTCGCCCAACGTGGCGCCATGGAAAAAGAGCGCGACCTGATTCTGGCCGAGCTACAACAACTCACCAAGCACCTGGAAAGCGCCCGCGAAGACGAACGCAAACGCATCTCCCGCGAAATCCACGATGAGTTGGGACAGCAGCTCACCGGCCTCAAAATGCGCCTCGACTTCCTCTTCCGCGCCCCCCTCTCCCCGGAACAAAGGGATGAGCAGAAACATTCCCTACACCAGTAGTGTCCGGCTATAAGTCGAACAGATTCAGCTGGTTGAAAAATGGGTCTGATTTTTCTCCGGTATGTTGTAGCTGAAGGGCCTGTAGAATGGGCGTCCGCTCGAAAATGGTGACGCTGACAACCTGTAGGATTTGGTAGAGG
>CANFEY010000007.1 GCA_947446025.1 Bryobacterales bacterium
GGTGCGGCCAAGGTTCATCCCTCATGGTGTCAGCCTCGTGTTTCGTCTTCTGGTATTTCAAATCGCGGCAACTCAAAAGAGGCCTCAACCGCCTACTCTTCAGTTAGTTGCCGTCGGCGTGTCGCGCGTTAGCCGGACACTACTGATTCTTTATTTTCAATCTAAAGACCAATCTTCCAAGCTGTTGGTCGCGGGTCCGATTCCCGTCTCCCGCTCCAAAACATCAAGCTAGGTGCGCGCTGCGTCTGCGCCATGCCAACAAGAGAGCCAACACCGGCATGCCGATCCACACCGGAGCCCAATCGCCGGTCATCACTGGCTGGCTGGCGGCGTTGCGCGCGGCTTGCGTGGCTTGCTCCTTCACTTCCATCAGGAACCCCTGCTGGCCGGGAGGAGCAGGCGCGGGGACCTGGCTAGTCACCTGCGTCGCATCCGGCTGCGCCTCATTCTTCTCCACAAAATTCTCCGCCGCCTGCGCGGCCTTGGAGATCTGCTGGCCAATGGCCTTCTCCATCGCTTTCTGGAAACCGTCAATGGACGGCACCGGAATGCCCATGGCCTTGGCCCGTTCCATGACGTACTTCGAGAGCCGCGGATTGCCGCAGGTGTGTTCCGCGCAGCCGACTCCGTGTGTGTTCACGCTGGCCAGGTATTCCTCCACCAGCTTCTTTTCCGTGGCCTCGTTGGCCTTCCAGTAGCCCTTGCGAATGGTCTCCACCATGCGCGCGGTCATATCCTGATAGGCGAAGGGCGAATCCTTCTCAAAGAACTCCTTCATGCCGAGCTTGTGTTTGTCCTCAACGTAGACGTCGAAGGTCTCTTTCCACATCGCGTCATCCACGGTTTCCGGCGCGGTGGCATCCCAGCCCCACAGGTATTCGACGAAGGATTTCATCTCGCCCGCTCCGGCGTAGCCTTCCTTCTTCATACCCTCAATCCAGGTGGGATTGACGTAGCGCGAACGAAACTCGGCTCCAATGAACTTGTCGATGGAGGTCATCTCCGGCTTCGAAGGATTGCGCGTGTTGGTCACCACCATCTCCGGCGTCTTCCCATCCACGCTGCGCACCGCCGCCGCAAGCCCCCCCATATACATAAACATATCGTCGTTGTCTAAGGCGCCGTAGAGCATGGTGGAGCTGCTGTGGACCACTTTGTCCGTACCGGACAGCGCCATGCGGAAGACGTCTTCCATCGACTCGCCCCAGAAGCCGTTGCCGAAGCCGTGGCCCAGCTTGCGGATGTACTCGTCGGCCATGCCCTTGTCGGTATCCCAGGTGCCGCTGGCGACGACGATGGTGGACGTATTAAGGTTGTAGGTCCCCGGCGGCTCGTCGAAAATGCGCACGCCCGCGCGGCGGTCGGCGTCGTCTTCCGAATAGCCCTTCGCAATCAGCGCGGTCTTGGTGGCAAGGTAGTGGCGGCGAACGTAGTTCTCCGTCTCCTCCAGCATCTTCACTTTCTGGACTGCTTTATCCATCAGCAAAGTGAGATTGGTGAACATGCCCTCGGCGGCGGAGGCGATGATGATGTCGACGCGGGGGCGCTTGAGTTGCGCGGAGGGGATCACTTCCACATCGACGACCTTGCCGCGATCATTCCACACCAGCTTGGTTCCCAGCAGGTGGAAAATCTGCGATTCCAAGACGCCTTCGTGGCGCATGGTCTCATCGCCCCAGATGACGAAGGAGACTTTCTCGGGATACTTGCCGTTCTTCTTCAGATGGTCGGCCAGCATCTGGTCGGCGAGTTTCACGCCTAGCTCCCACGACGCCTGCTTGGGGACCTTGTCGGGGTCGATGCCGTAGAAGTTGTTGCCGGTGGCGTAGGAATCAGGATTGCGGATGGGCTCGCCACCGCTGCCCGCAGGGACGAAGCCGCCGCGCAGGGCGCGCATCATGGAATCGAGTTCACGGGGACCGGAGGAGGTGATGCGCTGCGTCATCTGCTCGGTTTCCACTTTGATCTTGGACGGCAGCAGGCTGCGGTCCGTGGCCACGATGGCGTTGACCGTGGTCTCCAGCAGGTCCTTCTCCGGCACGCGCCCCAGGGCGTGCAGTCCGTAAGGGATGTTGGCGCTCTTCATGTCGGCGACGTGTTCTTCGATTTCGTGGGTGATCGCGTCGGTGAGATCTTCGGGCTTGCTCAGCTTGAGGCCCAGGTCCTTCGCGATACCGAGCTTGCCCACCTGCTCAATGACTTTCTCCGCGTAGGCGCGGGCAAGTTCGGGATTCTTGCTCAAGTTGGTCCCGTAGTCATTCATGGTCTCGGCCAGCGCGGCGAGTTCCGGGTAGAGGCCGCCGGGTTTGAAGGGCGGCACCATGTGATCTACCAGCGTAGCCATGCCTCGGCGGCGCGCCACCAAGCCTTCGCCCACCACGTCCACGTTGTAGACATAGATGTCCGGCATGTCCGACATCAGCGCGTCGGGCGCGTCTTCGCTCGAAAGGCCGATGTCCTTGCCGTCCAGCCATTCCAGCGTTCCGTGCGTGCCCATGTGGACCACCGCGTCGGCCTTGTAGCCGTTGCGCAGCCACGCGTACGCGGCGGCGTACTGGTGATGCGGAGCCAGATCCTTCGCGTGGTACATCTTCTCAGCGTCCTCACCCCAGCCACGCGCGGGCTGCGGCATCAGCAGGATGTTGCCGTATTGGATCGCGGGCATCACGAAGGCTCCGTTGACCGCCATCAACTTCGTCTTCTCCGGCGGACCCCAGTCTTTGATCAGCTTCGCGCGAAAGCCGGGAGCAAAGTCGTTCATCCATCGCTTGTAGTCGGCAATGGGCACACGGATCGCCGCCCCTTGCGCCACCATTGCGTCCAATTCACCGGGAGCGTAACCGGCCACGTTGCGCCCTTTTTCGGTGATCTCTTTCAGCACGGCGGCGCTGCTGAGATCAAGCGTGCCGGTGTCGTAACCATCCGACTTCAGGCGCACCAGCAGGTTGGCCAGCGAATCGGCGACGTTGAGGTAGGAAGCTCCGATGTTGGCCTTGCCCGGGGGGAAGTCGTAATAGAGCAGCGCGATGCGCTTCTGGCTGTTGGGCTTGGTGCGCAGCGCGGCGTAGCGCAGTCCGCGCTGCACGGCCTTGCTCACCTGCGCGGCGATGGGGCGCGTCAGGATGACGGAGAGTCCGGTCACCGCATCCTTGACTTTTTCCTTGCTGCCGACCACGGTGGGCGCAACTAGCCCCGCCAGTTCCGGCACGGCCACCTGGAAGGTCCCTTCAAATATCGATAGGCCGGTGTTGGAATTGCGCCATTCTGCTTCCGTGCGGCCGTAGAGGCTCACCAGGTTGATCACCGGGATGTCGAGCTTCTCAATGGTCTTGGACGCCTCGAAGTCGGCGAAGCGGAAGTTGAGCGCCAATGCGATATCGGCGCGCGACTTGCCTTGCGGATCCAGCAGTTGCCTGTCGAACGACAACGCGTCGGGATACCCGAACACGGGGATGGCTTCCGCGCCCTGCTTTTCAATTTCGCGGATGAGCGCGTCCAGCAGCGCGACATCGCCGGTGTAGTAGGCCGCTTTGTAGAAGCCGATGGCGATGCGCGGCGCTCCGGGCTTGCGTTTGCCGTTGGCGGAGCGCCAGGCATCGAATTCGTCCCAGGTCGGAAAAACACGGCCCGAGCGCCCGCCGTAGTAGTAGTAACCGAAATCCAGACTGGGCTGCGGGTCGGGAATCGTCAGCCCTACCACGCCCGCCTGCGCTAGTGCGAACTTCATCAGCCCCAGATGATTCGCCGCGCCGGAGCCTGCCCAGAACGCGCGCGCGCGGTCATTCCACAACGCGCCTTGCTGTTCGTAGAATTCGCGATGCTGCAGGCCTTCGCCCACGGCCACCACTTTGCCGCGGCGCTTGACGCTATCAATCACGTCGGACTTGCGCGCCGTATTGAAGCGGTCCAGCAGCTGCTGGTTCATGGTGTCCAGCACCAGCACGTCGGAGGATGTCAGGTCCGCCGTCTTCGCGTCCTCGAACATGGACTCGGTCAGGAAGTTCAACTGCACGCGGCCGCGCAGATCGGGGCGCTCTTCCAGCAGCGTCTTGTAGGCTTCCAGAGTCGCCGGGATGTTGCCGTCCGAGTACACGAAGCTCAGCCGGATCGGCTTCGGCGCGGGCGTACGCGAGGCTTGCGGCGTGAGCAGCCACGGCAGCAGCAGCATTCCGGCCAGCAGGCGTTTCATTTGGCGTCGCCCTCTGGAACGTAGATAATTTGCCCGTTGGCCAAGCGGTAAGCGGTGCCCAGGCGTTCGCCGTCGCCCGCGGCGGTCTTGCCGGTGACCTTGTATGCCGTGATCTTGGTGCCCTTCTTGACGATGATCTCCTGTTCACCCTGAGCGTTGGTCTTCACCATGGTGACTTCGCTCTTGGAATCCACCATGTCACTCATGCGGTAGACGGAAAACAGCGTGATCATCAGGCCGACGATGAACACCACGGACACGTCAAACAGGTTCGCGATGCCGCTCAGCGGATCTTCTTCCGCGACTTCTTCGGGCGAGGGGAGATGCAGGAATCGTGCCATGCTTAGCTCCTGCGCGCGAGTTCGGGCTGCGGTATTTCGCTCAAGATACGTTCGGCCATGTAGCGCTGTTCGCGCACCGTTTGGTTGACCCAGGATAGCCGCACACTTGCGACCACGTAGGCCAGCGTGCCAGCCGCGAGGCCGATGATGGTGGTAGTGAAGGCGACCACCATCTGTCCGGCCATGGCTTCCAGATTACCCGCCGCCAGCGACGCCAGCGACTGTCCCATGGGGATCAGCGTGCCCAGCAAGCCGAGGCTGGGGCCGACCTTGACCAGCATGCGCGGCCCGCCCAACACTCCCCGCACGCGCTCTTCGAATTCCAGCACCAAGTGCTCCAGCGCGCCGTCGTGCAGTTCGTGCTCGCGGCGCGCCTGCTCCACGTCATTGAGCAACTGGCGCAGGGCCGACGGAAGCTGCCGCTTGCGTTCCTCGGAGGTGCCCAGAACCGGACCCGCCTTCAGCCAGCGGTCCAGCGTGAAGCCGCTGCGTTCCCGCCGCCGCGCCACGAACTCCACCATCGAAGCGCCCGCCATAAAGAGCGCCGAGGCCACGCACGCCCACAGCAGCACCATGACCGGAAAGCGCAGGACCTGGCCCAGCGCGAACAATCCATTCTCAAGCAGTTGCAGTACGTTCAACTACGCCTCCAGACGGCAAACGCTCCGCCGATTGCGGCGGAGGCACTCCCCAACGCCAGGACCCAAACGGGAATGGCTGCGGGCACTTCTTTATTGTCCACCAGGTTCATGCCACCCGCCGAGCTCCACCCGGCGGCAATGCCGGGAGCGGCTCCGGTCATCAGCCCGAAGATGCCGATGAAAAGCAGCGCTTCTTCCTGCACATGCAGCGGCGCGAAGGCAGGATTCCGGCTGGCCAGCCATGCACAGATCAGTGGAATGGCGGCGGCCGCCGGCAGCGCGGCCCACATGGGAACGCCCTGCCCTTGCACCAAGGATGCCAGCAATCCGGCAAAGGCCCCGCCCAGCACCGGTTGCAGGGGTGCGAAGCGGGGCCGGAAGAGAATGCCGAGGGCGAAAATAGCGGCGGCGGTTCCCACCCAGACAGGATCGGGCAGATTCGCCGAGGTCAGCCATGCCGCCAGCCCGAATCCCGCCAGCGACATCCCCGCCTGCATCCGCGTGCGCACCCGCGAGGCGAAGGTGGCCGAAGCCAGACCGCAGAACAGGTACAACGCGAAGAAGAATGGAGTCGCCGTCAAGTTCCCACTACCAGGTGATGCGAACGCCTCCCATGGCGTTGCGCGACCAGGCTCCGTAGCCGTTTACTTCTTGATACTGCTCGTCGAACAGATTGTTGATGCGCACGAACGGGGCTATATGCTTCGTAGCCTGGTAGTTCGCGCTGAAGTATACCGTATTGTACGCCGTGATCCGGTTGATGCCAAATTGCGCGAAGGCGTTGCGGCTGTTGCCTGTGAAGCGCCCGCCGATGATGCCGGTCCAGCGGCGGCGCGTCACTTCCAGCGAAGCCGTCCCAGAGTTGCGCGGACGGCGGAGCAACTGCTGGCCGATATCCGAGGCGCTGGCCGACGCCACAATCTGCGTGGCCAGCCGGGTGTAGCTGGCGCGGGCGGTGATGAAGGAGGTCACCTTGACGGAGCCGTTTACCTCGGCGCCGCGGCTCCAGGCTTTGGAAACGTTCTGCCAGCTGCCGATGAACAGCGGCGCGGGGCCGGAGACAAACTGGATCAGGTCTGAGTAGCGGTTGCGGAAGTAGGCGACTTCAGTATGTACGCGATTCCCGAACCAGTCGCGCGTGAGACCCGCTTCAAAGCTATCGGTCTTGGCTGGACGCAGATTCGGATTGCCTACAAAGGTAGAAGCTAGGGCGTAGTTTTCGAGCAGCGTGGGCTGCTTGATACCGCGGGCCAGGCTGAGGCGCAAGTAAGTGTCCGTGGGCAGGCGGAAGGTGATCGCGCCTCTGGGAGCGAAACGGTTGCCGAAGACATTGCTGTGTTCGTAACGCGCGCCGGCGGATACGAAGATCCGGTTGTGCCACGCCCACTGGTCGAACGCACTCAGACCATTATTACGACGATCCACGTTGTTGTTGGTGATCAAGCCAGACTGGCGCTCGAAGTCGTACCCGGCAACGAAGGTGCCGCCCTGATGGGATAGCGTGGCTTGGTAGCCTGCACTGGTGCGGTCCGTAATGGAAAGGCTGGTGGAGGGGAACGTGGAAATCGTCTGGGAGACCAAGCGCGTACCCGCGTCCGGAGTGGCTCCAGCAGGGACCAGGCGGACGAAGAACGTTCCGACTCCCACTTCATCGCGGACCAGCGCGTTCAGCCGGTAGCTCTCCGGCGAGAAATCTCCAAAGCGGGAACGCAGCCGATGGTAGCCGAACGTCGCGCGCTGGCTGAAGCGGTCTGAGCGGAAATCCTCCATTCGCACACCCACCACCGAATCGCGGTCAGCTTGACGGGCGTCCAGGTTGTAGGCAGTGAAGGCGGTGGCGCCCGGAGCGCCGCTGATCGAATCGTACTCGCGGAACAGGCCGCGGATCGTGGTTTTTTCCGAGATCTTGAACCCCAGGTTCCCGGTGCCCGCCGTGTTGCGGAACACGTTGTTCGGGAACTGCCCGGTGGAGCGGAACTGGTCCGTGGTAAGCGAGTAGTCGAAGCGTTTCAGGAAGCCGCCGCTGAGGGCCGCAGTCCAGTGGTCGGTTGAGAAGGAACCGCGCTCATAGGTTAGTTCCCCGTGCGGGATTCTGGCCTCGGGGTCGCCGCGCTTGGTGTACATCTGGATGACGCCGCTGGCGGCTTCGGCTCCGTAGAGCGAACTCTGCGGGCCGCGCACCACTTCCATGCGTTCCAAGCCGGGGGTGGACAGGCCAGCCAGGTTCAGCGAGCCGCCTGGGTCGGTTACAGGGATGCCGTCGATCATCACCAACATGGCGTTCGATTCCCCGCCCCGTGCGAACATGCCCACGATTCCGCCGTTGCTGCCGGTCTGCACCAGATTCAAGCCGGGCACGTCACGCAGCACGTCGGCCACACGGTTGAAATTGCGGACCTTAAAGTCCTGTTCCGTAAAGATGGTGGCGGATACCCCGGCCTCTTCAAGGGAAATCGCCGTGCCGCGGCTGGTCACCGTGATGGATTCGCTGTCGGCCGCCAATTCGAGGCGGAAGTCCTCCGTGGCGGTTGCGCCCGCAGCCAACAGGATAGTCCTGGAGGCTGGGCGAAACCCTTCCGCATCGACCGTCAGCGTGCCTGCACCCGTGACCGGGGTCAGGCGGTACTGCCCGTCCGCGCCAGAAGTGCCGGTGACGGGGGCAGCTTGGCCGGTAAACGTGACTTTGGCACCCGCGATGACGGCACCGTTGGGATCCTCTATTGTACCCGTGAGAGCTTGGCAGAAAGCCGAACCAGCGGCTAGAGAGAGGATGAGAAAAACCTTGAGCATGAAATTCCTTTGCTGTAGTGCGAGACGTGTTGCCGTGGGAGAAAGAATACCATCGATGGGGATCTTTTCCGCGTGGTGGTCGGTTGTAGAGGGGTATCACACGAGTCAGTGACCGCAAGGTGACCTTGTGCTTACAATCACTTAGGAGACCGCACCCCTTGACCGCCCGTCTACAATTGAGAGACACAGATGATCTCCCGCCCCGGCACCCGAATCCGCCAATGGACCTTCCAGCTGCACTCCTGGTGCGGGCTGGCGCTGGGGCTGTACGCCATTGTGATCGGGCTGAGCGGGGCGGTGTTGGTGTGGCAGGACGAGCTGGAAGCCGCAGAGTATCCGCAGTTCCATGCGGCCAATTCGACCAAGAGCGGGGAGATTTCCACAGCCCCGGATCAGGCGCTGGCCCAGGTCCGGGCGGCGTTCCCGGCGGGACGGCCCATCAGCCTGACCTGGCCGAATCCGGGGACTCCTTTCTGGATGAGCTACGTCCTGCTGGGGAGCGACGCCCGGGAGGTCTACGTGGACCCTGCCTCGGGGCAAGTCGCCGGCGTCCGCGACCCCAGGGCGGGTTGGGTGGGCTGGGTCGGTCGGCTCCACACCAATCTTCTGGGGGGCTCGGTCGGGCGGCGCATCAATACATACGCCGCTTGCCTGCTGCTGGGGCTGTGCGTGACCGGGACCGTCTTGTGGTGGCCGCGCAAGCGGCTGTGGCAAATCGATTGGTCCGGCGGGTGGTGGAAGGTTTTCTGGCAGGCACACCACGTGGTGGGGGCCGGCACGGTGCTGTTCATCGCGCTGTTGTCGGTGACCGGAACATACTTCTATTGGTCTTCGGCGTATGTGGGTGCAGTCAGTGCTGTGTTTGCGCGCACGGCGGAGCCGCGAGTGGGGAGCCTCACTGGACCATTGCTGAGCATGTCGGGCATTGAACGCGCGGCTCTGGCGGCCTTGTCGGGGGTGCCCATCCACCGCATCGCCGTAGTGGAGCAGCCGAACCAAGCCGTCCGCGTGACCTACCGCGAGGCTGCGCCCGAAGAGTTTCACCTGGTGAGCACGGTGTTTCTGCATCCGGTGACCGGAGAAGTGCTGCTGCGGAACACCTTGGAGCAGCGCCCCGCAGGCGACACGATTCTAACGTGGATCAGCGCGCTGCACTTCGGGATCTTCGGCGGATGGCCGGTCAAGGTGCTGTGGTCCGTGCTGTCACTCAGCCTGCCGCTTCTCGCCGTGAGCGGATTTTGGATCTGGTGGGGGAGGCTGAGGCGCGGATGAGACGGCTACTGATCGCGTTGCTGCTGGGCGCACCCGTTCTTTTCACCGGCGCGGAAAGGCCCCGAGTGGTGAGCTTGTCCGCTCCCCTGGCGGAGACGATGTACGCCATCGGAGCGGCGGGACAGCTCGCCGGGGTCACAGACGCGGCCGTGTTTCCCGAGCAATTAGTGCGCGACCGCAAGAGCGGCAAGGTGCGGGAGATCGGCAGTTTCATGCGGCCCGATCTGGCGCTGCTCGACCAGCTCCACCCGGACCTCATCCTCAGCGATACCGGCTTCCACACGGCGCTAGCAGGCGAACTCCGCGGCAAGGGCTACAAGGTGCTGCATTTCGAGCCTAAGTCCTTAGAGGATATCTTCCAGCAAATCGCGGCAGTGGGCGCGGCCGTCGGCAAGAAGAAAGAGGCCAGCGCGCTGGCCGCCAGGATGCGTGCGGAGCGGGATGCGATCGCCGCCAAATCCTCCCGGCTGCCACGAGTTCGCGTCTACCTCGAAATCAATCACGAGGGTCCCTGGACCGTGGGCACCGAATCGCCGCTCAACGACCTGATCCAGGCCGCGGGCGGGCAGAACATCTTCGCGGACCACCGCGAAGGCACATTCGTCACCACGCATGAGGAGATTGTCCGCCGCAACCCGGACATCATCCTCTCGCCCATTTGGCTGGACGCGAAGGTAGGCGGCATCGACGGCATCATTCCGCTGGCCCAGATCTACGCGCGCCCAGGCTACGCGCAGACCAACGCCGTGCGCGATAGCCGCGTACTGTACTACGATTCCGCGCTGCTCAAGCACGAGGGACCGCGGCAAATCCTGGCGCTCCGCAAGCTCGCCCGTCTGCTGCACCCGGAGGCGTTTGAAGACCCGCCGGGGACCATCGCCTGGGAGCTGGGGCGCATACGGTAGCACCTTATTCCAGCGCATAATGGAACTGGGTGCCTATGACTATCGAACAGACTTTGCTGGAGGCTGTCCGCGCGCTGCCGCCAGAGAAACAAAAGGAACTCCTGGAGCATGCTGGACGCCTGCGTAGTGCTACATCGTCCAAGAAGCCGTTTCAGAGCATCAAGGGTCTCTGGGCTGGCATGGGCATCTCCGTCTCTTCGGAAGAGTTTGACGAGTTGCGCCGGGAAGTGTGGAAAGACTTTCCTCGGGAAGACCTCTGATGCCGGCTGTCGTGGTCGACACGCATACCATCCTGTGGTATCTGACCGGGGACTCGCGCCTATCCAGAACAGCGATGGAATCCATGGACGCGGCGACAGTCAGCGGCGACCCAATCTTCGTCCCTGCGATTTGCTTGGTTGAACTCACCTATTTGACCGAGAAAGGGCGATTGCCCGCTCAAGCGCGGCAGTTGCTGACTCAGGCGCTGGATGATCCAGAAAAGCCTGCTCGACTGGTTCCGATGGATCGGTCCGTTGTAGATGCAGTTGGACAGGTAAGCCGCGATGAGGTGCCGGACATGCCGGATCGAATCATTGCCGCAACGGCGGTTGCCCTGGGCCTACCCGTGATCAGCCGCGACTCGCGCATCCGCTCGTCGCGGGTGGATACGATCTGGTAGGAACGCGGCCAGCCTTTGGATCCGGCAACTGGTTCTCAAGAGTGCAACAGCAGCCCGGCGAAGATCGCGTATCCTCCCGCCAGCATGACAAGCAGGCTGAATCCAAGCGCGACCATCGTCGCATACCACATGGGTGTATAAGACTTGGGTTGATGACAGTAGACCTCATATCGCCACGACATCAGGCCTACGAACAAAACTCCGTCAACAATCGCCATGGCAAACCAAACGAGGGGCCAATCTAGGTGGGGAAGAGGAGGGCGCGAGTTCTTGGCTGCATCCTGCATTAGAAGCGCGATTGCACCGATGGACGCAGAACTCAGCCCTATCACGAGCTTCGCAATCTCAAGGTAGTTCTTGTGGTGCCGGTCAAACGTCCCTTTGCCGCCGGCGTCCTCCGGATCGAGCGCAATTGGGCTGCTTTTGTAGGCCCGCTTGATATCCCGGTAGGTCACACACCAGAGAACGGCAAATACTGCAAGGGCGGTAGCGAGCGGTATCACGGCAACGCCTTCAGCGGTGGTGGAGCACCATCAGGCAGCGGGTAGCGATCCACATTCAGCAGCATACTCACCATCTGATACCACCCCATGAGGCCGATCAGATCCACCACGCCGCGTTCGCCGAGCTGCGCCTTGGCGGCCGCATACGTAGGATCGCTCACCTGGTGCGTGGTCAGCAGCTCTGTCGTGAAGTTGTAGACCACCGCCTCTTCCGCGGTGAGCTTCGACGGACGGCGGCCTTCGGCGATGTCCCTGATGATGGCGGCGTCCAGGCCTGCCTGTTCAGCCGCGCGGGCATGGGCTTGCCATTCGAACTGCGCAGTCCAGTGGCGGGCAACTAGGATGATGGCGAGCTCGCGCTGCTTGGCCGGCATCGATGTGAGGAACCGCATGGACGCCCCGAACTGCTGGGCTAGATCGCCCATCGCCGGACTGCGCAGCAGGATGTTCATGGGTCCGCCCAGGGCAGCGCGGGGGCCGGAAAGCACGCTCTCGGCCATTTTGCGCTGCTCCGGAGTCATAGTCTCCCACGTCAGCGCGGCGAAGCGGTCGCCCTGTAGATTGATCTCGGGCCGCTGTTGCGCGGCCAGCACAAGCGTACTCAACAGAAATGAAGCAACTCGCATGGAACCTCCTAGGGAAGTGCGAAGGCCAGCACCGCATCGGTGGCGACGACGGCTACGTATTGCTTGCCGTCCTTGCCTTGGTAGGTGACTGGGTTCGCGTTGATGTTCTTGCCGACCACCGGGGCCCATAGTTCGCGGCCGGTTTTGGCGTCGAAGGCACGAAAGCGGTTGTCCGTGGTGGCTCCGATGAAGACCAAGCCGCCGGCGGTGGCCATGGGTCCGGCGCTGACCGATGAGCCTACGTTTTGTTTGCCGGGGGGCAACGATTCATTGATGCCGAGCGTCGTGCTCCACACAATTTCGCCGGTGTTGGCGTTGACGGCGTGAAGCTTGGACCACGGCGGGCGCTGGCAGGGGAAGGTGCCGATCAACTTGCCATCTTTGTCGCGCACCGGGGCTGCGAAGTTCGCGTAGGGTCCGGGACCGGCGACGCTGGCGCGGTCGTAGCCTTGATTCGACCCATCCGTACCGCGACCGTAGTAGGCTCCGGGCTGAATCTTCTCCACGTAGCCGATGAGCGCCAGGTCGTGCGTCTGCACGAAGACGAAGCCGGTGTTGGGGTCCGCCGCCGATCCTCCCCAGTTGCTGCCGCCGAGCATGCCGGGAAATTGCATCGCACTCTTCGGCGGCGCGCCCTGCTCGTGATAGGGGAACGGCGTGTAGGGGCCGTTGCCGGTGAGGCCGTGCTCTTCCATCAGCTTGAGACACGCGGCCACGTGCTCGGGGATCGTGTCCTCGGCGCGCACCAGATCGGCCATGGCGAAGCTGTTGCGCGCGAGCGGTGGAGGCTTCAGTGGAAACGGCTGCGTGGGCGCATACCATTCGCCCGGAACATCGCCCTTGGCGACGGGGCGCTCTTCCACGCCGAAGATCGGCTTGCCGGTCTCGCGATTCAAGATGAACATGAGTCCGGTCTTGCCCACCAGCGTCAGCGCTGGGATCGTGCGTCCGTTCTGCTTGATGTCGATGAGGTTGGGCGCGGCGGGCAGGTCGATGTCCCAGATGTCGTGGTGGACCGTCTGGAAATGCCACTTGTACTTGCCGGTGTTCGCGTCCACGGCTACCAGAGAGTTGGCGAAGAGGTTGTTGCCCGGACGGTCACCGCCGTAGAAGTTGCCTGCCGGTCCGCCGATGGGGATGTAAAGGATGCCGCGCTGTTCGTCGACGGTCATGCTGAAGCCCCAGGTGTTGACGCCGCTGCGGTTCTTCCAACTGTCACGCTCCCATGTATTGTTGCCGAACTCGCCGGCGCGGGGCACGGTGTGGAACTCCCACAGCTTCTTGCCGGTGCGGGCGTCGAAAGCTCGGGCGTCGCCGGGCGGGCCGACGGGGCTTTCGGGGACGCTCGCGCCCAGGATGACCAGGTTCTTGAAGACTGTCGGCGTGCCGCTGTAGCCGACTTCCAGATCGACAATGCCTTCGCGACCGAAGCCGGGGTCGAGCCTGCCGGTGTTGGCGTTCAGTGCCCGCAGCGTATTCTTCGGACCCGAGCCGGGCTGCGCGGGACCCGCCGCCGGTGCCGACATCACGTCACCGCCGTTGGTGAACAGGATGCGCGGCGGATTGTTGCCATCGCCCGGCCAGAATCCCAGGCCTCGGGGCGGCGTGGTCATGCCCGATGGAAGTTCGTAGGCCCACAGTTCCCGGCCCGTGTGGGCCTCCAGGGCGAGAATCCTGCCCGCAGCAGCGACGTACATCACGCCCTCGATGACGATGGGAGTTTCTTCCGCCGTGGGAGCGCCGGTGGTGCGCAGCGTGACCGTCCACGCCCGCTTGAGGCTCGCTACGTTCGAGGCGTTGATCTGCGTCAGAGGCGAAAACTTCCGCCCCTGCACGTCATGCGCGTACATCGGCCAATCGCCCGCCGTGATCGCGGCCTTGCGGGGCGCTTGCGCAAACAAGGCCAGCGCCAGAATGCTGCCGAGCGCGGCGGGCAATGGATTTCTCATGGACTGGATCATGATACTAGAGATACGCGTGCGCTACCATGCAGCCTGTGATCCGTATCCTTGCACTTTGCATCGCCGCCGCGCTCTTGGGGAGCTGCGGCAGCGCGCCGCTTCCGGAGGCGGCTCCAGCCAAGCCGGCGCGCCCCTTCGATTTCTACGTGCTCGCGCTTTCCTGGTCCCCAGGATTCTGCGCCACCCAGGCCGGTCGCAATGAACCGCTGCAATGCGGCCCGGAGCGCCGCTTCGCCTTCGTGCTGCACGGCCTGTGGCCGCAGTTCGAGAAGGGTGGCTGGCCGGAGGATTGTTCCACCGCAAAGGTGAGCGGCGAACTGGTGGACCACATGCTGCCCATCATGCCCAGCCCCAGTCTGGTGCGGCATGAGCGGGAAAAGCATGGGACGTGCAGCGGAATTCCCCCCGCGGAATATTTCGACGAAGCCGCACAGGCCTACGCCGGCATCCGCATCCCCGCCCAATACCAAGCGCAGCAACGGCAGATTTCGGTGGACCCGGAACAGCTGCGCCAGGAATTCGCGCAGGCCAATCCCGGCATAGGCGCGGGTGGATTCGTGGTCCTCTGTAGCGGCAATGGCCGCTACTTGCAGGAGGTCCGGGCGTGCCTGCGCACGGACCTGAAGGGCCGCGCCTGCAATCGCGAGGTGCAACGCGACACCTGCCGGTCCCGGCAAGTGGTCATGCGCCCGCTGCGCTAAATGGTGTCTGACACCATTTAGTCGAGCTTGAGCCAAGGGTGAAAAATCGCCAGCTCAGCCTCCCGGATCAACACGACTTGGCCGGTGGGCTGGCCCACAGTCGCCGAACCCATCGCCATCAGCACGCGGCCGCCGCTGAGACGCCGCACGCGTACGCCGTATTCGGGATGCTGCGCGTCGGGGTAGTAATACGTCTTGGTCTCGGCCGCCGGAAACATCTCATCCACGCTGCGCTCATGTTCCCAATTGCGGGTGGCGCTCAGAAGTTCGCCGGTGGAAACACGGAAAAGCAGAATGTGAGAAAACTCGTGGTTATCCTCTACGCCGATCTGATACTGCCAGGACTCAAAGTCCCCGGCGGGAATAACCAGCACGGGTGCCCCGAGCTTTTCCCGCGCCTGAGCCCGGCTCTCATTGAGTTCGAAGCCCAGGATATCGTCCTGCTGTGAAAAAACGGGCGCTGCTAGCAGCAGCGCCCCCAAAAGTACAACGAGGTTCTTCATGTTTGATTACTTGCCAATGGTGGTGGGGAAGCCGCCGGTCTTGGTCAGCATGTCCAGAGCGGCATCCACTTCGGTCATGTCCATGGAGGCCGACGCGGCCATCTTGAAGAAGATGTCGGTCTGATCCATGTAACCGGTGAAGAGCAACGCGCCCGGACCTTCGGCGGTCACGGGAACACTGGAACCGGTGTGGTCACCAGTACGGAAGCCAACGGCCAAGCGGCGCAGGCCAACTCCGGAGTTCACCGGGTAGCCGTTGGAACCGCGGCGGTATGCGGTGAGCCCGGCGTAGGTCGAAAGCGTGCTGGATGCCGGATCAGAGTTGGAGTTGGTGGGCGCGAAGGATCCCGGAGGTCCCAACGGGCCGGTGCTGATGGTCGCCGGAGCGCCGCCGCTGTTCACGTACGGATAGGCGGAGCGAACGTTCGCATAAGAGTCGCCATAGACGGTGAAGGCTTGCACCCCCGCCGGACTGCTCATCGTGAAGTTGTTGCTCTTCGTGCGGTCAAAGTATTCGGCATCGGGGGTATTGGTGACGCCGTTGATGACCATGGACTGGTCATGGTCGGCGGTCACGACGATGAGGGTGTCTTTGCGCTCACGGGCCGCTGCAAAGGCGCGCGCAACACCCACGGAACGATCCATTTCAATGGCGTCCCAGATGGTGCCGGCCGCGTTGTTGGGGTGCGACTGCTTGTCGATAGAGGCGGCTTCAACCATGAGGATGAAGTTGTCTCCGTTCGCGGAAAGCACTTCGATGGCCTTGCGCGTCATGGCTTCCAGCATCGGCTGATCGGTATAGGTGCCGAAGTTGACCGTGGGTTCGGAAGCGGGCCGCTGCAGCAGCAGCTTGTCATAGGCGACGTCCATGTTCACGTCCGCGGTAGCGATGCCGGCAGCGTTGGGGGCCGGGGCAGCAGAACCCTTGAACAGGCCGATGAGCGGAGCCGGACCGGTGATGGCGGCAAGCTGCCCCGCGTTGGTTACGCTGCGGTAGCCGATGCCTTGGAATTCACCCAACAAGTCGCGGCGATCCGGCCGGCCGGCACTGGTGAACGGGTCCGCGCCGCCGCCCAACATTACGTCGAACGCAGGCGCGCCGTTCAGCATGGGATTCTCGCGGTACTGACGCGCGATTTCCAGGCGCGTTTGGCGGAGCGCCGTGTAGGCGCCCTGAACCGCCGGAGTCGCGTCGGTAATCGCCGCCGTGCTCACGATGCCGGTTTTGTAGTTGAAGAGGCGCTTGAGGTACTGCCACAGATTCTCAACGCGCGGGTTGTCGAGCATGGCCGGCTGCGTAGTCGCATTCTGCACGCCGGTGAAGCGCCAGGTGCAATCCGTGCCGTCTTCGAACACGTTGACCGCGCCCGTGAACGTCTTGTTGCCAGTGGCCCAGGCCGCGCCGGTGTTGGCCGAGTCCGGGACGATGGCGTCCGTGCCGTAGGTCATCGACATGCCGCTTACAGGCATCCGGTCCATCTCAGAAAGGCTGTCAAAGAAGCCGCCGCGGAACGAATTCCTGCCGTTGGCATCCACAATGGCGCGATCCACCAAACGGACCGAATCGCGGTAGGCGGTGCCCATCGCGTCGCCGATGAAGAGGATGAGGTTGCGGCGCTGCGGGGCGGCGAACGGGCGGACCTGGATGGTGCGCGTGTCGGTCAGCGTCCGGCCGTCGGCGGTAACGGTCGCCGTCAGCGTGACGTCGGAGTTAAAGGACTGCAGGTTGGCGCGATACACCCAGTCGGAGCTGGTGTCGCAATCGAGCAACCTGGCGGTGGCCCCACCGAAGGACGAAGACAGGTTGATTCCGAAGGCAGCAACGTTCAGGCCGCTCACGGCGGTGGCGTTGCGGACTTCAATCACCAAGTCCACCAGCTGGCCTTGCAGCAGGCGCGTGCGCTCCGGCAGAACGATCCGGATACTGGGCGCCGGTGTCTGACCGAACGCCGGAACAATCGTGGCCGCGCAGAAAAGTGTGGCGGCGAGTTTTTTCAGAAACAAAGTGTGTAGCCTCCTTAGATGAACTTTGATACTAGGAGGCTGACATCAAAGTCTGTTGGCGATCGTATGAATCTCTGGTCAATGTCGAACGCGTTACAGAATATTGGTATCGAACGGACAGCCACGCTGGTGTCGTGATCCTACAACGTATGTTGAAGTGGAGTGCATGATTCCTCTACGCTGCGCCGTTTCCGGCGGGTCTGGCCCGCCAAATTGCCACGGGCAGAGCTCGCAGGAGGCCAGGATTCTGGTGCGCGAACGCGATACGCTCAAAGTGGGAAGGCCGCCTCCTTCGAGAACGGTGCCTCGGAATCGAAATGACGTTTTAGCGGAAAGGAGCCGTCTACATGTGGCCCATCAGACCCATTGTGAACTTTCTCTGCATCGTGCTCGCCGCACAGATTGTTCTCTTCCTTCCCACACCGTCTTTGGCGCAACAGCGCGAGCCGGCCTTCGAAGTGTACGGGCTCACGGGCGGATACTTCCACGGAAACCTCTCCGCATCGCACGAGTGGAAACCTCACGTGGGGGGCGGCCTGCTTGCTCCACTCGGCCGCAAGTGGGCCGTTCTATTCGATGTAACCACTAGCGCCGTCGAGGGCGATCCATCCGTGGATGGATACTCGGTGCCGCAGTCCGGCAACTTCGTTAAGGAGCGGCGAGTCGCGATGATTCCGTCCGCGGTCCGGATGTGGCGCCGCGATCGCTTCTCCATCTACGCTGGCGCGGGCTGGGCCTACGAACACGAACGGCAGCACTACCGGGTCCGCCCGGTCGTCGGACGTGAGCCGGATGGCAGGGCAATCCTCGGTCCACCCACCGAGGGCCGTTCCACTCGAACGGATGCCATGCTCGCACTGCGATTCGGCGGGCTCATCAGCGTCACGCCAAAGACCGTATTCCGCGCCGGATTCTCGCTGCTCCCGCGATACACCGACGAGGCCGCGTCGAAGAGTCTGGAATTGGGCATCGGCTATCGGTTCTGACCGGAAAGAGCATTTATGTTGGACACGACTCTGCCGCTATCAAGTTAGTCCTGCTGGGCCGTGCCGCTATAGGGTGTCCGCATCCAACCGCGCGACGATGCCCTCCAGACCCGGCTTCGCTGCGGGGTAGCGGGCCAACACCAGCGGATCATGGCCGGGGATCACATGCGAAGGTGAGGTGGCCAGCTTCTGAATGGTCTTGAAGCCTTCCACCATCTCCGCCACGTTCACCACCACCGGATACGGGCGCATCGTCTCCATGTTGGCGTAGTAGTGCGTCGCGTCCGACGCCAGCACCACCCATCCACGGCGCGTGCGCACCCGCACCACCTGCAAGCCTAGCGAATGCCCGCCGACGCGATGCACGGTGACGCCTGGAGCCAACTCATCGTCGCCGTCGTGGAACTCCACGCGGCCTTCGAAGATGCGGTGGACCATGGTGGAAACGTGGTCGGCCTCGAACGGAAAGCGCGTGGTGGCGTTGCACATGTGGCGGCCAGTGCAGAACGCCATCTCGCGATCCTGCAGATGATAGCGAGCCTGCGGGAACTCGTCGAGCGATCCCGCATGGTCATAGTGCATGTGGGTGATGATGACGTCCTTGACTGTGTCCGGATTAATGCCGATCAGCTGCAAGCCCTCGGCTGGGGTGCGGAAGATCTCACGCTTGCGCTTGGCGGCCATCGCGCGGTCGAAGCCCGTGTCCACCACAAACGTCCCGCCGGGGCCGACGATGGCCCAAACGTAGAAGTCCAGCGGCATCGGCCCATCGTGGTCGTCGCCCAAGATGAAATTCTCGCGGGCTTTGCGGGCGTGCGTTCCGTACTTTACCGCGTAGACTTCATAGGTGTCGGGTGTTGTGGTGACCATTCGTCATATTGTAGGCTGACTGCTATGTCCAAAGAAATGTTCGAAGCAGGGCTCGCCGTACGCAAATCCGTACTGGGTGCCGAGTTCGTGGAAAATGCCATCGCCAGCGCGGACGACTTCAACCGCCCGTTGCAGGAACTGGTCACCGAGTATTGCTGGGGCGCTTGCTGGACGCGTGAAGGGCTCTCAAAGAAAGAGCGCAGCATGCTGAACCTGGCCATGCTCACCGCGCTGAACCGGCCGCATGAACTGAAGATGCACGTCAAGGGCGCGCTGCGCAACGGCTTGACCAAGGAACAGATCCGCGAGGTCCTGATCCAGACCGCGATTTACTGCGGCGTCCCGGCCGCGGTGGACGCGTTCCGCACGGCCAAAGAGGCCATCAAGGAGTTCGAGGAGTCGAAGTAATGGCCGAACACATTGGCTTTATCGGGGTCGGCCGCATGGGCGACCCCATGGTACGGAATCTGCTCAAGGCGGGTTTCGAGGTCACCGTGTACGACACCAACGCCGCCGCCGCGGCTGCCGTGGGCGCGAAGGTGGCGGATTCGCCTGCTGCCGTGGCGTCGGTGGCGGAGGTGGTCATCGTCAGCCTGCCGACGCCCGATGTGGTGCGCGCCGTCGCGCTGCAGGTGGCCGAGGGATCCAAGGTCAAGGTGTTCATCGACGTCTCCACTACCGGTCCGAAGATGGCGGTGGAAGTGGCGGGGTTGCTGGCGGCCAAAGGCATCAGCGCGGTGGATGCCCCGGTGACCGGCGGCGTGGGCGGCGCGCAGAAAGGCACGCTCGCCATCATGGTGGGTTGTCCGAAAGACATGCTGGCGCGCATCACGCCGATTCTATCGGCCCTGGGCAAGGTGTTCCATTTGGGTGAAAACCCGGGCGCGGGACAGCTGATGAAGCTCGCGAACAACCTGCTGTCCGCGGCCGCGCTGGCGGTGACCTCGGAAGTGATGGTGATGGGCGTGAAGGGCGGCCTGGACGCGAACGTCATGCTCGACGTAATTAATTCGGGCACCGGCCGCAATAGCGCGTCCGTGGATAAGTTCCCCAAGGCGATCCTCCCGCGCACCTTCGATTTCGGCTTCGCGATCGGGCTGCTGCTCAAGGACATCCGCCTGTGCATGCATGAGGCCGAAACGCTCGGCGTACCGATGATCTGCGGCAACGCTATTAAGGAGCTGCTCACCATCACTGCCATGCGCCAAGGCTACGATGCTGACTTCACGACGATCGTGAAAAGCGTGGAAGAGTGGGCTGGGGTCGAGGTGAAGGGGAAGTAAAGATCGGGAGTTATGGTGTCTGACACCGATCCTAGGGTTTATCCCATGACGAAGGGGTTACGCGTTGTACCGGAGACATCGATCCACACGCTCTTGGTCTGTAGATACTCGCCGATGGCGTCCTGCCCGCTCTCGCGGCCGATGCCCGAGCGCTTGTAGCCGCCGAACGGGGACATGTAGCTGACGGCGCGGTAGGTGTTGACCCACACTGTGCCGACTTCCAGACGTTCGGGGACGCGGATGGCGCGTTGGATGCTCTGCGTCCACACTCCCGCGGCGAGGCCGTAGATGCTGTTGTTGGCGATGCGCACGGCGTCGTCTTCGTCATCGAAGGGGATCACCGACAGCACGGGGCCGAAGACTTCTTCGCGGGCGATGCGCATGTCTGGGGCGACTCCCGTGAAGATGGTGGGTTCGACGAACCAGGGGCCTTGTTCCGTCGCGGCGCGGCCGCCCAAGCGGCACGCCGCGCCTTCGCCCTTGGCGATGCTGATGTACTCCAGGACCTTTTGGTATTGAGGATGGGTGGTGACGGGGCCGACTTGCGTGGTCGCCTCCAGCGGGTTGCCCATTTTCGCGGTCTTTGCCAACGCCAGTAGCCGTTCAACGAAAACATCGTGTATCGACCGCTGCACCAGCGCGCGCGAACCGGCGATGCAGGTCTGGCCCGTGGCCGCGAAGATGCCGGAGACCACGCCGTTCACCGCCGCGTCCATGTCGGCGTCGTCGAAGACGATGTTTGCGGACTTGCCGCCCAGCTCCAGCGTCACGTGCTTGATGCCGCGCGCGGCGAGTTCGTAGACGTGCTGGCCGGTGCCGTCGCCGCCGGTGAAGGCGACCATGGCGACGTCGGGATGCGTGATCAGCGGCTCGCCCACTTCGCCGCCGAAGCCGGTGACGATGTTGACGACCCCGGGCGGGAATCCGGCCTTCTCGAATAATTCCGCAAGCACCAGCGCGGAGACCGACGAATGCTCAGACGGCTTCCACACAATGGTGTTGCCAGCGGCCAGCGCAGGGGCGAGCTTCCAAGCCGCGAGCAGCAGCGGCGAGTTCCACGGCGTGATCGCCGCGACCACGCCCAGCGGCTCCTGGCGCGTGTAGTTGAACACACCGGGCTTGTCGATGGGGATGACGCGGCCTTCGATCTTGTCGGCCAGGCCGCCGAAGTAGTGGAACCACTGCGGGATGTAGTTGAGCTGCCCCCTCATCTCGGCAAGCAGCTTGCCGTTGTCGGTGGATTCGATCTCGGCCAGACGGGCCGCGTCGGCGGCGATGAGGTCGGCGAACCGGCGCAGGATGGCTCCGCGGGCAGTGGCCGTCATCTTGCGCCATTCGCCTTGGAACGCGGCGCGCGCGGCGGCAACGGCTCGGTTGACGTCTTCCGCACCGGCGCGCGGGATCAGCGCCCACGGCTTGGCGGTGAACGGATTCAAAGACTCAAAGCATTCGCCCGACGCCGCATCCACGCGCGCGCCGCCGATCAACATCTGGTATTTGTTCATAAGTTCGCTAGGTAGGCCCCCAGGCCTTGAAAATCCTCGTCGGCAACCATCGCCGCCACCGCGCCGGCGGAGTGCTGGAAGCGCGCCCACACGTCGGCATCGCTCGCGGGGGTGAGATCGGCCAGTCGACGCCGCACTAGGCGTCCGTCGCGCAGAGTAGCGATGACTTCGGCGCCTTGCTGCGCCGGATAGGCTGCGGTCAGCGCGGCGTCTTCTTCCAGCGTGATCATCGTAGGCTCGATGCCCAGAGCCGCGGCCACGCCCCGCTGGATGCTCATCTTCTCTTGCAGGATGCTGCCGAACGGACCGGTCGCATTGCAGCCCGGATAGTTGAGCGCGGCGGCGGTACACAACACGCGCACGGAGGCCACGTCCGCCGCGGCCACGCCGAGCTGCCCCACTGCCTGAATCGCTGTCTGCGCGTAGTTGCAGGCACCCGCGGGCTTGTGGAAGACCTCCATGATCTCCAGCCTCTCGCGCTCGAAGGGCCTCACATCGGCCACACGATCCAAGCGCCGCAGCGCCGCGAACAACCCGGCCTCGCCGTCCAGTGCCGTCTCCGACCCACGGGCACCCGCCGCGGCAAGCTCCACCGCCGCCACCGCATTCCTGGCTGCGAAGCCCACTTGAAAGAACATCTCATCGGTGCCCGCGCGCGCCCAGTCATTCCAGCCGCCGGTCGAGTTCGCGGCGAACCCCAGCGCACTCACGCACTGGTCTTCATCCAGCCCGAGCATCACCGCCCCGGCGATGGCCGCCCCCACGGGACCGGTAACTCCTGTGGGCCGGAACACCCGCACCGTCTCGGCATCCATCACCGCGCGCCCGATGGCCGCGCCCACCTCATAGCCGCAGATCGCCGCGGTGAAGAAATCGCGCCCGGAGACTTCGCGGGTCCGCGCCAGCTGCAGCAGAGTGGGAAACACGACCACGCCCAGGTGGCTGACCGAGGCCGTGTGCATGTCTTCCCGCACCAGGCCGTGACCCAGCACCGCGCTGATGAACGCGAGGTCGCCATGCCCAGCAGCCTTCGCCTGCACGCTCTGCGGCAGATCTTTCGACTCGAACACGCAGGACAACAGGTCGCGCAGGGCGAGCCGGGCTTTCGCGTACGCCTCCGGCGGCAGCCCGTGGACGTTCACGGACCGCATCTTGCGGACAATCCGGCGGGAGAGATTCGTCATCTGGGTCAGTGTCGCAGATTTCTGGACGAAACATCCATCTGATTCAGGCTGGGGGACTTGCCGGCGCGAGTGCGGGAAAAAGTTGGCTTTGTTTTATCAGGGGAGTTTTTCGCGCCGGGGCTGGCTTGGATGTGGGTGCTGCACATTGCGATCCTGGCGTAAGGATAGCGTGACGGGCGCGTGGGAGGCTCGGGTGCAACGGCAAGTGGCTGGGAGGAGGTGGTTTGCGGAGCACTATTCGAGCCTCACTCAACCTTGAGGACCCGACGCGACTGGCACGGGCACCCCATTCTCTCCCGTCTCGCGATGGGCGAGGGAGTCACTGAAGGCGTGAAGTGGAACCGCTTCCCGCAGACCTAGATTCATGCTAAGCGCATAGTTTGGCGAGGATGCGGCGCGCTTTTGCCTGCATGATGGAGATCAGATCGATGGCCTCCACGAAGTCTTTGTATTCGGCATCCTCCGCAGGTGTGAGGGTTCCTTCTTGCGCCTTCAGTCGCAAGCCGCCGATGCGGGCTTCCAGTTCGGAGTCTACGCGCAGCTCAAGAAGGGCTGAAGCCATTCTCGGCGTGAATGCCTCGGTTAGCGGGTCGAGAATGCGATCCAGGCGGCTCGTGGTAGCCATGGATGAATTACACCCCTTCCGTGCGGCGCGTCAGACACTTTTATGGCTTACCGTGGTCGCGCATGTGGCACAATAACGGGCAATGCCCTTGAAGATCGCCCTTGTTACCGGAGCCGGGTCCGGCATTGGACGTGCCGTCGCGCAGGCGCTGCACGGAGCCGGGTGGACCGTAGTACTCGCGGGCCGGCGACGCGATGCGCTGGAGGAGACGGCGGCGGGGCGTGAGCGGATGCTGGCGGTCCCTACCGACGTGGCGGACCCCGGGGAGGTCCGCGCGCTGTTTGAGCGGACGCAGGAGGCCTATGGGCGGCTTGACCTGCTGTTCAACAACGCCGGCATCGGGGCACCGGCGGTTCCCATGGATGAACTCAGCTTCGAGCAATGGAAAGCCGTGGTGGATGTCAACCTCACGGGTGCGTTTCTGTGCGCGCAGCAAGCCATGCGTCTGATGAAGGCGCAAACCCCGCGCGGGGGGCGGATCGTCAACAACGGGTCGATCTCCGCCTATGCGCCGAGGCCCCATTCCGCGCCTTATACGGCAACAAAGCACGCGATTACCGGATTAACCAAGTCTATTTCCCTGGATGGGCGCGCCTATGACATCGCGTGCGGGCAGATCGATATCGGCAACGCCGCTACCGAAATGTCAGCTCCGATGGCCAGAGGAATCCTACAGGCGAATGGAAGCACACTCGTGGAACCCCGCATGGAGCTGCGCCATGTGGCCGATGCAGTGCTCTATATGGCTGGATTGCCGCTGGATGCCAACGTGCAATTCATGACGGTGATGGCCACGGCTATGCCCCTAGTCGGGAGGGGTTAAAGATTTCCCCAAATCTGTCCGAATTCTCCTTAGTACGGTCCCGATAGCCCCTGGGAAAAGAGTACCGAAATAAGGAGAAACTCATTTTTGCCATGGAAAGATGCAATATTTTTTGTTACGGTTGTTCTGCAACCGTAGACAGCTTGAGG
This sequence comes from Bryobacterales bacterium, assembly GCA_947446025.1. GTDB lineage: Bacteria > Acidobacteriota > Terriglobia > Bryobacterales > Bryobacteraceae > Palsa-187. The sequence goes on from CANFEY010000007.1 coordinate 24,523, forward strand.
TAAGACAGTGGCCCACCTCCCCCGAGGCCTCTGCGTCGCCCTCGTATTGTGGTTGGCAATGTCGCGCTCATCGACAGCCAGCCGGACCGAGTCGCCTGACCCTGTCCAATGGTGGCGCACGCAGGAATTTGAACAGATCCAGAAGTCCGCGGAGAGCCTGCGCAAAGGCGGCGACTTTGCCGCGCTCGAAAAGTTGTATGTCAAGGCCGTAGGCCAGGCGCGGGCGGCGAAAAATCTGCGCGCCCAGACCAGCTACCTGACGGCGCTGGGCAACACCTACGTTTTTCTATTCCGCTATTCGGACGCGATTCAAGCTTACGCGCAAGCGCGCGACTTGGCACATGCAAGCAGCGACTGGCTTGCCGAAGGCGCAGTGGCTCCGGGGCTTTCCAGCGTGTACCTATTGGTGGGCGATTGGCCGGCAGCTCGGGAAAGCGCGCAAGCGGGCCTCGAAACCGTCAAGCGGTTGCCCACGCCGCCCTACTATGATGCCCAACTGAAGCTGCAGCACGCTCGTCTGAATCCTGGCGGAGACCGTACAGCCGCGGAGATTCTACAGGCGATCGATGCTACGCACGCGCAGCCCAACGTAGCGCTGGAGGCGGAGGCGTGGGATCTGCTGGGCGAAGAGCGCATGCGGCGGCGCGATTTTTCCGGAGCGGAGGCCGCTTTGGACAGCGCGTTCCGCCTGCGCAAACTGCACTTGCATCGCGATACGCGGCTTTCTTATTGGAGATTGGGCGCGCTTCGCTTGGCGCAAGGCCGGCTGGATGAGGCCGAACGCCTGACGGCATCCGCCATTGGAGAAATGCACTTGGAGGGGTCGGCTGTGTCCAGCCGGAACCTGCTGCTGCAACGCGGGCTGATCGCACAGGCGCGCGGCAACACAGATGCCGCGCTGCTCGATTTCGAGGCCGCCGCGCGCAGTGCCGAGCATTGGCGGCAAGCGATCCCGCCGCTTTCCCGGTCCTCGCTGGCTGCGGCCGATACGGAGGCCGACCGGAAGGTGTTCGCCACCTTTATTGAGGCCGCCGCCAGAAAAGGTCTGGCCACGGACGATGCCAAGTGGATCCGCAAGGCGCTGATGGCCGCCGAGCGCAATCGGGCGGCTAGCCTGCGCCAATCCGCTGCGTTGGCCGAAGTCTGGCGCCGCAAGCTTCCGTCTAAGTATTGGCAAACACTGGCTCAACTGCGGACCGAGGAGACACGCCAAGTGCAGGCGGAAGGGGTGGGCGCGCAGGAGAATGCGGTGGTGGAACGGCTCCACCTAGCCCTCACCGAGATGGAGGCCACCGCCGGTCTAGGGTATTCGCCTAATAAGATTGAGAATTTTTCCTCTGAGCGCTCACTTAGTCTTTTTCAGAAAGGGCTAAGGGAATCGGAGTTATTCCTTAGTTTCTACACAGGAGCAGGAGAATCCTACCTGTGGGCCGTGACCCGGGAGAGCATCCATCTCTATGTGCTTCCCGCGGCGGATCGGATGGATGTGGCCGTGCAGAGTTTCCGGAACGCAGTGATGCAACATAAATCGAAAGCAAGCGAACTGGGGGAACACCTCTACGGAACGCTATTCGGGAAGCTGGACGCGCAAGAGTCGGGGCGTCCGGCTTGGATTCTTTCCTTGGAAGGTCCGCTGTTTGACGTTCCGATGGCGGCGCTGCGGCACAACGGAAAGTACCTGGTGGAGGAGCACTCTCTGCAAATCACGCCGAGCGCGACATGGCTACAGACCGCCAAAACCGCTCCGGCAAAGAACAGCTATGTGGCCGTGGGGGATCCGATCTACAACTGGGCGGATGAGCGGCTGCGGCCGGCGGAATGGTCCGTGCGGACCTCACCCTATTATATTCCGGGCCAGTTGAACCGGCTGGTAGCGAGTGGCGAAGAGATACATCGCATCGCTCGTGTGTGGGGAAAACAAGGAACCGTGCTGGATGGACGGGATGCATCCCGTGCATCGTTCTTGAAGGCCGTTGCCACGCAGCCCGCGCACGTATTCCTGGCGACGCACGTGGTGGCCAAGGGCACCCAGCGGGACCAAGCGTTTCTGGCTTTCTCCATTGGCGAAGGGGGCAGTCCTGAGCTGGTGGGCACTGCGGACATTGCGATGTTGCAGGTTCCCGGCGCGCTGGTGGTAATGAGCGGTTGCTCCTCCGGCGTGGGCGAGGCGAGCCCTGGTGCCGGGCTGTTGGGACTCACGCGCGCGTGGCTCTCCGCAGGGGCGCATGCGGTGGTGGCCACCAGCTGGCCGATGGACGATGTGCAGGGAGGCCTGCTACCGGCTTTTTACGAAAATCTTGGGTCGGGCGCGAACCCGATGCCGGCGGCCGAAGCCCTGCGGAGGGGGCAGGCGGCGATGATCCACTCCGGCACATGGCAGGCCGACCCCGCTTATTGGGCGGCTTTCCAACTCACCGGCGGCGTCCGGTGAAACAGGCAACAGACAGGCGGGACCAGAACGTATGATGGGCCAGACAATGGAACAAATCGAGTTCGCCACGGAAGCCAGGACAGTCCTGGTGGAAGCGGCGGTCGATGTGGTGTTCGCGGACCAGGAATTCGGCGGCGCGGGCGAGGAGAGCAGTGAGGCGTGCAGCGAGTGGGCGGATCTGGTGGAACGCATCCGGGACGGTAAGACCGACGGAATGGAGGAACTCTACGGCCTGTTTTCCCGCGGCATCCGCTTTTATTTGATCCGGCAACTGGGTCCGCAGGAAGTGGAAGACAAGATCCACGACACTTTTCTGCTGGTGGTGCAGGCGATCCGCAGGGGGGAACTGCGCGATTCCACCCGGTTGATGGGGTTTGTGCGCACCATCTGCCGGCGCCAGATCGCAGCCCATATTGACCGGCTGGTGCAGAGCCGCCGGGAGCAGGGCGAGGTAGACACCACGCCCCGCATCATGGACCCGAACTCAGATCCAGAGCAAACCGCTATCTTCTCAGAGAGAAAGGACATGATCCACAGGGTCCTCTCCGAAATCCCGGCCCGTGACCGGGAGATTCTGACCCGTTTCTACCTGCTGGAGCAGAGCCAGGAGCAGATTTGTTCGGAAATGGACCTTTCGGACACCCAATTCCGGCTGCTGAAGTCCCGCGCCAAGAGCCGGTTCGGGGAGTTGGGAAAAAAAAGACTAGCACATCGAAATTTACAGGCAGTTTTTTTGAGAACTTCTGCCTCCCTATCGCACTAATAGCTAGGCGGCAATGCCGCTATGTTAAGAGACGAGAGCCCTGTCATGGAGCCGAACAAGTTGGAAAAGCCGCGAGCCGCAACCGCCCACCCGAGCGGAGACGTTTTGGAGAACTATGCCCTCGGGAGGCTGGTGGAACCGGAATTAGGCCACGTGGAAACCCATTTGTTTGTTTGCCATAGCTGCCAGGACGCACTGATCGAGACCGATGAATACGTCTCGGTGATGAAAAGCGCTCTGGCCGAGCCCCTGCCCGAGGCCGAGTCCTGGTCCACCCGCTGGGCGGCATTCGCCGGGCGGTTTACGGATTCCCTGCGGATTCCCCGCACTGTTCCCGTCTACTGCGCGGCACTCGCAACCCTCTCCCTGATGGCGGTGCTGTCGCAGGGCTATGTGCCCGGGCAGGCCGAAGGGACCGCGATCACGCTGCGCTCGGTTCGCGGCGGCGTGGAGGCTACGCGGGCACAAGGCCCGGCGGCACCGCACCTTCGGCTGCGCATCGAATCTCCGTACTTATCCCCCGATCAGGCCTTGGAAGCCAGAATCGTGGACGCGGGAGGCAAGCAGACCTGGGCGGGCCGGCCCTTGTTCCATCACGATACGGGCTACGTCATGCAGGTGGACAGCGAGCTTGGCGCGGGAACCTACTGGGTCCGGCTCTACGATTCGCAGCAGCGGCTATTGCAGGAATACGGATTGCAGCTGCGGTAGCAAGTGTGGGGCGCCCGGAGGCGCTGGTCTGGCAGGACGGAATCCGGCCCCACTCACTCAGACGCGCAGTTCATAGCCGGCGGCGCGCATGCCTTCGATCACGGCGTTGCGGACTGAGGTCACTTCCTCAGCGGACATGGTCCGGTCGGGCGCTCCCGCGGTCAGGCGATAGGAAACGCTGCGGTCACCGGTGGGCAGGGTGAAGTCGCGCAGGAACTCGATACTCACCAGAGCCTCCCCGGCCAGGGTCTTCATGGCAGCCTGGACGTCGGCGATCAGGGCGCGCGGGCCGGCCACGACGGACAAATCAAAACTGCTTGACGGGAAACGGCGCAGTTGCTGGTACTTTACGTTGCTAGAGCGCAGTTGCATCAGCGCTTGCAGGTCGATATCGAGTACCGCGGCGCGGCCATGCTCGATCATTCGGGGGTGAAACTCGAAGAGGCGTCCGAAGAGGGTCCCGGCATGCAGTAGATCGGTGGCGCGTTGCGGATGTTCGAACTTGCGGGCGCCGGGGGAAGGGCGCGATTCGGAGCCGGGCAGCAAGCACTCTGCGAGGCGCTTCAACTCGTGCAATCCTGCTACGCCGTCGTCCTTGGCGAAGATGGCGGCTACGAAGTGAGGCACTTCGCGATCCGGGTGGACTTCGCGGCCAATTTCGAACAGCCGGAACGAATCAAAGTGCCGGGTGTTGTCCACGATGTTTTTCCAGATGCCGGGGAGCAGACTGGTGCGCATCAGGTTCTGGTCCGCCACGATGGGGTTGGTGACGCGGATATGGGCGTCGGGGTCGAGCGAAAATCGCTGGGCGAGTTCTTCGCTGAGGAAGGAGTAGTTGTAGACTTCGGTGAACCCCTGCCCCACGGCGGCATCGCGCACCGAGTGGTGAAACACGCGCTCAACGCTGGGTGCGGGAACCGTCGCGGCGGCGAGCGGCGCGGTTGGAAGGATGGACGCGTAACCGACCATGCGGCCGATTTCTTCCACCAAGTCTTCTTTGATCGCGACGTCTTTGGTGGCGCGCCAAGTGGGGACGAAGACGGAGAGCGTGCCTGCGTCGATGCGCTCCACCTTGAACATCAAGGCTTCGAGGATGCGCTGCACTTCTTCGGCGGGCAGCGAACGGCCCAGCTTGCGGGCCAGCCAATCGAGCGGGAGCACGATGGGAGCGGGCTCTTTCGGAGGACGGTAGGCGTCGGCCAAGCCGCCGACCATGCGGATTCCGGGCGAGACTTCGAGAAGCAGTTCGTAGGCGCGTTCCAGGGCGCGGACGGTGTTGACCGGGTCTTGCGCTTTTTCGAAGCGCATGGAGGCGTCCGTGCGGAGGCGGATTTTCGATGACGTTTTGCGGATGTGCGCGGCGTTGAAGTTGGCGCTTTCGAGGACCAGGCGCGTGGTCTTCTCAGAGATGGCGCTGCCCGCGCCGCCGATGATACCGGCGATGGCGATGGCTCCCTTGGGGTCGGCGATGACGAGCGCGGAGGGATCGAGTTCGTAGCTTTCGCCATTGAGGGCTTCAATGATTTCGCCCTGCGCGGCGGTGCGGACCTGGATGGGGCCGTCATGCAGTTTGTCGGCGTCGAAGGCGTGCATGGGCTGGGCGAGCTCCGCCATGACGAAGTTGGTGACGTCGACGATGTTGTTGATGGGGTTCAGGCCCACGGCTTCGAGGCGCTGCTGGAGCCATGAGGGGGACGGCTTGACGGTTACGTTGTCGAAGGCGAGTGCGGAGTAACGGGGGCAGAGCGAGTAGTCGTCGATGGAGACTTTTACGGGTGGGTTCTTGGCGGTGAAGTTCTGCGGCATCACCGGGTCGCGCAGGGGTTGGCCGGTGATGGCGGAGACTTCGCGGGCCATGCCGAAGTGGCCCCACAGGTCAGGGCGGTGGGTTAGGGATTTGTTGTCGACTTCGATGATGAAGTCTGCGCCGTGGACTTCGATGCCTTCGCACTCGGCGGTTTTGATGGTGATGAGGCGCTCGAGTACTTCGGGTGAGGCGTCGAGGCCCTTCACCATGTCGCGCAGCCAATTGTAGGAGAATTTCATGCGTCAGAATTGATTCAGGAAGCGCAGATCGCCGCTGGCGAACAACCGGATGTCGTCGATGGCGTAGCGCATCATCGCCAGGCGCGTTAGGCCCAGGCCGAAGGCGAAGCCGTTCCACTCGTCGGGGTCGAGGCCGCCGGAGCGGAGCACTGCGGGGTGGACCAGGCCGCAGGGGAGCAGTTCCACCCAGCCGGATTGTTTACACACGGGGCAGCCTTTGCCGGCGCAGATCAGGCACTGGATATCGAGTTCAAAGCCGGGCTCAACGAAGGGGAAGAAGCCGGGGCGCAGGCGGACGGTGACTTCGCGATGGAAGATCGCCGAGAGCAGCGTCTTCATGAAGTAGATCAAATGCGCGACGGAGACATCGCGGTCCACCATCATGCCTTCCAGCTGGTAGAAGGTATGCTCATGCGATGGGTCCACTTCTTCGTTGCGGAAGACGCGGCCGGGGGCGATCATCTTCAGCGGCGCGCCGAGTTTTTCGAGCGCGCGGATCTGCACGGGCGAGGTGTGGGTGCGCAGCAAGCGGCCGTCTTTTAGCCAGAAGGTATCCTGCATGTCGCGCGCGGGATGGTCGGCGGGAATGTTGAGGGCGTCGAAGTTGTAGTATTCCTGCTCGACTTCGGGGCCGTCCATGATGGCGAAGCCGAGGGATACGAACAGGTCCTCGATTTCGCGCTGCACTTGCGTGACGGGGTGCAAGTGACCGGGGCGGATTCCGGGGGCGGGGGTAGTGAGATCGAACCACTCGCTGGCGAGGCGGGCGTCGAGGGCTACGGATTCGAGCGCGGACTTGCGGGAGTCCAGTCCAGATTCAAGCTCCTGCTTAGCGGCGTTGAGCAGGATGCCAAGGCTCTTGCGCTCCTCCGGCGCGAGTTTGCCGAATGTCTTACTGACTTCGGCGAGCTTGCCCTTGCGGCCCAGCGCGTCCACTCGGATGGTTTCCAGGGCTTCCAGTGTTGCGGCCGCATCCAGCGCCTTGAGCGTGGTGTCACGCAGTTCGGAGATAACCGATTCCGGGTTCACTAAAGAGTTGCTCCGCTGGCTTCGAGATAGTCGACCATGGCTTGATGGCCTTTGAGCAGCGCCAGGTCGATGGGGCGTTGCTGATTGTCAGCACGGAAAGATGCGTCGGCACCGCTTTCGACGAGCACCTTGGCCATCTCCACATTGCCGTGCTGCGCTGCGGCGTGCAGGGCCACCCAGCCGCCGTGTTGCTGGGCGTTGGCGGGGGCTCCGTGTTCCAGCAGCAGCTTTACGATCTCGACGTGCCCGCCCGCGGAGGCCGCGTGGATGGGGTGATTATTCATCGCGTTCGTCGAGCGGGTGGTTACAGATGCGCCCTTATTCAGCAGCAGGCGCGCGGCGTCGAGCTTACCGAAGAACGCGGCGAGGTGAAGCGGGGTCCAGCCGTCGGTGCTCACGGCTGTGACTAGAGAGCGGTTCGCCGTCAACAGGGCTTCCAGGCGCACGATGTCCCCCAGCATCGACGCCGCGAAAATAGCCAGCGTCGCATCCGCGGCCATCAGCGCTTCCACGCGCGGGGAATCCCCTGCCCTTACGGCTTCGAACATTTCTTTCATGCTGCAGGCGCCTCCTTCATGAGGCGGGCGCGAAGACTTCGGTCTGGCTCGCGACCTCCCAACCAAGGTGGTTGATATAGAACAATAACGGCGCGGGGGCGAATTTTTCGCGGAACGCGGTCCATGCCGAATCCTGCCAACCCTCTTTGAGGATCGCCGCCACGTCGGTATCTTTGGAGAAAAAGCCCTCTTCGTGGGGCACGCCCAGATGGTCCAGGACGGCCTTGATGATGTCGAAGTGAGAGATCAGGATGGCCTGGGCCAGTTCCGCGGTAAACTCCTCATCGCGCTCTTCAATGCGCGACCAGATGCGCGGCGCAGCGTTGCGCAGCACCTCGGAGTTCATCTTGTTCAAGTGCAACCGCGTCTTCATGCGGTCGTACAATTTATACGTCTTCAGCCGGCCGATGGAAACGGACCGCAGCAATTGAGTCAGGCGGTCTTGGCCCAGCCCTAGGAAAATATCAGTAACCTGCATCTCAGATTATTGTAGCTGTATCGGATGGAAACGCGCGGTTGCTACATCATCACAGCCGCAAAACGGAGTGCGGGGGCATCATCCTCTCCTGTGTTTAGGGTGCCCCCACACCCTTTGCCGGGCTACAATGGTCCGTTGGAGCAAAAACATAAATCGTGAGCAACGTTATTGTCCTGGGAGCCCAGTGGGGTGACGAAGGAAAAGGCAAAGTTGTCGACTTGTTGGCCGAGCAGTTCAGCGTGGTGGCGCGCTACCAAGGCGGGCACAACGCTGGGCACACGGTCTACATAGGGCCGAAAAAGTTCGTGTTGAAGCTGATTCCCAGCGGGATTCTGCGCCCTGGCGTGATGGCGGTGATCGGCAACGGCGTGGTTGTGGACCTGGAAGCGCTGGCGGAAGAGATGGCTACGCTGGAGGCCGCCGGCATCGACGTGGCCAAGCAGCTGCGCATCAGCAACCGCGCGCATGCCATTTTCCCGTTTCACCGGCTGGTGGAGAAAATGTCAGAAGCGCGGGAGAACCGCATTCCCATCGGCACCACGGCGCGCGGCATCGGGCCTTGTTATGAGGACAAGATCGGGCGGCGCGGCATCCGCATCGCGGACCTGTATGATCCGGAGAGTTTCCGCGACCTGTACGACACGCTGGTGGAAGACAAGAAAACGCTGGCGGCTACATTCAATCTGAGCGACACCGTGGACTATGCGGCGATGCGCTCCCGCATTGAAACGCTGGCGGAGAAGTTCAAGCCGCTGGTGTGCGATACGGCGGCGCTGCTGGCTGAGGCGATGGCGAACCGGCAGAACATTCTGTTCGAGGGCGCGCAGGGGACCATGCTCGATATCGACCATGGAACGTACCCGTTTGTGACGTCGTCCAGCGCGAGCGCCGGGGGCGCGGCGACGGGCACGGGCGTTCCTCCCACGCGGATTCATGGCGTGATCGGCGTCTCGAAGGCTTACATTACGCGCGTGGGTTCGGGTCCGTTTCCGACGGAAGACCACGGCGAAGCGGGCGAGATGCTGCGCCGCGAAGGCAAGGAATTCGGTGCCGTCACGGGCCGTCCGCGCCGTTGCGGCTGGTTCGATGCGCCGCTGCTGCGCTACACCGCGATGGTCAACGGCTTCGACACGCTGATGATCACCAAGCTGGACGTACTGGATTCGCTGGACGAGATCCCAGTGTGCGTGGGTTACAAGCTGCGCGGCCAGGAAATCCATGAGATGCCGGCGACGTACCGGGCTCTGGAGGCGATTGAGCCTGTGTATCAAAAGATGCCGGGCTGGAAGACGGCCACGCGCGGCATTCCGGCGTTTGAGGCGCTGCCGGAGAAGGCTCGGGCGTATCTCAACTTCCTGGAAGAGCGTTCGGGCGTCGAGATCGGCGGCGTGTCCACCGGGCCGGAACGCAATGAGACGATCATTCGTCCGGGCTCAAAGATGGCGGATTTGATCCGTTAACTGAGAAAAACTCCCGGCTCCGCCCACCTATATCAGGTGAAGCGAATTGTGGTGCTAGGTGGCGGGGTCGGGGGGCTGAGCGTGGTCCGGGCGCTGCGGTTTGTGCATGCGGAGATCACGCTGGTGGAGCGGCGGGACTCGCACGTATTCCAATCCAGGCTGTATGCGGCGGCGGTCGCGGGGCGCGGACGGTTGGAGTCCGGGTTCGCGCGGCTGGTTAGCGGGCAAAGCAACGTCCAGCTGGTCCGGGGCGAGGCCGTGTATCTGGACGCGCGGCAACGACGGCTGATTCTGGCCGACCGGGCGCTACCCTATGACACGCTGGTGGTGTCCGCTGGTTCGCAGCCTCGCTATGAGAGGGATGAGTGGCAGCGCTTCGCTCCGGGCTTGAAATCGCCCGAGGACGCGCGCCGGATCCGCGAAATGCTGCGGGATCGAGGCAGCTCGGCGGTGGTCGCCGGGGGCGGGGTAAACGGGGTGGAACTGGCCGCGGCGGTGGCGCTCTCGGACCGCTCCAGGCGCGTGGTGTTGGTGGAGTCGGGCGACCGGATTCTTCCAGGATTCCCGGCTGCCTTGGGCGCCGCCGCGAAGGATCAGCTGCTGCGTTTGGGTGTCGAGATTCAATGCGGGCGGCACGTGGTCGGCATGGATGGGGAGAGCGTTCGGGTCTCCGGTGAGCAGGGGCGGGAGCGGATCTTGAGCCGCGCGGTGCTGTGGGCAGGCGGGGTGCGGGGCGCGAATTTCGGGGCAGCGTTGCGGAGCGAGGCCGGTGCCCAGTTGGATGACCAGGGCCGCGTCTCGGTGGCTCCGGATCTCACCGTGCCGAGGCACCCGGAGATTTTCGTCATCGGCGATTTGGCGCGTGTCTTGCACGAAGATGCTCCCATGGACGGGCTGGCGACGGTAGCGGCACAACAAGGCCGCTACGTGGCGGCGGCGATCCGCGAGCGCATGAGCGGCTACGACGCGCGTCCGTTTCAGTATGTGGATCAGGGCCGTTTCGCAATCCTTGGGCGAGGCGGCATCGGAGTAATCGGCGAAACCCAGCTGCGCGGCCCATCGGCCTGGCTGGCGGCCAAACTGGCGCAGAAATGGAGCGCCCCGGAGGATCTGTTGCCTCGCTTGCGTGCCTATTCCGCGGCTACGGGTTCCAGCACCTGAAACGCTCGCTTGCGGCCGCTCATCACGATTTCTCCCCGGTACTTGAGGCTGCCGTTTAGCGTGAAATCCAGCGGTTGCTCCAACGGGTAGTCGAAGGCCAGCACGTCTCCTTCTTTTAACGCCAGCAGCGAGGCGACCGAGAGCGTCGGCCCTTGGAGCGAAGATTCCGCGCGGACTAAGGCTGGCTGTAGAATGCGCAGCGTTCGGAGGTGCTCGTCCTCGCTGGCGCGGGTTTTTCGTACGCTCCACTGCTGGTCGAACTTCTGCCGCAGCATCTTGACGGTGATCGAAGGGATCCCCAGGTTCATGATGCCGGACATTTCTCCGATGCGGATCTCCATGCTGATGGCAACCACGGCTTCGTTCGGTGCCAGAATCTGCAGCAATTGCGGCTCGGTCTCGTGGCTCTCGATGGCAAACTCCATACTGGCCACCGCTTGCCAGGCGGTGCGCAGATCGTTCAGAATGATGCGTAGCAACCCGTCCAGGATGCTCTGCTCAATTTCCGTGATCTCGCGCTCCGGCTTCAGCGTTCCCTGTCCCGACCCGCCCAGCAGCATTTCCAGGATCGGAAAGACCAGCGAGGGGTTCAGTTCCAGCAGAGCGTTGCCGTCGTAAGGCTTCATGCTCAGGGACACCATGCTGGTGGGCGAAGGCAGCACTTGCGCGAACTCCATAAACGCCAGCTGCTCCACGCTGATCAGGTTGACGGCAACGTAGGCGCGCAGGTAGGCAGAGAGGCTGGACGCCAGGCTGCGCGCGAAGTTTTCGTGCAACAGATGGATGGCGCGCAATTGGTCTTTGGCAATGCGGTCCGGACGCCGGAAATCGTAGACCTGCGCCTTGGCCGCGGCATCCTCCTGCCCCTTACGCTGGGTTTTCCGAAATACACTGTCGATCTCCTCTTGAGAGAGCATCCGTTCGCCGGCCATGCTCTTCTATCGGAAGGAAGGAGTGGGGAACAAGGGTAGGAGAAGTCTGAGCCTTACAATAGAGTCTTGCAGAGCTTTTTCGTAAAGACGTTTGGGTGCCGGGCTTCGCAGGCCGACGGGGCCGCATTGGAGGCCGGACTGGCCGGTCGCGGCATGACGGCTGCGCCGGAACTGGCCCAGGCCGATCTGGTGGTGCTGAACACCTGCACCGTCACCGCCTCGGCTGACGACGAGCTGCGGCAAGTGGTGCGCAAGCTGCATCGCGATCAGCCGGCCTCGCGCATCCTGATCACGGGTTGCTACGCACAGCGCGCTCCGGAAGAACTGGCCGCCTTGCCTGGAGTCGAGTGGGTGGTGGGCAATTCGCACAAGACGCTCATCCCGGAAGTCTTCGACGCGCCTTACCATGGACAGATTCACGTGGGGGAAATCGGGCGTGAGTTTCTGGCGGCTCCCGTGGACGACCCCTTGGGTGACCGCGTGCGCCCGAACCTCAAGATCCAGGACGGCTGTTCGAACAAGTGCAGCTTCTGCATCATTCCCAGCGTGCGCGGGCGGAGCCGTAGCGCTCCGGGCGACGACGTGGTGGCGCAGGTGCGCGGTCTGGCCGGCAAATACCGCGAAGTCGTTCTTAGCGGCATCAACTTGGGGCGGTGGGGACGCGATTTCCCTGGGCGAGTTCGTTTGGTGGACTTGGTGCGCCGTTTGCTGGACGAAACCGGGGTGGAGCGGCTGCGGCTTAGCTCGGTGGAACCGATGGATTTTTCCGACGGGCTGCTTCAACTGATGGCGGAGTCGGACCGCATCGCGAAACACGTCCACGCGCCGCTGCAATCGGGGTCGGACACCGTGCTGCGCCGCATGCATCGGAAATACCGTCCGCGGCACTACGCGGATCGCATTTTGCAGGCGCGCGCGTGGATGCCGGATTGCGCCGTCGGGGCCGACGTGATGACGGGCTTCCCCGGCGAAACGGACGCCGAGTTCGAGGCTTCGCGCGCCTTTATCGTGAGTCTGCCATTCACCTACCTGCACGTGTTCACCTACTCCGCGCGCCCAGGAACACCCGCGGCCGACGCGCCGGATCAGGTTCCGATGCAGGTCCGCCGGGAGCGCACCGAGATCCTGCGCGCGCTGGGCGAGGGCAAGAGCCGCGCGTTCCGCGCCAGCATGGTTGGACGGCGTGTGTCGGTGGTGTCGCTGCAGAGCGGGCGTTTTGGACTGAGTGCGAACTACCTCAAGGTGGCGTTTGCCCGCCCTCGGGAGGCGAATCGGTTGGAAGAAATCTTGGTGGGTGGAGTTGCGGTCGACGGAGTGTTTGAAGCCGGTTCGTTGCCGGTGCTGGCATGACTGCACTGATCCTAGGTTGCGGGTTCACGGGCGAGCGCGTCGCACGGCGCATGTTGGCGCGTGGGGCGAAGGTGATTGGCACAGCGCGCAACCCATCCCGCCTAGTTGGAATCCGCGCGATCCGCGTGGAAGATGTCCCCGGCGTGATCGAGCGGGGTTGCCTGGTGCTGCATTCTATTCCTCCCGAGGGTGCTCCGGACGTGGTGGCACTGCTGGGCGATTCGCCGTCGCGAGTAGTGTATCTATCCACTACAGGCGTTTACGGCGCTGCTCGTAGCGTGGATGAGGCTACGCCAGTCGATTGGTCTAGTGAGCGCGCCCAGGTGCGCCTGGATGCCGAGCAGGCCACTGCGGTGGGCCCCTGGTCGACGCTGGTGCTTCGTCCCGCCGCGATTTACGGACCGGGCCGAGGCGTGCAGGAATCCGTGCGGCGCGGAACGTATCCGCCCGGTGAAAATTTCATCAGCCGCATTCACGTGGACGATCTGGCAGCGCACTGTGAGGCGGCGCTCTTGTCAGACGTCACCGGCGCTTACCCGGTGGCTGACGAAGAACCCTGTACGTCGCGCGAGATTGCTGAGTTTTGCTCGCGGTTGTTGGGCGTGCCGTTGCCCGATGGACCGGTGGCCACCCCGCGCATTTTCGGGGACCGCAAGGTGGACGGCTCGGCGATCCGCCGTCTGCTGGGCGTCACGCTGCAGTACCCCAGCTACCGCAGCGGCATCCCGGCTTGCCTTCAAGCGGTATCCTGAAAGCGTGAAAGTTCTTGCTCTGTTTCTGTTGGCCGGCACGGTCGCCTTCTCGCAACCCAAGGCAACCGCGAAAGCGGCCACAGCTCCCATCCTGAAACATCAAGTAGTGAAGGCTTACCCGCACGACCGCGAGGCGTTCACCCAGGGCCTCTTCTTCCAGGACGGCCAACTGTGGGAAGGCACCGGACTCTACGAACGTTCCGGCCTGCGCCGCGTGGAACTCGCCACCGGCAAAGTGCTACAGGTCCACCCCATCGGCGAGGCGTACTTCGGCGAAGGCTTGGCCGCCGTGGGCAACCAGCTATTTCAGCTGACCTGGAAGAACGGGTTGATGTTCGTCTACGACAAGGGCAGCTTCCAACTACAGAAAGCCTTCCGCTACACCGGGGAAGGCTGGGGGCTGACCACGGACGGCAAGCAGCTCATCATGTCGGACGGCACCTCCGCGCTGCACTGGGTGGACCCGTTGAACGGCAGCCGGCTGGCCACCATCCGCGTCACCGACGGCGGCCGCGAGATCGCAAATCTGAATGAGCTCGAATGGATCAAGGGCGAGATCTGGGCCAACGTGTGGCAGAGCAACCGCATCGCCCGGATCGACCCGAAGACCGGTCGCGTGAAGGCGTGGCTGAATTTGACCGGCATCCTGACGGCGGCGGAGGCTCAAGGTACGGATGTGCTGAACGGCATCGCCTATGACGCTAAAGGGGATCGGATCTTCATTACTGGCAAGTTGTGGCCGAAGCTGTTTGAGATTAGGGCGAATTAACGTGCGGCGTGTCTCGCTGGTGTTTCTTGCGGTGGCGCTGCTGGCGCAGACGAAGGCCTCGCCGGCGGTGTACGGCTACCAAGTGGTCAACCGGTTCCCGCATGATCGAGGTGCGTTCACCGAAGGCCTGTTTGTTTTGGACGGCGACTTTTACGAGAGCACAGGCCTTGAAGGGAAGTCGAATCTGCGCCGCGTCGAGATCGCCACGGGGCGCGTCAAGCAACAGTACAACGTCCCTTCGCAGTACTTCGGCGAAGGCATCGTCGCCTTCGGCAAGCAGCTGTTCCAGTTGACTTATAAGACGGAAGTCGCGTTCGTGTACGACCGCTCGACCTTCCAGTTGCTGAAGACCTACAAATATAAGGGCGAAGGCTGGGGCATGACCACCGACGGCAAACGCCTCATCATGTCCGACGGGACAGCGCAGTTGCGTTTCCTCGATCCGGCGACGTTCAAGGAACTCGGCCGCTTGTCCGTCACTGACGCGGGCCGCCCGATCGACCAGTTGAACGAACTCGAGTGGATCAAGGGCGAGATCTGGGCCAACATCTGGCTGACGAATCGTATCGTCCGCATCAATCCGCAGACCGGTCGCGTGAATTCCTGGCTCGACATGAGCGGCATTCTGAGCGTCATGGAAACTGCGGGTACGGACGTGATGAACGGAATCGCCTACGACGCGAAGACGGATCGCGTGTTCGTGACGGGTAAGTACTGGCCGAGGGTGTTTGAAGTCAAAGTCGGGGCAAAGAAGTAGGCTAGGCGGCAGGCGGGCGGCGGGTTTCGAATTCATTTATTCGCGCCAGCAGTTCCTGGTCCGTAACGTTGGCGGTATTCAGGCACGCCGCATTGATCCGGGCGTAGTGATCAAAGGCCGCAAGCAAGTTCGCCTCGACGTCTCGCAGGACAGCCGTCAGTTCGCTCACCAGCTGCCTGCTAGAGTCCGCTTCGGGTACTGGCTGATCTTGGCTCATGACTAAGCAAAAATCAAGCGGCGGCCCTTTGGCTCCGGAATTGGATCGCCGCATTCCTTCGCAGTCTCTACCCAGAGCTGAATCGCCTCCTGAGCATTCGCAAGCGCCTCCGCCTGCGTCGCGCCGTGAACTGCGCATCCGGGCAATTCGGGAACTTCCGCCACAAAAGCCTGGTCGTCGTCGCTCCAGTAGATGAGAACCTCGTACTTACTCATTCGAACTTGTCTCCCAAACGATTACGCACAAGCATCGCTCTCACTTGTTTCACCTGGTAGGGCTTGGCCTGACCGCCGTCCCGTTGCAGGTTGATCCGTTCTTCCACCCCAGACTTGCGGAACAAGTGGTGGCTTCCTTTCACATGCCTATCAAACCCTAGGTTAACCAAAAGCGAACACAGGTGGTCGAACCGGATCGCCGCATCCGAAGTTCCACTGAGGACTTGCCGAAGTGTTTTCGCGGCACCCAATGCCGTCATTGTAGCGTAAGGTTCGTGCCAAGATATCACGTGATACACTCCTTCTAGAAGTTCGTCATGGTCCGCTTCAACCTACTTTTTCTGGTCGCGCTACTAGGCATTCGTGCAGCGAGTGGTCAGACGACAACTGTCTTTCGGGGAATGCCGTCAATGAAGATCAGCGAGGGTGGTGTCGAACGAACACCTGAATCGCTGGCCCGTGCTGTCGCGGTCAACTTGCAGTGCGTCGGCGACAACTACTATTGGGCTTCGCGTGAGAACAAGGAGATGGTAAAGATTGAGCTAGGTGCCTTTGCTACCTATATAGCACTCGATGGCAGCGGCTACGTCAGAGTAATTCTACCGGGAATGAAGGCGGCAATCGCTCTAGCGGAAGGAGCAACGGGCGAAAAGTTCGACTACGTTGAGCACCTGCTCGTCGGACTTCGGAGTGTCACTTACTACGGCGCTAGCCAATAGATTCCCTACATCTCCCGACGATTCTCTAGCGATTTCAGCATCGTCACTTCATCCGCAAACTCCAGATCGCTGCCCACCGGAATCCCCATGGCGATGCGCGTCACCTTCACGCCCAGCGGGCGTAGGAGGCGGGAGAGGTAGACTGCGGTGGCTTCCCCTTCGACCGTGGGATTGGTCGCGAGGATGATCTCCTTGGCGTCGCCTTCCGCGATGCGGTCCAGCAGGCCTTTGATGCGCAACTGTTCGGGGCCGATGCCGCGTAACGGGGAGATCGACCCGTGCAGCACGTGATACACGCCGTTGAAGCTGCGCGTGGTCTCAATGGGGAGGATGTTGTGCGGCTCCTCCACCACGCAGATGCTGGCGCGGTCGCGGTGCGGGTCGCGGCAGTAGGAGCACAGCTCGGAATCAGAGATGTTGTTGCAGGCGGCGCAGAAGACCAGGTTGTCCTTGACTTCGATGAGCGCGGCGGCGAGTCCGGCGGCGTGTTCGCGCGGGGCGCGCAGGACGTGGAACGCTAGACGCTGGGCGGACTTCTGTCCGATGCCGGGCAGGCGGCGGAACTCGTCGATCAGGCGTTGCAGCGGCGCGGCGAAGTCGTGCATGGGGTCCTTACAGGAGCCCCGGAGGCAGGCCCATGCCGCCCAACATGCCGCCCATCTTGGCTTGCGTTTCGGATTCCACCTTCTTGACGGCTTCGTTGCAGGCGATCATCACCAGATCCTGCAGCATCTCGACGTCGCCGGCGACTTCGGGATCGATCTTTACGCCGGTGACGTTCTTCTGGCCGTCCATGCTCACCGTGACCATGCCGCCGCCGGCGGAGGCTTCCACGCGGATTTTGGCGACTTCCTCCGCCATCTTCTTCTGCATCTGCTGGGCCTGCTGCATCATGGCCTGCATGTTGGGCATCTTCATGGGTTAGCTCTCCTTCAAATTGCGCACGGTGCGCAGTTGGGCGTCGGGGAATTGTTCCTGGAAGCGCTTGACCTCGGGATGGGAGAGGGCGCGCTCGGTTGTTTCGGTATCGCCGCCGGTGGGCTTGGGGGCCGACGGCGGGGGTGCGGAACCCACCTCGCCGATCTTCACCGTGACGCGCACGGGGCGGCCGGTGAGGCGTTTGACGGTTGCTTCAAGGCTGGCGTCCTTGAGGAACATCTGGAACACTTTCGAGGTAGTGAAGACGACCTCGTTGGCGGATTCGACCACGTCGCTGTGTTCCACTGCGTCGGCCAAGTGGATTTGCTTGGCTTCGAGCAGGGTGGCGTGCAGACGGGACCGGAGGTCGCCGGTGGCTGGGGGTTGAGCAGGCGATTCCGCCTGCGTACGCGGGGGAGGAGGCGCTGCTGCGGGCCTGGCAGGCGGAATCGCCTGCCCTACCGGGCCCAAAGACGCCAGGGCTTCTTCGATGGGTTGCAGCTTGGCGGCGTGGACCAGGCGCAGCAGGCCCATTTCCAGGTGCAACCTGGGCTGGAGGGAGCTCTGCAAATCGCGGAACAAATCGAGGGACAACTTCAGCGCCCGCGTGAGATCTTCTTCGGTGAACTGGGTGGCGACTGTGAGAAGGCGCTCCTGCTCGGGACCCGAAGCCGCGATCAGGCGCGTGGTGCCGCCCGAAATCCTCGCCACCAGCAAGTTGCGAAAATACCGAGCCAGCTCGCGCGCGAAGTGCTGCAGACTGCGGCCATTCGATTCCAGCTCCGCCACGATGTCCAGCATGCGCCGGGAATCGCCCGCCACCAGCGCGCTGGCTACCTGCCCCATGGAATCGAGCGAGAACATGCCGAGCAGTTCGCGCACCTGAGCAGCTTCCAGCCGATCCCCGCAGCACGCGATCGCCTGATCCAGCGCCGACAGTGAATCGCGGACGCTGCCTTCGCCGGCCTGGGCCAACACGCTGAGCACTTCGCCGTCGTAGGTGATGCCCTCTTCCTTGGAGATGTATTCCATGCGCTCGACCAGAAGGCCGAAGTCCACGGAACGGAAGCTGAACTGCTGGCAGCGCGACGCAATCGTCTGCGGGATCTTGTGCGATTCGGTGGTACACAGGATGAACACCACCCACTCTGGCGGCTCTTCCAGAGTCTTGAGCAGCGCGTTGAAGGCTTCGCTGGTGATCTGGTGCGCTTCGTCGACAATGAACACCTTGTAGCGGTCGCGCGCCGGACGGAAGCGAACGTTCTCACGCAGTTCGCGCATTTCGTTGATGCCACGGTTGGACGCCGCGTCGATTTCGATCACGTCCATCGCACCGCCCGAGGCGACTTCCTTGCAGCTGGCGCATTCGCCGCACGGCTTCGCGGTGGGACCCTTTTCGCAGTTCAGGCACAACGCCATGATCCGCGCTACGGTGGTTTTGCCGGTCCCGCGCTGGCCGCTAAAGATGTACCCGCTGGCGATGCGCCGTTGAGTGATCGCGTTCTCCAGTGTGGTGCGGACATGCTCCTGCCCCACGAGTTCGGCGAACGTCTGAGGCCGGTATTTCCGCGCGATAACCTGATACATAGTTTGACCGCGCACAACGCATCCGCTGTGCGCTCATTTTGGAAGATGCCAGACCCCGGGTGATCCGCGGCACACAGGAAGAAGCCACTACCGTTGCTTCCTTCCGGACCTGGCGGGGTTTGCGGCGACCCGTTGCACGAAGCCCGGAGCCTGACAACTCTCTATGCTAGCAGCTTGCGGACCGCGACGCGATTAGCGCGCTGGTTTCTTGCGGGATTCCCGGTCCATGGCCGATTCCGCTTGCGCCAGGTGTTGCTCAACAGCCTCGGCCACAAAATCCTGAAGCTTGGTGCCAGACCAGGTGGACGCCATCTTCGCCCTGTGATGCAAATCTTCGGGAAGGGGCACGGTCGTACGAGCCCCTGTAATACTCTTGCTGTTGCTTGCCATTCTCCGATTCCCACCATGCTCACCGGCTCTGCAAATTTTACACAATTACACAAAACAAAAGACTTAACGCCGCACAGCCTTGGAAGTACTATCTCACGGACCCAGCCCAGAACCAAGTTAAAAATGCGACGATAGGCAATACGGCGCTACCAGGATTCACATGGACTACAGGGTGTTCATCAGGGGTGGCACCGGGTATGTAGGCAACAGCCTGACAAAACTGCTGCTTACCCGGGGCCATTCCGTCACCGTACTGGCCCGGCCAGGGAGCGAGGGGAAGGTGGACACGGGGGCCAAAGTAGCTTTGGGCGATGCATTGCGCGCCGAAAGCTTTCTTCTTGCTCTAAGCCCGGGGGATACGCTGGTCCACCTAACAGGCGTCTCCCATCCCACTCCGTGGAAGGAGCGCCAGTTCCGCGCGGTGGATCTGGTGAGCCTGGGTGCGTCCGCCGAAGCGGCCGCAACGGCGGGCGTGAGGCATTTTATCTACGTGAGCGTGGCCCATCCCGCACCAGTGATGCATGCCTATATCGCCGTGCGGCGGGAATGTGAGGACATCCTGGCGGCGAGCGGGTTGCGACGGACGATTCTGCGGCCTTGGTACGTGTTGGGCCCGGGACATCGTTGGCCGGTGGTATTGAAGCCGCTGTACGGGCTGTTGGAGGCTATTCCCGCGACGCGGGACGGCGCGCAACGGCTCGGACTGGTGACGTTGGCACAGATGACGGGAGCACTCGCGTGGGCTGTCGAAAATCCGCCGGCAGAGGTCCGTCGGCTGGACGTTCCTGCGATGCGGAAGCTTTCGGGCTAGCGGGCCGGGGCGGACCCCACAGCCTGTGGCGGACCGCCCTTGCGGCCGCGGCCCTCGGGCCGGCCTTTGCCTTCGCGACCTTCCTTGCCGCTGCGCCGGACTTGCAGGGTCCGCCATTGATCGGATGTAAGCACGGTGCGCAGGCGCAGGGTCATCTGCGACACATCCTGCGTGAACACGCTACGTGCCTTCACAAGCTGGTCTATGGCAACCCGACCACGCTGCGAATCCACGGTTTCGGCATTCACGGCGGCTTCAAACTCGCGCTCCGCCCGCTCAGCCTCGCGGCGCTCGAAGGTGAGGCGGTCGCGGTACTCGCTGACGATTTGCGTCACCAAGCTCCGCTGCGCCTCCGACAAGGTCAGCCCGTTGGCCACCGGATTCTCCCACCAGGCGAACGGGCGTTGCGCGAAGGCCAGTCCCGCCGCGATCAGCATGAGCAGTAAGGGGCGCATCATTCCAGCACGGGACCTTCCAGGAACAATCCGCGGACCGGAGAAGCGGCCAGCGGCTCGATTTGCTGCGTGGCGGAGTAGGTATCTTCGAACCATCCGGCCTCGATAATTCCGGTTTCCGCGCGCTCCATTTTGGCGCGCTGCATGGGCACAGGCGGTGAGGTCCGCGTCATCAGAACTCCGGCCATGAGCGCGAGAGCCACGGTGGCGGGGACCCACACGGCGTGACCGCGCGAGGGTTCGGACATGCGAATCTGCATTTCCCGCCGCTGCCGGTGGAAATACCCGGCATTCGGGAGGGGGGAAAGCGTCTGCTCCCGGCGCGTCTGCATGAGCTCCCAACGGGCCTGACAATGTGAACAGGAGTCGAGGTGGGTGTCCGGCTCGGCGATGCCGTAGATGGAGTCCAGAAGCTGGCCGTCGCTAAGATGCTGGTTCATGAGCGCACCTCATACAAATCGCGCAATTCGACCCGAAGTTTCGACACCGCACGGTGCATGTGGGCTTTCACTGTGCCGCAATCGAGGTCCAGCGCCATGGCGATTTCTTCCATGGTCAGGCTCTGGTAATGGCGCAGCGTGAAAACGGCCCGCTGCCGGACAGAAAGCTGGTCCAGGGCGGCTGTGAGCCGTTGGCGGATTTGGATAGCGAAGTACTGATCCTCAGCTTCCGGGGCCAACGACGCGGTACGCAACAGCGATTCCTGGTCTTCCAGGGCCTGCGCCCTACGGCGCCAAAACTGCCAGCGGCGGCTGCGCAAGCGGTCCAGGCAGGTGTTGACGGCGATGCGGGTGAGCCACTTGGCGGGTTCGGTGGGATCTTCGGCACCGGCTTTGAGCAGGGCGCGGTGGGCTTTGAGGAAGGTGTCCTGGGTGGCGGAATCGGCTTCGTCGCGGTCCTGGAGCATGTGCTGGCAGAGGCCGTAGATGCGGCGTTGCTCGGCGAGCATCCAGGCGGTGAAGTCCTCGGAAACGCTGAGTCCTTCCCGCACGGGGAGGGTTTCGAGCAGCGCTTGCTTGGCCAGGGTGGGTTCCGCCATCACGCCCATCATACTTGATCCAGACGGGAGAGCGTGGCGGAGGGGTTACATCTACTGCGCGCCGAAGGCGGCTACATTACTTCTACTGTCCGCCGAATGCGGCGACGAGGGTGCGCTGTTCGCGCCGGGGCGTGACCGGCTCCAGGTTTTTGGAGACTGCGATGCGGGTTTCGGGCACCACTGGAACCGGCATGGGACGGGGAGTGCGGCGCGAATCTATTGCTACGGGAGCGGGAGCGGCGATCACGGGCGGCTCGAAATTCTCGGCCCGCGCAGAGAGGCTGTTGGCGGGTCCCTCTTCGATCACCATTTCGCGCTCTGACCAGCCGGACATGGGCAAATTACGGAAAAACACCCGCTCCTGCATCACCATGCTGCGGCGCGCACCGTCGGCGGAGTTGGAATCGCGGACGTAGCTGCGTTCTTCCACCCGGATATCCTGCATCAGTTCGTCCAGGGCAGCGCGGCGGGCCGCTTCCTCGGTGGCCTTGATGCGCTCTTCCATGGTGACTTTATTGGATTCGATGGTCGCGCGCGCTTCGGCCAGCGTTTCGCGCTCCTTGGCCAGCGCCACTTCCATCCGGGCTTGCACAATGTAGTACGCCAGCATCGCGCTGCCTCCCGCCACGATCAGCGGCAGAAACAACCACAAAAATGCTTGCAATGGCATGGACCGATTCCTCTCCACGTACTATCGACCGAATACGTGAAAAGGTTAGCCCCATGCGCAAGCGTAGGGCCGAAAGGAAGTTAGTGCGCCTGGCTGCCGTCCAACTTTTGGCCGCTCACCAGCGAGAGGAATCCCCCGAAATCGAACCGCCCTAGCGCCGAAAAGATCGCGCCCATGCGCATCCCCACGGAGCCGCCCCCGTATTTACCGGCATAGGCCGCCGCCCCCAGCACCTTATCGGTAGCGGCCAGACTGTCCCCGGCGAGCGGATCGGGCCCCGGATGAAACACGGCCTGAACCTCCGGCCGCAGCGCAATCTTTTTCGCCGCCCGGCGGATCTGCATGGCGAGTTCTGCGTCCAGCCAGTAGTGCCCGTAGCGCTGGTCGAAGAAATTCATCGCCACGATGAATGGCTTGCGGACCATCAATGCGTCCAGGGAGGCGCATTCCGGATTCGGTGACGCCTCGGCGGGGACCATGGCGACGTTGGCAAGATCCGGCAGCCGGAAAAACTGCGCCGCACCCGCAAGCCCTGGACAAACCGCCACGGTGTCGGACTCCGCCTCCAGCGCGTCGGCCAGGGCGAGCACGGTCTTGGGCGTAACTTCGACGTTGGGTGACAAGAACAGAACCGACTCGGTCTTGGCCGTCCGCACGCCGATGTTGAGCGCCCGCGCGGTCCCCATGTGGTGCGGCAAGCGGAGCATCTGCACGGCGGGGAACTCCGCGTCGATGCGCGCTCCGCCGTCGGTGCTGGCACAATCCACCACCACGATTTCAAACTGCTCGCGTCCCTCGGATTGTTCCAGC
Source organism: Bryobacterales bacterium (assembly GCA_947446025.1). Lineage (GTDB taxonomy): Bacteria > Acidobacteriota > Terriglobia > Bryobacterales > Bryobacteraceae > Palsa-187. The sequence goes on from CANFEY010000007.1 coordinate 47,550, forward strand.
GCTGCCAGGGCGCGGCGTAGCGCGGGGGTCTGGTTATAGGCCATCAAAATGACGGAAGCCCGGAGGCCTTGCGGTGCGTCTTGGTTTACAGGTTCAGACATGCGTGGGGAAACCCCGATGATAGCGCGATCCAGGCCGCAGAACTAAAATGGAGGCGGGGCCGTAAAATAGAGTAAGATACAAAGACCCCGACTTGAAGGGGACCAAGAAGTCACGATTCCGGATCCAACCGTGATCGACGCGGCGAAGGGGAGTGCAACCTGCTCCCCTTCTCCCATTTTCAGGACCTAGCCATGTTCTCGCGCCGCTTCGCTACATTTCTCCTGGGCATTTGGATGGGGTGCTGCGTTTTGGTGGACGCGCTGGCCCTGGAAGGACAGCGCATCGCCACGCGGATTCTGGACATTCCGATCATTGAAGCCAAGGCCGCGCTCACCAAGTCGGGCGATGCGCCCATTGCACCGCTGCTGCACCACCTGGCCTCGGAACAAGTTCGCGCCACCGTGGAAAACTGGGAAACAGCGCAACTGGTGATCTTCGCCGCCATGCTGGTCCTGCTGGTGTTGACGGACCAGCGCAAGATCCTGGCGGTGATCCTGGCCACGGCCATGGGGCTACTGACGTTGATCCAACACTATGGGATCACGCCGGATCTGAACATCCTTGGCCGCAGTCTGGATTTTCTGGCGGAATCGGCAGCCTTCACGGTGCGCGCGCAGGTGTGGACGCTGACGCAAATCTACGTCGTGCTGGAGACGATAAAGCTACTCACAGGCGGGTTGCTGGCAAGCTACTTCTTCGCCATGGAATCCACTGTCAAGCGGTCCAAGACCCGGCGCACGCGCTCCGAAGACGCAGCCCTGGCCGCCTCGAAGTAGGCCTTCCCGGCAACCCCTTCGACCGCTGGAACGTCTAAGATAGTGACATGCGCATCCTAATCTTCGCGCTCACCGGCGCTGCTTTGTTCGCTCAAGACTACAACGGCCCGACGCCGCCAAAGGCCGACGTTCCCTACCTGCTGCACGCATCCACGCTGGTGGAAACGCAAGCCTCCGAGGCCATGCAGGAGACCAAGAAGGCCGCGACGCTGTATTGGGTGGCGGGAGCCGCGTCAACCGCGAAGACTCCGCTGGCGGAACCTATTTTCATCATCCGGGTGGAAAAGCTGAACCCCGACAAGATCGAGATGTTTCGGTTTGAGGTGGCCAAAGGACGGCGCGAGTTGGAGATCAAGGACAAGCCGGGCAAGAACGACGCCCATCCGCTGCACGTGGCGGTCACGAAGCTGGGCAAGGACCTCTACAAGATCGAGGCGTCTGAGGTACTGCCGAATGGCGAATACTCGCTGTCGCCCAGCGGGTCGAACCAGGTTTTCAGCTTCCAGGTGTATTAGAAAAGCTGGTAGAATCACTCCTGAACCTTTGAATCGCGCGGAGTGAACCACCTGGCCTCGTCCACTGAATCTACGTCACCACCGCAAGCCCCGCAGGGCGTGATCGCGCGGACCTTTCAGTCCTTCCAATTCCGCGATTTCCGCATGATGTGGACCGGCGCGTGTACGTCGCAAGTGGGCACGCAGATGCAGACGGCGGCGCAAAGCTGGACAGTGCTGGAGTTGTCCAAGAACAACCCGTTCTATCTGGGCGTGGATCAGTTTCTAGGGCAGATTCCGATTGTGCTGTTCGCGCTGCTGGCGGGAGTGCTGGCGGACCGGCGCGACCGGCGGACCATCCTGCTCTCTTCGCAGTACACGCAAATGGCGTGCGCGTTCGTGATGGCAGCCCTGGCGTTCGCGGATGTCCTGCAAGTCTGGCATGTGTGGTGCCTCAGCTTCATCATCGGAACGGCGCAGTCGTTCGGCGGGCCGGCGTATTCGGCGCTGATCCCGACCTTGGTACCCAAGAAACACCTGCCGAACGCGATTGCGCTGAACTCGATCCAGTTCAATTTGGCTCGTGTCATTGGGCCGTCGTTCGCGGGGATCGCGCTGACAACGTTGGGGGCAGCCTGGTGTTTCGGGTTGAACGGAGTCTCGTTCCTATTCGTGATTGGAACGCTTTACATCATCAAGGTCAGCTTCGTGCCGCAGCGTTCGAGCGAGCCGTTCATGGACAGCATGAAACAAGGCTTCGGGTTCATACTGGACCGGCCAGGCATGCGGCCGTTGATCCTGCTGACCTTCATGGTGACGCTGTTGGGATTCCAGATTATTGCGTTCCTGCCGGTGTTCGCGAAAGAAGCGTTTCAAGGCAACGCGCAGACCTATACGACCATGATGAGCTTCTCGGCGGCCGGGGCCGTAACGGGAGCTTTGATCGTCGCGGCGATGGGGCGAAGCAAGAATCAGGGACGCAATTCGCTGATCGCGTTGGTGCTGCTGGGGGTGTTGACCGTTTGCTTCGCCATGTCGCGGAACATTTACATCGCCTGTGCAATGATTTTCCTGGCCGGCATGGCGCTGATGAGCGTATTCAGCATGATCACGTCCCTGGTGCAGTTGATCGTTCCGGACGACATGCGCGGACGCGTGATGAGCGTTTACAATCTTGCGGTGCGGGGAGGCGGGGCCATCGGGCCTCTGATTGTCGGCTCGCTGATTCCGGTGTTCGGCGTCCGCAATGTGATCGCGGGAGCGGGAGTGCTGCTGTTATGTTTGGGACTCTACTTTCTGGCGTTCAATCGGCGCGTTACGGAGCTGTAGCAGCACTGCTGCTCGCCACCACCGCCCACGCCGCGGACTGGATCACGCTACGCGTAGCCGGCGTGGAACTGGTCTCCGACGCGCCCGAAAAAACCGCACGCGAAGCACTACAACGGCTCGCCCAAATTCAGAGCATCCTGCCTTCGCAGCCGCAGGCCGACGCGGCCCCCTTGCGCATTTTTCTCTTCGCCAAGGAGAACGAGTACCGAGCCTACGCGCCCGACAACACGGCGGCGGGCTTCTACACGTCCGGTTTCGAGCGCGACTACATCGCGATGCACAGTGGAGCAATGCCCCGCGTGGTGGCGCACGAATACGTCCACTCCGCCGCGCATCAACGCAAGGTAACGCGCCCCGCGTGGCTTGAAGAAGGGCTGGCCGAGTTCTACTCGAACTACGACGGCCGGCAGCTTGGCGCGCCGATCCAAGAGCATTTAAAGCTACTCGAAAAGGCGTGGCGCTCCGCCAACGAGATGAACCAGCCCCCGTCACTGGACGCGCTGTTCTACGCCCAGAGCTGGGCGCTGGTCCACATGCTGCGCCGCGAGCCGCAGTTCCCAGAGCGCATCACGCCCCGCATGCTGGAGGAACTGCGCGTGTACCTGAAAACCATCCGCGGGACAGCCGTGAAGGCACCCGCGCCGGTTGCGCAGCGAGCGCCCGCAGAGCCGGTGAGCGTCCTCAACGCGCTGTTGCTGCAGGCGGACCTGGCCTTGCATTCGCAGAAGCCCGCACTGGCAAAAGCGCTCTACACGCAGGCGGCGCGCGAATTTCCAAACTCGTCCGCCGTGGCAACCGGCCTCGGCACGCTCGCCTACGCCGAAGGTGATGCGGAGGCGGCTCGATCGCACCTGAGTCACGCCTTGCAGCTGAATGATCGCGAGGCTCTTGCGTGGTTCCAACTCGCGCTTACAGAAAACAATCAGACCGCGCTGGAGCGGGCCGTCGAACTCAACCCGAACCTCGCCGAAGCCCGCGTGCTCTTAGGAGTGCGCGCCACTGACCTCGGCGACTTCGACACCGCCCTGCTGCATTTGGAGCAAGCCACGCGCCTGCTGCCCCGCAAATCCTACGCGTGGTACTCGCTGGGGTATGCGCAGACGAAGCAGGGCGATGCCATCGGTGCGCGGCGGTCACTGGAACAAGCGCTGGCCACCGCAACCTCCCCGGAGCAGCGCCAGATGGCCGCGACGCTGCTCGATTCCTTAGGGCCAAACTAAGACCCCTTTGGTCCGCCCTTCCTTTGCTATAATCCACCCCGGAGGTAGCACCGTTGTCTTTCGTATCAGGATTCCATCACATCACCCTCTGCGCCGCGACCGCGCAGGAGGACATTGACTTCTTCACCCACGTCGTGGGCCAGCGCATGATCAAACAGACCGTGTTGTTCGACGGGCGTTATGCGCACTACCACTTGTATTATTCGAATGCGAATGCCGAGCCGGGCTCGGTGATGACGACGTTCCCTTACCAGCGCGTCCCCGGACGCCAGGGAGCCGGGCAGGTGTCGTCTTCGGCCTACACGATTCCCAAAGGAAGCGTCAGCTTCTGGAAAGAACATTTGGACCGCCACAAGACGCCGCACGACGGCATCCAGGAGCGCTTCGGACAAAAGTTCATTCGCTTCCGCCATCCGTCGGGCTTGCAGTTTGAAGCCGTCGAGACCGAAGGCGACACCCGCGTAGGTTGGAACACCGACCAGATCAAGGGCGATACCGCAATGAAGGGCTTCTCCGGCACGGTGCTTTCCGTGCGTGAGATTGAGGAGACTGTTCGCTTCTTCGATGAAGCGCTGGGCTTCAAGGTCACCGGCAAGGAAGGCAACCTCACGCGCCTGGAACTCGGCGAAGGCGGCCCCAACCGGACCGTCATTCTGCAGCATGACAAAGACCGTCCGTCCGGCAGTTGGACCTTCGGCGCAGGCACGGCGCACCACATGGCGCTGGACGCAGGGACCGATGAGGGACTCGCCAAACAGAAGGCTCTGTACGAAGAGCTCGGCTATACCGACTGCTCTGAAATCAAGGACCGCAACTACTTCCATTCGATCTACTGCCGCTGCCCTGGCGGAATCCTAGTCGAATGCGCCGCGACTGCCGTGGGCGGTTTCGCGCGTGACGAGCCAGCCGACAAGCTGGGCTTCGAGCTCCTGCTCCCGCCGTGGTTCGAAGAGAAGCGCAAGGAAATCGAAGCCATGCTGGAGCCCATCACGGTTCCTGAAAGCAACCGCGCCGAGGGTCATGCCGAAGCGATGCTCAAGGACGTGAACAAGGCAGCCGTCGAGGCGGCCAACAGAGCAACTGCGGACAAGCTGTCGCGCCGCACCGACGCCGAGTTCGTCGGCTAGCTGGTGTAAGTAAACATCCGTGCTGAATTCGCCCTCCGGTCATAAAGTTGTTGCAATGGAATGGCACGATGGAGTGTGAAGCACGGATTGTTTTTTCTCATCGCAAGCTTAGCCTACGGGGCAACGGCCGGATCAACGGACCGGTACATCCCGTTAGTCCAGGATGGCGGCGGATGGACCACGGAAGTGATGATCGTGAACCTCTCCGACCATACCGCCACGGTAGTCGCGTCGTTCTTGACCGCGGCAGGGTATTCGGCGATTTGGCCCATCGGGCTGACGGCATCCACCGGAAAGGTCCTCTCCAACGAGGTAGGAGCCAGCCTTGTGCCAGGCGGGATTCTGCGGATTCAGAGTAAGGGCGAGGCTGGAGTCCTCACGCGAGGATTCGCCGAAATTTACAGTTCTACCCCGGGGACACAGTTGGGTGCCTTCGCCCGCCTGGTGCGCAAGATCGACGATCAAGTCGTGCAAACATTTACCGTTCCCTTCGCTCCCGTAAATGAACAGCGCTCCCGGCTCCCGCTGGACCTGACCAGAGGCGCGGCGGCGGAATTCGTCTGGGTCTCGATGACCACCGCTCCAGTCCTGGACCTCACCTTTCGAGACATCTCCGGCGAGGTCGTGGTGGAGGGTCAAATTACCCTTAATTCGGCCCAAACGTTCCTCAATCCGTTGGAGCTTTGGCCGCAATTGGTGGGCTTCTCCGGAGTAATGGAATGGAATGTCTCCTTCCCGGCAGCGGATCGCTATGAGTACCGCACTCTGGCGGCAATCTCTCTTTGGACACGAGAAGCCGGTGCAATTTTCGCGATACCCGGGATGACGCTCGCCGTGGACCAGGATAACGGCGAACCCTACAGATAGAGATACCCTAGAAACAACCGGCGCGAGCGGACTTACAATGTAGTTTGACGCCTACTATTCCACCTAAGCTGGTTCGTCTCCGCGAAGCCGGTCAGCCCAAGGGCCTCGCCGACCGGGCCGGAATCCTTCTTCACGGCCGCTCCCGCACCAAACAAGAGATGCTCGACCTTACAACGGGTCTCGACGTGGAAGGCGCGCGCTGGCTTGCGCCCTATGCGGGCCGAGGCTTATGGTATCCCGGCCGCCTGACCGACTCACTCGACTCCAACGAACCGGGCCTCACCCGCTCGGTCGAGCGTACGCATTGGCTGGTGATGGACGCGGCCGAAGGCGGGCGCCTGGGACCCGAACAGATCTTCCTCGTCGGTTTCTCGCAAGGTGCGTGCATCGCGGTGGAGTACGCGCTGCGGCACCCCACGTCGGTCTCCGCGATCGTGGTGTTCACCGGCGGGCTCATGGGTCCGGCGGGCACCGAGTGGAAGACCGCCGGAGGGCAATCGCTGAAGGGGCTGAACGTGTTCTTGAGCGGCAGCGATGTGGATGAGTGGATCGACGAAGCCCGGACGCGGGAAACGGCTCGGGTGTTGCAGGAGTTGGGCGCTACCGTGGAGATGCGCATTTACAAAGGGCGCAAGCACGTGGTGAGCAAGGAAGAGTTGGGCCACGCGCGCGAGTTTTTGGTCAGTCACTTGCAATAGGATTCTGTGTGAAACCACTGCTGTCCGGTTTGCTGCTGTTTTCCGCGCTCGGACAGGCGCAATTCCGCGACCTGGCCACCGCCTTCGACGGGAGCGTGGTGCATTGCGCCACGGATATGCGTCTGGCGGGAACGCTCGACGGGTCGCAAGGCAAGAACTACAAGTGGCAAGACGGCAAATTCTCCGTAGTCATTTCTCCCAACGTCACGCCCCTCGGATTCCGCAGTGTGAGCGCGTTCGGACCGGTCATCAGCGACGACGGCGCAACCTACGGCTACGGCTTCCACGCTTTCGTCGATTCCGGAGAATACGTCTACAAGGGCAATAGGATCGACGCGGCGGGCCAACCCCGTCTCAGCCGCAACGGTCTCTACTACCTGCGCGGCTGGAATGGTGGGGGCACCGCGGCTACCCGTTTGAGCTTCTTGGCCACTGCGGAACCAGCTTTCCGCGTAAGTTCGGTGTGGGATGTGACGAACTCAGGCGACTTGCTCGCACAACGGGGCGACAGCGTGTTTCTGGGTGAGCGCCTGGTGGCCACCGCGCCCGGCAAGATCTTGAGCACAGCGATGAACGCCGACGGCTCCCGCGTGGCCTACGTGACGCAACACGACGGCCTGCTCGACCTGCGCGAAGGCAACTCCGTGCTGGCCTCGCTGTCCGACAAGGGAACCGCCTTGCGCGCGGAGCTGAGTTCCGACGGCGGCCGGCTGCTGGTGATCGAAAGCATCGGCGGCAGCTCCCGCGCGTTCTGGATGGAGCGCAACTTGCCCGGCCGCAACGAGCTCGGCCTGGTGCGCGGCGGAAACGCCACTATTTCAGGCGACGGGCGCGTCGTGTGGCTCTTGCAGACCGACGGTCGCCTCACCCGCGTCAAGCTCGACAGCGGCGAGCGCGAGTCCATGAACGAGCCTTTGCCCGCGAGCCTGCCCGCATCGTCGGGCGTGCGTGGCTCGCTGGTTCGTGTAGAGTCCGTGGGCCTGGGCGATGGCCCGTGGCTGCTCAATCTGGTGTCGCAGACGGAAGGGACTTCTCTCCCCCTGCCCGTGCTCGAATCCACTGCCGACCACGTGGATTTCCAGATCCCTTGGCAACTCTCCGACAGCTTCAACTATTCCTGGCCCCCTGCAACGTCCCAGCGGGACATTTGAAATCGTGAGCGAACTGATCCTGAACCCGCTTGCCCCACGGTTCTGGACCGGGCTTGGCCTTTACGGCATCTTCGTCCAGCCCTTCCGCGGCTACCCGCTGGTCAAAGCGATCCACCAAGGCTTCGAGCGCCAGGTCACCGCCGATGACCCGGCCCGCCCGGGCGAAGTCGTGCACCTGTACATGTCCGGCCTGGGCCCGGTGACGCCCGTGCAGTCGGACTACGCCCCGGCCACCGCTCCCCCGCCCACCATCAATACGCCGCTCACCTGCCACTTCCTAGGCGACATCCCTGCCCGTGTCCTGTTCGCCGGACTCTCGGTGGGGCTGGTCGGCATCTACCAGGTGGAGCTTGAAATCCCACGCACCCGGATAGGCGAGCCAGTACTCATCTGCGCCGTGCCGTTTGGCGCGGTCCTCGCCTCCGCCTACCTCCCCGTGGAGGGCGGACTTGAAGGATTCCTCCCCGCCTCCCGATAGACTAGAAGAGACATGGACATCACTCAAATTTCCGCAGGCCGCAACCCACCAACCGACCTGCACGCACTCATTGAAATCCCCGTCGGCGGCACGCCGGTCAAATACGAACTCGACAAGCGCAGCGGCGCGATGTTCGTCGACCGCTTCCTGCACACCGCGATGTTTTACCCCGGCAACTACGGCTTCATCCCGCAGACGCTGTCGGAAGACGGCGACCCCATTGACGTCCTGGTCATCGCGCCCGTGGCCGTCGTCAGCGGAGCCATCATCCGTTGCCGCCCGGTCGGCGCGCTGCTCATGGAAGACCAGGCCGGCCTGGACGAAAAAGTCATCGCCGTTCCGGTGGACGACCTGCATCCCTTCTACAACGACATTGCCTCGTACCTTGACCTCCCGCAAATTCTGCGCGACCAGACGGCGCACTTCTTCAACCACTACAAGGACCTCGAACACGGTAAGTGGACGCGCATTGGCGAGTGGGTGGGCGTGGAGAAAACCGGCGACCTCATCATGGCCGCCATCGCCCGCGCCGACGCCAAGGAGAAGCAGACCAAGCCGTTCGGACGGCGCAAGAAGGACAAGCCATAGTCGCCCTCTCGCACCCGCGCGCTGTGCTATCGTGATTCCGATATGAAGCGCTACACCCATTTCGCATCCCTGGCCGCCGCCGCTCTGTTTGCCGGCCTTATTATTTGGAGCACCGACGCTGTGGCCCAGGCTCCCGCCGGAGGAAAAGCCGACGCCAAGGCGAAAGCCGGAGCGCCCAAGCAGCAGGGGATGGAGGACGGGCTGACGTATTTTCAGACGCGCTGCATGTCGTGCCACTCCGAGCGCGCCACGAAAGCTCCCACCGCGCGGCGCATCCGTGAGCTGACGCCGGAGCAGATCTACGCCGTCGTCGCCACGCCCTCGCGGCCTGAGCATGACCAAGGCCTTACCGATCCGCAGAAGCGCCGCATGTCGGAGTTCATGGGCGGCTACCGCCAAATCGGCAGCTCTGAGGCGGGCAATCCGAAGAACTTCCCCAACGCGTGCGCCGCGAATCCGCCGATGAAGGATCCCTCCACCGGCCCACAGTGGAACGGATGGGGCGGCGACGTGTCCAACACCCGCTATCAAGGCAGCGAGAACGCCGGCATCACCAAGGCGGACGTGCCGAAGCTGAAGTTGAAGTGGGCGTTCGGATTCCCGCTCGGCATCAGCGCCTACAATACGCCTGCAATCGTCAGCGGACGCGTGTTCACAGGAAGCGACATCGGCTGGATTTATTCGCTCGACGCCAAGACCGGCTGCCATTACTGGGGTTACCAGACCGATGTGACGGTGCGCGGCGCGCTCAGCGTGGGACCGGTCACCGGGCAGGGCACCGCGAAGTACGCAGTCTACTTCGGCGACGCGAAGGGCAATGTTTACGCCCTCAACGCCCAGGACGGAAAGCTGCTGTGGAAGCGCAAGGTGGACGATCACTTCCTGGCGCGCATCACGGCCGCTCCCAAGCTTTATGACGGCAAGCTCTACGTGCCTGTGTCGAACTCCGAGGAATGGCAGAGCGGCAATCAGGACTACGAGTGCTGCTCCTCACGCGGCAGCGTGGTCGCACTGGACGCGAATAACGGGGAGCAAATCTGGAAGACCTACGTGATGGGCGAGGTTAAGCCCACCGTGAAGAATACGAACGGAGTGCAGCTCTACGGCCCCGCGGGCGGCTCGGTGTGGAATTCGCCGACCATCGATCCGGTGCGCCACGCTGTCTACTTCGGCACGGGCGACACGGAGACCGAACCCGCGCAGCCGCTGGGAGACGCCATCGTCGCCGTCGACATGGATACCGGCAAGGTCCTGTGGTCGTATCAGGCGCAGCCCAACGACGCCTTCATGGGCGGCTGCAACGGTGCCAACAAGAGCAAAGCCTGCCCCACGGTGATGGGCCCCGACGCCGACATCGGCAACTCGCCCATCCTGCGCACCTTGCCCGACGGTCGCCGCGTGCTGATCAACGGCACCAAGGACGGCGACGTGTTCGCGCTCGATCCCGACAATCGCGGTAAGCTCCTCTGGCGCGTCGCAGCGAACTCCGGCGGCGGACGCGGCGGCATCGTGTGGGGCGGCACTTCGGATCATGAAAACGTCTACTACGGCATGGGCAGCGGCGGCATGGCTGCGCTCAAGATGTCCAACGGCCAGCAAGTCTGGTTCAGCCCCGTCAACGCGGCGGGCACGCGTGGCAGCAACAACGCGGCGGCCACCATGATCCCCGGCGTCATCTTCGTCGGCGGAGCCACCGGCATCCTCCACGCGCTCAACACCGGCGACGGCAGCTCTCTGTGGGAGTTCGCTACGTCTCAGGATTTCGAGACGGTCAACAAAGTCTCGGGCGCAAACGGCGGAGCTATTTCATCGGTCGGCCCGGTCTTTGCCGGCGGCATGATGTACGTAGGCTCCGGCTACGGCGTCGGCGCGGGGGATTTCGGGAATGTCCTGCTCGCCTTCGGACCGGAATAACATAGAGGTTCCCGCGGGAGCACCGGTACTCTCCCCGCCTCGCACCAGCGCACATAGAGCTGCGTGATCGGGCCGCTACGCCCAAATAAATATGGCAGAAACAGTTTCCACGGAGCCTGACTCTACAGGGCTAGAGGATACTTTCGTGAAAACAACCAGACTTTTTCTTTACCTGACCATAGCCGTCACTGGCCCAGCGGTGTTTGGCCAAACCTGCTTTGACGATGATCTACGGGGTTCTTACGGATATCTGGCGACACTAGGTGTCAACAGCGTAAGCACCACCCCTGAGACCCCGCCCGCGACGTTTAGTTCGTCACCGATTGGCACCCTCCTAGGGGCCGTCGCCGGAGTTCCGGGTAGCGTCGCAGCCAGTACGCTTTACTTCGACGGAGCCGGACGGATTTGGGGAACGGCGACGTCGGCCAGCTTCGCCCAGAGCACGACAGCTTCGCCTGTCGGCAGCTACGCCGTCGCGCCGGATTGTACCTTGCGCATCACACTGAATGACGTAATTGCTCCTGGCGCCACAACTGCGACGCCCGGAACAGCATCCCTTTTAGGCCTGGTTGTGAGACGCGGCGACGAGATCTATCTTGGACAACTCACTCCCACGGCAACGGGGACAACGCCCGCCACTGGGACTGCGGCGCGCAACCAGCGAATTGGAGTCCGTTTGATCCGCTACAACAATCCCTACTCCGCTGCATGTTCGGTGTCACGTTTGAAGGGAGTCTATGCGCTGATTGGTGAGGGTTTCAGCACGCTCCCCACGGGCCAATCCAACGCCAATCCAGTGACGCCCTATTTTTCCACCTTCCTGGCCCGTGTGAATTTCGACGGGAACGGCGGTCTGATTGTAGACCCGGTGGCTGGGACATCCGCTTTGGGAACGTTCCAGCATTCGGGCACCTATAGCGTCAACGCCGATTGCTCCGGCACGATCACTCTTGGGCAGCCGGCAATCGGCACGACAACTCCGCCTGCAGCGGCCACCACCGTTCGTTTTCTCCTCGCCCCGGGGCAGGGATACGAAGACAACAGACTGGCCCGGGATGCGAAGCCGGGGCTGCTGTTCAGCATCTCCAACGCAAACCAGACGCTAACCGGGATCGGCCAGCCCCAGTAACGCTGCTTTATCCGTCGAGTGCCAGTCCTAGCCGCGAAGGCTAGGACTGGTTTCGGCACGGATTACACCCTCTCCAACATCACCGCCATGCCCTGCCCCACGCCCACGCACATGGAGCAAATCGCGCGCTTGGCCTGCGTGCGCTTCAACTGCAACGACGCCGTCAGCACCAACCGAGCCCCGCTCATGCCTAACGGGTGACCCAGCGCGATCGCGCCGCCGTTGGGGTTCACCTTCTCGCTCTCATCCGGCAGCCCGAACGCGCGGGTACAGGCCAGCGCCTGGGCGGCGAAGGCTTCGTTCAGCTCCACGATGTCCACGTCGTCCATCGTGAGCTTCGTCAAGCCGAGCAGTTTCTCGATCGCCGGTATCGGACCCACGCCCATATAGTTTGGATCCACGCCCGCGGCCGCGGCGGCCACTAGGCGAGCCACCGGCGTCAGCCCGAACTTTGCCGCCGCCTCCTCCGTCGCCACGAACAGAGCCACCGCCCCGTCATTGATGCCCGAGGCGTTTCCCGCCGTCACGCTGCCGCCTTTGCGGAACGGCGCGGGCAGTTTCCCGAGACCTTCCAAGGTCGTATCCACCCGAGGATGCTCGTCCTCCGCCACCACCGTGACTTGGCCCTTCTTGCCGGGGATGTGGACCGGCTCCACCTCATCTGCGAACAATCCGGCCGCCTTCGCGCGAGCCGTCTTCTGCTGCGAGGCGAACGCGAACTTGTCCTGATCCTCACGGCTGATCCCGTACTTCTCCGCCACGTTCTCCGCCGTCTCCGCCATGGAAATCGTGCCGTACTTCTGCTCCATCAGCGGATTCACGAAGCGCCAGCCGAGCGTCGTGTCAAACACCTGCGGCTCACGCGAAAACGCAGCGGTCGGCTTGGCCATCACCCACGGCGAGCGGCTCATGCTCTCCACTCCGCCTGCGATCGCCAGCGACATATCGCCCACCCCAATGGCCCGCGCCGCCGCAGCCACGGCTTCCATGCCGGATGCGCACAAGCGGTTCACCGTGACTCCGGGAACAGACAGAGGCAAGTCCGCCAGCAGCAGCGCCATGCGCGCCACGTTGCGATTGTCCTCACCCGCCTGCGTCACGCAGCCGTAGTAGACCTCATCGATGGCGGCCCAATCCGCCTTGGGAAACTTCTTCTTCAGTTCGATCAACGGATGCGCGGCTAGATCGTCGGCGCGGACTCCGCTAAGAGCGCCGCCGAAGCGGCCAATGGGCGTGCGGACGCCCTGGCAAATGTAGGCATGAGGCATGTCCTACTATTTTAGATGCTCGCTAGTGTCCTGCGCCTACCAGCGGCCGGCCCGGCGACTTGCCTGCCATCGCATTCACGCGCTGGTAGTTCTTCATCAGTTCCTGCCATTCCACTACCGTGGTGGCATCGGTCTGATTGCGCTGCTGCTCCCAGTTGGCGATGGCGTCCAGGCAGGCGTGGTCGATGTAATTCAGGCCGTGAATGTGTACATGCGCCTCAACGTTGTGCGGCAACTGCTCCAACGCGTCGATGAGCTTCGGCATGCGCAGGAACGTAGCGGAGCCTTCCAAATGCACGTCGATGCGGTTCCCGCCGTTCTCCACCCGGACACCTAGGTGAGTGACGGAGTAGATGATAGTACCGATCGAGAGCGCCAATCCAGCCATGATCCCAGTCAGCAGATCTTCCACGACGATGGTGGCCAGCGTGACGGCGTAGATAGCCACAGGCATACGTCCGTAATGCATCAGACGGCGGATGTTCTGGATGTTGACCAGTTTGTATCCGGTGAACACCAGTACCGCGGCAAGGCTCGCCGTGGGAATCAGGCGGAGCACGGAAGGCGCGGCGGCGACCAGCACCAGCATCCAGACACCATGAAGAATCGCCGAAAGGCGCGTCTTGGCGCCTGCCGTAACGTTGGTCGCGCTGCGCACGATGACGCCGGTCATGGGCAGACCGCCCACCAGTCCAGCCAGGAAATTACCCACGCCCTGCGAAAACATTTCCTTGTCGTAGTTCGTCTTCGGGCCGTGGTGCATCTGGTCCACCGCCGTCGCGGAGAGCAGCGTTTCGGCGCTCGCGACGAACGCCAGGGCCAGTGCCTCCAAAATCAGGTGGTAGTCACTGAGCCGTTCGAACATCGCCAGACTCGGCATGGGCAGCGTTCCAAATAGATTGTCCGGCAGATCGACGTACTTAATGGGCAGATCCATCGCGTGCGCCACCGTCGTGGCAATGCCCACTCCCACCAAGGCACCGGGAACCCACTTCAATTTGCTCGGGGCGAACTTCGCCCACAGGACGATGCCCAAGATCGTCACCAGGCCCACGATAGCCGCCAGATGATGCACCGTGTCATCGGAGGGCATCACACCCTTGTAAACCGCCTCTGGGATGGCCAGCAGGTTCCGGATGCCGTTGGTTCGCGGGGCGTCATCCACCATCACATGGAACTGCGCGCCGAAGATGAGGACCCCGATTCCGGCCAGCATCCCGAAGACCACCGCCGGAGCAATCGAGCGGAACATCTGCCCCACTTTGACCATCCCGGCGATCATCTGGAAGATTCCCCCCAGCACGACCACAGGCCCCAAGGCTTCGATGCCGTAATCCTGAACAAGTTGGTAAACGATCACTGCCAGTCCGGCGGCCGGACCGCTCACCTGGAGCGCACAGCCGGAAATCGATCCGACGATAATGCCGCCAATGATGCCCGTGATAAGTCCCGCGGCGGGCGGCACCCCGGAGGCGATCGCGATGCCCATGCACAACGGCAGAGCCACCAGGAAAACCACCACGGAGGCCAGTGCGTCCTGGGGTAAGGCACTGAAAATCGAAGGATTCTTTTTCGTGATCATGTTCTTAGGAGATTTGCGCTACGACACGATCATCGACTTGGTCAAGCTCGACGAATTTGCCCGTTACTTGGTCTAACTGCTCAATGGTGCCCTGCCCGATGTCGTAGTACCAACCTTCCACTCTGAGCGACCCGTTCCGCAATCCCGTGGCGACGCAGGGGTGGGTTCGGAGGTGCTGGAGTTGGCTGATCACGTTTTCCTTCGCCAGGGCGACCAGGAACTCGTCACCGCTCAAGTGGCCAAACTGTCCTTTCGCCACGGCGATGGCCGACTCAGCGTGCTCAATCCAAGCGCGCACCGCCTTCATACCCTCCAGTTTTTCCGGATGGGAGAATGCACGCATCGCGCCACAATCGGAGTGACCGCAAACGACAACGTTATCAACCCGTAGCACCATGACCGCGTACTCGATGGCCGCGGTGACGCCGCCGGCAGCTGTTCCGTGCGCGGGAACAATGTTGCCGACCACGCGGCACTTGAACAATTCCCCCGGCTGAGTCTGGGTGAGATCAGCTGGCCGCACCCGCGAATCCGAGCAGGTGATGAAAAGAGTATGGGGCTTCTGCGACTTTGCCAACGCACGATACTGTGCCTCCAAACCTGGGTACACGTCTCGACGAAACTTCTTATAACCAGTGACAAATAAATTCATTGAGCCTCTCCTGTGAACGCAAAACGGACCACGGGCCTCGAAGACGCAATGCGGCATCGGGGCGAACCGACGGAGTTAGGCTACGGCGGGAGGAGCGCGGGCGGGAAGCTGTAAGCTGCGTGCGGCACGGAGGAATCCGACCTGGGGAACCGAAATCAACTCTTCGGCATGGAATTGCACTGCGGGAATGCGAGGGGCAACCAGTGCAAAGGGCGCATCTGGCCGGCTTTGGGTCTGAACCGCCCGCGCGCTTTCCTGCCGGATATCGATCTCATGGGCGTGATCGCCGTGCGTATCCCGGCTGCTGGCTCGCTGGTTGCGGTGCTGATTGCCCCGCGTGTGACGGGCGTGCTGGGTCCCGTGCGCCACGGTCCGCGTGTACATGTCGCCGGAAAATCCAGCGCCAAGCGCGCACACCAGTGCCAGCCACACTTGCACGAGCACAGATTGGGCGCGGGTTTGCATCCAGTACATAGGGTATCGGACGCGGAAGCTTCCCGCAACAGCCGTTTAGCCACCGCGGTTTCGCCGGGAGTAAACTTCCGTGAACTCCGCCCCGAATAGAAATATCTGCGCCGAGTAGTAGATCCACAGGAGCAGCAACACAAACGACCCGGCCTGTGCGCATTCATTTCTTCCAGGACTTGGTGACTGTTCGTGACTCCATCATCCACCACGGCGCCAAGGCGGAATGGAACGGCCGCGGGAAAACAAGTATTCCCGCCCGCTATCGGAGTCCCTACGCGGAGGTCGAGATCTCAGCGGATCAGATTAAGGAAGCAGTTGCAAAGGCCGTGGAACAGGTCAAGTGGTATGGAGAGAAGCTTTCTGCGGTGCCGAAGAAGTAGAGTATGCTGAAAGCGTGACTGGATTGCTCGAAAAAGCTCTAACCCGGCTGGAGGCCTTACCCCCCGCCGAACAGGACGCCGTCGCTGCGCAGATTCTAGATACCCTCGACGATGACGCCGCATGGGAGGCGAGTTTTCGTGACCATCCCGAACATCTTCGCACCCTCGCCGACGAAGCTCTGCGTGAGCACCGCGCCGGTGAAACGCGCCCCTTGAGAAATTACTGGAGGGATGAAGTCCCACACCTCCCGGCGGTTCCGAGAAGCTTTTCTCGAGTTGCCGGAGAATGTGCAAGCCCACGCACGCCAGGCGTACAAGCTGTTCCGACAGAATCCGGCACACCCAAACCTACAGTTCAAGAAGGTGGATGAGACCAGAAACATCTACTCAGTCCGCGTGGGCCTAGGCCACCGGGCGCTTGGCCAGATGGACGGCACCGGCATTGTCTGGTTTTGGATCGGCCCCCACCGCTCCTATGACCAGCGTGTGTAGCTAGACTCAATGAGTGGCGTGATTTCGGTCCTTTTCTAGAATTGCTCTCGCGCGTTTCGTCTTCTCTAGACTCTCCCTGACGACGGTCTTCGTCATTCCTCTGGCTTTGGCCGCTCTCGTGAGGAGCACCGCCAAGTCGTCAGGCAAGCGCACTGAGATCCTTTGCATAAGCTCAGGATAATACACCGCCCCTAGGGCAAGTCCGTCCGCTGCGCCCGCAAACACTCCGACATCACATCCAAAAACGCGCCGTAATTCTCCGCCCCCGCCACAAACGGATGCGGAGCACCCGCCTTGCGATCCTTCAACGCCGCCAGCCGAGCCTCGATGGCGTCCATTAGCGGATGATTCTGAAGCTCCACGTCCACCTTCATCCGCAGCGCCGCTTCCTTGAAGTGCGCAATCGAGGCGAGGTACGTCTGGATCGTCGGCACATCAGGCCGAGCAGGCAGCAGAAGCGTCCCGCCGAACAACCCCGCCACGTGCGTCAAGCCGCCGTCCTTCACCGGGAAGATCAGCCCCAACGATCCGGGCGTGTGACCGGGAGTAAGCACCGGCGTCACACTCACCTCTCCTAACGTTAGCGGCGTTCCCTCCACGGCGATCACGTCGCGCTGCGGAGCATTCGCCTGCGCCTTGCCCTTGCCATCGGTAGGCCGCAGCATGTCCCAATCCTGAGACGTCAACGCGACCTTCGCGCCAAAGCGCTCCTGAAAGTAGAACGACCCGCCCGAATGATCCCCGTGCCCATGCGTCACGATCACCAGCTTCACCTGCGCCGGATCGAGGCCCAGCGCCTTCATCCCAGGCAGTAACACAGTCTCCGTCTGATTCGCGGGCAGCGAGTCGATCAGCAGGATGCCGTCGCGCGTCGTCAGAGCGTACGCAACCGTGCCCGAATCCCCAATCACGTACAGATTGTCGAAAATCTTCGCAGGCGCAATCGGTGGATCCGTCGCCGCGTTCGCCCTCGGAGCCACGCAAAAGAAGTTGTACGCTGGCAGCCACTGCGTGCCCGCGATCCTCTTCGCATTCTCCGCGTGCGCATTCGTGGGAGCCTGCGCGAACGCCGCACCCGTCATCAGTAGGAACAAAGCAGTTTTGTGCATGGGTCTCTTGTATACTCTATCTAAAAGAGGCAACATGAGGACACTTTACATCACCCTGGCCATCGCAGCCGGACTCGCGCCTCTGCTGGCGCACCACGGCACGGCGGCATCCTACGACCAAGACAAGTGGGTCACCCTCAAAGGCACTGCCACCGAATTCCTGTGGCGCAATCCGCACTCGGCGCTCTTCATGGATGTGAAACAGACCGACGGGAAAACCGTTGCCTACTCCATCGAAATGTTCAGCCCCAGCCTCATGGTGAAGCAGGGCTACAAGCGCACCGTCTTGAAGACAGGTGACCAGGTGGAAATCGACGTGCACCCCTCGCTTGCCGGAACTCCTTCGGGCGAATGCCTGGGTTGCCGTCTGCTGGTCAACGGCAAAGATCCAGCCAATGGCGGCGCGGGCCAGAAAGGAAAGGCCAAGTAACATGCGATCCCTCTTGCTCTTCGCAGTGCTGCTCCCCGCCTTCGCGCAGAAACCCGACTTCAACGGCATGTGGTCCAAAGGCGGCGGCGCGGGAGGCGGTGCCAACACCGCGAAGAACGCCACGCAGTGGGGCGGCGAGGTTCCGTCTTACACTCCCGCAGGCCTAGCCCGCTTCAACGCCAACAAGCCCGGCAAAGGTCCGCGCCAAATTCCACCGGCGCTCGGCAACGATCCGCTCGGCGAAGCGAATCCCCCCGGCCTGTACCGCACGCTCATCTACAACCGCCCATTTGAATTCGTGCAAACCGGTGAGAAAGTGGTTCAGCTCTTCGAGTGGGCCAAAATCTGGCGCACCGTCTGGACCGACGGCCGCCCTGTTCCCGAAGACGTCGACGCCGGACCCTACTGGTACGGCTATTCCGTCGGCAAGTGGGAAGGCGACACGCTGGTGGTGGAAACGCTCGGCCTCGATGACCGCGCCTGGATGGACGAATGGGGCACGTCCTTCAGCAGCGAAGCCCGCTTCACTGAACGCTGGAAGAAAGTCTCCACGGACCGCCTTGAACTCACGCTCACGGTGAAGGACCCGGTGATGTTCACCAAGCCCTGGACCAGCGCCCCGGTAGTCTTCAATCGCCAAAAAGGCGAGGAAGTCCTCGAGATGATTTTCGCTCCCATGGACGAGACGCAATTCAACAAGCGCATCCGCGATCCCGCGGCGGGCAAGTAACTACTTCTTGGCTTCGAGTTCCGCCCAGCGGGCGTACAGCGTATCGATTTGGTCCTGCGCGGCATCAATGCCCTGGTAGAGCGCTCCCAGACTGCGAGGGTCTTTGAGGGCCACCTCTGGCACCGAGTCGCGCTTCGCGTGGAGTGCTTCTTCCAAGGCCGCGATGGTGTGCTCCATCGCGTCATATTCCCGCGCTTCATTGAACGACAGTTTTTTCTTCGCGGGCGGCGTGGAAGACCCCTTCGATGACGCGGCCTTCGGCTTAACCTGCTTGCGTGCGGCTTGATCGGCGGCCCATTGCGAGTAGTCCGCATAGCGCCCCGGCTGGCCCGACTCATCCAAACCCAGCACCACCGTCGAGACGCGATCCAGCAAGTAGCGGTCGTGCGTCACCAGCACCAGCGCCCCCTCAAATTCCAGCAAACTCTCTTCCAGAATTTCCAACGTTGGAATGTCCAGATCGTTGGTCGGCTCATCCAGCAGCAGCAAGCCCGCAGGCTCCAACATCAGGTTCGCGATCAAGACACGAGCCCGCTCCCCACCGGAGAGTTTGTGAACCGGCTGGTCGAGCTGATCGTTGGTGAACAAGAATCGGGCCGCCCACGACGCCACGTGGATCACATTGTCGCGATAGATGACCGAGTCGCTATCCGGAGCCAGCGCCCTGCGCAGCGTGACGTCGTTGTTCAACTGGCGGCGCTGATCGAAGTACACCATGCGGAGGCCATCGGCGCGTTCAATCGTCCCTGCTTGCGGCTCCATCTCCCCGCGCAGCAGTTGCAACAGCGTAGTCTTCCCGCTGCCGTTCGCGCCAACCAAACCCACCCGCATCCCGGAAGTGATGGCGAAGTCGAGGTCCTTGAACAGCGGGTTCTCGCCGAAACCAAACGTCACCTTATCGAAGTGGACCAGGCGCTTGGTTTTCTGACCCGACGACACGAAGTCGATGTTTGCGCTCGACGTCTGACTGCGTGATCGAAGGTCGGCCAGTTCGGAAATAAGTTCTCCGGCGCTATCGATGCGAGCCTTGGACTTCGTCGTGCGAGCCTTCGGCCCGCGCCGCAGCCACTCGGTTTCAATGCGCGCCCGATTCTCCAGCGCACTTTTGCGCTTGTCCTGCGCGTGCAGGAAGTCGGCTTTGAATTCGAGAAACGCGCTGTAGTTCCCCGGCGCATACAGGATGCCGTCCGGGTACACCTTGTTCAACTCCGCCATGCGCGTCGGCACGTTTTCAAGAAAGTAGCGGTCGTGGCTGACGATCACACAAGCGAAGCTCGCGGATTGCAGCATCTTCTCCAGCCACTCAATGCCGGCGAGGTCAAGATGATTGGTCGGCTCGTCGAGCAACACGATTTCAGGATTCTGCACCAGCGCTTCGGCGATCGACAGCCGCTTGCGCCAGCCTCCGGACAACTTCGCGGCCTCGGCATCAAAGTCCTTGAAGTTGCAGCGCCCCAGCGTTTCCGACTCGCGCGCCTGCCACTCTGTCTCTGGAATACTCGCGGCCTTGAGCGCCCGCCGCATCACCTCGCGGACCGTGATGCCGGATGCAAACTCTGAATCCTGAGCCACAAACGCCAGCCGCACCTTACTGCGTAACACGAGATCGCCGGAACTAGGCTCGACTCGCTGCGCGAGAATCTGCAGCAGCGTCGACTTTCCGGAACCATTCGGTCCGATCAAGCCGAGCCGCTCACCATCGTTGATGGTCAAAGAGACGTTGCGAAACAGCGGCGAAGCGCCGAAGGATTTCGAAACCTTATTGGTGTTGAGTAAGAGGGCCAAAGCGGAGGGGTCTTCTTATTGTAGCCCCTTCGCCGCTCTACTTCTTAGAAGTTTCTTCCCCGGCCGAAGAACCGGCCGAGACATTCTTGCCGTTGGCGAACTGAATGGACCGCGCGTTGGCGTGGATGGAGCCGTCTTTCAGCGGGCGCGGGTCCTTCGCTCCATAAGCACTGATGGTGACTTGGTCGCCCTTCTTCAAAGCATCGCGCGTCCAGCCCTTGTGCACCAGCGTGTTCACACTGTTGCATTCCATCGCGTAGGTGACGGTCTTGCCGCTTGCGTCTTTCGAATCTAGAAATACGTACACGTGCGGATTCTGCCACGCCACGCGATTCACCACGCCGCTCACGCTGAACGGCTTATTGAGGTCAAACTCCGCCGCGAAGGCGTGATGCGCCACGGCGGGAATCGCCGCCGCACCCAATGCCACCAGGCCGACCAGCGCGTATCCGAGTTTTGAATTCGATTTCATAGCTTCTCTCCTAGCGGCTCAGGTCCAACACCAAATCGTTGCAGACGTACTCGTGAATCTCCCACTCCGTGTCCAGCGTGTGCTCCCGCTTGAACGTATGCGGCTTGGTGAACGCGCCGGGATCTTCCAGCGTGATCTCCACCTCAATGTGTCCCTTATCCACGCGCCGGTAGCGCTCGATGGTGTGCAGCTTATCGGTGTGCGGCGCCGCGGAGCCGGTGCTAATCCACGTCCGGTCATTGAAGTTGACGGTGTCGACAACCAGCGTGTCGCCTTCCCAATGCGCTATGGATTCGCCCATGAAACTGGGGTCCAGCGTTTTGTCATGCGGTCGCCCGTCCAAGAAGAACTGCCGGTAGGAATGAACGTTGCCCTCGAACAGCATCACGATCAACTCCGGCGTCTGCACAATCTTCATAGGATAGGGCGAGATGCGCGGCACGCCTCCCGGCAGGCACTTGGCCTCGGGATCGTCGCGGTCGTCGTTCTTGTGGTTGTCTTCGGCTTGTTTCTTGGCCCACTCCTGTAGCGGCAGCGGGGTACCGGTATTGCCGAAGTTGGGCGAATTCCACACACCCGCGAAGCTTGGCTTGCCGTCGGGCGTCTTCGGCGCCGGACCCGTCGGAATCGGCGCGGGAGGCCTGGGCGTCCCTTCCAGAAATCCGCGTTGCGCAAGCACCGGCGCGCAGGCGGCAAGAATGAGGACGGCTAGCTTGTAGAGGTTCACTCGAAAAAGTTTAACGTAGATCCGCCTTCAAAGCCAGCCCTTGCGCCACCGACGTAAACTCGCTCCCGGTCTCAATCCTGTCCGCGCCGAAGCGGGTTTCGAAGATGCTGCGAACCGAGGGAACAAACGACGAACCACCGGTTAGGAACACTTTGTCAACAGCAGGGGCCCCAACGCCCGCGCCCCGCAGCAACTCGTCCACACATGTTTCGATCTCTTGCAGTTCACTGCCGATCCACTTCTCAAACGCCGACCGCTTCGCCGCGGCATCGATCTCAATGGCTCCGTCAGACAAGCGGAACGGTGCCGACTTCGCGGAGGAAAGCGCGCACTTCGTCTTCTGAACGGATTGATGCAAGTTGTAGCCGAGGTCTTCATTGACCAGGTGGATCAGCGCCTCGATCTTCTCCGGTTCCACCGCCTGGGCACGGACACTCGACAGCAGGTTCATCGTATCCCGAGCCTTGAGAAACGATAAGTGATGCCACCGCTCCAGTTTCGCGTAGACCCAGGTGGGCACCGGCAACAGCTTATCCACGGACCGGAGCTTCGTGCCCGCGCCCAAGTGGGGTGAAACCAGATGGCGAACAATCTTGGCATCAAACGCATCACCCGCAATGCCGACTCCTGCGTTCCCCACCAAGTCCGCCTGCCTGCGTCCGCGTGGCCCGACGCGGATCAGCGAGAAGTCGCTGGTACCGCCGCCGAAGTCGCCGATGAGGATGAGTTCTTCATGATCGAGCGTGGATTCGTAGAAGTGCGCGGCGGCTACAGGCTCCAACTCAAACTCGACGTTCGTGAATCCAGCAAGTTCGTATGCAGCGCGCAAACGCCCCTCGGCGTAAGTATTGTCCGCTTCGGACTCCGCACCCACGAAGCGCACAGGCCGGCCAGCGATGGCGGAGGTGATAGGAGCATCAAACGCGCGCTCGGCCTGTTCGCGCAGGTCGCGCAGAATGCGCGCGATGAGTTCCTCAACGGTGACGCGCACGCCGAAGACTTCCGTGGTCAGCAGAGTCCGGCTGGTGAGAAACGACTTGAGCGATTGAATCAAGCGCCCCGGCGATTCATGCGCCAGGTAGCGCTCTATGCCCGCCGGCCCGGTCCACGACGCCAGCTTGTTCTTGGCCTTCTCCAGATACAGAAGAGAGCGATACGATTCCGTGCTCCCGCCCAGGAACGGAAAGCGCACCAGCTCGACTGACCCGTCCATGCTGCGCGCGATGGAGCTATTGGTTGTCCCGAAATCGATGCCGACTGTTCCCATCTTTCATTGTTACTTATAATTGGTCTCATGCTAGATCGACGGAGTTTTGTGGGTGGTGCGCTGCTGGCTTCCGGCGCGAGATTGTGGGGAGCCGGCTACGACCTGGTGATCAAAGGCGGGCGCTTGATTGACCCGGCGCAGAAGATCGACCGCATTGCCGACGTGGCCGTGCAGGCGGGCAAGATCGCCCGCATCGGCACGAACCTCAGCGGCACGCAGACGATCGACGCGACAGGCAAGCTGGTAACGCCCGGCTTGATCGACGTCCACATGCACGCCGGCGACACGATGCTGCCCCCATCCGAAGTGCTGAACACCGGGGTGACCTCGCTGTGCGACGGCGGTTCCCGGGGCGCTGACAACCTGGATGAATTGGTCGGCATCGCTCGCACCGCGAACCGTATGCGGATCTTCCTGAACATCGCCCGGCTGGGCAATGCTCCCAACGGACGCGCGGAGTTCCTGGATGGCTTGGAGCCCGCGGACATCGGCAAGTGCCGCGCGGCGGTGGAGCGCAACCGCGAGTGGATCGTGGGGATCAAGGCGCGGCTGTCGCGCGGGGTTGCCAAGGACCAGGACGTGGAGGTGCTGCGCCGGGCCCGTGTGGTTGCCGACGCGGTCAAACTTCCGATCATGATCCACATGGGAGACACGGCATCGCCACTGCCGGGCCTGTTGGCGATGCTGCGACCGGGCGACATCGTCACCCACTTGTACGCGCCACCGCCGCACGGCATCATGGACGACAAAGGCAAGATCCTGCCCGAGGTGCTCGCGGCCCGCAATCGCGGCGTCCGTTTCGATTTCGGCAACGGCCGCAATGAGCATTGGACCTGGGAGGTGGCGCAGAGCGCGCTGCAGCAGGGCTTCGCGCCGGACACGATCTCGACCGACCTCAACGCCACGTCGCGAACCGAACAGGTCTTCGACCTCCCCAGCACAATGTCGAAGTTCCTCTTGCTCGGGATGCCCTTGAACCAGGTGATCGCATGCGTGACCGCGAACGCCGCGCGCAGCATCACTACGTTCAAGTCCTACGGCACGCTGCGCACTGGCGCAGTTGCGGACATCGCGGTGCTCACGCTGGCACAAGGCAGCTTCGACTTCGTGGACAACTACAAGGGAGTGCGCAAGGGCACTCAGAAGTTGTCGGCGCACGCGGTGGTCGCGGGCGGCAGGGTCCGGTGACCAGTGAAGCGCAGCTTCGCGAGAAGCTTCGGAAGATTGCCGCCCTGTTTGAGGGGGCCACTACGACCGGTGAACGCGCCGCTGCGGCGGCCGCGATGGAGCGGATCAAGAAAGGTCTCGGTTCCGCGCCAAAGGTCGAACTCGCCACGGAGTTTCAGTTCTCCTTGCCGGATCGCTGGCAGCGCCGTCTGTTCTCCGCACTGTGCCGCCGCCATCGGCTGGAGCCGTACCGCTACAAACGGCAACGCTACACAACTGTGATGGTGCGGGTCCCCAAAGGCTTCGTTGAGACCACGCTGTGGCCGGAATATCAGGAACTGAAAGAAGCGCTCAATGAGTACCTCACTGAGGCTACAGAGCGCATCATCCGTGAAGAGGTCTTCGGCGATGCGAACGAGGCGTCGGAACGCGCCGGATAGCTACTTCGCGCGCGGCCTGCCGCCGGTGGAGAGCATGGGCAGCGCAATGATCCAGTCCTTGTTGAGGGCGTTGTCACGGGCAACGGCGTAGAGCGTCTTGCGGTCCGCGCCGCCGAAGGTCACGCTGATGGTGCCGCGCGGCGTCGGGATCATGCCGAGATTCTTACCTGCCTTGTCGATCACTTGAATTCCGGCGCCGGTGGTCACGTAGAGCCGGCCCTCGCTGTCAAACGTAGAACCGTCGCCACCGCCGCCTTCCCACTTGGTGAACTCGCGCTGGTTGGTGAGTGAGCCGTCACCCTTCACATCGAACGCGGCGAGCGTGCCACCGTTGGTGACAAAGAGGGTTTTCTCATCGGCGCTGAGCATGATGCCGTTGGTGCCCAGCATCTCGCCGTAGCGCGTGATCTTCCCCTTCGCGTCGGCGTAGTAGACGGTGCCGCTGGTGAAGTAGACTCCGCCTTTGCTGTCCGATGTCGCGTCATTGAGCACGCCGCCGAGGCAGTCGAGCGTGTCGCCGTTGGGCAGGCGGTCCGTGAGGTATTGGCGCTTGGGGGCGAGCTGTTCGATGGACGGCATGAGGCCGCGGTTGAGGATAAAGAGCGCTCCTTTAGAGTTCATCGTGAGCGAGCCGCCGGTGTTGGTGCCTGTGTAGGCGATGCTGAACTTTCCAGCTGCATCCAGGCGCACGACGGCGCTGTTGTCATTTTGGGCGATGAGCAGGTCGCCGTTGGCGTCGGCAATGATGCCATCGGCGTTGTTGCCGTCGACGGTCCAGACTTCTTTCCATTGCGCTCCTGCGTTGACGACGCCAGGGATGGCGGCGATGCTGTACTCACGCAAGGACGGCGCAGGCGCGGCTTTCGGAGCACCGGCCTTCGGCGCCCCACCCTTGGCTGCGCCACCTCCGCGGCCAGGGGGCGGAGCCTTGCACGTTGCAACGACCGAGGCGTTGTTGGAATCCGCGCCGGTCTGAATGCCCGGTCCAGTTGTCCGCGGCGCTGGAGGCGGCTGCTGGGAGAGCGCCGCAGCCGCGGCGATCAAGACAGCTGCTGGAAGAAGAAGTTTGTGTTTCATCAGGCTGACGCTAGAATGTGATTCTTGCCACGATGGTACCGTTGCGGACGTCCAGCACGTTGGTCGGCAGCACCGCGCCGAAGCCACCGGTGTTGATGCCGCCACCCTTGACGATCGGAGCCAAGTAGGAGCCAGCGGCCACCGGTTGCGGCAAGCGCGTCCGGTTGAAGGCGTTAGAGAACTCGGCACGTACGTTGAATGTTACGCGTTCCTTGATGCGGAAGGTGCGCCCGAAGTTCAGATTCTCATTCGGATAGCGGTACCCGCGATATTCCCGGAAGGTCGATTGCTGCGCGCCCCACTGCCCATCCGGAATGTTGGCCCAAGCGGCGGGGTTCAGCACCTGTGTCGTGCGCGGATCGTAACAATGGCAGTTGATGTCCAACTCGTCCGTGCGCGTCTTGCCGTCCAGATCCACCCAGTTGGTGGTGAACAGAGGTTGCCCGTCGACACGCTGCGCGGTGCCAGGTCCGCGATTCAGCCAGCGGCTGATCGGATTCGCGTTGAGGGTAGTGGGACGCCCCAGAGCGGGCGCTCTCTGATATTGCATGTAGACACCTAGCGTCCAATCGCTCAGAACGTAGCCCAGGACCCTACCCGCGAACTCCGCCTTCGGAGTAATGTACTGCGCGGAGATACGTACCTGCAACGGTAGATCGTTACCGGCAAGGTTCTTGCCCATGCTCCGGTTGAAAACGTCCGGCGAAGACAGCAAGTCAAGCGTCTTAGCCCAAGTCACATTGGCGTTCACCGACAGGCCTTGCCACAGGCGTTGCGTGATCGTGGTCTGCAGTGAGTCGTACCAAGTCCTGCCCAGCGGCGCTCCTGTGGTTGTAATGGTGTTGCTGTACTGAGGAAACGGCAACAAGCTCTGGAACACGTTCTGGGTGCCCGGGAAATTCGAATATGGCAGATTGATGCCCCGCGCCGCCAGGGTGGATCGCTGCGTGGTGGTCAACTGGCGCACTTGCGTGTTCAGCGTGCTGGCGTCGGGTAGGTTGCCAATTGCGAATCCATACCGCGAAAGATCGGCGGCGGACAAAACGTTCACAGGTGTCAAAGCGCCCGCGCTCCACCACGCACCACGATTTGCGACGTAGGAAGCCTCGACCACTAGGTTGCGATTGATTTCCCGTTGGAAGCCGATCGACCACTGGGCTTGGCGCGCCGGGCGGCCCAGGTTCGGGTCGATGTAGCCTGGAGACGCGCCTACGGTCCCCGGCAGCGCCGGAAGTGCCCCAGGGCTCAGATTGGGGAAGACGGGATTAAACGCCGAAGGGATGCCGTCACCCAGGGTGAAATTCTGCGCCTGCCCGAAGGCCGGAGTGTCTCCGAACTGGTAGGAAAGCGGGTTGCTGCCTGGAACCGTTGTCACGTTGTAGACGAGACCGAACCCGCCACGCAACACCGTCTTTGGATTGATCTGGTAGGCGAAGCCCACACGCGGTCCAAAGCCCCAGGGATAGTTCTTAGCTAGCCGACAATTGCAGGTGGCTTCATACGTCACACCACCCGGGTGCCCGCCTGCGCTGGGATTCGCGAGCTTCGGATCGAAGCTCGCGATGCGTCCGTAGGTTTCGCGCGGATACCCACCCCAGTCGTATCGGAGACCGTAGTCCAAGGTAAACTTGCGCGTGACCTTCCAGGTGTCCTGGATGAAGATTCCGTACTGCTGCCGTCCATACTTGTAAGCCACCGGCGCACCGATACCAAAACTCGTGCTGCGGCCCAACAGGAAGCTGCCGTAGGAGAAGCCAGAACTGCCCCGCGTCAGCGCTACATCTTCCAGCGCTGGATTCGCCGTGGCCGATCCGGTAAAGCCGAAAGATCCATCCACATGCCAACCAGGCTGCGCGAAGGTATATTGCGGGTTGCCCTCAATGCGCCACTCCGCGCCCACTTTGTACGTATGGTTGTCGCGGACATAGGTCACGCTGGCGTTGGATTGCGGCTTCTGCATCATCTGCCGCGTCTGGAACAGTGCACCCATGCTGTTCATCCCGCCGACGGCCTGCGACACGCCGTCGAAAGTCATGCGCGGGAAACTGCGGGCGATCTTCGTGCCCTTGAGTCCGATTTCCTTCAGCGGATCGAAATCCAGGATCGGCGTCCAATCCCACAAGTTATTCTGCTGGTAGCCCATGCCCAAATGCAGCAGCAACGTGGGCGAAATCGCATAGTCGTAGTTCAAACGGAGGGTGTAGGAGCGGTCGAAATTCGCGATCGTAGTCGTGATCGCATCTGGGAAACCTTCCGGAACGCCCGGCGAACCCACCGCCGGGTACTGATCGGCCGTGCGCGTGCCGGACCAGTAGAACGAGAGCCGGCCCTTGGAGCCAAGCGTCTGGTCGAGCTTCAGTGAGGGGATTTCCGTGGTCCGCTGACTGCGGAAACCGTTGTTGAAGTTCAAACCCGCCCGCGAGGCGGTGGGGCCCGTCGGCAGCGGAATATACTTGCTCTGAATCGCGGCCGCAACCGGATCGAAACGCGACACCGGAATTCGGTTCCCCACAAACGCGTCGCGCGTCAGGATGGAGTTGCCCTGTTGACCTAATCCAACGCACGTGGGGTTGATGGTTGCCGGGGCACAGGTGACTGGCCGCTGCGTGGTGGGATCGAAGATCTGGCTTACAGGAGCCGTGCGGCCCAGCGGGTCGCGGAAATCACCTGCGCTGGTGGCCAGGTTGAAACCACCTGCGCGACCGCTTAAGAGTCCGAAGTCGCCGTTGCGATACTCCGCCGTGGGCACTGTTGCGATCGAGGTAAAAATTAAACGTTTTTCCAGAAATTGTTCCCAGTTAAAGTAGAAGAAGCTCTTGTTGGCTCCGTTGTACACTTTCGGGATGCGGATGGGGCCACCCAACGAAATGCCGTAGTCACTACGGCGAGCGCGGTCCAATAGGTTGGTGTAGGGCTGACGCGCATTCAGCGCTTCGTTCACGAAGTACTCGTACACGCTGCCGTGATAGTCGTTGGTGCCGGACTTCATGGAAGCGTTGAAGAGTCCTCCCCCAACCGCGCCGTACTCGGCCGCGAAATTGCTGGTCTGCACAGCAACTTCTTGTATGGCCTCCGCGCTGGGCTGCACCTCCATCGTGAATTGGGCCAGCGTACCGTTATTACCCGCGTCCATACCCTCAATGCGATAGGAGGCAGTGTTGACTGGCGCTCCGTTTACCACTAGGGCGGGCGTGCCATTGGCGACGCCGTAGACGGCTCCGGGTACCAGCAGCGCGAGGGCCCAAGGATTGCGGACGCCGGCAGCGGAGCCCTGGCTAGGACCAACACCCAGAATCGGGAGTTGATTCAGCTGTGCCACCGTGACGTTCTGCGCTACTTCGCCGCTTTCCGTTTTAAGCAACGTAGCCTCCGCCGTCACCGTAACCGACTCCGCAGCTGAGCCGACCTCCATGGACACGTCAATGCGCATGGTCTGCGTAGGTGCAAGATCCAGGCCCGGGCGGTTGTATTTTTTGAATCCCGATGCGGTGACGCTGAGCTCGTAAGCGCCAGCCGGAAGCTGCGGCAAGGTGTAGTTGCCGGTAGCCGTGGTGGCAGCCGTGAAGACCTGCCCGTTGGCGCTGTTGCGCGCCTCAACGGCGGCATTGGACAGAACCGCTCCCGATGGATCGACAACGGTACCCGTGATGGTCCCGCGATCCGTTTGTCCGAAGGCCAAAACCCCTGCCAGCAAGAAACCCGCAGCTCTGATTATCCGCATCGCATCCCCTCTTAAGCAGACCCGTCCCTAGGCTCCTAGGCTGGGAGAGAGTATACGCCCCTTATGGGAAGTGCGTCAAGCGAATTAAGCGTTAGTGGAGAACTTGGTCCGCCCGCCAGCCATTGTGCTGCCGTAGACGGATGCGGGGAGCGGCTTCTTCAGAGAAGTCTCCGCGGTCGATTCCCAAAAGTGCAAGCGGCTGCGGGAAGCACTCATGCTTTACGATTACGCCGAGTTTGGCCTCCACCACCTTTACGTCCGCGTTTTCTTCGGTCAGCTTTATGAATTTCTGGATCTTGACGTCAAAGTCTCCGCGAAGCTGGATATAGGGGTTGGTGAATTTGTGGTCCCCCATGCGTACGTCGTCCCCGAAGAGCAATTCGCGCGCCGGTGCCTCCAGACGTCCGAGGGCATTGCCGCCGTCGGTTTGATCGATGAGCCACAAGCCCTTTTTCTCGCCGCACAGGACTTGTTCTGGAGTGAGCAGAACCTGTTCGCCGCTCAGCGCCAGTTTGGAGGATTCGATCAATGCCTGAGCCGCCTGGTCGTCGAAAACACCGCTCTCGCAACCGGCAAGCAGCATTCCGGCAGCGACAACCACGCCGACTTGGAACAGGAATCTCATACCCAGGCTATCGGCGGATGACGGCCCAAACTACAGCGCGCAGCCCCATTGCATTCCGCAAAACGCCGTGAGACAATGGCAAGGTTTTGACGGAGTGTCCGGCCATCGCCGGAGCAAAAAGGGAGATCTAAAGTAGTGAGAGAAAAGGGCATTGTCAAATGGTTTAACGCCGCGAAGGGCTTCGGATTTATCCAACGGGCCAGCGGCGAAGATGTGTTCGTGCACTTCTCGGCGATCCAGGCTTCGGGCTACCGGACGCTGGATGAAGGCGCGGAAGTGGAATTTGAGGTCAAGACCGGCCCCAAGGGCCTGCAAGCCGAGAACGTCGGCCACCCGTAAAGTCCTTCTGTTCGCAGTTTGTACGTGAATTCCCTACCTTGGCTGACCAGGACAGACCTTATGCGCTGTCCTGGTTTGCCCTAGAAGGCAGATAGTTTCGCAAATCCTGTTACGATCCCCCCCGCAGTACTATCTAAGCGTGCAAAGGGGTAATACCAAACATGAATTTGCGACGCTACGGCGTGCTGCCTTCTTCCTTCCTCGGCCTGTTGATGGGGGTGATGCCCAGTCAGGCTGCTCCCAAACACGCCTATGTGGTCAGTTCGACCGCGAGCACGGTAACCATCATTGATACCGCTACATCAGCGATCAAGGCGACGGTACCTGTTGGCTCCGGACCTTCGCGGGTGGCGGTGAGTCCCGACGGCTCGCGGGCCTATGTCAGCCATCCGAGTTTTGGCTACGTCTCGGTCATTGATGCCGCGGTTTTGGGCGTAACCAGCACCATCACGACGGGCGCGGGACCGGGAGCGCTAGCCGTGGCACCGGACGGCGGTCGTCTCTATGTGGGTACCACCGCGGGCGTGCAGGTAATCGATTTGCCAGCCGGGACAGCCGGAGCCACGGTGCCGGGAACCGGATCCGCCAGCGAAATTGTCCTGACGCCCGACGGATCGCGCGCTTATGTGGCCGCCGGCGTGTTGTCGGCGATTGATACGGCATCTCTCACCGCGACAGAAACGGCAATTCCGGCGGCGTCGCTGGCGATGATGTCCAATGGCCAGCGCTTGTACGCGGCCTCCGGCAGCAGCTTGAGCGAAGTCAGCACGGCCACGAATTCGGTCACCCGCTCCATCGGGGTGAATGGATCGGTAAGTGCGCTGGCACTGACGCCGGATGGTTCGCGCCTCTATGCGGGCGTACAGGGGAGCAACCTGGTTTGTTCGGTCTACGGTTGCGGCGGCATTGCGTTCCGCAACGTCGCAGTGATCGAAACCTACGGCAACACCACCATCGCCACCATCGCGATTCCGGCTCCCGTGGCGCGCATGGCAGTCACGCCGGACCGCAAGGATCTCTACATGACGATTCCGGCTGCCTCGGTTTCCATCGCGTCCGTCAACACCAACGCGATCCGCCTCACCATCCCCGTCGGTTCCGGCGTCAACGGCCTGGCCATTACATCGGACCCAGGTGCCGTGATTTACCCCTACGTGATCGACGCAGTGAATGACACGGCTCCGGCGACGCTGGTCTCCAATGCGGGCGGCACGGCGGTGGCGAACGTCCTGGTCAACGATACGTTGGGCGGCGTCCGGGCCACGCTGGCTACCGTCACGCTTTCGCAGGTTTCCGCGAGCAACTCCGGCCTCAGTTTGAACGTGGCCACCGGAGCAGTCTCCGTCGAGATTGGCACGCCTGCGGGCGCGCATTCGTTGGTCTACCAGATTTGCGAGACCACCAGCCCGGCGAACTGCGATCAGGCAACGGTCAGCGTCAATGTGCGCCTGCCCTACGTGATTGACGCCGTGGATGAAAGCGCCGTCAGCAACACCGGCAAGACAGCGGTGAACGCTCTGCTAAACGACAAATTGAACGCGCTGCCCGCAACCACGGCCAACGTGCGGGTAACGCAGGTCTCCTCCACGCACGCCGGCGTGACGATCACGGCATCGGGTTTCGTCAACGTTGCCGCCGGAACGCCGTTCGGCGCGCACACGCTGGTCTACCGGATCTGCGAGGCCGCCAGCTTGAACAACTGCGACCAAGCGACGGTTTCGTTAGAGGTGATCCCCTATTTCGTCGATGCGGTGAATGACGCGGGCGCAACAACGCGGGGCGGCGGAATCGCGGTGGCGAACGTGCTGGCGAACGACAAGTTCGGAACCGGTACGGCGTCCCTGGCAAATGTCCAGCTTTCGCTGGTGTCTTCAACCAGCGCCGGGATTACGCTGGCCGCGAATGGCGCGGTGAGCGTGGCCGCGGGTACGGCGCTGGGCGGTCAGACACTGGTGTATCGGATCTGCGAGATCGGCAGCCCGTCCAATTGTGACCAGGCTACCGTCTCGGTCACGGTGAATCCGTACCTGATTGATGCGGTGTATGACTCGGCCCGGGCATCGTCAAAGGTGGCGAATACGGCCCTGGCAAGCGTGTTGTGGAACGATACGCTGGCCGGGGCGCGGGCCACGGTCGCGAACGTGCGGCTGTCCATGGTTTCGCTGCTACCGGTCAGTAACAAGATCCGCTTGGATCTGACGGACGGGTCCGTGGACGTGCTGGGGAAGACGGAATCCGGACTCTACTCGCTGGTCTACCGGATCTGCGAGATTGCGAATCCCACCAACTGCGATCAGGCGACGGTGTCGTTGGATCTGACCAGGAGTGGGGGGAATTAGTGAGAAGCCCCGCTCTTTACGAGTGGGGCTATTGAACCGCCAAGGTGACCGGGTTGCTGGACTTGGCGTTCATCGAGACGACTACCGCCACGGAGCCTCCTACGGGGGCTCCGGCGGGCACGGTGAAGTTGATTTGGTTCAGTCCAGCGCAGCAACCGGAGTGGCCCGCGAATAACACGGTCGCGGGTACGCCGCCTACTGTCAGCGTAAGTTCGGCGGCGGCGCGGGATACTTCTGAAGGCAGCATTCCCGTGGCGACGGGCGGCGTCATCCCGCCCATACCCGTGGCGTAGAGCACCAGCGTTTCGCCGGGCGCGGCTGGATTGGCGGCCGTCACCAGGACCCCGTTGGTGTGCGTGATTGCTGCCGGACCCTTGCCGTCGCCGGTCATGGAAAACAAACCCGGCGAAGCCGTCTCCAACGCCACCGCCTCTGGAGCGCCCGCTCTTCCATCGGCGTTGATAACGATGCTGGCGGTGGAGCCGGTTACCTCAACCGGAATCTGCACGGCCAACTGCGTGGGCGTCACGAAGAAGACCGGTGCCGGAATCCCGTTGACGGTCACGCTGGTCCCGCCCATCGCAGTCCCCATCTGCCCCTCGGAAAAGCGCGGGAAGCACCCCTCGGTGGATAGGCACAGAGCTCCGTTCGTCAGATTGGACCCGAAGATAGCCGCGATGGACCCGGGGGCCACGCTTGCGGCGTAACTGGCGTTGTTCAGGATGCCGCCCCGGTTGATGACTGGCCGGCCCGGCGCGGCCGAATTTAATGCGCCGCGGACTGCTCCACCCGTATGGGCGGTGGTGTGCAGATTTACATAGTAGGCAGCCGGATTGATCAACAGGCCCTGCACCGCCGCCAACGCCGTAGCATTCAGAGCGCTCACGTCGACAGCCCGATAGATGTTCCCCACCCCATCGGCGTCGGTAACCGTGGCAGAGCCTCCGATGCCCGTATTGATCACCACCGGTCCCGCAACTCCGGGCGTACCGCTGTGGATGTGCAGTCCGGTGAAGGTGGCACTGCCGCGGAATTCGTGGGTGAGGTCGAATACAACCGTCGCGGAACTCACGGCACCCGCGGCGTTGCGCGTTGAATATACCGTGATGGTCGCCGCAGCGTCCGCGGCAAGTCCGATAACAAAAGGGATCTCCTGGTCAGGGTCCATCAGAACCTGGTAGGTATTCCGCACCGTCGGCTCCAACTGGCCGCGCATGACACCACCGGGGTTCGTGGTGGTGTGGATATTCAGATAGTAGTTCGCCGGGTTGGCCCAGATGCCCTGCAATGCGGTCAGCGCCGCGCCCCCAGTTATGTCCACTCGGCGGCGCACGGTTCCGCTGGTCACATTCTGCACATCCGCGTTCGTAGCAGCAATCAAAGTATTGATGACCACGCCTCCATTGACGCCCGCTCCTCCGGTATGGATGTGCCAGCCGCTGAATGTTACGGGGCTTCCGAAACTGTAAGCAGTCTCAAAGGTCACGGTGCCCGCGTTGATGCTGCCGTTGCCATCGCGCGTGACCAGGAAGACAAGGTTGCCCGACCCCCTGCCATCGGAGGTGACCGCGGGGACTTCGTTGACGGGGTCCAGCGTGGCCCGGATCACCCGCATCTCGGCACGCGACAGCTGCGCGCGGACCACCCCGCTGGCATGCAGCGTCGTGTGCAGGTTGACATAATGCCTGGACGGGTCCACCAGCATGGATCGAATCGTGGCGAGAGCCGCGGCGCTGCTCACCGAGGCTGCTCTGAAAATGGTTCCCGTACCCTCCGCCCGGATCGCATCCGCGGCGGCCAAACCGGTATTGATAGTGACCGCGCCGTTAGCTCCCGCGGCTCCGTCGTGAATGTGCAGACCAGTAAAGGTTCCGTCGCTGTCAGCAAAGGTGTAATCGACGTCAAAATCCACCACGGCGGAAATGATAGCGCCGGACTCGTCACGCAGGATGTGCGCGGCAATAATAGCGCGGGCCGACCCGTTTACGCCGGTCACCGCCGGGACTTCGTCGGCGGTAGAAAGGTCCGCCCGGAAGTACGCGGTTTCCAGCGTGCGGATCTCATGCGCGTGGGCCGCCAGCGTGGCTAGCGCGCCCAAGAGCAGGATTTTCTTCATGGGAGCTACTTGATCGCGAGCGTAACCGTGTTGCTGTTCTTGGCTCCGGAAGAGACCACAACAGCTACCGCAGCACCCGTGGGCGCGCTGGCCGGAACCGTAAAGTTGATCTGGTTGAGACCAACGCAGCATCCCGACTGCCCTGCGAATGAGACCGTCGCAGGAACCCCGCCGACCGTCAAGACGGGCTGCGTGGCCAGACGCGACGTGGAGGGGGCGATGGTTCCAGTGGCCACTGCGGGAGTCATCGCTCCCAGACCGGTGGCATAAAGCACCAACGCCTCGCCCCGCGCCGCCGGATTCGCCGCGCTGACCGGAAGTCCGTTGGTGTGTGTGATCGACCCTGCGCCGCGACCGTCGCTGGCGATGGTGAATATACCGGGTGCGGCGGGTTCGAGTGCAATCGTCTGCGGAGCGCTCGAAAGCCCTTCAGCCTTGACGATGAGCGTGGCTGTCGCGCCAGTGGTCTCCACCGGGATCTGAATCCCGATTTGCCCCGGCGTGGTGTAGAACATCGGCGCTGCGACGCCGTTCACCGTCGCGGAGGTCCCTGCCATGCTGGACGTCATCTTGCCGGCGTCAAAGCGCGGATTGCAACCTTGGGTGTAGACGCAAATCGCGCCGTTGGTCATGTCACTGCCGAAGACCGCCGCGATGGAGCCGGGAGCCACGGTTGTGCCCGCAAGATTGTAGCTGGCATTGTTCGTCACGCCTCCAACCGGGACCACTGGCGCGTTGAGCGCTCCCGATCCCAGCTGCCCACGCACGGCACCGCCGGCATTCGTCGTGGTGTGCAGGTTGATATAGAAGCCTGCCGGATTCGCCATCAGACCTTGCATGGCGGTCAACGCCGCTGCGCCCAGCGAACTCACGTCCACGGCCCGGTAGATGTTGCCCACGCCGGTGGTTGTGGTCACCGCGGCCGCGCCGCCGATGCCCGTGTTGATGGAGACGCCTCCGTTCACGCCCGCCACGCCGGTGTGGATGTGCAGTCCAGTGAAGATCGTGCCGGCCGGAAAGTTGTGAGTCACGTCAAAGATCACAGTGCCTGAGACTGCCGTTCCCGCACTGCTACGGCTGGAGAATACACTGACCTTGGCAATCGCGCTCGCTTCCAAGCCCGTAATGGCGGGAACTTCGTTCGCGGTGCTCATCGAAATCTGGTAGGAATTGACGGTTGTATCTTCCAACTGGCCGCGCATTACGCCGCCCGCATTCACCGTGGTGTGGATGTTTAGATAGTAATTAGACGCGTTGACGAAGATGCCTTGCAGGGCGGTGAGTGCGGCTCCGCTGGTGACGTCCACCCGGCGGCGGATGACGCCGGAAGTTACGTTTTGGCCATCGGTGCTGGCCGTCGAAACGCCGGTGTTGATCACCACTCCCCCGTTCACGCCCGCGCCACCGGTGTGGATGTGCCATCCGGAGAAAGTCACCGGACTGCCGAAACTGTAGGCGGTTTCAAAAAGCACGGTGCCCGCGTTGATGCTGCCGTTGGCATCGCGCGTGGCAAGGAACGTCAGGTTGCCGGTGCCGCGGCCGTCGGAGGTGACGGCCGGCACTTCATTCGCAGGGTCCATGGTGACGCGCGAGATACGCATTTCCGCGCGCGAGAGTTGCGCCCGCACCACGCCGCCGGTGTGCGCCGTGGTGTGCAAGTTGACATAATGCCGCGATGGGTCCACCAGCATGGAGTTGAGCGTGGCCAGGGCCGCGGCGCTGGTTGCCGGAGCCTGCCGCAAAATGTTGCCCGTGCCGCTGGCTGCAATCCCGTCCGCGGTGGCCAGCCCGGTGTTAATAGTCACGCCGCCGTTTGCGCCGGCTAGTCCGTCATGGATGTGAAGCCCGGTAAACGTTCCTTCGTTGTCCACGAAGTTGTAATCCACGTCGAAGTCCACCAGCCCGGAAACAATCGCCCCCGCGTCATTGCGGCGAATGTGCGCCGAGATAATCGCACGCGCCGAGGCGTTCACGCCCGTGATCGCCGGCACTTCGTTGGCGGTGGTCATGTCAGCCCGGAAAAACACCGTCTCCAGTGTATCGGCGTACGCCAGACCGCCAAACATGGCCAGCGCGCTCAGCAACAGAACTCTCTTCA
The DNA here is from genome assembly GCA_947446025.1 of Bryobacterales bacterium. Classification (GTDB taxonomy): domain Bacteria; phylum Acidobacteriota; class Terriglobia; order Bryobacterales; family Bryobacteraceae; genus Palsa-187. Next base: position 84,707 of record CANFEY010000007.1, read on the forward strand.
TAACGTAGTACCCCTTTTACAAGACTTGGTCTTCCCTTTACAAGACTTGGTCTTCCCTGATTAGACCCATGGGAACCGGAACGCGGAACACCCGGATTGGGGCTATGCTAACACGGCTGAAAACTCTACGCGTAAACCGGCAGATCCGAGCGCGGTGCGTCGGCAAGCTTCGGGAACTCCGCATCGCGCGCGTGCAACAGCGGAGTCGCCGTGCCCCAGTCTATGTCCAGAGCCGGGTCACCCCAGTAAATGCCGCGTTCGTCCGCCTTGCTATAGAAATCGCTGCACTTGTATAGGAACTGCGCTGGTTCCTGGGTCACGAGGAACCCATGAGCAAATCCAAAGGGGATGTAGATCAGGTTGCGCTTGCGCGCGGAGAGCGTCACCACAGCGGACTTACCGAAGGTGGGGGAGCCCAGCCGTATGTCTACAGCCACGTCCAAAACCTCGCCCTCGATAACGCGGCAGAGCTTCGCTTGCGGACGATGGATCTGGTAGTGCAGCCCGCGCAAGGTGTGTTTCTTCAGCGTCCAGGAATGGTTGTCCTGCACGAACTGCTCTTGGATACCGAGCTCGGCAAAGCGGCGCTGGCTATAGGTCTCCATGAAGGAGCCGCGCTCGTCTTCAAAGATGTCGGGCTGCAGCTCCCATACATCGGAAAGGTTGGTTGGAATCTTTTGCACGAGGATGGAAACGCCAGTATAGCAACCAAACTGAAAGGGGTTGAAATCCTAACCCTTCCGCAATTCGCGGGCTGAGGAGGCGGCTTTCTCGAACACGCGTTCCATCTCCGGACTGCGGAGTTGCACGCGCAAGGTTTCCAGGCGCGCGATATAGGTGCCAAGCACCGCGTCAATCGACGGAGCATTCGTGGCAAAGATGTCGCGCCAGATCTCGTAGGGGCTGAGCGCCAGACGGGTGAGGTCGCTGGCGGCGGGCCCGGCTACTTTCTCCGAGCCGGGTTGCTCGGCGATCACGCTAGCCAAGGCCGTTGAAAGCAGTTGCGGCAGGTGTGAAACCAGCGCCACCAGGCGATCATGTTCGGTGGGGTCGAGAATGACCAGGCGTGCGCCGATGGCTTCGATCCACTTCTCAAGTTCAGGTTCGCGCGCCGTAAGTACGTAGGGGCGGCCCCGGAACAGCTCCGCATCCGCGGCTTCGACGCCCCGCGATTCTTTGCCCGCCATGGGATGCCCGCCTACGAAGCTCGCCTTCCGGATGTTCGCCGCGGCGTGACTGCAAATCATCGCTTTGGTGCTGCCCGCGTCGGTGATCAGCGCTCCGGGGCGTGCGTAACGGTCCAGTGCGCCCAGCGTTTCTAGAATCTGCTGGATCGGTTGCGCCAGGTAAATGACGTCAGCTTGCGCGGCAGCTTCGGCCAGCGGCAGCGCCTCATCAATGACACCGGCGGCCAGCGCTTTTTCGACGGTCGCCGGGGAACTCACACCAATCATGCGGCCAGTGAATCCAGCCTTTCGCAGCGCGAGTGCGAAGGAGCCTCCGATGAGCCCGACGCCCGTGATGACAACCGTCGTTACCGGTGGGGTCACTTTGGATCAGGCTCGCGCTGCATGCCCTGCAACGCGCGCATCTCCAGCATGATGTGTTCGTAGATCCGGCGCAGCGCATCGTCGGGGATCGGACCCTTGTTGTGCGTGGTGACGTTGCGGAAGACGTTCTCTTCTCGGCGCGGCTCTTGCACCGCCGTTCCCAGCACTGTCTTCGCGCGGCCGATATCTTCCACCATGCGCGTGCGCTCATTCAACAGGTCCGCGATTTTGCGGTCGAGGCCGTCGATTTTGGCGCGGTTTTCCGCGAGCAGTCGTTGAGCGTCTTCAGGTGTCATCTTGTCATTCCGCCCTCATGCTGGAAGAAAGGGCGCGTACCATCGATTCTAGCCCACCCAGGTCCGTCTCGATTTGCCGCACGATGGCGCTGCCCACCACCACTCCGTCCGCCATGCGTGCCACGGCCTTGGCTTGATTGGGCGTCGAGATGCCGAAGCCTGCGGCCAGCGGAAGAGTCGTTATGGCGCGCGTCTTGTCGATCAGCGATCCCAGCGAATCGGAAAGCTCCTGTTGTTCGCCAGTCACACCCGTGCGCGAAACCAGATACACGAAGCCGGTGGAAAATTCGGACACCAGTTTGAGGCGGCGGTCCGTGGACGTGGGTGCCACCAGGAACACCGTATCCAGTCCCGCGTGGCGCAAGGGCTGCATGTAGGGCGCGGCTTCTTCCACGCTCAGGTCGGTCAGAAGCACGCCGTCGATCCCGGCGGCTTTCGCGTCCTTGGCCAGCTTCGCGAAGCCGTAGTGCATCGCCGGATTCAGGTACGTGAACAGCAACAGCGGCACTTCCGACGCGGCCCGGATCTGGCGGGCGATGTCCAAGACTTTCGGCAGCGTGGTGCCCGCGTTCAGTGCGCGCGCGGAAGCACGCTGAATCACCGGTCCGTCCGCGACAGGATCAGAAAACGGCACGCCGAGTTCGATGAGGTCGACACCGGCGCGAATCAGCGTCGCGGCAATCTCCGGCGTCTTTTCCGGCGTGGGATCTCCCGCCGTGAGGTACCCAATCAGCGCAGCCCGTTTTTCGGTGCGCGTGCGTTCGAACAGTTGTTGGATTCTAGTGGGCATCCAGCTCCGGTAGATTCTCTCTGTAGATGTCAGTGTCTTTGTCGCCGCGGCCGGATAGATTCACGACGAAGACTTTTCCCGGTTCCTGCGGAGCCCGGCGAAGCGCTTCCGCCACCGCGTGCGCCGATTCCAGCGCGGGAATGATCCCCTCGGTGCGCGCAAGACGTTGCGCGGCGACCAACGCGTCCACATCGTTGCAATGGGTGTACTCCGCGCGATGTTGGTCGTGCAGCAGGGCGTGCTCCGGTCCAATCAAAACGTAATCGAGTCCGGCCGAAATCGAATGCGTAATCGCGGCCTGCCCGTCGTCATTCTGCAGCATGTAACTATGCGCCCCGTGCAGCACGCCGGGGGATCCACCCTCAAAGCGTGCCGCGTGTTCGCCCAACGTAAGGCTCCGCCCGCCTGCCTCGACGCCGATCAACTGAACGTCGTCTTCGAGAAACGCGTGGAAGATGCCGATGGCGTTCGACCCGCCGCCCACGCACGCGATCACCGTATCCGGCAAGCGGCCTTCGGCTTTCAGAATATCCGCACGAGCCTCGATGCCGATGCAGCGGTGGAAATCGCGAACCATCATCGGGTAGGGATGCGCTCCCAATGCCGAGCCCAGCAAGTAATGCGTGGTGTGAACATTCGTCACCCAATCGCGCATGGCCTCGCTGATCGCATCCTTCAGCGTGCGGCTGCCGTTTAGGACGGGAACGACCTTGGCTCCCATCAGGCGCATACGGAAGACGTTCGGGCGCTGGCGGCGCATGTCTTCTTCGCCCATGTAGACGACGCACTCGATTCCGAACAACGCACACGCGGCCGCGGTGGCAACACCGTGCTGTCCCGCCCCTGTCTCCGCGATGATGCGCTTCTTGCCCATGCGCCGCGCCAGCAGAGCCTGCCCCAGGCTGTTGTTGATCTTGTGCGCGCCGGTGTGCAACAAGTCTTCGCGCTTCAAATAAATCTTCGCGCCACCCAACTGTTCTGTCAGGCGCTTGCAATAGTAGAGCGGCGTGGGACGGCCGGCGTAGTGGTGCAGCAGGTCGTCCAGCTCCGCTTGAAACGCCGGATCGGCGCTGGCCGCGCGGTAGGCGAGCTCCAATTCTTCCAGCGGTGCCATCAGCACTTCCGGCACAAAGCGTCCGCCATAAGGTCCGAAATGTCCCGTTGAATCGGGTTGTACCGCGCTCACGCTCATGCCGCCTCCTGAGCCGCTTGCACAAAGCGGCGAATCTTGTCGTGGTCTTTGATACCCGGCGATACTTCGAGACCGGAGCTGGCATCAACGCCCCACGGGCGCGCCACGCGGATCGCCTCGGCTACGTTCGATGGATTCAGTCCGCCTGCGACGATCACCTTGCCCGCCACCTCACGCGCGTCGGCCCAATCGAAGCCGATTCCGTTCGCCGGCCCATCGAGCAACACCGCATCCGCGTTCGCCGCCAGCTTCAGATCAACGCCCACGCTCACACGAAACGCGCGCCACACTTGCGGGCCTGTGGGCGTTTCGCCGCCGTACAACTGCACCACGTCGAGCTTCGCCGCCCGCGCCATCTCTTCAAGCGCCGCCGCGGATTCGTCTTCAAAAATTCCGACTTTCAAAACTTTCAATCCGCCGCCCAATTCGGCAGCGCGCTCCGGCGTGACGTAACGCGGACTGCGCTTCACAAACACAAAGCCGATGGCCGATGCTCCCGCTTCCACCGCCGCCTCCGCGTCTTCGCGCCGAGTGATCCCGCACACCTTGACCATCATGAGCGAAGACTCCTCAACGCAGCCGCCGCGTCGCCCGACTTCATAAGATGCTCGCCCACCAGAAAGGCTTGATAGCCTGCGCCCGCAAGCTGGGCCACATCGGCACGGGAATGGATGCCGCTCTCGGCCACCTTCACCACGGCGGCCGGAATCTTCTCCGCAAGCTTCAGCGCCGTCTCCAGCGAAACTTCAAACGTGTGCAAGTTGCGATTGTTCACACCGATGATCGTGGCTCCCGAACCAATGGCGGCCTTCAGTTCCTCGCCATCGTGAACCTCCACCAGCGCGGCCATTCCGAACGTCGCGGCCAATTCCCGCATACGTCGCATTTCCGATTCCGTCAGGATCGCCGCGATCAGCAGAATCGCATCCGCCCCATGCGCCGCCGCTTCGATCACGTGAAGATCGTCCACCGTGAAATCCTTGCGCAAGACCGGCAGGGAAACCGCATCGCGAGCCGCGGTCATGTCGGCGAAGCTGCCTTGAAAGTAGTCGCGATCCGTCAGCACGCTCAGACACGCCGCACCGCCGTCGCGATATTGCCCCGCGATCGAAGCAGGATCGTAGTCGTGCAGGAACACACCCTTGCTCGGCGAGGCTTTCTTGATCTCGGCGATCACCGCCGGCGGATTCTCCAGCAACGCCGCGCGAAAGTCACGGGCAGGAGTTCTATCCGCGGCCCGGCGCTCCAGATCCGCGCGCACCCCGGCCAACTGGGCCAGTTCACAGCGCTTGGTATCCACAATACGGGCAAGAATGTCGGGGACGGCGTGCACCATTGGAAGTAAAAGGAGAAATTTCATGGTAGCATCCCGCACAACACGCCAAAGCGTGCTATCGTGGGAGTTCATGTTCGTCGCGCTCCATCATACGCACCACCACGGCCACCACGGCCATGGACTTTCGCGATGGGCTCACGCGTAGTCACCAACGCAATTGAGGAATTTTCAGAGCCCGCCGGATTCCGGTGGGCTTTTCGTTTTGGTAAGGGAATATGCAACTTGATTTCACAAAATTAGATGGACTGCTCTGCGCTGTCATCCAGGACTGGAAGACGAATGAAGTCCTCATGGTCGGCTTCATGAATGAAGAAGCCTGGAACAAAACCGTCGAAACCGGCTGCGCGTGGTTCTACAGCCGCACGCGCAAGAAGCAGTGGATGAAGGGCGAATCCTCAGGACACAAACTCGTCGTCAAGGAAATCGGCACCGACTGCGACGTGGACACCGTACTGCTGAAAGTCGAAGCGCTTGGCCCCGGCGTGTGCCATGAAGGCTACCAGAGCTGCTTCTTCCGCACCCTCACTGATGGCGAATGGAAAGTCAACTCGGAACCCACATACGATCCCAAGGCGGTCTACTAGATGAAACTTAAACTCGGAATTCCCAAAGGCAGCCTCGAAAACGCGACCGTGGACCTGTTCCGGCGCGCTGGCTTTCAAATCACCGTGAGCAGCCGCTCCTATTTTCCCGCCATCGACGACCCCGACATCGAATGCATGCTGATCCGTGCACAGGAGATGGCCCGCTACGTAGAAGATGGCGTGCTCGACGCCGGACTCACGGGCCGCGATTGGGTGGAGGAAAACAACGCCGATGTTCACGCTGTCGCGGATCTGGTTTACTCCAAGGCCAGCTTCGGCAAAGTGCGCTGGGTGCTCGCCGTGCCGGAAAGTTCTTCCGTCCAGTCCGTGAAAGACTTGGAGGGCAAGATCATCGCCACCGAACTGGTCGAGGCCACCAAGCGCTACCTCAAGAAGAACGGCGTGACCGCCAAGGTCGAGTTCAGCTGGGGAGCCACCGAAGTAAAGCCGCCCGTGCTGGCTGACGCGATTGTCGAAGTCACCGAAACCGGCTCCTCGCTGCGCGCCAACAAGCTCCGCATCGTGGAAACCCTAATGGAATCGAACACGCAGCTCATCGCGAATCAGAGTGCGTGGAAAGACGACTGGAAGCGCCGCAAGCTGGAAGACATGAAGATGCTGTTGGAAGGCGCGATCGCGGCCCTCGGCAAAGTCGGCTTGATGCTGAACGTGGAGAAGAAGAACCTCGCGGCGGTGCTGGCCGTGCTGCCCGCGCTCAAGAACCCCACCATTTCCAACCTGAGCGAAGGCGACTGGCTGGCGCTCAATACCATCCTCGACGAATCCACCGTGCGCACCATCATTCCGCGCTTGAAAGACGCGGGCGCGCAGGGCATCGTTGAGTATCCTCTCAACAAGATCGTGATGTAAATGATTCGGACTCTGGAACACAAAGACGCGCGGTCCCTGGTGACACGCAAGACGCAAAAGCTCGATGAAGCCGAACGTATCGTCGCGCCCATCCTCCATGACGTGCGCACGCGCGGTGATGAAGCGTTGCTCGAATACGCGCGCAAGTTCGACCGCTTTGAAGGCACCAGCGTGCGGATTCCCGTCGCCGGAAACCTCTCGAAGCAGTTCATGAACGCCGTCGAAGTCGCCGCCACCAACATCCGCGAGTACGCCCGCTTGCAGTTGCCCGTGGAGAAGATGGTCGAGTATCCCGATGGGCGCAGGCTCGGGCAGATCGTGCGGCCGCTTGATTCCATGGGAGCGTACACGCCCGCGGGCCGCTATCCCTTGCCGTCGACGCTCTTGATGAACGTGATCCCCGCGCAGGAAGCGGGCGTGAAGACCACCTGCGTCGCCTGCCCGCATCCCAGCCCGGAAATTCTCGGCATCGCGGAATGGCTCGGCGTGACGCACTTCTTTCAAATGGGCGGAGCGCAAGCCATTGCCGCACTTGCCTACGGGACCGCCACCGTCCCCCGCGTGGACCGCATCGTCGGCCCCGGCAACATCTACGTCGCGGCTGCGAAGAAACTGATCGCAGGCGAAACCGGCATCGACTTCGTCGCGGGCCCGACGGAGATCGTGATCATCGCCGCCGAGGGTAACCCCCGCTGGATCGCCGCCGACATGCTGGCGCAGGCCGAACATGATCTGGACGCGTCAGCGATTTTACTCACCACCTCCCGTTCCTTGGCCGAAGCGGTTTCGGCGGAACTCGAAAAGCAACTCGCCGTGCTGCCGACCTCAAACGTCGCCCGGCCCTCCATCGACAACAACGGTGCCATCGTCATCGTCGAGTCGATGGATCAAGCCGTGGAATTCTCGAACGATCTCGCGCCAGAGCACTTAGCGCTGCACGATGCGTCGCTGCTCGGCTCGATTCAAAATGCAGGCTCGGTGTTCCTGGGGCCTTCGAGTCCCGAAGCCGCTGGCGATTATGCCTCCGGGCCGAACCACGTGCTACCCACATCGGGCCAAGCACGCTTACGCGGTGGATTATCGGCAGCGGACTTCGTAAAGGTCGTCTCCGTGCAGGAGATGACTCGAGAAGCGCTGGCGAACTTGACCCCTGCGATCACGACATTGGCGCGGGCTGAAGGACTCGAAGCACACGCAAGATCCGTGGAAGCGAGGCAGCATGACTGACGGACCTCAACCCCGTGACGCAGTGCGCCAAATGGCCCCGTATCATCCGCCGACCGGTGGCCGCTCAGGCAAGTTGCGCCTCGACTTCAACGAGAACACCGTCGGCTGCTCACCCAAGGTGATCGAAGCCATCTCGCAATACCTCACCGCCGATCACCTCACCGTCTACCCAGAATACGTGGACGCTATGGCCGACCTCGCCGCGTTCTTTAAGGTCAAGCCCGACGAGTTCGCCATGACCAACGGCACCGACGAAGCCATTCAGGTCCTCATCAACACCTACATCGACGACGGCGACGACGTGCTCACCATGCGGCCATCGTATGCAATGTATCGCTTCTACAGCGAAGTCGCGGGCGGCTCCGTGCGCGAGCTCGAGTATCGCAAGAAGGACCTGGCGTTCCCCATTGACGAATTCCTGGCCGCGCTACGGCCGGAGACCAAGGCGGTGCTCATCGCCAATCCGAACAATCCTACCGGCACCGGCGTCACGCTCGAAAACATCGAACTGATCCTCGAAACCGCACCGGAAGCCGCCGTCTTGATCGACGAAGCCTACTTTGAATTCTGCGGCGTGACCGCTCTGCCGTGGATTCGCAAGCATCCCAACCTATTTGTCAGCCGCACGTTCTCGAAGGTCTACGGCATGGCGGCGATGCGTTGCGGCTGCATCTTTTCGAACAAGGACAACATCCAGTGGATGCGCAAAGCGCAGTCCCCCTATAGCGTCAACATGCTGGCCACCGTCGCCGCGCGCGCCGCCGTCAAGGACACGGAATACATCGCGCGCTACGTGGGCGAAATTCTCGCCGCGCGCGAGCTGTGCTACTTCGGACTCGACAAGCTCAACATCCCCTACTTCATGAGTCAGGCGAACTTCGTTTTGTTCCGCGCCGACGACCGCGCCATCCCCATCCGCAACGCCCTGCGTGAACGCGGCGTGCTCATCCGTGACCGCAGCTACGAAATCCCCGGCTGCGTGCGCGTCACCATCGGCACGCGCGAGCAAGTGCAGCGCTTCCTGACCGAATTAGAGGCGCTATGGAACAAATAGTCGTCTTTGACATGGACGGCGTCTTAGCCGAGGTGACGGAGTCCTACCGCCAAGCCATCGTCGAAACTGTCGCCCACTTCACTGGCCAGCGCATCGAGCGCGACCTCATCCAGGACTACAAAAATCGCGGCGGATGGAACAACGATTGGGCGCTGTCTCAAAAGATCGCGCTCGACCTCGGCGTCGAACTGCCCTACGATACCGTCGTCGACTACTTCAACGAAATCTTCATCGGACCCAACCACGGCGACGGTCTCATCTCACGCGAAAGCTGGTTCCCCGAGCCAGGCATGCTGGAGCGCCTGCAACAACGCTTCGGCATCGCGCTCTTCACCGGCCGCCTGCAATACGAAGCTGAAATCACACTGAAACGCTTCGCCCCGGGCATCTCCTTCGATCCCATGCTGTGCGCCGAACACGTGACGAAGGCCAAACCTGCGCCCGATGGCCTGCTCGACATCCAAACAATGAAACCGGGTGCGAAACTCTGGTACGTCGGCGACACCGTCGATGACGCCCGCTCTGCCCGCGCCGCCGGAGTGGAGTTCATCGGCATCGTATCCAAGCACCACTCGACGCGCGAGGAAATCCTTCGGCTCTTCGCCCAAGAGCAAGCCGTCGCCGTAGTCGAAAACGTCAACGAAATCGAGAGTGTTCTATGAGAACCGCTGCCATCCAACGCGACACCAAAGAGACGCAGATCCGAGCCAAGCTCAAGCTCGAAGGCAAGGGCGTCTACAAGATCTCCACCGGCATCCGCTTTTTCGACCACATGCTGGAGCTGTTCACCAAGCATGGCGGCTTCGACCTGGAACTCACCGCCAAAGGCGACCTCGACGTGGACCAGCACCACACCGTGGAAGACGTCGGCATCGTGCTCGGCCAACTCTTCTCGAAAGCGCTCGGTGACCGGCGCGGCATCAACCGTGCTGGATACTTCGTGCTGCCCATGGATGAGACGCTCTCCGTCGTCGCCGTGGATCTCGGCGGCCGCCCGGCGTTGGTCTACAAGGACTTGGTCAAAGTGCGCCTCGTCGGCGACCTCCAAACCGAGCTGGTCCACGACTTCTTCGACGGCTTCGTCACCCACGCCGGCGCGAACTTGCACGCCAAGATCCTCTACGGCCGCTCTAACCACCACAAAATCGAAGCCATCTTCAAATGCTTCGCTCGGGCGATGCGTTACGCCTGCTCCACTGACGCGCGCCTCAAAGACCAACTCCCGTCGACAAAGGGGCTGCTGTGATCTCCGTATTCGACTACGGCGCGGGTAACCTGCAGTCCGTGCAGAACACACTGGGAGCCATCGGCGCGAAATACGAACTCGTGCGCGATGCCGCCTCCATCGAACGCGCGCATAAGATCATTCTCCCCGGCGTCGGCCACTTCGGGCAGATGATGCGAGCGTTGGATCAGCTCGGCGTGCGCGAGGCGCTCATCGAACGCATCCGCGTCGGCATCCCGTTTCTCGGCATCTGCCTCGGCCTGCAAGCGCTGTTCACCGCGAGCGAAGAAGCCCCCGAAGAGCGCGGCCTCGGCATCTATCCCGGCACCGTGAAACGATTCCAAGGCGACGTCCGCATCCCGCACATGGGCTGGAACACCCTGCAACCCGTCGTCCCGGACACGCGCCTGCTGCGTGGCGTGGCCCAACAACCCTACGTCTACTTCGCCAACAGCTACTACTGCCCGCTGATCGCCGAAACCTCCGCCACCTGCGACTACACAAAAAGCTTCACGGCAATCGTCGAACGCTACAACGTCTGCGGCGTGCAGTTTCATCCCGAAAAATCGGGTGCCGTCGGCATCCAGATCGTGCGCAACTTCATTGAGAACGTATGCTAGCCAAGCGCATCATTCCCTGCCTCGACGTCACCGCCGGCCGCGTGGTCAAGGGCGTGAACTTCGTCAACCTGCGCGACGCGGGGGATCCCGTGGAACTCGCCGCGCGCTACAACGAACAAGGCGCGGACGAGCTGGTCTTCCTCGACATCACCGCATCGAGTGACGACCGAGAGACCATGGTGGACGTCGTCCGCCGCACGGCATCTCAAGTCTTCATTCCCCTAACCGTCGGCGGCGGCATCCGCAGCGTCGACGATGCCCGTCGCATCCTCCACGCGGGAGCCGACAAAGTCAGCGTCAACACCGCAGCCGTCCGCCGCCCTGAACTCATCACCGAACTCAGCGAAGAATACGGCGCACAGGCAGTGGTGCTCGCAATCGACGCCCGCAGACGTCCAGACGGCGGCTGGAACGTCTACACCCGCGGCGGCCGTCACGACGAAGGCATCGACGCAGTGGAGTGGGCGCATCGGGGTGACGAGCTTGGAGCCGGCGAAATCCTGCTCACCTCCATGGACACCGACGGAGTACAGACCGGCTTCGATTGCCCGCTCACCTCAGCCGTGCGCAAGGCCACACACATCCCCGTGATCGCATCCGGCGGCGCGGGCAAGCTCGAAGATTTCTACGAAGTGCTCCGTGACGACGGCCCCGGAGCCGACGCTGCGCTCGCTGCCTCGGTCTTCCACTACGGCACCTACACCGTCGCCGATCTCAAGACATTCCTCACGCAGAAAAAGGTCCCTGTCCGCATATGATTATTCCCTGCATTGACCTGATGGACGGCAAAGTGGTGCAGTTGGTCCAGGGCCGCGACAAGGCGCTGGAGGGTGACGCGCCGCTCGAAATGCTCCGGAAGTTCGCCGCCTTTCCCGAGATCCAGGTCATCGACCTCGACGCCGCTATGGGCAAAGGCGAAAACAGCGCGCTGGTGGAGTTGCTTGCATCGCGCGCGAAATGCCGAGTTGGGGGCGGCGTGCGCACAGCCGAGCGGGCGAAGCGCCTCATCGACCTCGGAGCCCACCGCGTCATCGTCGGCACGGCGGCCTTCACTCCCGCCATCCAGGAAATCGCCGCCGCCGTCGGACCCGAACGCATCCTCATCGCGCTCGATTCCAAATACGGCAAGATCGTCGTCAAGGGCTGGCAGGAAGCCACCGACCACACCGCCGAAGAAATCGTCGGCAGCCTGGAACCCTACTGCGGCGGCTTCCTCTGCACCTACGTCGACAAAGAAGGCATGATGCAAGGCACCGACCTCGATTGGTTCCGCCGCCTTCGCGCCGCCACGAAGCACGAGCTTACAGCAGCGGGCGGAGTCACCACCATGGACGATGTGCGCGCACTGCTTGCGATGGATGTGCACGCAGCGCTCGGCATGGCGATCTACACAGGCCGGCTGGATTTGGCGGATCTAGCGAAGCTTCAATAAGTCGGCGGGCGAATCGATCCAAAAATCCGGCTGCCACCGCGCCATCTGCTCCGCGTCCCCGTAGCCCCACCGAACCGCGCATGTCCGTACCCCAGCCCTGCGGCCGGCTTCCATGTCTTGCGGCGAATCCCCGATGAACAGGCAATCTTCCGCCCGCGCACCCAAGCCCGCGATGGACGCGAGGATCACATCGGGCTCGGGTTTAGCGGGGAAGCCATCCGTCCCCTGTACGTGGTGGAAGTGAGGCAACAATCCGAACTGGTCGAGGATCGCGCGCACACTCTCCGAGCCCTTCGTCGTCGCGGTGGACTTCCGCCCGCCCAGGCCCGCCAGCATTTCCGCAACGCCGGGATACACCGAGGTCGACGTGTGGCCGCGCTGATAGTAGACTGCCCGGTAGTGCGCCACCATGGAATCGAACTTCTCTTGCGGGAACCCGATGGCCTCGAAGAAGTCGATCAGATGGCGGCCGATGAAGCTGCGCAGATAGTCGTCCGAAAGATCGCCCGCGTAGCCCTCGGCAGCGAGCACCACTCGTAACGTGCCGCAGATGTCGGCAGCCGAGTCCATCAACGTCCCGTCGACGTCAAAGATGTAGACGGGGAACCCGGGAACAGCCATTACGCGGGTTGCGGACCGCCCTCAGGGAACATCGGCGCAATGCGCGCAGGCTCGGGCTTCACGCTGGGCAGCGAACCATCACTCGGCGGACGCGGCGGCGGCGGATTGAAGGCCGCCAACGGTTCGCCCGCGATCAACTGCTTCACTTCCGCGCCATCCAGAACCTCGCGTTCCAGCAGTGCGGCGGCGATGCGATGCATGCCGTCCATGTGCGCTTCGATCACCTTGCGCGCGCGGTCGTAGCCGTTTGAGCAAAGCTTCTTCACCTGCTCATCAATGCGGATGGCGGTGTCTTCGCTGTAGTCGCGATGTTGCGCGATTTCGCGCCCCAAGAAGATCTGCTCTTCGCGCTTACCGAAGCTCATCGGGCCCAATTCGCTCATGCCCCACTCGCACACCATCTTGCGGGCCATGTCCGTTGCGCGTTCAATGTCGTTGCCGGCACCGGTGGTCACCTGGTGCATGAAAATCTCTTCCGCGATGCGGCCACCCATCAGAATCGCCAGTTGCGCTTCCAGGTAGTCCTTGTTGTAGCTGTGCTTGTCATCCAAGGGCAACTGCATCGTCAAGCCCAACGCCATGCCGCGCGGAATGATGGTCACCTTGTGCAGAGGATCAGCGAACGGCGTCATCACTGCGACCAACGCGTGGCCGGCCTCATGATACGCGGTGTTCTTCTTTTCCTCATCGCTGAGGATCAGGCTCTTCCGCTCCACGCCCATGATGACCTTGTCTTTGGCCAGCTCAAAGTCGTACTGGGTGACAACTTTCCGATTCTGCCGAGCCGCGATCAACGCCGACTCGTTCACCAAGTTCGCCAGATCCGCGCCCGCGAAACCCGGGGTCCCACGCGCGACCACTGTGAGGTCGACGTCGTCGGCCAACGGAACCTTCTTGGTGTGAACCTTCAAAATCTGCTCTCGGCCCTTCACGTCAGGCCGGCCCACAACCACGCGCCGGTCGAAACGGCCCGGGCGCAACAACGCGGGATCCAAAACGTCGGGGCGGTTCGTCGCGGCGACAAGGATGACGCCTTCGTTCGACTCAAACCCGTCCATCTCCACCAGCAGCTGATTCAGCGTCTGCTCGCGCTCGTCGTGCCCGCCGCCCAAACCCGCTCCACGATGGCGGCCCACCGCGTCAATCTCGTCTATGAAGATGATGCAAGGCGCGTTCTTCTTGCCTTGTTCGAACAAATCGCGCACGCGGCTCGCGCCCACGCCCACGAACATTTCCACGAAGTCCGAACCGGAGATCGAGAAAAACGGCACATTCGCCTCACCCGCAATTGCCCGGGCCAGCAGCGTCTTGCCCGTTCCCGGTGAGCCGACCAGCAGCACGCCCTTCGGAATACGCCCGCCCAGCTTCTGGAATTTCTGCGGCTCACGCAGGAACTCAATGATCTCCTGCAACTCTTCCTTGGCTTCTTCCACGCCCGCCACGTCCTTGAACGTGACCTTCTTCTGCTGCGAAGAATGCAGCCGCGCGCGGCTCTTTCCGAAGCTCATCGCCTTGTTGCCGCCGCTCTGCATCTGCCGGATCATGAAGAACCAGAACCCAACCACCAGAGCGATCGGGAACAACGTCCCCAGGAAATTCGCCCACATGTTGCCGGTGTCTTTTTCCACCTTCACGCTCACGCCGTGCTCGATCATCAGCTCAGTGAACTTGTCATAGGTGGGCGGCACGATGGAGACGAACTGTTTGCCGTCCTTGTAGGTGCCGGTAATGTCGCCCGTGCCCTGCGTGAGCGTCGCCTTCTCCACCAGGTCCGTGGTGACTTTCTGGTACAGCTCAGAGAACTGCGGAGTTTCATTCGCCGTGGTGGGCTTGTGGAACACGATCCAGAGCAACACGAACAGGCAGACCACAATCAGCCACATTACAGCGGTTCTAACGTTAGAATTCATTGTTTCTCTCGCGATCCCACAACCGTCACACTACTACTGTCTAAGACGTTACTTTCAGAGGAAAAGATTCAGCGGATGCAGGGATTTCCTGAATCAACAGCCCGGACGCTTCCACGGAGGGGCCGAACTCCTTGGCCCACAAGATCTTACCCTTCTCTGTAACAATCGGCCAGCCGGCGCGCCGCCAAGAGGGTACCCGCGCTCTCTGGAACAAATCTTTCAACTTCACCGGATTTTGGTGCCCTTGGGGCTGGTACTCATCCCCCGCACGCCATCCGCGCAACTCTAGATCCAAGGTAACACACTGCGCGGGAGCAGAAATCGTCAACTGAATCAAAGGCTTAGCCCAGCGCCACGCGTATGTCCCGGGCTTCGGAATGGAAACCGGCGGAATCCCAGGCCTCGTAGCCGACACGCGCAGCAGCAGCCAGTCGAAGGACCGCACCACCGTAAGCCCCGGCAGCGCCCGCCGAGCCGAGCCCTTCGCCGCCATTGCCAACTCCACCACCTGCTCAACGTGAGCAAAGTCGATCCCCCGCAAATCCCCCTTAGCCCGCCGGATCGCCTCCCGCAGCCGACGCCGTAGCACCGCCCGTGGCAGGGCTGCCAAGGGCGGCGCGTACAGCTCCACCCATCCCGGCCCGTCCGGCGGCTCAAGCCGGGACATTTCCCCGGCCCACCAGACTTCTTCCTCGTAGGCCACGTCGCCCAAGTGCGCCAGCGCCTCCGCAATCCGCGGATTCCAATCCCGCTCCAAAGCCGGCAGCAGCGTCTGACGAATCCGGTTCCGCGCGAACCGCGGCGATGCGTTCGACGAATCCTCGCGCCACGCGATCCCGCGCTCCCGCAGGTAACTCCGCACGTCCTCACGCCGAACCCCCAACAGCGGCCGAATGATTCCCTCCGCCGTCACCGGCAGAATGCCCGCCAGCCCGCTCAATCCCGACCCGCGCAGCAGCCGGAACATCACCGTCTCCGCTTGGTCATCCAAGGTGTGCCCAACAGCGATGCGATCCGCAGTGCCCTGCTGGATCAGCTCGCGGAAAAAGGCCCGCCGCGCCCGGCGCGCGTTCTGCTCTAGATTGCCCGCCCCCAACTCGACCGACGCCCGATGGAACGGCAGCCCAAAGTTCTCCGCCACGTCACGCACGAACTGCTCATCCTGCTCCGACTCCGCACCCCGCAGCCCATGATTGAAGTGCGCCACCCCCACCAACGCCCCCGGCGCGATCTGGCGGAGAATGTAGAGCAGCGCCACCGAGTCCGCCCCGCCCGATACAGCCGCAATCACCCGCGCGCCAGGGGGCACCATATTGTGCCGCAGAATGGCGGATTGAACGAAAGAAAGCACCTACCCGATTCTACTCTGCAGGAAGGACTTCAAGTACCTCGCCCACCGCTAGCGTTACAGTTGGCGGTTGCCGCCCCTCCCCGGCCGTCCAGTCACACATCGAAGACCTCGTGACCCGCGGAAAGTCCGGTTCTCTGACCGACGACGAACAGCAGGAGCTGGCTGACACCGATCGGCGATAACCTCCAGTCCCTCGTCGCTGAACGAGCCCGCAATTGCTGCGGGCAGCAAATCCCGAACTCTCCGATTCTACGCCGTAGTCAAGCCTCAAACACATTGACCCCGTTTCGTTGCCACCGCGGAGGACACCGTGTGATATGCTTCCCGCGGAAGGAGATCGCTATGTTCCGTTTCTTGTTGGCAGCGGCCGCACTATTGGGTGGTGCCCAGGAGCTCACGGCGGCGCCCTGTGTGGCCGCGAGTCTCGCCACTTACATCGGCACATCCTGCACAAATTTCGGGGTCACTTTCACCGCTTGGACGTACACCGCCGGGGGAACGTCGATCACCGCAGCCGACGTTACAGTATTCCCCAGTGCCGCCGTTCCGGCGTTTGAGTTCACCGTCTTCACGCCTGGAGGCTGGTCGGCAGGAGCGGGAATTACCCGTACGCCCAGCATCGGCTTCACGGCCGAGAGTTCCTCCGCGGCGACCGGCAGTTACGTCTTCCTAGCTTTCGGCACCACCTCCGGAACAGGCACCGTGGCCGCTACACTCAATGAATGCCTGGGGGCCCTGCTAGCGGGGGGCTGTCTGGGAACTTCAACGGCCCTCACGGTCACACCGCCCACTCTGTTTGCCTCAAACACGTTCGGAGCATCCTTCACCCCAATCGATGTGCGGCTCAGTATGACGATCATTGGGGGAACCGGCGGTGCCCAAATCTCCAGTATCGAAGCCGGTCTGTTCGCTGTCCCGGAGCCGCGGACAATGTCCCTTATGACGCTCGCGCTGGGGATCATCGCCCTCCGTAAACGAATTCGGAGCTAGCCACTCACCGCCCGAATTCCATCTCTTGGTCAGGCTCCCGCGTGCTATAACGGGAAATCGCCATGCCAGGACCCTACACCGTTAGCCTCGACGTCGGCAGCTCTTCGGTACGCGCTCTGCTCTTTGACTCCGAGGCCCGCCAGATGGAAGGCTTCGGTGCGCAAGTCGCCTATCGCATCCGCACCACGCCCGACGGCGGAGCAGAGATTGACGCCGACGAGCTTCTGGAACACACCCTCGACTGCCTTGATGAACTGCATCGCCAGGTCCATGCCGCGGGCTTCACCATCACAGCGGTTGGCGGCAGCGCTTTCTGGCACAGCTTCCTCGGCGTCGATGCGGACGGCAAGCCCACGCTGCCCATCCTGCACCTGCTCGACACCCGCTGCGTCCCCTTCGTAGACCGCGTCCCCGACGCCCACGCCCGCACCGGCTGCATGCCGCACTCCAGCTACTGGCCCGCGAAACTGCTGTGGCTGGCCGAGCATCGCCCCGAACACATGCGCGCCACCGCACGCTGGCTCAGCTTCCCCGAGTATCTCTTCCAGCAACTGTTCGGCCACGCGCGGGCGTCGACATCGATGCTCTCCGCCACCGGCCTGTGGAACCAGAACGCGCACGACTACGATGCCGGGATGCTGGCCGCGCTCCCCATCCGCCGCGACCAGCTCCCCGACCCTGCCGCCTTCGACGAACCCGAAACCCAACTCCGCGAGCCCTTCGCCACCGACTGGCCCGCTTTCCGTGGAGCCAAGTGGTTCCCCGCCCTCGGCGACGGAGCCTGCAACAACCTGGGCAGCGGCTGCACCTCCCGCGACCGCGCGTCCCTCATGGTGGGCACCACCGGAGCTATGCGCCTCGTGGTCGAAGCCGACCGCATCGAAATCCCGCGTGGCCTATGGTGCTACCGCGTCGACCGCAAACGCTTCGTCATCGGCGGCGCCCTCTCCAACGGCGGCGAGGTCTTCGCCTGGGCCAAGCGCACGCTGCAACTTCCCAAAGATCAGGAAGCCCGCCTGGAATCGGCAGTCCCCGGAAGCCACCTGCTCACCGTCCTACCCTTCTTCTCCGGCGAGCGCACCCCCTACTGGCACGGCGATCTGCGCGCCGCCATTACGGGCCTCAGCTTCTCAACCGAACCATTCGACATCCTGCGCGCCAGCTTGGAAGCCGTCTCGCTAGGCTTCTCCGAAATCTACCGCCTACTCGAACCCCAAGGCCGCATACCTGAAGTGATCGCCTCCGGCGGCGCGCTGCTGAAAAGTCCCGGCTGGACGCAAATGATGGCCGACTCCCTGGGCCGCCCCGTCACCGCCTGCACCGAACCCGAAACCTCCTGCCGGGGTGCCGCGCTGTGGGCCATGGAGCGCACCGGCATCATTCACGACCTAGCCGCCGTCCCCGCCTCCACCGGCGCGGTCTTCGAACCCCGCCCCGAGCATCGCGAAACCTACCAGACCCTCCGCGCCGCCCAGCACGCCCTGTATGCGAGGCTCTACGGGCACTAACCTTTTGCTTCTAACTTGTCGAAGAAACGATAATAGAAACAGCGCGTCGTACCCACTCCCCACCGAACAGCTTTGGAGACTTTGAATGACTGAGAAAAAGAGCGTCTACGTTTTAGGAATCAACTACCGGCCGCAGGGTGCCATGGAAATCGGCCACCATTCGGCGGCGTCGATTCTAAAAGACGGCGTGCCGGTCGCCATGTGCGAAGAAGAACGCTTTGTCCGCATTAAAGAAGCTCCGGGCCGCTTTCCCCTCAACGCCGTACAGTTCTGCCTGCAGCAAGCCGGGATCACCATACATGACGTCTCGGCCATCGGCTGGGCTGCATGAGCCTCTCACTTGACCTTGAAGCCCGCTTCGCGCGCGTCCGCTTGCTCCTCATGGACGTTGACGGCGTCCTCACCGACGGACGTCTCTACCACTTCCCCGCCCCCGACGGCACCATGGTGGAGACCAAGGGATTCGACTCCCAGGACGGCATGGCGATCCGCTGGCTGGGATGGCACGACATCCAAACCGGCGTCATCAGCGGACGCGTCTCTCTTGCCACCGCCGAACGCGCGCGCCAGCTCGACATGCGCTACGTCTTCCAGGGCCACATCGAGAAAGTCCCCATCCTGGACGAGATCAAAGCCCAGAGCGGCATCGACCGCGACAACATCGCCTACGTCGGTGACGACCTCACGGACATCGTCGTGATGCGCCGCGTGGGACTCGCCATCGCCACCGCCAACGCCCGCCCCGAAGTGAAACGCGCCGCCCACTACGTCACCACCGCGCCCGGCGGCTCCGGAGCCATCCGCGAAGTGGCGGAACTGATCCTCCAAGCCCAAGGCCACTGGCCCGCTATCCTTGAGAAATACGAAGCAAAGCACGAGGTGGAATAGGTTGGCACAAAAAGTCGGCATTGAAGTTCATTCGGCCAGCGGCCCTGGTATCCTGCACCAGCTGGCCCGCGCCATCGCCACGCATGACGGCAATATCGTCAGCGTGATGATTGTCACCGAGAAAGACGGCGACCGGGTGTACTTCGAAATCGAGTTGCCGGGCGAATCCTCTCCGCTGCTGGCGGAGCTGAAGTCACTGCCCCCCGTACGCGACGCCGTGCTCGTCGACAGCCTCGACAAAATCTACGGCAAGCGGATCATCATCATAGGCGGCGGCGCCCAAGTCGGCCAAGTGGCCTTGGGCGCGATCACCGAGGCCGACCGCCACAACATCCGCGGCGAACACATCTCAGTGGACACAATCCCGCTGGTGGGTGAGGAAAACCTCGCTTCCGCCGTCCGCGCCGCGGCCCGCCTGCCCCGCGTTCATGCGCTGGTATTAGCCGGAGCGCTGATGGGAGGCGACATCACCGAAGCGGTCCGCGAAGTCCGCGCCATGGGACTGCTCATCGTCAGCCTCAACATGGCCGGCAGCGTTCCCGATGCCGCCGACCTCGTTGTCTCCGACCCCGTTCAAGCCGGCGTCATGACGGTCATGGCCGTGGCCAAAACCGCCAAGTTCGACGTTGCGAAACTGAAGTCCCGCAGGTTCTAAAATGACGCCCGAAGAATTCCGCAAGTCCGGTCACGAAGTGGTCGACTGGATCGCGGACTATCTGCGGGACGTGGGCACGCTCCCAGTCTCGCCCAACGTCAAGCCCGGCGCGCTCATCGATGCATTGCCCTCGTCAGCGCCCGAAACCGGCGAGCCGATGGACGCCATCCTCAAAGACTTCCGCGATCTCATCGTCCCCGGCCTCACCCACTGGAACCACCCGCGCTTCCTGGCTTACTTCGCCATCTCCGCCTCCGGTCCCGGCATCCTGGGAGAAATGCTCGCAGCGGGCCTCAACGTCAACCAGCTGCTCTGGAAGACCTCGCCCGCGGCCACCGAACTGGAGCTCGTCACGCTGGGCTGGCTCAGGCAATGGCTCGGATTGCCGGAGGAGTTTTTCGGCATCATCCACGACACTGCGTCCACTGGCACCATGCACGCCATTCTGGCCGCCCGCGAGGCTGCGGCCCCCGGCATCCGCCACTCAGGCGAGTTTCCAGCGCTCACGCTCTATGCCTCCGAACACGCGCACTCGTCCGTGGACAAAGGCGCGCTTGCCGTGGGCACCGGACTTGCGCACATCCGGCACGTGCCTTCAGACGCAGAGTTCCGCATGTCGCCCGCCGCGCTCGAATCACTCATCCAAGCCGACGTCGCAAGCGCCAAGAAGCCGTTCTGCATCGTGGCGACGGTGGGGACCACATCCGCCGCCAGCGTCGATCCCATCCGCCCCATCGCTGAGATCGCCGCGCGCTACGGCCTGTGGCTGCACGTGGACGCGGCCTACGCAGGCACGGCGGCCATCCTCGAAGAGCACCGCCACATCCTCGACGGCGCGCATCTCGCCGACTCGTTGGTCGTCAATCCGCACAAGTGGCTCTTCGCACCCGTCGACATCAGCGCGCTCTACACGCGCCGCCCCGAAGTGATGCGGCGAGCCGTGGCGCTGACCGACGCGCCGCCGTATCTTCTGGCCGACGGCGCGCATCGCGAGGTCAACCTCTCCGAATACAGCCTGGCCCTGGGCCGCCGCTTCCGTTCGCTGAAGTTGTGGTTCGTGCTGCGCTCCTTCGGCCGCCAAGGCATCGCCGAAGTTCTGCGCCGCCACATGGACGCCGCGCAAACCATCGCCCAGGAAATCGCGGCACACCCGGATTTCGAGATCGCTGCCCCGGTCCTCTTCTCGCTGGTGTGCTTCCGCTACAAAGGCTCCGACGAAGACAACCGCCGCCTCTTGGAACAAGTGAACGCGTCGGGCGAAGCGCTGCTATCTTCCACAGTATTGAACAAACAAGTGGTGCTGCGCATGGCGATCGGGAACATCGGGACAACGATGGATGAGGTGCGCCGCGTGTGGGCGCTGGTAGTGCGGCTAAGCCGCCACGCTGGCTAGCAAGTACTTCTCAATCGTCTCAATCAACAGCGGAGCCTTCAACGGCTTGGTCAGGTACACATCCATCCCGGCGCTGAGGCAGCGTTCCTTGTCGCCCGTCATGGCGTGCGCTGTCATCGCGATCACCGGCAGGTGCTTCCAACGGGCGTCGGCACGAATCGCCTTGGTGGTCTCCAGGCCGTCCAGCACCGGCATCTGCACGTCCATCAGCACCACGTCAAACGAACTGCGCGCCAGAATCTCCAAAGCTTCCTGCCCATTATTCGCGACTTCCAGGACGTAGCCCTTCTTACGCAGCATCGCCAACACCACGCGTTGATTGACGGCGTTGTCTTCCACCAGCAGCAACCTCGCATGACCCGCGGCCACTGGAGACGACGGTAACGCGCGAACCACCGGCTCCACGGCCAGCTCCGCTTCGGAAACCACATCGAAGGGAATCTCCACGATGAAGCGGCTCCCCTTGCCCACTTCGCTCTCCACGCGAATGGTGCCGCCCTGCAACTCGATCAACCGCCGCGTGATGGCGAGCCCCAGGCCGGTACCGCCGTATTTGCGCGAGATGCTGGAATCCGCCTGTGTAAACTTGTCGAAGATCAGCGCCAGCTTATCTTCGGGGATACCCGCGCCCGTGTCCGCCACTTCAATGCAGACCACCGTCTTCCCCTCAACCGGTGAAGTACACGACTGCGTAACAGACACACTGCCCGCGTCTGTGAACTTGATTCCGTTCGATACCAGATTGTTGACAATCTGCCGCAGCCGCAGCGGATCACCCGTTACCGTGACCGCGGATTCACAAGCGTACTTGAGTGCGATTCCCTTTTGCTGCGCCTTGGCCGATTGCGGACGTAAACACTCCTCGATCACTTCCCGTAGATTGCACGGAACCCGCTCCAGCTGCATGCGGCCCGATTCGATCTTCGACAGATCAAGAATGTCATTGAGCAGCCCCAGCAACGAGTACGCGCAGCGTTGCGCGACTTCCACGTTCTCCCGGTCTTCCCCGGCGATGGGTCCGTCCAACACAAGGTCCAGCATCCCCAGCAGTCCGTTCATGGGCGTGCGCAGTTCGTGCGACATGTTGGCCAGGAACTCGCTCTTCGCATTCGTCGCGACCACCGCACCTTGCATGGCCTGCTCCAGTTCCGCCGTGCGCGCCCGGATGCGTTCTTCGAGCAACTCCTGATGCTGCCGGATCTGTTCCTGCGACGCCGCCAGCGCCGAGATCATGCGATTGAAGCTCACACCCAGAGATTCAATCTCATCCCCGGTGCTGCTGACCTGGATCGGCTCCAGCTTGCCTTGGCCCACCTTCAGCATGCCGCGTTCCAGCATCTCCAGCGGCCGGCTCAACACCCGTAGCGAGAACCGGGAGATCGCCACCGCCACACCCGTCACCGCGCCCGACAGCAGCACAAACTTGCGCCAATCCAGGATTTGGTGGTTCAGGTCCCAGACCAGCGCGATCAACACCACCCACAGCAGCACGATCACCGTGAAGATCGAGAAGCGGCGGGAGATGGAACGGTGGCCTTTAGGGCGCGGATAGTCCACGTTTCTATAGTGACGCTCACCGCTCCTGCCAGCTATTAGGGAGACACCTTAGCCGGTCCTGAATTCGCAACTAGCCCCCTGTGCTATGCCCTTTGTTATCCTAGTGTGCAATGCCCTCCCGCTTGGCCACTTCGCTGTGCGGCATCCCCCTGAAGAACCCTGTGCTGGCGGCCTCCGGAACCTATGCCTACGGGGTGGAATTCGCTGACCTGGTGGACCTGTCAGCCCTTGGCGGCATCGTCACCAAAGGTCTTTCCCGTGAGCCGATCGCCGGCAACCCGCCGCCGCGCGTGTGGGAGACCGAGGGCGGCATGATCAACTCCATCGGCCTGCAGAACATCGGGGTCCGCGCGTTCGTGGCCGAAAAACTGCCCGCGCTGCGCAAGTGCGGCACCGCAATCTTCGCCAACGTGTTCGGCTACAAATTCGACGACTACCTGGAAGTGGTCCGCGTGCTGGAAGACGCCGAGGGCATCGCCGCGTACGAACTGAACGTATCGTGCCCGAACACCGAGGGCGGGGGCATCTTCTTTTCAAGCGATCCCGTGGTGCTGGCCGAGCTTGTCGCCGCAGTGCGGAGAATCGCCAAACGCCCCCTCATCGTCAAACTCTCTCCCAACGTGGCGCGCATTCAACCGCTCGCGCAAGCCGCCGAAAGCGCCGGAGCCGACGCAGTGTCGCTGGTCAACACCTTCATCTCCCTCGCCATCGACCCGCGCACACGCAAGCCGCGCCTGGGTGCCGGATTCGGCGGACTCTCCGGCCCCGGCATCAAGCCCATCGCCCTGCGCATGGTCTACGAAGCCGCGCAGGCGGTGAAGATTCCCGTAGTCGGACTCGGTGGCATCGCCAGCAGCACCGACGCAGCGGAGTTCCTCATTGCCGGGGCGACGGCTGTCGAAGTGGGCACCGCTAACTTCTGGGACCCCGCCTCCCCCGTGCGCATCGCGCGTGAGCTGGACACATTTTTGGAACAGGAAGGAATCGCCCACGCCAGAGAACTGGTGGGCACGCTGAAGCTATGAAGCAAGTGATCTCAACCGCAAACGCCCCCGCCGCCATCGGACCCTACTCGCAAGCCATCGTCTCCAACGGCTTCGCGTTCCTCAGCGGACAGATCCCGCTGGACCCCGCCACCGGCGCAGTCATCGAAGGCGGAATCGAAGAACAAACGGCCCGCGTGCTGGGCAATCTGAGGGCTGTGCTGGAAGCCGCCGGTGCATCGCTGAGCACGGTGGTGAAGACAACCGTCTACCTAAAAGACATGTCCGAGTTCGCCGCCATGAACGCGGTCTACGCGCGCTACTTTACGGAGAATCCCCCAGCGCGCGCCACCGTGGAAGCAGCCCGGCTCCCCAAAGACGTGCGGGTTGAGA
>CANFEY010000008.1 GCA_947446025.1 Bryobacterales bacterium
ACGGTGCGGCCAAGGTTCATCCCTCATGGTGTCAGCCTCGTGTTTCGTCTTCTGGTATTTCAAATCGCGGCAACTCAAAAGAGGCCTCAACCGCCTACTCTTCAGTTAGTTGCCGTCGGCGTGTCGCGCGTTAGCCGGACACTACTGGAATTGTACTCTGCATACGAACCGGGCGGAAACGTGACCAACACCCGACTTCGGATCGTGAGAATATGGACCAAGGACCATGTCTGCTCCTGTAAATGACACACGACGATAGGGAGAGTGTATGCGTTCGTTTGCATTATTGCTGATCACGGGCGGAGTTGTTTTTGCCCAAAATGCCATCTTTACCAAGGATATTCTGCCGGTGTTACAGAAACACTGTCAGGAGTGCCATCGGAGCGGTGAAATCGGGCCGATGCCGCTGCTGAGTTACGAGGAAGCGCGGCCTTGGGCGAAGTCGATAAAGGAAGCGGTGCTCTCGCGGCGCATGCCGCCGTGGTTTGCGGATTCGCATTCGGGGAATTTTTCGAATGACCGGTCACTGACGCAGGCGGAGATCAATACTTTGGTCGCGTGGGCGGATGGCGGGGCTCCGGAGGGCGATCGCAAGGATGCGCCTGCGCCGCGCACGTTCACGGACGGATGGCAGATTGGCAAGCCGGATCTGGTGCTGGACACCGGGGTCGACTTCAAGATCCCGGCGAAGGGCACGGTGCAGTATACGCATTTTGTGGTGCCCACAGGGTTCACGGAAGACAAATGGATTCAGGATATAGAAGTACGCCCAGGTGCTCGCGCGCAGGTGCATCACGTGGTGCTGTATGCGCGGCCCAAGGGATCGCGCTTCATCGCGGCTGCAAAACCAGGCGTCGGGTTCGTCGATCCAAACGCAGGGGAGGCTCCCCGCCGGCGACCGCAGCAAGGTAATCAGGCGACGCTGTACGGGATCAATGGCGGCGCGTATGAGATGGTCGGGGTGTATGTGCCCGGCGGGTTGCCGTATCGCACGCAGCCGGGTCAGGCCCGGTTCATTCCGGCGGGTGCGGACTTGATTTTCCAGATGCACTACACCACCAACGTCAAAGAGGGTGTGGATCGCAGCAAGGTGGGCATTGTGTTCGCCAAGACGGCTCCCAAGGAGCGCGTGATCAATACGTTTGTGATGAATGAGACGCTGCGCATTCCGCCCGGAGCGGGGAACCATCGCGTGGATGGCAAAGTCACGCTGCAACGGGACTCCACCTTGCTCTCCTTGTTCCCGCACATGCATCTGCGCGGCAAAGCGTTCGAATACACAGCGAAACTCCCAAATGGGGAGACGCGCACGTTGTTGACGGTTCCGCGGTACGACTTCAACTGGCAACTGACGTACGATTTGGCCGAGCCGATTCGTTTGCCGGCGGGAACGCAGATCACTGCGACTGCGTATTACGACAACTCCGCGAATAATAAGTACAATCCGGATCCTTCGAAAGAAGTGTTCTGGGGCGATCAGAGCTGGGAAGAAATGCTGGCTGGATTCGTCGACTTGGCGATTCCGATCGGTATGAACCCGGTGGATTTGATTCGTCCGGCGCGCCCTGAATCCCGTTAGGGATTTTTGTCCTGGTCTTCTTGTCGTGTCTTCTTGTCGTTGACACCGAGCCGCAAGCTTGCTACCTTTTCCACAGTATTTTCCACAGTATAAGGGGGACTATATCGTGAACAAACGGATTGTGGGCACCACGTTGTTGGTCGCGGCGGCGGCGATTCTGGCATTTACGGCATTGCCGGCCGCAGGGCAAGACGAAGACGGGGCTCCTAAAGCGAAGGGCAAAGCTGCCAAAGCCAAGGCGAAATCGGCGCCCACTCCGCGGACGGCGGACGGCAAGGTGGACTTCACCGGGATCTGGTCGGCGGACCGCACCTTTATCTATGACATTCAGGAATCGCTCACTCCGGGCGAGACGCTGCCGTTGCAGCCGTGGGCGCTGAAGACTGCGCAGGAGCGGATGTCAAAGGACGATCCCGAGGCTCTGTGCCTGCCTACCGGCGTGCCCCGGCAAGCGCCCTATCCGTGGCGCATCATGCAGAACAAGGACATGATGTTCTTCCTCTTTGAGGGCAACATCCATAGTTACCGGCAGATCTTCTTGGATAACCCCAAGCACCCGGACAACTGGAATCCCAACTGGTACGGGCACTCCTCGGCGAAGTGGGAAGGGGATACGCTGGTGATTGATTCGGTCGGCTTCAACGACAAGTTCTGGTTCGATTTCGCGGGGCATCCGCACACTGAGCAGCTGCATGTGATCGAACGCTTCCGGCGCCCGGACTTTGACCACATTGAATACGACACCACCATTGACGACCCTGGTGCGTACACCAAGCCGTTCGTGATGCACGGGAAGTCCAACTATTCCTACAACACGGAGCTGATGGAATTCATCTGCAACGAGAACAACAAGGACATCGACCACATTGTGGGCAAGGACCCGCGCAATCACTACGCGACCGACGGCAAGGGCAAACAATAGCAAGCAGTACAGGGGGGCAATATGCGGGTAGCAATCTGGGGTGCGCTATTCTTGAGCGCAGTCGCATTTGGGCAGACGGATCGCGGGACGATTACTGGGACGGTGGCTGACCCTGTGGGAGCCGTGGTCCCTTCAGCGCCGCTGGAGTTGCGGAATTCCGCCAACGGAGCCGTGTATCAGGTGGAGAGTTCCTCCACCGGGAATTACACGCTGGCGCAGATTCCGACGGGCAGCTATGAGCTGACGGTCACGGTTCCCGGATTCAAGCGTTTCGTGCGGCAGAACATCGCGCTGGGCGTGGCGCAGACGTTGCGGCTCGACGTGAGCTTGGAGGTCGGCTTGGCATCCGAATCGGTCACGGTGACCGACGAAGTCACGCTGCTGAAAACTGAGAGCGGCGAACTGAGCCACAACGTGACCACCAGCGCGATCAATCAGCTGCCTGTGTTGGCGATCGGTAACCAGGCGGGGAGTTCAGCGATCCGCAATCCGGCGTCGGTGATCGTGCTGGCTCCGGGGGTGTATCACGAGGCGAACGCGAACCTGAAGGTAAATGGCTCGCCAGCGAACACGGCGACGTATCGCATTGAAGGGCAAGACGCGAGCAACGGCTACGTCCCGGGGCGTCCGCAGCAGGTGCAGCCTAGCGTGGATGCGATTCAAGAGGTGGCGATTCAGACCAGTAACTTTTCCGCTGAGTTCGGGCAGGTTGGCGGCGGTCTGTTCAACTACACGATGAAGTCGGGGACCAATCAGTATCACGGTTCGGTGTACGACTATTTTGTGAACGAGGCGTTTAACGCGGGCACACCGTTTACCAGCGGTCCGAAGGGGCTGCTGCGTCCGGTGGAACGGCGCAATGATTACGGGGGAACCTTCGGCGGTCCCATCTCGGTGCCGGGACTCTACAAAGGCCACGACAAGACGTTCTTCTTCTTCAATCTGGAACAGTTCCGTGAGTTCAAGAGCATCAACAATCAGCAGATCACGGTGCCGACGGCGGCGTATCGCGCGGGAGATTTCCGGGGCGCGTTGACCAATCGGCAACTGGCGACCGATCCTTTGGGGCGGCCCATTTTGGAAGGCACGATCTACGATCCGCTGACCCAGACCCTGGCCCCGAACGGCGCAATCATCCGCAACCCGTTTCCGAACAACACGATTCCTCTGACGCAGTTCGATCCGGTGTCGGCGAAGATTCAGGCCTTGATCCCAGCCGCGACGAATGCGACGGCCCGGGTGAATAACGGAATCTATCCTTATGTGAGTGACCGCTTGACGACGATTCCGTCCATCAAGCTGGATCATAACTTGAGCGCCAAGGACAAGTTGTCCTTCTACTTTTCGCGCATCGGAACGGCGAGCCAATATTCGAATACCACGGGCGGCGCGGATGGACTGCCTCCGCTGATCTCGGGCGCGATCGGAACTTTCATCACGTCGCACATTTACCGGTTGAACTATGACCGCACGCTGACTCCCACGCTGCTGCTGCATTTGGGCGCGGGTTATCAGGACAACTACTTCAGCGATGACGTGGAAGTACTGAACTACGATTCGGAGAAGGAACTAGGGCTGAAGGGAGCGACGGTGAAACGTATGTTCCCGGCCATTCAGAATGCCAGCAACGCACAGGGCGGCGTGAAAAATCTGGGTCCTAATGGCAACCGCAACATCTATTACCAGAAGCCGACTTCCAATGCGAGCCTTTCGTGGGTGAAGGACAACCACACCTACAAGTTCGGCGCGGAGATGCGGATTGAAGGCGTTCCGACGCTGCTCTATACTGCCAGCAACGGCGTATTTTCCTTCAGCGGCGATCAAAGCGGACTGCCTTCCACGCAAGGCCAGAACATTCAGGGTGGGGTGGTGGGCGCGCCGTACGCCAGCTTCTTGCTGGGATCAGTGCAGACGGCGAACATCGCGAATCCGCCTACGGCGCGCGTGGGGCAATCGGCATGGGGCTTCTTTGCGCAGGATACTTGGAAGGTCAGCCGCAAACTAACGCTCGACTACGGGTTGCGTTACGACTACCAGGGTTACCCTAAAGAGCAATACGGACGTTATCCAAACTTCTCGCCGCTGCTTCAGAATCCGAGCGCGGGCAATCGTCTGGGCGCGGTCATCTTTGAAGGGGAAGGCCCGGGCCGCTGCTCCTGCAACTTCGCCAAAGTTTATCCTTTTGCCTTTGGTCCACGCTTGGGCGCGGCTTACCAGATCAACAACAAGACCGTGCTACGCGCGGGCTGGGGGATTGTGTTCTCTGGAACGCCGACCAACAACCAGACCACCACGGCAATCTCGGTTCCGAATCCTGTGACGACTCCCGCGTTCGGGCAGCCGGTGATGACGCTGCGCGACGGGATCACGATTCCTGTGTACCCGTGGCCCAACCTCGATCCGGGCCAGTATCCGCCGCCGGGAACACTGACCGCGCCCCGCATGTGGGTGGATCAGAATGCCGGTCGACCGGCACGGCAGATTCAATGGAGCATGGGCCTGCAACGGGAAATCACTTCCGATCTGGTTGTGGAGGCGTCCTATGTGGGCAATCGGGGCGTGTGGTGGACGGCACCCGGACTGCTGGACGTGAACGCGAACCGGCCCGAGGCATTGTTGCGCAACAACGGCCTGGATATCAGCAACGCGGCTGACCGCACCTTGCTGACGGCCACCGTGGCGTCGGCCACCGCTGTTGCTCGCGGGTTCAACCGCGCACCCTACGCGGGATTTCCGACGGGCTCCACCGTTTCGCAGTCGCTGCGGCCGTATCCGCAGTTCGGTACCATCATTGCGCTGTGGTCGCCCATCGGCAACACGTGGTACGACTCGCTGCAGGTGAAGATCAACAAACGCTTCTCGCACGGTCTGTCGTTGACCAGCGCCTACACCTGGCAGCGCCAGTTGGCGACCGCTCCGGACATCGCGCCGACGGCGGCCACCACCGGCGGACAAGTCACCAATGACGTGTTCAACCGTGCGAACAATAAATACCTCTCGGGCTTCGATCAGCCGCAGTTGCTGAATATCTCCGCCAACTACACGGTGCCCAAGGCGAATTTCGGCGGGAACATGGGGTCGAAGGCGTTGTCGTGGGGCTTGCGGGATTGGACGCTGGGCGCATTCGTCAACTACGCCAGCGGTCTGCCGATTCCGTCGCCTACTTCGCAGAACGCGCTGGCGACGCTGCTCTTCCGTGGGACCTATGCGAACCGTGTGGCGGGACAATCCCCTTTCACCAAGGATTTGAACTGCCATTGCTTCGATCCGAACAAGGAGTTCACTCTGAATCCGGCGGCTTGGTCGCAGCCCGCGGCGGGCCAGTGGGGAACCTCGGCGGCTTACTATACGGATTACCGCTATCAACGCCGTCCGACGGAGAACATGGCGTTCGGCCGCGTGTTCCGGATCAATGAGCGGGTCAACGTGAATATGCGGCTGGAGTTCAATAACATCTTCAACCGGACGCAGCAGGTGAACCCGGTTTCCGCGAATGCGCTGGCGACGCAAACCACCACGGCGGGCAAAACGTCGGCGGGCTTCGGCTGGATCAATACGGCCAGCGTGGTCAATCCGCCGCGCAACGGCACACTGGTGGTCCGGTTGACTTTCTAACATGAGGACGATTCTTTTCCTGCTCATCGCAGCCGCCGCATTCGGCGAAGTGGTGGACAAATCCGCCAGCGGGTTCCTGGTGAGGCACTCGGCCAGCGTGACGGCAAAACCGGCGGCGGTGTATGCCGCCATCGCGGAACCCAGCAAATGGTGGGAGGCGGCGCATACATGGTCCGGCGATGCCAAGAACCTTTCGATGACGGCAAAGGTGGGCGGGTGTTTCTGTGAACGGCTCTCCTCCGGCGGCGAAGTCCAGCACATGTCTGTGATTTACGCGGATCCCGGCAATTTGCTACGGCTTTCCGGAGCGCTGGGACCGATGCAGGAATCCGGGGTTGTGGGCACGCTCACCTTTGAGTTGAAGCCGTCGGGGGAAGGCACGCACATCACGGTGTCTTACAGTGTGGGCGGCTATTTCCAGGGCGGCTTGCAGGCGCTGGCTGCGCCCGTGGACCAGGTGCTGGCGGCGCAACTTGCCGGACTGGTGAAATTGCTTGCCCGCTAGAGTTCGGTGCCTAGCTTGGCGGCGATCTCCTGTGCGGCCTTACGCACATTAGGAACGCACTCTCGGGTGAAAGAAATCCCGCCGGTCTTGGTGTACAGCGTGAAGACCTCCAGCGGGTAGCCCAGCGGAACAACGGACGGATAGGCGAAGCGTTTTTTCTCGCGCATGATGGAGAGCAGGTGGCTCCAGGGGACGTGGGTCGGGGGGACGTCGGGAAGACCTTTCCATTCGCGCGCGCGTCCGGAGAGCTGGACTTCGATGCCGGAAGCGGTGATCGCGATCCGGTTGGCGGTCATTTCGCGGATCTGCCGGTGCGTCGCGCGCAGCTGCCATGCGACGGGCGCAATCAGTACCGCCAGCGGCAGAAAGGATAGGGCGCGCTCACCGAACGTGGATGATTCCGCAGCCAGCGCCGACACCAGGCCGAACAGCAGCAGGGCGAGCACTACCCACAGGATTCCAGCCGCGACGTACAGCAACCGCATGGGGACAAGTCTAGCGAACTCACCCCCGCCCGCGCAGCCGTCCGATTTGCCGGCGGTCGCGTTTGCTGGGGCGGCCCTCGCGGTCGCCTTCCGGGTGCAGCATCAGCTTGCGTTCGGCGGCCACTTTGAGGCGCAGCGCAATGCTGGCCTCGGTTTCGCGGTACAGCGTCTGGGCTACGGCGGAGGGTCCGCGGATGTCGCTGAGCAGCAGCACTTGCACGGTGAACTCGCCGGCGTCATTGCGTATGGTCAACAGGTCGCCGGTGCGGACGGGGCGTGCTGGCTTGGCGTTTTGCTCCAGGACTGAGACGCGTCCCATGTCGCAGGCTCGGGCGGCCAGTGCCCGGGTCTTGAAGAAGCGCGCGGCCCACAGCCACTTGTCCATCCTGATCGCGTTCATTGCTTCACGCGGAGACATTGGCGACGTTACCACTCGGAGTATGAATTGCCTTCAAGGCTCTTGATGTCCGAGCCGCTGCGGACGTCGAAGATGCCGGGCTGTGTCTGATCGACGGACATGACCGAGTCTTCGATCACCGTGCGCCAGGTGCGGTCACTGCCGGTGATGGGGTCAATTGGGACCGCGCGCAGGTAGCCTTCGCGCACCAGGTCTTCCAGTTGCTGCGGCGCGGCCTTCTTATCGAAAGTGTACTCGTCGATCACCGTGCGCAGCGTGAACAGGTTCTGCTTGAGCAGCGTCTCTTTGGTGCGCTGAATCGACTTCACGTAGAACGGCACGGCCACGGACAGCAGAATCGAGATGATCGCCATGACGATGATCAGCTCAATCAGTGTATAGCCCGCAAGACGGAGCCTGGGTCGCGAAGACGCGACCGGCCCTTTGCGGGCGAGCGTATAGCCCGAACGTTTACCACTCCGAGTAAGGTGTGCCATCGCGTGCCCTCTCGTAGGATTTGGTGTAGACATCGAATACGTTGTCGCCGCCCCAGCTCATGCTCTTGGGGTCGTCTTTCATGCTGCGCATGCCCCATTCGGTGGAGTTGGTCATGGGGTCTTTGGGGATGCGGCGCAGGAACTTGAGCTTGCTACCATCGGTGCGGCCGCTGGCGGTGACGCCTTCGACCAGCATTTCCAGGGTTTCCGGATATCCCTCGGTGCCGACCTTGATTTGGAAGGTGCCACGCGTGGCTTCGTCTTTATACATGTCGATGGCGTGGCGGATTTCCTTGAGGGCGTAGCGCAGGTCGCGTTCCTTGTCGCGGCGGACTTTGTAGGCGGTCAGCGGCACCGACATTACGGACAGCAAGGCGAGGATGGTGAAGGCGGCTATAAGCTCGACCAGGGTCATACCGCGCTGCGAACGCCCGCGCATGGTTACTGCACCGCCACCGGCACGGCGCTCAGGGCCACGTTGGAGGCCCGGTTTTGCGTGTCCATCAAGCCTAGTTCGGTTACCGTGATGCGGCCCGAGCCGGGGGCCAGCGCCACGAAGGTCAGCGAAGCAATGGGACCGGAGCCGTTCACGCCCGCTGATCCAGCCGCGCGCGAGACAGTCAGTGACGCCTGGCCTGCATCGTTGCGGATGTCCTTGACGGAGGTCACGCGGGAACCATCGCGCGAAAGTAACTCGCCGGGCGCGATATCGTTCAAGCGCACCACAGCCGGGTCCCAGCTGACGCGCAGAGGCGCCAGTGAGGAGGCGTCGGTCGCGTTTTCCAACTGGATGTTCACGGTGAACGGGGTGTTCGCGGGTACCGAGATCGACGCTGGATTAAACGTAACCCGAGCTCCGGGACCGGGAGCCGGCGCGGTGGCCGGAGGCTTGGGAGCCGCCGGGGAAGGCCCGGATACAGGGGCGGGAAGGGGTGCAGAACCGCTGCTGGCGTCCGGTTTCGGAACATCCGGCTTGGGAGCATACGTCAACTTCAACTGTTGGTCGACGCCGGCCGAAATGCCGCGCAGGTTCTCCGGCGAGTAATCGGGCGAACGCACAATATGCGGGATCAGCGCGATCATCAGGTCGCCGCGGTCCTTGGTCACCTGCTGATTGCCGAAGAGGATTTTCCCCAGCACCGGCATGTCATAGAGTCCAGGGATGCCGCTGCCGGATTGCGAATCCTG
Organism: Bryobacterales bacterium; assembly: GCA_947446025.1. Lineage (GTDB taxonomy): Bacteria > Acidobacteriota > Terriglobia > Bryobacterales > Bryobacteraceae > Palsa-187. The sequence goes on from CANFEY010000008.1 coordinate 9,189, forward strand.
CTGCCGCGTAAGTCCAGCCAGGATGTTGACCTCACCTTCGCGCAAGCGGAGGTCGGCGGTAGATTTGTTCTGTCCGACGATGGGCTGGGAGATGCTGCCCACGTCGATGTAGCTCTTCACGTTCGATACTTCCAGCTCGACGTGCAGCGTGACTTCGCTGGTGGAGTGGACGGTGGGGGTGATATCCACGATCACGCCGACGGGCTGGAACTGGAAGGTGGTGTTGACGCCAACGCCGCTGGCGCCGGTGACGCCGGTTTGGAAGCTGCCGCTGGCGATGGGGATGCGGTCGCCGATCTCGAGGCGGGCTTTTTGGCCGTCCGAAGAGCGCAACTGGGGGTTGTTGAGCACCTTCGTGGTGTTGTCGCTGAGCATCGCCTGCAGCAGCGCACCGGGCAATGAGGTGGTGAAGTCAGAGGTAGAGATGCGACCCAGGTTGGATAGGGGTACAGCACTGGTGGCTCCCACCGCGCGCGTGATGGCCGCGCGTGGATTGAACACCGCGCCCAGGTTCAGGCCCGTGCTGCCCGCCGCGCTGGCGATGGTGGCCGCCAGATCCCGCGTGCGAGCCGAGTTCGCTTCCATAATGATCACGTCCACCACCACTTCGGCCTTGGGCTTGTCCAAATCGCGGATCAGTTTTTCTGCCAGCGCGACCGCGTCGGCGTCGCCGCGCACTACTATCGCTTTCTGAGCGACGTAGGGATAGACGCGGCGGATGTCGGTAATGGTTCGCACGGCGGTCTGGATTTCGTTGAACTCCTGGGCGCTGGCGGCGTTGGTGACGAAGAACGTCTTCACCACGTTGTCGGTATAGTCGCGGCGCTTGTTGGCGCTTTCTTCGGTGACGAAAATCACGGTGGGCGTCAGGATCTTCCAATAGGTACGGGTCACAATGCCCAGATACTCAAAGGCCTGCTCCACGCCCATCTCCGGCAGGTCCACGTCGAAGCCGCGGGTGGGGCGCGTCCAGGTGGAATCCCACACTACGCTCACGCCCGCGATGCCGGCCACGGTGTTGTAGAGAATGTTGATCGGCTGGTTGTTCATCTTCAGCGGGCCGACTTTTTTCACCGGCGGATTCAACTCCGGCAGTCCCATCAAGGAGGCTGACCGGTCCGCTGATTCTTTGTTCGCGCGCTCGGCAGGCGTCAGGTTGGCTTGGCCGGGTCCGGCACCGGGCTGGGAGAGCATTTCCTGGGTGCGCTTCAGCTCCTGCATCGCGATGGCAGAAGACGGGTCCATCAAAATGGCGCGCTGGAACTCGGCGATCGCCTCCGCCATGTTGCCTTCGCCGCGCAGCTTGCGGGCATTGTCCACGCGCTCCATGCCGGCCGAGAACCGGGCGCGGCGCATTCCGATCAGATATCCGGCGTCCTTGGGGTCCTGATCCACGGCCTGGGTGTAGAGATCGGCGGCCAGGTCGAACTGACCCTTGGCTTCGGCGGCCTGGGCCTGTTTGAAGAGCTTGTCGCCGTTCTTGGTCTTGGCCAGCGCGGGCACCACCGGCCCGAAGGCCAGGGAAGCCGCCAAAAGGACCGCGAAAAATCCACGTAACTGTAGTAGCTTCATTGTTTTAGCCGGATCATGCAGGGCGCCATGGTATACTGCCCACGTAGCCCCTCACAAATCATTGACGGGATTCGAGTTGCAAGCGTGGAGAAGAAAAACAGAACCGAGGGCATCAAGATCCTGACCGACAACCGGTCAGCCAGCCACCTCTACGCGCTTTCCGACCGCATGGAGGCCGGCCTGGTGCTCTCAGGCACCGAGGTCAAATCCGCCCGCGACGGCAAAATCCAGCTCAAGGACGCCTTCGGCGAAGTCATCGGCGGCGAGGCTTGGCTGATGAACGCCCACATCGGGCAGTACTCTCACGGCAACATCATGAACCATGAGCCGGTGCGGCGCAGGAAACTTCTGCTTCATAAGTCGGAAATCAAGAAGCTTCACGAGATCATTCGCGAAAAAGGGCTCACGATAGTACCGACCAAACTCTACCTAAAGCACGGCCTCGTCAAGGTGGAACTCGCTGTCGGCAAAGGCAAAAAGCTGCACGACAAGCGCGAATCGGAGCGCAATCGTGAGATGGACAATGAAGCCCGCGCGGCCATGTCCCGGCGTCGGCTCTAGCGAATTTCCTTTACCGTGCCGGAGCGAAGCGGACCGTGTTCTCGCTCACGTAGAACGCCGAAAACCAGCGCGTGGGCAGCAACCCGTCGCCCCAGCCCTCGGCAGCGACGCCGTCCAGCAGAACGGCGTTGGCGGCGGGCATGGTGGAACCACCCAGCGCGACCATGCGCAGCGTTCCGCGGCGTACCGAACGCTCACCGGCGTGGGTGACCACGCGGCTATCGCGCTCCACGCCCCAGGCGCGCGGGCAACGGTCACTGCAATCGACGATCAGGTTCGTGGATCCGCTATCTAGCGTTAACTGCCAAACGCGCCCGTCCGGGTCGAGCGACACCGGGAGCACCACGCGGCCTCTCGATTGCGTCGCGGTGACGGAGTTCGGTAGTTGCAAAGCCAGCTCTGTGGCGCTGCTGCCTATCCACAAGCGCTTCCGGTCATAGTCGAGCAAGTAAGGGTTTCGGGAAAGGAAACTCTGTCCCAAGACCCCGTCGGCGTTGTGGTCCAGGGCGCGGACCTCGGGCAGATCGAGCGCCAGAATGGTCAACCCGGTTTCTTCGGTTCCCGCGATTTCAACTGTATTGTCGGAGGCTCCGGGCACGATTTTTTCACCCGCGAGCGTGGTCAAGATGACCCTGTGGTCGAATTCCAAGCCCGCGGCCTGGGCGGCTTTCGGGGTCAGCAGGCTGGCACTGGCGCCCGTATCCAGCAGCATATGGAAGGGGCCACGGCCGTTGATCGTGATATCCACGAAGGGGAATCCCTGCCGCAGAGTGATTCTCTCGCCTGGGTTGACGCCCAGGACCGGGACCGAAAGCAGCGCCGCCGCCATCGCCGAACGCACCATCGTGATGAGTTGCATTCTTCCCTCCGCATCAATCATAAGGGCAAGGTTGCAAAATTACAATAGCATGACAGATTAATAACATCTTTGTTACAGCCATGTAAATGCGCCACTTGCGGGTTCATCTTCGCTATACTTATCGGTGCTAAGCTCATTCCACAGGAGAGAAACAATGTTCCGGAAAATTCTCGCGATTGCCGCGCCGCTCACCGTTGCGGCATTGATTGTGTCCGCCCAGGCCCCAGCGGGCGGGGGAGGGAAGGGCAAAGCCGCCCCGCCTCCCACCATCGTCCAGATCAAGCCAGGCTTGTATGAAATCGAAGGGCTGGGCGGCAACACCTCCGTGCGCGTCAGCAATGAGGGCGTGTTCGTGGCGGACACGAAGAACATGGGCGAGGAGAATTACCAGCAACTGCTGACGTTGATCAAGTCCGTGACGCCGCAGCCGATCAAGGGCGCCGCCGTCACACACGTTCACCAGGATCACAGCGGCAACACCGCCAGCTTTATCCGCGACGGCGTGCCGGTGTGGGCGCATGAGGGCGAAAAGGCGCTGACGGCGACCTATGTCACCAACGGTAATAAGGTTGGCGCACCGGACAAGACGTTCGCCAAGGACCAGACGATCACGATGGGCAATGCCAAGATTGAGCTGCACAACTACGGTCCGACGCACACCAGCGGCGACACGATTGTTTACTTTCCCGACCTGCGCGTGGTGCATGGCGGCGACATGATTGTGAACAACGCTCCGAACTGCGACTTCGCCAACGGCGGCAGCGTGGTGAACTGGGCCAAGGCGATGGACGAAGTGCTGAAGCTGGATTTCGACACGCTGATCCCCGGTCACGGCGCGGTGATGACGAAGGCTCAGGTTGCCGAGTACGCGGCGAAGTGGAAGACGTTTGCCGAGCGCGCGCTTGCGGAAGTCCGGAAGGGGACGGCGAAGGAAGCGTTGGTGGCGGCGATCAAGGTGGATGACCTGGCTCCGTTCGCCACGGCGAGTTACGCGCAGCGGTTGGACGGGTTCTGGGCGGATTTGCAGAAGGCGAAGTAACGGAGACAGCTTGAACGTAGAAATCGTAAGTCAAACCTTGGGCCGCGTCGAAACTGACGCGGCCTGTTTGTTAGTGTGTGAAGAAGACGGCGCGCCGGCGGATGTGAACGCCGCGTGGCTGGCGGAGCTGAAGGCCTCGGGCGAATTTACGGGCAAGTCCGGTGAGCTAGCGATCTCGCATCTGCCGGCTGGATTCGCCGCCAAGCGTCTGGTGCTGGTGGGCGGCGGCAAGCGTGCGTCGCTCGACCTGCGCAGAGTTGTGGGTGCCACGGTTCGTTCGCTTAAGGCGAAGGGCGTGAAGACGCTCGCGTGGGTGCTGGGGGACGGCGATGCGGCCGCGGCTGCTGAAGGCGCGGTGCTGGGTAACTTTGAGTGCGATCAACACAAGTCCAGCAAGGATTCCAAGTCTCTCGACACCTTTGCGCTGCTGGCCACCGAAGCTGCGCGCGATGCCGTCACACGAGGCGTGATTCTGGCTGAGTCGCAAAACTTCACGCGTGAGTTGGTGAACGAGCCCGCGAACATTCTCACTCCCGGGGTCCTTGCGCAGCGCGCGCAGGCGATGGCGGCGGAGTCGGGCCTGGAATGCGAGATTCTGGATCAAGACCGCATGAAGCAGTTGGGCATGGGCTCGCTGCTGGGCGTCGCTATGGGTAGCTCCGAGCCACCGTATCTCATCATCGTCCGCTACACGCCGGCTTCGGCGAAGTCGGCCGATCACCTGGGCCTGGTCGGCAAAGGCGTGACGTTCGACACTGGCGGCGTTTCCATCAAGCCAGCCGAAGGCATGGAGAAGATGAAGTACGACATGGCCGGTGGTGCCGCGGTGCTGGGAGCCATGCGGGCTATCGCGCGGTTGAAGCCGTCCATCGCGGTGACTGCGTTGGTGCCTGCTGTGGAGAACCACATCAACGGTCGCGCGCAACGTCCGGGTGATATTGTGACTTCGTTTTCGGGGAAGACGATTGAAGTTCTCAACACGGACGCCGAAGGCCGCCTCATTCTGAACGACGCGATCACCTACGCGCAACGCCTGGGCTGCACGCACCTGGTCGACGCCGCGACGCTCACCGGAGCCATCGTTGTTGCACTGGGACACGTCAACATCGGAGCCTTCACCAACAACGACGCCATGATGGCGCGCGTGTCGGCGGCATCCAAGCTCGAAGGCGAAAAGATGTGGCAGATGCCGCTTGACGACGAATATCGGGAACTACTGAAGAGCCCGTTCGCGGATTTGGCGAACATCGGCGGGCGCTGGGGTGGGTCTATATCCGCAGCTTGGTTCCTGCGCGAGTTCGCGGGCGAGACTCCGTGGGTCCACCTGGATATCGCGGGCACGGCGTGGCTCGATGAGGCGAAGCCGTACATGGCGAAGGGGCCGTCGGGTGTGGCGGTGCGCACGTTCGCTCGGCTGGCGATGGACTGGTAGGGTGCGATGGGCAAGAACCGCCTCGAAGCGTTCAGTGACGGCGTCCTCGCGATCTTGATTACCATCATGGTGCTGGAACTGAAAGCTCCCAAGGGGGCGGCGTTAGAGGAACTGCGTTCGCTGCTGCCCGTCTTTTTGAGTTACGTGCTGAGCTTCGCGTATCTGGGCGTGTACTGGAACAACCACCATCATTTACTCCACGCGACCAAGCAAATCAGTGCGGGCATCCTGTGGGCCAACTTGTACCTGCTGTTTTGGTTGTCGCTGCTGCCGTTCGCCACCGCGTGGATGGGAACCAGTTGGGACAATTCGTCGCCCGCGCCGACGGCGGTCTATGGTTTCGTTCTGCTCATGTCGGCGATCGCCTATTACATTCTGCAGCAGCGGATTCTCGCGGGGCATGGACCAGAGTCGCCTTTTGCCGCCGAGTTCGGACGCGATTGGAAGGGCAAGCTCTCGCCGTTGCTGTACGTCGCGGCGATCCCGCTGGCCTTGGTCCACCCGTGGATCTCGAACGCGATTTACGCGGCCGTCGCGCTGATTTGGATCGTACCGGACCGCCGGATTGAGCGCGCGCTTCAGCCGGGGAACGTCCGCAAGTAAGCGCGGATTTCGTCCCGCACGCGGCGGAAGAGAGCGAGCCGCTCCTGCTCGCTGGCGTGCAACGCGGCGGGGTCTTCGAAGCTGTGGTGGATGGTGCGCGTTCCAGCGGGGAAGACCGGGCAGGCTTCGCGGGCGTTGTCGCATACGGTGAGCACGTAGTCGAAATGTTGCCCCGCGAACTCGTCGACGTGTTTGGACCGGTGTCTGGTGATGTCGATGCCGAGCTCGGCCATCACGGTGATGGCTTCGGGGCGGACGTGGCCGGGTTTGGTGCCGGCGCTGTGGACTTCAAAGCGGTCGCCTGCGTCGTGGCACAGAAGGCCTTCGGCCATCTGGCTGCGCGCGGAGTTGCCCGTGCAAAGAATCAAGACTCTCATTTGAACCACCGGAATATGTAGGTTGCTGCAACTGCACCCGCGAGCTGGGCGGCGATGAAGCCGGGCGCGTCAGCGAGGCGGATGCCCGCGAAGGTGTCGCTCGCGGTGCGGGCCAGAGTGACCGCCGGGTTGGCGAACGACGTCGATGCCGTGAACCAATACGCGGCCGTGATGTAAGCGGCCACGGCGAACGGGACCGCATGTGCGCGGGAGCGGGAGCAGCCCCAGATCACGGCGAGCAATCCGAAGGTTGCGACAAATTCGCTCCACAGTTGTAAGCCGCCCGCGCGGACGTGTTGCGAGGCGAAGAAGAGCGGCTTCTCAAACATCAGGTGGGCGGCTGCGACTCCGGCGAATGCTCCCGCCGTCTGCGCGCCGATGTAACCGGGCACATCGCGCCACGGCAGCTCGCCTTCGATGGCTGAGGCGATGGTCACTGCCGGATTCATATGCGCGCCCGAGATGGGCCCGAAGGTGAGGATCAGGGCCACCAGTGCGGCTCCCGTGGCGAGCGTATTGGCGAGCAGTGCAATCGCGACGTTGCCGCCGGCAAGCTGCTCGCCCATGATGCCGGAGCCGATCACCGTAGCGAGCAGAAACGCGGTGGCTAGCGCTTCACTGGCAGCACGACGGACCACAGCAGCCTTTCTGCGCATTCGCGGGCTTCACAGCCCGGACAAAGGCGCTCATGAACTTGCCTTCCACTTGGGGGACGATCTCGTCGGCGTTGAGGCCTTCGCTAGATAGAAATTGACGGGCGTCCTCGCCGCTGTAGATGCGTGTGGGCTCGACGTCGATTTCCTCGAAGCCGGCCTTGGCGAGTTTCGCAATGTAGTCGGAGTCCCTCAGCGCGCCGGCGATGCAGCCGACCCACAGCTCCATGCTGCGCCGGACTTCGGCGGGGACTGTGCCTCGCACGACTACGTCAGAGACGGCGAAGCGGCCACCGGGCTTGAGCACGCGGAAGGCTTCCTTCAGCACGCGGTCTTTGTCTGCAGAGAGGTTGATCACGCAGTTTGAGATGATGACGTCGACCGAGTTGTCCGGCAGTGGGATGCTTTCGATCTCGCCTTTCAGGAACTCGACGTTGGTGACTCCGGCCTTGCGCTGATTCTCACGCGCCAAGGCCAGCATCTCGTCGGTCATGTCGAGTCCGTACGCCTTACCCGTGGGGCCGACGCGCTTGGCGGAGAGCAGCACGTCGATGCCGCCGCCGGAGCCGAGGTCGAGCACGGTTTCGCCAGCTTTCAGTTCCGCGAGCGCGGTAGGATTGCCGCAGCCGAGCGATGCGAGCATCGCTTCCACCGGCACGCCGGCCTTTTGCTGATCGTCGTAGAGGTTGGCGGTGATGGGGTCCCAGGATTCGGGTCCGCAGCAGGAGCCGGCGCCGCAACAATCGGTCTTGTTGCCTTCCGCCGCGCGCAGGGCGGCTTGTCCGTAACGTTCTTGTACGACTTCTTTGATGTTCATAGTTGACTCCTTTAACAGCAGGCTCTGATCTTGGCTGGCGAAACGGCTTTGTTGCGTGTGCAACATTCGGCGTAGAGGAAGCCCAGCAGTTCCTCAAGGACGCGGGTGTTCGCTGTATATCTCAGAAAGGTTTTCTCGCGCTGCACGTTCACGAGGTCTTCGTTCTTGAGCTTGTCCAGGTGGTGCGAGAGCGTGGAGTTGGGAATGTCCAGCTCGCTCTGGATGTCGCCAACGACGAGGCCTTCGGGGTGCGCCGAGAGCAGCAGTTGCATGATGCGCAGGCGGGGTTCGGTGCCCATGGCGGAGAACATGTCGGCGAAGCGGGCGACGTGGCTCGTCTTGGCTGCTTCCATGGTTCTATTATTGCAGAAATACAGAAGCGCGTCAAGCGGAAGGTTCAGTCTCGCGTTCAGGACCTCTTGGCGGGCACAACGAAGCGGAGCACGGGGAGATCTAATTCACCCCGCATGTGAGCCAGGATTTGCCGGGCGCTTTCGGCCAGCTCTATTCCGAACTTGGTGCGCTTGCGTGCCTTCTTGACTTTCATCGTTGTTTCACCTGCGTTGAAAGGATTCAACAGTTCGCTGAAGCCGCAGTTCATCCTCGCCGCCGCGGCGCCGCTGCGCCTCCACGACCAGCTCCCAAGCCGCCGCGAAAATCGCCTCGGGCCCTTGGCGCTGCCAGTAGGCGATGTCGAAGGAGCGGTCCATGTCCTTCAGTTGACCGCAGCGCTCTACGACAAGGGTAGGCTCCGGCATCGTGCCCTTAGTGTACTGGCTTTTGCTCGGCGCAACCAGGCTTCTGTATCTGAGATTCATAGGAAGGACAGTCTACGTCAACTAGCCCATGATACTGCGCGGGTATCCGCTCACGGGAGAATCTTAGCGCCTCTTACGTTATCGTTGATCTATGGGTCCGAGTGGAACAATCTATATGAATTCCGTACGGTCATAACATGCCTTCCGAAATTCATCGACTGAGAGAACGTCGCGAAGCGATCGCCAGACTGCGGGAGATACGGAGGAACGCCCAAACCGCATTCGCCATCCACTACTCGTGCGAGTCATTCTATGACACGGTGGACGGAAGGACGCCACGCATTAGTTCGATCAGTCTAAGGCGCCTCGCCAACGGACAGACGCACTCGTTCTCAATTCACAAGCTCGCTGAGCATAAAGGCTATGACCTAGCGGACATACCGGGATACTACGTTGACCTCGAACGAGAGATGCTCAACGAATTCTTCAAGTTTATGCATCAATATCCCGGATATGTTTTCGTGCATTGGAACATACGTGATGTCAACTTCGGCTTCCCGGCCCTTGAACACCGATTCAAGGTGCTTGGGGGTGATCCATACATCGTTCCGGATGAAAAGAAGTACGACCTTGCGAGAGCGTTGGTTTCGATCTACAGCCACAACTATATCGGACATGGCTCTGAGGGCAGGTTCCTGAATGTTTGCCGGCTTAACAACATAACCGACAAGGACGCTTTGACCGGAGCCCAAGAGGCGGAAGCATTCACGAGCCAGCAATACCTGACGGTTCATCTATCCACTCTTCGCAAGGTCGACATGATAACGGTGATCTTCGAGCGGGCCGAAGATCGTTCTTTGAAGACGAAGGCGAGTTGGCGAGACGTGCATGGGCTTCACCCAAAACACGTGGTGGAGTGCGTCAAGGAGTCTTGGTTTTACGCTTCGATAGCGATCATAGCTACCATCGTCGGTTTGTTAGGAAGGGTCCTTGGTTGGTGGTTCGCTGTTCTGTAGCCAAGTGGGACTCTGCGATCAGCAGGTTCCCTACTGTCGGCACTCGGCCATGACGCGGCGGTAGAAGGCTACGTACTTACCCACGCTTGCCTCCGCGGAAAAGTTGTCCTGTGCCCGAGCTTTGGCGGCGGCACCCAGGCGAGCGCACAATTCCGGGTCGTTCGCTAGCTTGCGGACTGCGCTTGCCAAGCCTCGGACGTCGCCTAGGCGTTTCAGGTAGCCGGTCTCGCCTTCGACCACGATTTCGGTGACGCCGCCGACTCGGGTGGCGACCACGGGTTTGCCGAAGCTCATGGTTTCGAGGACGCCCATGCCGAAGCTTTCGCGCTCGCTGGCGTAGATGCCGGCGTCGCTGGCGGCGATGTAGTTTTCGATGTCGACTACGTTGCTCTTCACTACGACGCGCTTTTCGATACCGAGCTCCTTCACCAAGGGCTTGAAGGGGTCGAAGGGGCCGCCGGCTAGGATCAGGAGCTTGATGCGCTCGTCGTCCTTGACCGCAGCGATCACTTTGAGGATGTCCTGGGCGCGTTTCACGGGGCGGAGGTTCGAAAGGTGGATGAGCACGAAGTCGTCCTGGCGCAGGCCGAGTGCCTTGCGCACCGCGCTGCGAGTTTTGCGGGGCGCGCGCGGGCGGTAGGAGTTGTGGATGACTTCGATGTCCTTCGTGGTCTTGAGGACTTGGATGGTTTCTTCGCGCAGGCTGTGCGAGACCGCGGTGACGCCGCAGGAGCTTTCGGTGGAGTACTTGATGATGGGTGCGAGGTTGGGGTCGCGGGCGAGCAGCGTGATGTCGGTTCCGTGCAGCGTGGTGATGACGCGCGCGGCGTGCAGGCCTTCTTCCCTCGCGATCTGGCGGGCTAGCAATGCGGCTGTGGCGTGCGGGACCGCGTAGTGTACGTGCATGATGTCGAGCTTGAATTTGTTCGCCACCTCGACCATTTTCACGGCGAGAGGCAGCGTGTAGTCGGGGTATTTGAAGAGGCGGTATTCGTTCAGCTCGACTTGGTGGAAGAAGATGTTGGGGTGCTTTTTCTCCAGGCGGAACGGGGGCTCGTAACTGATGAAGTGGATCTTGTGTCCTAGCGCGGCGAGTTCGCTGCCTAGCTGCGAGGCAACAATGCCGCTGCCGCCGACGGAGGGGTAACAAGTGATGCCGATGGAGAGCGGATTCATTTAGAAGTAGCGGGAAGAGAGGGGCAGGTCGGCAAGAGACGCCACTCGCACAGGATCATTCAACCACAGGCCGATGGCGTGTTCGACGCCGATGGCGGCTCCCCAGGCTCGGGAGCGGGCGGTCACCAAGTCTGGATAATTGCGGGTCTTCATTTGGCTCGCGTGGCACTGGATGGCCGCTTGCCATTCGGCAAAAACCGTGCTGACGTCGAGGACCAACTGGGGCGGGTCCACGTAGACCTGAGTAATCGCATAAAAGTAGAGACTGGATATCTGATGACTTGGTAACGCCAAAAGTTGCGATAATCCGCCGTAGCGGGCCAGGCGGGCGGCGTCGCGGGTCAATTTGCCGACGGCGGCGTGGTCGGGGTGCTGATTTTCGCCCAAGTGCGGGGCCAGCACCACATCGGGCCGGAACTGGCGGATTTCGCGGGCCAGCTTGACTGTGTTTTCAGGGGCGTAAGAGATGTTGCAATCGCCGCCGAGGTCGAGGAAATCGATTTCGGCACCGATGATGCCGGCGGCGTCGCGCGCTTCCTGGGCCCGGCCTTCGGGCGTGCCGGCGCTGGCGGCTTCGCCTTTAGAGGTGACTACGATCCGCACTTCGTGTCCGGCGTGCGCCTCCTGTATAAGGATGGGCGCGCAGCCGAACTCGACATCGTCGGGATGGGCCCCGACGGCTAGAATGCGCACGGACCTACGCCTCCGTGATGGTGACGCTTTCGATCTTGTCGCCCTGCTTCACCGCGTCCACCACATCCTTGCCCTTGGTGACCTTGCCGAAGACGGTGTGCTTGTCATCGAGGTAGCTGCAATCCACGTGGGTGATGAAGAACTGGCTGCCGTTGGTGCCGGGGCCGGCGTTGGCCATGGAGATGACTCCCGGCTTGTGGCTTTGGTTCTGGCGATTCTTGACCTCGTCTTCGAAGCGGTAGCCGGGACCACCCGAGCCGCTGCCTTGCGGGCATCCGCCCTGGATCATGAAGCTCGCGATCACGCGGTGGAAGTTCAGGTTGTCATAGAACCCGTCGCGCGACAGCACGACGAAGTTGTTCACGGTCTTGGGAGCGTCCTTGGTAAACAGTTCCAGGACGATCTCGCCACGGGAGGTTTTGAGGGTGGCAGTGTAGGTCTTGTTGGGGTCAATCGCCATCGCGGGCGGTGCGGAGTATTGTTTCGGCATCGCCTTTTAGTGTAGCGCGAGAGAGGCATTCTCTCGCGCTACGGTTGTGTTACGGCAACATCGCTTCCGCAGCGGTGCGGGCCGCGACGCCGGTGTCGGTGAAGTCGGTGAAGACGCCGTCGACGCCCAGCAGGAAGAACTGGATGAATTCGTTCTTCGGGTCGCCCTTGTAATCGCTGGCAAGCGTGCCCTTCTCATTGCGGAACGTGTAGGCGTGGACGAAGAGTCCGGCCGCGTGGGCGTTGGCGATGAGCGCGCTGGGAGTGGTGGCGGTCTTGTCGGCGTCATTGACGCTGCCGTCGCCGTTCACGTCGTCGGCCTTGCCGTTCTTATCGTTGTCGCGGCCGCGCACGCTCACGATGTAGCGCTTCCACGGGCCGATGCCGTCGGCGTACTTGGCGATGTCGGCGAGACCGGCGGGCTTGACCAGGTCCGCGAAGCCGCGCGGGTCGCCCGTCACGGCGTAGTTGTAGGGCTTGTCGTAGGGAGCGGCGAAGGTGAGGCTGCCGTCCAGCGCAACGTCATCGGCGTCGATCAACTGTACCAGGCGCACCTTGGTCTTCGTGCTCAGGTATTGCAGGTTCGCCGTCTCGAAGGATTGGATGAAGACGGGCGAGTCGCTGCGGTTGAGCTTGTGCTTTTCCAGGGCAGCGAGGAGCTTGTCTTCGAGCGGCAGACCGAGCGCGAAGTGGAACGTGGGGTGCTTCGTCTCCGGATACACGCCGACGATCTTGCGCGTGCCCCAGCCCCATTTTTCGACCAGGTCCAGAACTTCTTCAAAGGTCGGGATCTCATACAGCCCGTTGTATTGCTGCGGGCGGGCCGAGTTGGGTTGAATGGCGCGGAGTTCCTTGATTTCCTTGAGTGTGAAGTCGCTGGCGTAGAAACCCAAGGTCGGGATGCCGTCCAGAATCTTGGTGGTCTTTTTGCTGGCGAACTTGGCGATGGAGGCGACGTTGGTGGTGCCGTCGAGCAGCGGCTCATGGCGGGCAATCAGCACGCCGTCTTTGGTGGAGACGAGATCGGGTTCAATGAAGTCCGCGCCGAGTTCGATGGCGCGGCGGTAGGCTTCGAGCGTGTGCTCCGGCAGGTAGCCGGACGCGCCACGGTGGCCGATGACGAGCGGCTGTTGGCCGGTCAGCGTGTTCCACTTGCCGCGCTTGTTCTTGTTGTCGTCTTTCTTGTGGTCGTCGTCGTCGCCTTGCATAACGGCGGCGACGGCAAGCGCCAGGAGGAGAGTTCCGAAAATTTGTTTGAATCGCATGAGTGCCAAAGTAACAGGCGCGATTCACTGCGGGATGACGGCGTAGTGTCGAGGTGATGACTACTCTTCGCGTTGCGCCAAAATCAACTGCTGGTGCGCCGGAGCCAAGCTCCGCGCTTCCGCCCCTCCGAAACCCGTCTCGCGCAGCATGCGGGCAATCTCCGCGAACGTGTAGGCGTCGCCCGAGGGCGTGGTGCCCAGCATGCGCATGGCGAACAGCGCGCCGTCGGGTGGGGAGATGCGGTCGTCATTGGGGACGAACTCGATCACCGCTGCGAGGCCTCCAGGCTTGAGCGCACTGTGCACGCGGCGGAGCAGTGTTAGGTTGGTGGCGAAATCGAAGTGGTGCAGGAAATTCGGCAGCAGGGCGACGTCGTAGTCCCGCCCTAGCTCCACTTCGAACGCGCTGCCAGGGATTGTGCGGTAGCGGTCGGCAAGGCCCATCTTCACGGCGTTCTCTTCGGCGACCTCCAGCACGTTGGGCCAATCCTGGAACGTGATCTCCGCCGCAGGGTTGTGCAGGCCCACATGGATGCCGAACAAGCCGTGTCCTGCTGCGATGTCGAGCACTCGGGCGGGCACTCCGGGCTCGGTCACTTGTGCAGCTACCAGCCGAGCGGGCACGGCGAACATCGGGGCCATGTAGCGCGCGAAGTCGACCCACACCGGTTCGTTGGGCGCGAGCGTGTGCTCCGTCGCGCCGCCATTGCGCACCAGCGCGGCCACGTCACTATATTTGCGCACCATGACAGGATGAGTGAAGAAGCTGGCCACCGATCCTATATAGGATGGCGAGCTCTGGTCCAGCAGCGCGCCTGTGTCTTCCAGCAGCGCGTAGGCGTCGCCGGATTTGGAGAGAAAGCCCTGGACGGTGAGGTAATCGCAGAGGACGCGCATGCCTTTTGCGGTGGCTTTGCAGCGCAGCGCGAGGGCGTCCGCCGTCGTTGCCCCGGCAGAAATGGCTGTGAATACGCCCAAATCCAGCGCTCCCTTGAGCGCCATCGCGAGTTGGTAAGAGGTCAGCGCCTGGTGGACGCGGCCAGGGTTCAGAGGCATGCACCCCAATCTTAACAACGACCAGGCCTTGCCATTCAGCATAGCCTTGTGTATGCTGGTGTAGATTCTTAGTTTCAAAAGGGGTTAGAAATGAAAATTTTCCTGGGTCTCTCGGCGCTCCTGCTGTGCAGCGCCTCTCTATTCGGCCAAGCCAACCAAGGTTCCATCACCGGCACCGTGCAGGATCAGTCCGGTGCCGTGGTCCCGAACGCGCCTATCGAAGTCCGCAATGCGGGCACGGGGGCCATCTTCAGCTCCGGCGCTTCGGCGACCGGCAACTTCGTGATCCCGGTTCCTGCTGGTACGTATGAAATCAGCGTCACTGTGGCCGGATTCAAGAAGTACGTTCAGCAAGGCGTTCCGGTGGTGGAAGGCAGCGCAACGCGCCGCGACGTGCAGCTCGAAATCGGCCAAGCGGCGGAGACGGTCACCGTGACCGACACCGCGCCTTTGCTCAAGACCGAGAGCGGCGACGTGAGCTATCGCGTCGCCTCCGACATGGTGAACAAGCTGCCCGTGCTGTCGCTGGGTGGTGCCGCCGGGTTGGGCAACATCCGCGACCCTCTCGCGATGTCCAGCGTGCTTCCGGGTGTGCAGTACGGAATCCCCGGCTTCCAGTTGATGGTGGTGAACGGACTCCCCGGCAACAGCCAGACAGTCATGATCGACGGTCAGGATGCCAACCCCACCTTGTGGCGCGGTGTGAGTACCTCCCGCAGCCAAGGCGGCATTGATGCGATCGAAGCGCTCAACATGCAGACCAGCAACTTCGCGGCGGAGTTCGGCAAGACCGGAGGCGGGTTGTTCAACTACACCATGAAGTCTGGCTCGAATAGCTATCACGGGTCGGCCTACAGCTACTTCGTGAACGAAGTGCTGCACTCGGGCACTCCGAATACGGCTTGGTTCGACCAGAGCAACGCGGCGAACAACTTCCGCTACGACTACAAGGGCAATGACCACGTCCGCAACCGGCAGCGCAGAAATGACTACGGTTTCACGATAGGCGGGCCCATCGTTCTGCCGAAGATGTACGACGGCCATAACAAGTCGTTCTTCTTCTTCAACTTTGAACAGTTCCGCGAGAACCAGACCAATAGCACCGGCATCGCAACCGTCCCGACGCTGGCTTACAGGCAAGGTGACTTCACCGCAGCCGGTTGCGGTGATTTTGACACAGCCACTGGGAACTGCCGCTTCCGCCAGCCTATCACTCTCGGCGGTGCGGCTGCCGTAGACCCTGCTGGCAACCAGATCATTAACGGCGGCATCTATGACCCGACTTCTTACCGGGTGGTGAACGGGTTCCCCACGCGCAGCTTGTACGTCAATCAACGCGTCCCCGTGACCAGCTTCGACCGCGTGTCGAACAACATCCAAAACCTGTTCCCGTTGCCGACCAACGCCAACTTGACGAACAACTACAATATCCCGACATTTATCAACTGGCGTCACAGCACGATTCCTTCGATCAAGCTGGATCACAACCTGAGTTCGACGCAACGCATCTCCGGGTATTGGGGGCAGACGATCACGAATCAACCGAATAACAACGGCTTTTTGGCGGAGCAATTCCCGTGGACAGGTTCGCAGTTCAATCCTTATAAGAATCACACGGTGCGTGTGAATTATGACTACACGATTACGCCCACCATGATCCTGCACATCGGCGCGGGATATTTCCACCAGCGTGAGCCGAATCCTTCGAATCCCTATGACCAGACCAAGATCGGTCTCCCTGGCGAGGGTGCTACCAACGCGTTCCCCTACGCCAAGGCGTTTCCGAGCATGGCCGGCCTGCTCTCTGGAGCGGGTGGTTTCAGCCCCGGCATTGGTGCCGGCTTCGACGCGACTGCTTGGGAACAGAAACCCACGGCCAACCTCAATCTGACCTGGGTGAAGGGCAACCACACCTACAAATTCGGCGGCGACATGACGCTGGAAGGCTACATCACGCATAACCGGTGGCGCGCTAACGGCAACTTCGGTTTCGGCAATGCGCAGACCGGCAACCCTTGGGAAAACGGCCAAGCCCTGAACGTGGGCAACCCCACCGGCTTTGGTTATGCCAGCTTCCTGCTGGGGCAACCGAATAACTTGTCCCTGGCCCAGCCGACGTTCACGCGTGAGGGTGCCAAAGCCCTCGGCTTCTTTGTGCAGGACAACTGGAAGGTGACCCGCAAGCTGACCATTGAATATGGTCTCCGTTACGACTACCAGACCTACTTGCGTGAGCAGCACGGCCGCCACGCATCCGCTGATTTCAACGTCCTGAACAAGAGGGTGGGGCTGAAGGGCGGTCTCTCTTATGAAGGTTCCTGCGGCTGCCGCCAGTCTTCTAATTACCCGTTCGCCTTCGGTCCGCGCTTGAACGCAGCCTACCAGCTCAACGACAAGACCGTGTTCCGCGCAGGTTTCGGCGTGAACTACGACGTAGTGGCGTCCACTGCCGGCAACAACTTCAGCGTCGGCGACTTCTACAACATCAACGCTCCCGGCTACGGCATCACGCCGTTGACCTTGGGACTCCAGGGTGGCAACCAGTTCTACAAGGGGAACCCCTTCGGCAACACGGAAGTGGTTTGGCCGATCTTTGACGCCAGCCGCCTGCCTACCCGCAACGCCGGGTTGCTGCCGCCGGAATCGCCGTTCAGCCTGTATCACCCGGATTCGCGTCCCGGCCGCATCATGCAGTGGAGCGTGGGAATGCAGCGCGAAGTAGTCCGTAACCTGGTGATCGATATCAGCTACGTGGGCAACCGTTCTGCATGGTTCTATTCGCCGCTGCTCGACACCATGGCCATCAATAGCCTGGCCGGTGGAGTGCTAGGCCGCTTTGGCTTCGACATCGGCAACGCAAATGACCGCAGCCTGCTGCTGCAAAACATCGGCGGCAACGCCGCTGCCGCAGCGCGCGGCATCACCGCGCCGTACGCGGGCTTCCCCGGAACCCAGCAAGTGGGCCAGGCGATGCGCCCGGTTCCGCAGTGGAACACGGTCAACCCGTATCTGGGACCGAACCGCGGCAACACCTGGTATGACTCGTTGCAGCTCCAGGTCACCAAGCGCTACTCGCATGGTCTGGACCTTTCGACCAACGTCACCTACGGTCACGCCATGGTGATCGGCTCCAGCGCAGCCACCGACTTCTTCTTCGCCGGCCGCCCGCAGGTCAGTGATCCGTTTAACCGCGGCATCAACAAACAACTGAACCAGTTGACGCCCCCGCTCAAGACCGTGATCACCGCCAGCTACAACACGCCAGGAATCGGGGGAGCGACGGGCATGAAGCGCGTGCTTTCCACCATCGTCAAGGACTGGCAGATCGCCGCTGTGCTTCAATACCAGAGCGGTCAGTTGCTCACCACGCCGAACTCCAACAACGCGTTGGTTACGCAATTGCGCATCGCTCCTCCCGCGGGTGGCGCATACAACCCCTGGAACTACGTCGCGGGCAGCTCCTTCTGGGCCCCTGGCTTCGACCCGAACGGCGATTTCGACCCCCGCAAATACAACCCTGCGACTCCCACCGACCCCAACTTTGCTTCGGTCCTGAGCGGCGGCGTTCAGACCAACGGCACCTGCAACGTATCGAAGTGCGCGTGGGTCAATCCCGACGCCGGCCAATGGGGTGTAACCTCGCCCTACCTCGAAGGTTTCCGGTGGCGCCGCGCCCCCAGCGAAAACTTCAACTTCGGCCGCAACTTCCGCTTGGCGAATGAAGGCAAGGTCAACCTGAACGTCCGCGCCGAGTTCACCAACATTCTTAACCGGATGTATTACAACGCCCCGGCCAACGCCAACCCCTTGGCGGCGGTCACCACCATCACGCAGCGCGGCGCGGTTATCCCGAATGGCGGCTACGGTGTGGTGAACACCTTCAATGGAGCCGGTTCGCGGCCTCGTCAAGGCACAATCGTTGTCCGGCTGAGCTTCTAGGCAACGCCTGGTTAGTTGTTTCAAAGGGCCACCCGCAAGGGTGGCCCTTTTTCAGTCCTGTAAGTCTATTTGCCCACCATGTGCCCTGGATCGCGGTTGTTCTCTTCGCAGATGCTCTCAATGAGGTCGGTATCCGGGAGCAGCTTCCAAACCAGCTGCACGTTCCAGGGTTTGGTGTACGACTCCGGATCGTCGATAGTCACGTCAATCGTGATGCGGCCGATGCTGGGGCGCTTGTAGCGCTCAGTCACCTTGGTGGCAGACGACGCGGGCAGGCCGCGCATGTCGAGCCACGTGCGCCCGTTCTGGCCGATGGTCTCCACCACGAACGTGTCTTCCTCCCAGTGGCCGATCGAGTAGCCCATCCAGGTGGCCTGCGGGTCCTTGGGCAGCTTGCGGCTATCCGTGAAGATCTGCCGGTAGATGGTCCGCGATTCGTGCAGCATCAGCGTCAGGTCCTCGGTTTGGACCACCTTGAGGCCGTCGGGGATGTTGAGCTTCTCCGGGATGCCGGATGGCAGGCAATAGGCGCCGGGATGATCCTTGCCGTTGTTGGCGATGCGGGCGTCGTAGAGCGCCTTCGCTGCGGGGCGCAGCGGCACCTCCTCGGGCTTGAGGTCCGCTGCGAGGCTCAGCAGATGTTTGACCGGATTGTCCGGCATCCAGAAGCCGGAGAGGTCGGGCTTGCCGTACGGCGTGCGCACGGCGGGTGCGGCCATATCGACTTTGCCGTCCTTGGTGCGCGGCACGTGCTTCCACGGATAGGGGTCCCATTGCGCGCTGGCGGTCAGGGCGAGGGCGGCGGAGAGCGTGGCAGTTCGTAGGATTTGCACTCCAATATGATACACCCGTCAGCGGGCCGTTGGAGTCGTGGGTCAGCTCCTAGCTTTCCGTCAGCCGCTCCACAATCTTCCGAGCTCTGTTCGGAGCCGCGTCCACCAAAATCCCCACCATCGGAGCCTCGCCAAACCGCTCCATGTTCGCGTGCTGCGCCTCAATGATCGTCCGGTCTTCGTCGAAGGTGAACGCCGAGGCCTTGTGAATCGTCTCCACCATATCCGGCCGAGCCGGGTTGCGGTTGCTGGAGATGGTCCAGAAATAGAAGCTGGTCGTCTCCGTTTCCGGCGTGATGCCGTGGAAGCCGCGCATGTGGAACCCCGGGCGCGCGGGGTCGGCCAGGTCGCCCGAGCCTGCGTCCATACCGCCGGTCCAGATCAGAAAGTACGTCACCTTGAACTCGATCTCCTGCCAGCGGTCGATGCGGCCTTCAAACGGCCACGCCTCTAAGTAGGTCGGCGGCGGTTGCGAGTCCTTCATGTGGCGCACCACCTTGACCCAGTCGGGACCCTTGGTCACCGCCATCTCAGCGTTCACGTGGATCTTTGCGTTGCCGCCGATGGTCTTCACGTGGACGTAGCCGAGGTGGCTCAGGTCCAGCAGATTGTCGTGGATGAGCTGGTAGGGGGCCTTGTAGTGGTAGACGTCGCCCTTAAAGGCGTAGGCCGGGTCGTCGTGCCAGGGATGCTCCGGCGCGGGGCGGGTGGGGAGCGAGTTGCCCATCCAGATCCACACGATGTGGTTGCGCTCCTCCACCGGGTAGGCTCGGACGCAGGCGGTTTTGGGGATGTTGGCCTGCCCGGGGATCTCGACGCATTCACCCGTGGCGTTGAACAGCAGCCCGTGGTAGCCGCAGCGGATGCCGGGAGTTTCCACCGTTCCGCAGGAGAGCGGTGCGTGGCGATGGCAACAGCGGTCAGCCAGCGCGGCGGCTTGGCCTCCGGCGCGGAATAGCACGACGGGCTGGTTGAGCAGAGTGCGGGCCAAAGGCTTGTCCGTTAACTCCCAGGCAAAGGCGGCGACATACCACTGGTCGAGCGGGAACATGCCCGCTAGTATACCGCCCGCTCATCCAAACTTGGTTCGGCTCCGTACTTCAAGTGTGGGCGGAGAGAGCCGATAAGGTGGAATACTTTCCGGCTCCGGGTGCATCCAATAAGAGTACAGAAGCAATTGGACCCCGACATGCTTTAGAAAAGGGACGGGAGAAATGAGGCTTGATATGTTGATCGGAGCAGCAGTAGCGGGTTTGCTGATCGTTTCGTTGTTTTTCGAGATGCTTTCCTCGGCGCCGAAGACCGCCGAACAGCGTGAGCGGCAAGCTCCGCGTGTGAAATAGTTACTCAGTACTGAGTCAAAATGTCCATTGGAGGGCGGGCTTGCAGCCCGCCAACGGCCTTCCAGGCCGTGCCTCACCTTTCCCCACGCCCTCCTCGCCGCCTTGGCAGCCCTCGCCCAGGATTTTCAAGCCGCCTCCGTGAAGCCCACACCCCCGCCTGGGACCGAAGTCGTTTACGGCCCCGGACCAGCGCTCGGCGGTCCTGGCACCGCGGACCCGACGCACATCCAGTGGGCAAACGTCCCCCTAAAGAACCTAGTGCTCAACGCCTATGATGTGAAAGGGTATCAGTTGGACGCACCCGATTGGATCGAGTCCCAGAGGTTCGATATCGCCGTCACAGTCCCCGAGGGCGCGACCCGCCGAAGAACTGGTGGTCGCGCGCGGTGGCCACAAGTTGAAGGAGTCCACGTAGACGGGACCCGTGGAGTTCCCGCCGAAGTACGATGCCCAGGGCAAGCTGACCGGACCGGGCCTGTCCATGGTGATTCGCATAGAACCCAACGGCCCCGTTTGCGAAGATGATGGCGGTTGGGCAGTAGCCTCCCTGCCCGCGCCCGACTTGCTCACAGCGGTCCGGGAGCAGTTGGGATTAGAGTTGGTCAGCAAGAAGATCCCCTTCGACGTCCTGGTGATTGACAGCGTGGACCTGGTCCCGACCGAAAACTGACCCCTACGGCTGCGGGACCGCGATGATGGACGCCTTGACGATCTTGTCCATCCGCGGGTAGTTGCGGTTCACGAACGGCTCGCCTTGGGAGATGAGCTCATCCTGAACCGGGGGTTCGCCGTAGCCGGTGTAAATCTGGTCCGCGACCTCCATCCCGGCCACGATCTCGCCGAAGGGGGCGAACTTCAGGTCGTCCAGGTATGTATTCGCATCTTTCTTGTTGATGAAGAACTGCGTGGAGCGGGTGTTGGGGGCTCCGGCGGCGGCGAAGGTGACCATGCCGCGGCGGTTGGTTTGGGCGACGGGGTCGTCAAACAGGTTGCGGTCGGCCCAGACGCGGTTGACTTCGGGCTTGGAACTGATGCCCACCTGCACCATGAAATCCAGGGCGCGGAAGAAGTAGTTGTTGTCGTAGTATCCGGCGCGGACCAAGTTGTAAAACCGCTCCACGCCGTTCGGCGCCCAGTTGCGGACCACCCGGATGTCGATGTTGCCCTTGCTGGTCTCGAGGCGCACCACGAAGATCTCCGGCGGCTTGCCCTTCACGGTCTCGGGCTTCAGGAGGTCCATCGGGGGTCCTGCTTTGGCCTTAGCTGCCGCCGCGGGGGCGGCCTTAGCCTTGGCTACCGGAGCGGCGGACTTTGGCGCTCCTGCCTTCGCCGCAGCCGCTTTGGGAGCTGCCGCTTTCGGGGCTGCCGCTTTCGGCGCTGCTGCCACCGGAGCAGCAGCCTTTGGTGCCGCGGCCTTCGGAGCAGCAGGAGCCTGGCCCCACGCTGCCGCCGCCATGCTGAATACCACAAAGAGAAGTCTCATACCTATAAGTTTACCCAAGAAGCCAGCGTTTTCATCCACTCATAGAGCGCCGTCTTCTGGCCCTCGCGATTGTTCCACCAGCCGTCCGGCGAAAAATACATGTCCTTGGCGGCTACCACGGAAACTTCCAGGTCTGGAGCTTCGCTTCGGTACATCCTTCCAGCGCGGCGTGTGTGGAAGTCCGTTGTCACCACCAGGACGTGATGCACGCCCATTTTGCGGAGCTGCGCGGCAGCCTGACGCGCTTCGTCACGGGTGTTGCGCGCGCTGTTTTCAAAGTGCTGGAACATCGACTCTGGATAGCCGGCCTTGACGGCGAACGGGATGGCCAGGTCGCACTCGTGCAGTCCGTAGTTGCCGTCCGGCCCGCTGACCAGCACCTTGGGAGCGAAGCCGCCGCGCACCAATTCCGCTGCTTTCACAATGCGGCCTCCGCGCCCGTCACCAGCCAGCACCAATACGATATCGGCTTTCACGGGTGGCCCTGCCTGGACCAAATAGGCACCCGCACTGGCCAGCAGCGGCTGTCTGCCTGCGTAGATAAGGATCGCCGCCAGGGCCAAGCCGAGGAGCAATTTGCGCGTCATAGAATTCGGCAGGGAGTTAGCTTTCGTCGGAGCCATCCAAGCGGCCCGCCACTTTCAGGCGCTGGAAGAGCCGCTCGACTTCTTCTTCGTCCTCAGGGAGCAGCAGGCGAGGGCGGGGAAGAGAGAGCGGGGCGGTCGACGGTTGCTCACCCCAGAATTCGTGATACGGCAGGCCGTCGAGCAACGCGATGCGGGAATAGCGGTAGATGTGGCGCAGTAAACTGACGCAACCGTCGGCATCGCCCGGATGGAGAATGAGCAATTCCTGCCCGCGCGCCAGCGTCAGGCGCAGCAGTAACGGGGCCACCCAAGGTTCCGCGTTCCACACGGAAATGCGGTCCAGCGCCTGGATCTCGGTCCAAAAGACAACTCGCTTCCCGATGCGCAAGTGGCCGTCATGCACTTCGATAGCCGGGCGCAGTGCCAGCAGCAGGGTGAGGACGGAGGTGAGAGCCAGAAGAATCGCGGCGGCCAGCCACGCGGGGCCGAAAACAGCGGAGGTCAACCCCGAAGCCACCGCAGCCGCGAGTGACAACACTGCGAACATCGCGTAACGGCGCGAAGGACGATAGCGTGCGATGGGTCGGCTCACACCTACAATTTAGCAGAAACAAATGGTGTCAGACACCATTTAGGCGGCGGTGGGAAAAGTCTTGGAGATGTGGTCGTGCCAGGTGAGGCTTTCTTCGTCCACCAGCGCCCAGACCAGGCCCACGCCGGCCGAGAACAGACTGAGCAGGCCGGCGAACTGCCGGACGATGCGGCGTTCGCGGCGCGGTGCACGGCCATCGAAATCGACCAGCCGCAATCCGGCCACCCGCATCCCGAGCGTATCGCAATCGAGCAAGCACCAAAAGCTCCGGTACAGCAGCGCGACCACGGCGGTCACCGCAGCGGGCAGCAGCAACCAGCTGTCCAGAACTTGCAGCTCGATGCCGGCCAGGTAGCAAACGAAGAGGAAGAATCCGGCACCGCAGGCGATGAGAAACGCGTCCATCCCCGCCGCCGCCGCACGTAGTTTGGGCAGCGCCACGCGCGCGTCCAGAAAAAGCGCTTCATCCGGATGCGACTGAATCTTGCCCTGCCGTTCCCGCAGGTCCAGCGGTTGCTGCGTCAGACCGTTCTGCCGAGGCGTGCGCGCCGCCGACCGCGCCGCGTTCCGCCGCACACTTTCGCGATCCAGCGGACTTGCCGGACGCATCGGACTCAGCGTCGGAATCGGCACAATCTTCGCGCCGCCCGGCAGGTCGCGGAACAGCGAAGCCTGCTGTCCTTCTTCTTTGGGCGCGGGTGCCGGCACCGGAGCGGACAGATTTAGGGAAGTAGCGAAGCTCTGCGGAGCCGCCTCCACTTCGTAGGCGAACGCCGTGGCCGCGCTGGCAGATCCGCCGGAGAAAGACGCCGTGGCTGTGCGCGCGCCCGAGCCGCTCACACGCCGTCCACAGCGCGCGCATCGGCTCTCTGATCCATCGTTTACGGTGCGGCAATATGGGCAGTTAATGGGCATCGCAGCTTGACGCGTCCCCCAGCGCTCTGTTAGCGTGCTGGCTTGAGGGCTACTCTACTGAGTACCACATTCCGGCACGTTTTGCACAGGGCCTCGTGCGGGGCCTGGGTGCTCCTGTTCCTCCTTGGAACCAGTAATTTACCCGGTCAAAGCTCAGCGCAGTCTTTACCCTCCGCCCCGCCTCCGGAACAGCGCCTTTAGTTCGCCGTGGGCCTCTTGATGCTGTCAACGATCAGAACGTCTACGTCGCCCTTCGTCTCCCGCAACACCAGCCCCAACTGCTCCCGAAGTGCGGCAAGGTTCATCTTGGGCGTAGGTTGCCTTGAGCGGCGCTTCGCTCGGACACACTGATCGCCGGGTACGTGCCCCTATGGTTTTCACCTCTCGAAATCCCTTCTGCACCAGCGCGCGGGCGAAAAACTCACACCCGCCAAGGTACTGGCCGCTTCGGCAGTCGACGAAGACGGGGCCTTGCTTGTCCATCTCCGAGTCCACCTGCTGCACAAAGCGTTTCTCATCGAAGTATCTCGCTCTGGGGTAGCGGACCTGTACCGCTGGGGAGAAACCGACGATCTCGGCTTTCTCCCCCACATCGTTTCCCTCCGCAGCAGCTAACCGTGGTTGCTGTTCTTGGGTGAAGAACAGACCAAGCCAGTCTTTTTACCGGTTCGGATTGTTGGGTCGAGTCGGCCGAAAACGCTCCCATCCAAACCGCCTTCACAACGCCCGCCGAGGAAACTCTCAGGAATGTCGGCAGGAAGTGTATGCCCAGTTCGCCCGCACGGGCGCGGATAACCTGCTTCCCGGCTGCCTGATAGCGCTCCGCTAGCGGTTCGCCTTCCGGTGCATCGCTAACTAGGTACACCGTTCTGATGTCCTTAGCAGCACCAAACTCCTCAAGCTCTCCCTCGAATGGCTTCGCCTGTTCAAAAAAAAGGGCATAGCCCATCGGTTGCGATCACAAAGAAGTCGGTGCCGCGCTCTGCTATGCCTTTTGTAAGCTCCTTACAGATCTGATCCCCTTCAGCGATATCAAAGCTGGCCGAGGCCGAGGAGGGCTGCAGGAGAGCAGATGTGCGCCAATAGAGGAGGAGTAATGATGCGCAAACCACGAGGAGCAACCTAATGCTTTTTGCCATGACGCACCGCCCAGCCCAAGTCTCCTTGTCAATGCTCTTACTCACTGACACGAGGATATTCTGCCCCCCCCCCCCCAGCCAAATGTCAAGAAGATTTTGTGCGCCGCCTTACGAATTCTTCAGCTTCCGATGAGAGTAGAATTCTTACGCTTAAGCCGTACGATATCCGCCTAAAACAGGCTGAGTCGCGTCTTGAGCGAGCAGGCTTGACGTGTCCCCCAAGGCTCTGGTAGCGTGCAGGCTTGAAAGGTTTTCCAAGCACCACGTTCCGCGCCATATCTATCCGGCTGTCCGCCGTATTTTTCTGCGTTGGAACGATCAGCTTGGCGGCGCTCAGTTCGGGCCAGCCTTTACCCTCCGCCCCGCCCCCGGAACAGCGCCCCACGCTAGGTCCCCGTGACCTGGTGATCATCGATTCTCCGGGTCCCCAACAAATCGCGGGTGACCTCCAGACCGCCACCGGCCGGGTGCGCCTCTACGCCGAGGGCATGTATCTGGAGGCCGACACCGTCACGCGCAACTCCAAGACCGACCACATCACAGCCGAAGGCAGCGTCTTCTACGAGAGCTTCGACAATGGCCTGAAGATGGCCGGCACGCGCGCCGAATACGACCTCAACACTAAGACCGGGACTTTTTTTGAAGTACGCGGCGAGGCTCCCGTACACATCGACGCGAAGCCGGGGCTGCTGATCACCACCAATCCGTTTTACTTCAGCGGCGAAAAAGCCGAAGTCATCGTGGGACGTTACCTGCTGCACAACGGCTTCGTCACGGACTGCAAGCCGGACGACGTTTGGTGGCGGCTGCGCGCCAAGACGTTCGATATCGTTCCCAATGACCGCGCGATTTCGCGGAAGTCGGTGATGTATCTGAAGAGTGTTCCGATCTTCTATTTCCCGTGGTTCCGCAAGTCGCTGGAGACGCAGCCGCGCAAGAGCGGCTTCCTCACACCCAACATCGGCAACAGTTCGCAGCGCGGCCAGACCGTGGGACTCGGCTACTTCTGGGCCATCAACCGCAGTTACGACGTGACCTATCGCACGCAGTATTACACCAAGCGGGGCCTCGCGCATCAGGCGGATTTTTCGGGGTGGGTGAATTCGCGGACCACATTTGATGTGTCGCTGTTCGGGATGGGGGGAAATGCGGCGCAGAAAGCGGAAGGGGGGTATGTACTGTCCGGGGAAGGGAAGTCGGTATTGGGACGCGGCTGGGAAGGGCGCGGGGAGTTGCGGCAGTTGTCATCGCTGGGGTTCCGCCAGTCCTTCACGCAGTCTTTCACGGAAGGCATCAATTCTTCCACGCAGTCTCTCGGCTTCCTCACCAAGCACTGGCGCGACTACGGAATCAATCTGGTGGCCCAGCGCAACGTGAACTATCAGAGCGTGACGCCCGGCGATGAAATCGTGGTCCGCAAGCTGCCGGAGGCGGAATTTTTGGTGCGCGAGCACGCGCTGGGCAAGTGGCCGGTGTGGGTGTCACTCGATTCCAGCTTCGGCATGGAGCGGCGCAGCCAACCGCAGTTCCAGACGCGACAGTTCGTGCAACGTGCCGACATCGCGCCGCGCGTGATGAGCGCGTTCCATTGGAAAGGCATCGATGTTTCGCCCAGTTTCCTGCTGCGGGAAACGATCTACGATTCGAGCAAGCGCGACGGGCGCATCTCCGGCGAGAACCTGGTGCGGTCCGCGCGCGACTTGCGTGTGGAGGTGGCATTGCCTTCGCTGGCACGTGTATTCGCGGCACCCAAGTGGATGCGCGCCGGCGAGCAAGTGAAACACGTGATCGAGGCTCGGGCGAAATACCGCTATGTGACCGGCATCAACGATTTCCGCCAGACCATCCGCTTCGATGAACTGGATCTGATGTCGAACACGCACGAAGTGGAGTATTCGTTGACGAATCGATTGCTGAAGCGCAACGGCTCGGGCGGCGTCGAAGACGTTGTCACCTGGCAGCTGTGGTACAAGCGCTATTTCGACCCAACGTTCGGCGGGGCCATTGTTCCCGGCCAGCGCAACGTCGTCGAAAGTTCCAACGCGCTCACCGGCTATGCGTTTCTCAATGGATACCGGCGCCAGTCGCCCATCGTCAGCCAACTTCGTATTCAGAGCCGCGTAGGCATTGAGTGGCGCGGCGATTACGACATCGTCCGCCATCGCATCGTGAACAGCACGCTCGGCCTGGATTTGCGGCTAGGCAAGCTCTTCCTGCTCGCGAGTCACAACCATTTGGATACCGATCCAGTGCTGGCCCCCAAGGCGAATCAGATCCGGGGCCAAGTCCAATACGGCGGCGACAATCAGGTGGGTTGGAGCTACGGCTTCACGTCGGGCTACGACTATCTGAAGGGATCGCTGCAATACATCTCTTCGCAGATCACCTACAACACAGACTGCTGCGGCTTCAGCGTGCAATACCGCCGCTTCAATTTCAATGTCTTCAACGACAACCAATTCCGCGTGGCCTTCGCCATCGCCAACATCGGCAGCTTCGGCACGCTGCGCCGCCAGGAGCGGATTTTCTAGGGCCATGCGCGCTGCTCGCAATTTGCCTGTGTGCAAGTTTGCGATCCCAGCCATCCCAGTTCGTCACCATCCCATCGGGCGAATTTCAGATGGGCTGCGGACCCCAAGATGGCGAATGTCCGGTCGATACCAAACCCGCCCACCACGTCCGCATCACCCAAGCGTTTGAGTTGGCCACTCACGAAGCTACGCAGCAGGAGTGGGAGTCCGTCGAACAGATCACATGGGATGAGATTCAGCCGTTCCTGGCGAAGCTCAACGCGCGCAACGACGGCTACCGCTACCGCCTGCCGACTTTAAGCCGAAGGGGGGTACGCAGCACGCGCCGGCGGACCCCAACAAACCCGACGCAAGTCTTAACCTGACCGTCAACGGCGGGCCCACCCAAAGACCTCCCCGCGGCGTTCACCTGGAGGGCTTCTTCATTTCCCTTTCCGATTCACGCACTTGGATAGAGATTGCATACCACCGCGTACCGCCCCGCCCAAGAATAGTCAGAAGGACCATATGCCGGACTCCCTCACCTACGTCCCGTCACGCTTTTTGAAAAACGAACTCGATACGTTTTCGTCCATCTGTTCCATTTGCAGCATTTCGCCCCTACATCCCAACAACCGTCGTACAAAACGAACCCAATTCCGGGCGGCAAGCGTCACGGGCCCTCACCCCAAATATTGCAAAACGAACCCACGCCTTTTTCATCCATCTGCGCCATCCAAAGCACTTCCCGTGGGCCCCGCGTGCTACCATCGCCTAAGTGCCACCACTCGGTGGCGCGTTTCTCTAGAGACAACCATGGCAACTATCGCTTCCTCCCTCGCCCAGGCGAGCTCCCTTTGGGACCTGCTCTCCGGGCCTCCCGCAGACACCACCGCAATCATTCTTCCCGAGACCGGCACGCGCGTCAGCTACGGCAAGCTCCGCGAACAGATTCAAGAGATGGCGGATACGCTCGCCGCGCTCGGCATCGCACCCGGCGACCGCGTAGCGACCGTGCTCACCAACGGACTCCCCGCAATCGTGAGCTTCGTCGCGGCGTCGATGGCGGGCACAGCCGCGCCGCTCAACCCCGGCTACCGGCAAGAGGAAGTGAACTTCTACCTGGAAGACACCTCGGCGAAATTGCTGCTGGCGCCGGCGGAAGGCATGGACGATGCGCGCAAGGCAGCGGCAGAGCGCGATGTTCCCGTCTACAACTTGGAAATGGACGACACCGGCTACGTGCGCATCGCCGGCGCCGCCCGCGGCACGAAGAAGACCGCTGCGCCTGATCCGGAAGCCGTCGCACTTGTGTTGCACACCAGCGGCTCCACGGGACGGCCGAAGCGCGTGCCGATCAAGCATCGGAATATGGCCGCATCGGCTCGTAACATTGTCGCGACCTACGGCCTTTCCACCGAAGACACCGCGCTGTGTGTGATGCCTCTGTTCCACGTACACGGCCTGGTGGCCTCCACCATCTCTACGCTTTCCAGCGGCGGCCAGCTCGTGGTCCCGCAGAAGTTCAACGCTCTCTCCTTCTGGCGCACGGTGCGTGACAACAACGTCACGTGGTATTCCGCTGTGCCCACGATTCACTCGATGCTGCTTTCGCGCGCGGGCGACACTCGGCCTGAAGGTTCGGAAAGCCTGCGCTTCATCCGCAGCTGTAGCGCCGCGCTGCCCGCGGACATGATGGCGAAGATGGAATCGGTCTTCGGAGCGCCGGTGCTTGAAGCCTACGGCATGACCGAGGCGTCGCACCAAATGGCCTCCAATCCGCTGCTGCCGAAACCTCACAAGGGTTCTTCTGTCGGCCCCGCCACCGGCATTCAAATCGGAATCATGACCGACGGCAAGCTGCTCCCGCAGGGCGAGCGCGGCGAAGTCGTCATCAAAGGACCCAACGTGGTCGATGGCTACGAGAACAACCCGGAAGCCAACGCGACCTCCTACGTCGACGGCTGGTTCCGCACCGGCGATCAGGGCTACCTCGACGAAGAGGGCTACCTCTTCCTCACCGGCCGGCTGAAGGAAATGATCAACCGCGGCGGCGAGAAGATCGGCCCACGCGAAATCGACGAAGTGCTGCTGCAATGCCCCGGCGTCAACGAAGCGCTCGCGTTCGGCGTGCCGCACAAGAGCTGGGGTGAAGAAGTCGCCGCCGCTGTGACGTTGAAGGAAGGCGTCACCGTCACTGAAGCCGAGATTCTCGCGTTCTGCAAGGAGCGACTGGCCGACTTCAAACGTCCCAAGAAAATTTACATCGTCGAGTCCATCCCGCGCACCGCCACCGGCAAGATCGCGCGCGGCAACGTGGCGAAGGCCCTCGCCGGCGGAGAGTAACATGAAGTTCCTGATCGCAGGCGCCGGGGCGATCGGCGGATACATCGGAGCCAAGCTCGCACTCGCGGGCGAAGATGTCACGCTCTTCGCCCGCGGTCCGCACCTCAAGGCGATGCAGGAGCACGGCGTGCGCGTGCTGAGCGAAGAAGGCGGCCATCAAGGCATGTGGGAAGCCCACCCGCGCGTCATCGGTGACCTCACGCAGGCGGGCGACGCCGACGTGATCATCCTCGGCGTCAAAGCCCACGGCCTCACAGGACTTGCTCCTTCCATTACGCCGCTCATTGGTGCGAACACCACCGTCCTCAGCACGCAGAACGGAATCCCGTGGTGGTACTTCGAAGACATCCACCTGGAATCCGTGGACCCAGGCCGCGCCATCTCCAACTCCATCCCCGCGAAGTCCGTGGTCGGCTCACTCGTGTACTTCGCCACTGACCTAGCCGAGCCCGGCGTCATCCGCCACATCGAAGGCAACCGCATCTCGCTCGGCGAACCCGACGGTTCGCGCTCAGACCGCATCAAGTCCATCGCCGAAGCCTTCATCAAGTCCGGCCTCCGCGCCCCCGTCACCACGCGCCTGCGCAGTGAGATGTTCGTCAAGCTCCTGGGCAACGCCGCGTTCAATCCGATCAGCGCTCTCACCCGAGCCACACTCGTCAAGATGGCGCAAGACCCACCGGTCCGCGCCCTGGTAGCCGAGATCATGACCGAGGTCTCCGCCATCGCCACGCGTCTCGGCATCACGCTCCCCGTCACCATCGATCAACGCATCGCCGGAGCCGAAGCCGTCGGCGAACACAAGACGTCGATGCTGCAAGACCTCGAACTCGGCCGCCCCATGGAACTGGAGTGCATCGCCGGGGCTCTTGTCGAACTCGGCGACAAGCTCGCCATCCCGACGCCGAACCTCAAAGCAGTGTATGCTTGCACGAAGCTACTCGGCGCAACGGTGAAGTAAAGGTCGGGTCAATTCTCCGAAGGTCTCTCGATAGCGTCGATCACCAGCACATCGCCCGGCCCGTCGCGTTTGTCCGATTCACACGGGCCGCCCCACTTGATCGGCAAGCAGCCAAACAAAAAGATTCATCGCGATCGCGTCTCCGACGAACTTTCCAGGAGCGAGTTCGGTGGGACGACCTCCCCCAGTTTCTCGACCGTCCGGAGATCCATCGGGAAAGTCACCGGCCCACAGTGTCTGATCCGGTGCTGGCTTCATCTTGAGCCCGCCGCGATTCACCACCATGTTGTAGACAGGGATCTCCCTTGTCTCGCGAAGCACCGTTGGTTTGCGGTTGAACGGCCAGGACGCTGGCTAGCGCACATGCGAACAGCCTGGAAACCTTACCCATATGCGGATCATAGCAAACCCTTCCATAACCCACGGTCCACCCAAAGCAGTGTATCCTGACACAGATGAACCGCTGGATCCGCCTTGTCGCCGCAGTTGTTGCCATGATTCAAATTGCCAACCTGCAGTACGGGTGGACCCTTTTCACCAAGCCGCTGATGAAGGCCAACGGCTGGACCGCGGCGGACGTCGGCTGGGGCATCACCATCTTCATTGCGCTTGAGACATGGGCCATGCCGGTGTGCGGCTACCTGATCGATAAGTACGGCCTGCGCCCGTTGATGACCATCGCCGGTTTCATGTGCGCCGCCGGGTGGGCCGGCATCGGCATGACGCAATCACTGACCGCGATGTATCTGCTCTACGCCTTCGCCGGGTTCGGCGCGGCCATCGTGTACTGCGGCTCCATCGGCGTCGCGCTCAAGTGGTTTCCGGACCGCCGGGGATTCGCCGCTGGCATCATCGCCGCTGGCTTCGGGTCGGGCTCGGCGCTGTTCGTCGCCCTGCTGACCAACTGGATCGCAACCTACGGCCACGCGACTACCTTCTTATACACGGGCATTCTGCACGGCCTGCTGATCGTCGCCGCTGCGCAGTTCCTCGGCGGCACAGGGATCCCGCTCGCGACCCCTGCTCTCGCCGGCAAAGCAGTGCTTCGCCGCCAGACTCAGGAATTCACTCCGCCAGAGATGATGCGCAACATCCAGTTCTATTGGCTCTGGGCGATGATGCTGATGATGGGAATCGGCGGCCTGCTGGCCACCGCGCAAGTTTCGCTAGTCGCGGGTAGCTTCGGAATCAGTGCGCAGATGCTGACGCTTTCGCTCACGCTGAACCCGATCGCCAACGGCACCGGTCGCTTCTTCTGGGGGTGGGTCTCCGACAACATCGGCCGTGAGCGCGCCATGCTGATCGCGTTCCTCATTCAGTCTGCATCGTTGGCTAGCGTGGTGACATTCGGCGCGACCTCGCCGCTGCTGTTCGTCATTTCCATGGCGATGGTCTTCTTCACGTGGGGCGAAATTTACGCGCTGTTCCCGTCCGCGCTGGCCGACTTCTTCGGCGGCAAGAACGCCAGTGCTAACTACGGCTTCCTCTATCCCACGAAGGGAGTCGCCGCCATCGTCGGCGGAGGCCTGGCCGCGCAACTCTTCCAGTCCAGTGGCTCGTGGGGCCCTGCCTTCTACGGAAGCGCAGTGCTCGCGTTGGTCTCGGCGGGCATGGCACTCGGCTTGATGAAGATGCCGTTGCCCAGCAAGCGCTAGCGTCTGCTCCTGGTGGGTCTGCTATTGCCCGCGATCCAGCTTGTGAATTCGGGCTCGCGCAAGCGTCCCGCCGCCAGACCTAGAACCGCTTGCGTCGCGTCTTCTTCAGTAGCCGTGAATTGGTAGCCGTTCAACTCCAGGAACAGCACTCCAATCACGAAGCCGGTGCGCTTGTTTCCATCGACGAACGGATGATTGCGCACGATGCCCGCGGCATAAAGAGCGGCCATCTCCACAATCTTGGGACTGTCAGCGTAGGCGAAGTGCTGGCGGGGCCGCGCAATTGCCGACTTGAGCAGCGCCTCGTCTCGAAGTCCCGGGGCACCGCCATGCTCCGCCATGACCCGGTCATGGATCGCGAGCACGTCAGCCTCGTCAATCCAGACTGGTTCTTTCATTTGGAGAGTGCGCGCAGCGTGTTGCGGTAGCGGCGCATAATACCCTCAGCCGCGGTCATCTTCTTGTCGAATGTTGGGTCGTACGGGGAAAGCCGGTAGGCACCGTCCGTGGACTCCGTCAAAAACAGCCGTTCTCCGTCCCCGCTCTTGAGGCGCTGCAGTACTTCCTTGGGCAACACTACGCCCATGGAGTTTCCAAATTTGCGGACCTTCAGTTCAACCATCACCGACCTCCGTTACTACTATTGTAATAACACATTCCAGGCTGGGCAATGGGTGCTTACGCTATTGCGAGAGCTTCTGGAACGCCCCGCCGTACTGCGCATGTGAGCGTTGCTGCCCTGCGTTAAACTTGGCATCCCGGAGAAGTTCCGGATGTTCCGCCATGAATTCCTCGGCTGCAGCGAGGAAAGACGGTGGCTGCGGTGTTCCCTTGCGCTGTAGGAATTCAATGAACTGGAAGACAGACTGCTGTTGTTCCGCGTTGAGCGAATGGATCACGTCTGCAGGATTCGGGGATGCCATGCTTCCTCTGGGTTTCATTGTAACGCTACCCCGTCATGATCGCCGTGACCGTTGTGCGGTACGCGACTTCTTCTAAGTGCGCCCATCGAGTGCTAGAGGCGATAGAAAGGGGCACGTGACGACGGATCGTAGTGCCGGGCTAGTGACCTGCATTGTGGCGGGATGCTTCTTCGCGCATGCGCAAACGAGTACAGTAGCCCCGAAATGTGAGGTCGCATCTATCAAGCCCAACACATCTAGCGAGCGAATGGACTACGGCGGTCGCGGCGAGCGCGGGATTTTTGGGCGGAACATCCCGATCGCCGGGTGGAAACAGATCGCCTATCAAGTCCGCGGATTTCAGATTGAAGGGCCGTCGTGGATCTTGAATGAGAAGTTTGATATTGAAGCACAAGCAGAGAGTGAAGTCTCTGGAGCGGTGCTTCTGCAAATGCTCCAATCGCTGCTCGCGGATCGCTTCCAGCTTAGACTTCACCGCGAGACCAGGGACATTCCCGCATACATCCTGGGAGTGAACCGGGGCGGGCTAAAGATGAAGGCGTCGCGGGATCAGACACTGTGGGCGGGCGATTTCCCGAATGGGTCAACGGATGGCATGGAGACAGCGGGTGGGGGTCCCACAGAACTTGCCCCAGGGCGTTTTGCTGGCGAGGCCATTCCGTTGAATCTCCTTATTCGGCTACTCGCGGACCAAGTTGGGCGTCCCGTACTCAACGGAACAGGATCGATGGCGCGGTACGACATGGATCTGCGCTATGCGCCAGGGTCAGGACAAGCACCCTTGTTCGATCCCAATCTGGTAGATACGGGAGCACCTTCCTTGTTTACTGCGCTACAGGAACAGTTGGGGCTTCAGTTAGAATCGACCAGGGCGCCAGGAGAGGTTCTCGTGATTGATGCAATCGAGCGGCCTTCGGAGAATTGATCACCTCGCCAGACTTCGCGCGGCCGTAATCCCTCAGGGCGTAGTGCAAGCTACGCAGTCATGATCGCCGTGACCGTGGTCCGGTACGCGACCTCTTCGTAGGCAACCAGAGCTTGGTCCAGCGGCACCACGCGGGTGGCCAGGGACTTCGCGTCATAGCGTCCGCTTTCGAGCATCGCCACGAATCGGGGAATGTCGCGCATCGGGCTACAGCCGCCGGCTTGACCTGCGTGATGGGTGCGGCCTCCGATGTTGAACGTCACGGCGGGCAGCGTCACGTTACCGCGGGCGAGGCTCGTGGTCACGATGTGGCCGCCGGGGGCGCACATTTGATACGCTTGCTGGATGGCTTGCACGCCGGTGGCGTCGGGGCCGCGTTCGACGCGCGGTTCGGCGGCTTCGGCCCCGACGGCTTCGACCACGAAATCCGGGCCTAGACCCGAGGTGCGGCCTCCGCCCCAGGGTTGATTGCTCGGCCAGCTGGCTAGTTGGCGGATTCGCTGCAGCAGGTTCGCGCCTTCTGCGTTCGGATCGAGCACGTGCGTCGCGCCGACCTTCATCGCGACCTCGCGGCGCGCGGCAACCGGGTCGATGGCGATGATGCGCGCCGCTCCCGAGATGCGCGCGCCTTGAACCGCGCTCAAGCCCAGCGGGCCGCAGCCGACTACGGCGACGATGGAGCCGGACTCCACGTAGTTCGAGGGCGACGTAGTGGAGCCGAGTCCCGCGACCGACACGCAGCTGCACACCATCGCGAGTTCCACGGCGGAGACTTGCGTCGGCGTGGGCACCACCCACTCTTCATATGTGGCCATGTATTCCGCCATGCCGCCGATGTGCGAGTTTTGATAGACGGGTGTGCCGTCCGCCATGTCGCCCATGACGGCGAAATTCTGATCGGAGAGGAACTGGCACTGATCGGAGCGGCCGCGCAGGCACTGATAGCAGGCTCCGCACTGCGGAGTGCCGGAAACACACACGCGGTCACCGACGCGCACGCGACGCACTTCAGGTCCCACTGCTTCGACGATGCCGACGCCCCCGTGGCCTTGGATCATGGCCCGCTGCTGCGCGGGCGGTTTGGCGGGAGCAGGCTTCGGCGCGGCAGCGGGAGGATTCGGACCCGCCGCGGCGGCGCTGGTCAATCCGAGCACTGCGCCGACGTTTGAATAGCACAGGCTGGAAGCTTCGGTGCGCACCAACACTTGCCGTCCTGCAATCGGACGCAGCGTGAGTTCCTGCAACGTCGTCTGGCCCCGGCCACGCGTGACCCACGCCCGGAAGCGCCGCGATGTGATCACTGCCGGCGCTTGGGCGACCGCGCCTTGCGGGGCCAGCAGGATGCCTCCGGCGGCGATGCTGGACTTCAGTAAATTGCGTCGAGTATTTTTCATAGAACTCACCCTGCCGATTATAGTGCTCCGCGGTTTAGAATGCAGGCATGGTGCGCGCCTAGCTTCTGTTTTCCGCAGCCCTGAGCTCCCATGCTCAGTGGGTGAGCTACAAGTCCCCGGAGTCCTCCGCACCAAGGATGGTAAGCCCAATCTGACCGCGCCCACGCCGCGTGTCAACGGCAAGCCCGACCTCTCCGGCCTCTGGCAAACCAACTTCTCAGCCGGGATGAAATCAAGATGAGTCCTAAGGCGGCGGGATTGCAAGAGAAGACATTCGCTCAAAGCGAATCAGAAACCAAAGCCGGCGTGGGAGGGCTACTCGGTGGGGCATTGGGAAGGCGACATGCTGGTGAGCGAGACCATCGGGGTGAGTGGGCGGGCACCGCTCGATGGGAGGGGGCATCCGCGCTCAGCGGCTTCGAAGTTGACCGGGTGGCTGCGGCGGCGCGACTACGGGCACATTGACGTGCAGGTGCAAATTGACGATACGGCGTATTACTCGAAGCCGATCCTCTGAAGTACACGCAGACGCTGGTGCCGGATGACGATCTGCTGGAGTGGATCTGCGCGGAAAATGAGAAGGACGTGGTCCATTTGAAGTCGTGATACGATGATCGTCAATATGCGACGCCGAGAATTTCTACCTGTCATCGCCGCGCCTTTGGTAGCAGAAGGGTTGCTCCAAGCGCAGACCGCACCCGCCGCCAAGCTGAAGGGACGCATCAAGCAGGGCGTCACGCGTGGAGTCTTCCGCGGGCCCATGATGACGTTCGACGACATGTGCCGCGAGGCCGCAAAGCTCGGGATTCAGGGCTTCGACTTGGTGGAGCCCGCCGATTGGCCCACGCTGAAGAAGTATGGCCTCACCTCTTCCATGTATCCGCTGGGTCCTGGCGGGACGATTGCCGAGGCGCTGAACCGCATGGAGAATCACGCGAAGCTCGACGCATCCATGCGCTCCGCGATCAACGCCGCGGCGGCCGCGAACGTACCCAACGTCATCACCTTTTCCGGCAATCGGCGTGGGCTCGACGATAAGACCGGTGCCGACAACTGCGTGGCTTTCCTCAACAACATCAAGGCGCATGCCGAGGACAAGGGCGTAACCATCTGCATGGAACTGCTGAACAGCAAGGTGAATCATAAGGACTACCAGTTCGACCGCATGAGCTGGGGAGTGGACGTGATGAAGAGAGTGAACTCGCCGCGGGTGAAGATTCTCTACGATATCTACCACGCGCAAATCATGGATGGCGACGTGGTGACGTGGATCCGGCAGAACATTGCGCACATCGCGCATTTCCATACGGGCGGGAATCCGGGGCGCAATGACATTGATGAGACGCAGGAGTTGAACTACGGTTTCATCATGCGGGAGATCGCCGCGCTGGGGTTCACGGGGTTTGTGTCGCACGAGTATTCGCCGGCGCAGGGGCATGAGCCGTTGGCGACGCTGGCGAAGGCGATTCGGATATGCGACGTGTAGCGTCTGTCCGCTTCCTTACGGTCGCGGTTCAGTGCTGGGCGCGGGCGCGGGCGGCTGTGGGGGTGTGTGCGCGGGTGGTTGTGGGGGGTGGCTTGGTTTGGGGGCAGGCGGGGCCTACGGTTCGGCAGGACGTTGATCCGGCGGCGGCTTTGCGGGGGCGGGCGGTCTACACACAGTTTTGCGTGAACTGTCATGGAGCTTTGGCGAAGGGGACTGAAGAGGCGCCGGATTTGATTCGGTCTCCGCTGGTGCTGCGCGACCGGCTGGGCAATGAGTTGGGGCCTGCGTTGAAGCGACTGCCCAATCACAAGCGCGACCTGACGAATGCGCAGGTGGGGGACATGACGCACTTTCTCAAAGAGCAGATTGAGAACACGGCGAAGAACCGGAATCCGGTGCGTCCACCGAACGTACTCACCGGAAATCTGGACGCCGGTCGCGCGTATTTCAATAGCAAGTGCACCGCGTGCCACTCGGCGACCGGCGATCTCGCTGGAGTGAGCCGGCGGATTCCCGACGCCGTCGACTTGCAGCAACGCTTCCTGTTTCCTCGCCGCACCAAGCCTGTTCAAGCGACGGTCGCGGGTGTGACGGGTGACTTGGTCCGCATTGATGACTTCACCGTGTCCTTGAAAACCGGTGCGGGGGAAACTCGCACGTGGACGCGCACGGACGCGTTGCAGGTGGCGCTCAACGATCCGTTGAAGGCACACCAGGACCTGCTCGACGTCTACACCGACGCGGACATGCACAACGTGGTGCGCTATCTGGAGTCGCTCAAATGAGGCTCTCGTTCCTTCTACTGGCCGGCGTCGCTTACGCGCAAGTGGGTGCCGAATGGCCCAGCTACAACGGTGACTATTCGGGCCAGCGCTATAGTGCCCTCAATAAACTGAACCAGTCGAACATCCACTCGCTTTCGCTTGCCTGGACGCTCCGGCCGAATCCGGGACGCGCGCCACAGGGCGGGGGCGGAACCACGGCGGTCACCATCAAAGGCACGCCTGTCGTGGTCAACGGAGTTTTGTACACCACCATCCCGGACCACGTCTGGGCCGTGGATGCGCGCTCGGGCCGCGAGATCTGGCACTTCGTGTGGCAATCGAAAGGCGGCTGGCACATCGGTAATCGCGGCGTGGCGGTGCTGCGCGATACCGTCTACGTTGAAACGCCCGACTGTTTCCTCGTCGCCCTCAACCTCGCCGACGGCAAGGAAAAGTGGCACACCGAAATCTGCGATCTGGAGCAGTTCTACTACGCCTCGGTTGCGCCCATCGTGGTCAAGAACCACGTCATCACCGGCGTCAGCGGCGACGATCTGGACATCCCCGGCTACATTGAATCGCACGATGCGGCGACGGGTAAGCTCGAATGGCGCTGGTACGCGCATCCCGAGCCGGGCACGCCGGAAGCCAAGACCTGGCCCAGCGTCGAAGCGATGATGCACGGGGGCGGAATGACCTGGGTGCCGAGTACCTATGACCCGCAGCTGAACCTGCTGTATCTCGGCACCGGAAATCCGCAGCCGGTCATTGCGGGGCAGGGCAGGGAAGGCTCGAACCTCTACACCGAATGCATCGTGGCGATCGATGCCGATACCGGCAAGCTCAAGTGGTATTTCCAGCCGTCGCCGCACGACACGCATGATTGGGACGCGGTGCAGACGCCTGTGCTCTTCGATGGTGAAGTGAATGGACGCCCGCGCAAGCTGCTCGCGCAGGCCAGCCGCAATGGATGGTTTTTCGTGCTGGATCGCGTGACCGGTGAACGCATCATTGGCTCGGAATATGTGAAGACGAATTGGACGCTGGGCGTGGATGCGAAGGGCCAGCCGATTCCGAATCCCGCCAAGGGTCCGCAGCTGGACGGCGCGCTGGTGACGCCGAATCAAGGTGGCGCGATGAATTGGCCGCCTCCGAGTTACAGCCCGGAGACTGGCTTGCTGTACGCGAACGCGGCTCGCGCGTGGAGCGTTTATTACCTCTATGACGACGGCGACAAGCCCGAAGGCTGGGGTGGCAATGACCGCAGCGGATTTTCCGAGGGCATGGTCCAGGCGATCGACACCAAGACCGGGCAGGTGCGGTGGAGCCACAAGTGGCCGGGGGGCGGATCGGTGCGGGCGGGCATGCTGAGCACAGCGGGCAAGCTGCTGTTCACCGGGGACCCCACGCAGAACTTCGTGGCTCTGGACCCGGCGACGGGCAAGGCGCTGTGGCACGCGGGGCTGCATGGGAATGTGACGAATGGTCCGATCACGTATGAGCTGGATGGGGCGCAGTATATAGTGGTGGGCGCGGGGGACACACTATACGCGTTTGTGATCCGCATGAACTAACGAGCCAACCGCTACCATCACGGTGAGAGAGGTTTTCAACGTGTGGCGAATCGAATGAACCAGGCTGCTGGCTCCTTACTTCGATCATCGCCGACCCCGCTCTGTTTTGTCCTTTCCCTGTCGCCACCGCCCCAAACTCGGGTATACTGGAGGTGTTCAGTAACCATTTCCTTCGGTGTAGGAGACGTGCGTGAAGCGTGTAGGCTCCGATGATTCGTTGCGTTGTTCGTTCTGCCACAAAAGCCAAGACGTCGTCGGGAAGCTGATTTCCTCGCCGTCGGACTATCCCCGCGCCTACATTTGCGATGAGTGCATCGCCGTCTGCAACTCCATCCTTGAAGACGACCGCACGGAGCAGGCCCACGGTTCGCCCAACAAGCTGCCCAAGCCGATGGAATTAAAGGAGTACCTGGATCAATACGTCATCGGCCAGGACGCCACCAAGAAGAAGCTCGCTGTAGCGGTTTACAACCACTACAAGCGCATTCAGATGAACAAGGCGCGCACGGGCGACGTGGAGCTGTCGAAGTCCAACATCCTCCTCATCGGACCCACCGGCACCGGCAAGACGCTGCTGGCGCAGACGCTGGCCCGGATCCTGGACGTGCCTTTCGCCATTGTGGACGCCACCACGCTTACGGAAGCGGGCTATGTGGGCGAAGACGTAGAGAACATCATCCTGAGGTTGCTGCAGAACTCCGACTGGGACGTGCAGCGCTGCCAGACCGGCATCATTTACATCGACGAAATCGACAAGATCGGCCGCAAGGACGAGAATCCTTCGATTACGCGCGACGTTTCGGGTGAAGGCGTGCAGCAGGCGCTGCTCAAGATCCTGGAAGGGACCATCGCAAATGTGCCGCCGCAGGGTGGGCGCAAGCATCCGCATCAGGAATTCACGCCCGTCGATACCTCCAACATCCTCTTCATTTGCGGAGGAGCGTTCCTGGGCCTTGAAAAAACCATCCAGCGGCGCATTGGGACCCGGACCATCGGCTACACCAGCCAAGAGGAATCCGACAAGGCGGAAAAGCGCCGCGTGAACGCGAATCGCCGCGACATCACGATACTGGAGCAGGTCCAGCCCATGGACTTGATCAAGAGCGGCTTCATCCCCGAATTCATCGGCCGCCTTCCGGTGGTGGCGGTGCTGGAAGACCTTTCCAAGGACGCGCTGGTGCAGATCCTCACCAAGCCGAAGAACGCGATTTCACGGCAGTATCAAAAGCTCTTCGAATACGAGAACGTCCGCCTGAAGTTCACCGATGAAGCTTTGGAAGCCATCGCACAGCAAGCGATGGAGCGCAAGGTAGGTGCCCGCGGCCTCCGCATGATTCTCGAAGAGCTGATGCTGGACTTGATGTACTACCTACCCTCGCAGAAGAAGGCCCGCGATTTCCTGGTGACCAAGGAGATGGTGATCAACCAGAAGATCAACGTGGCTGTGCTCGAAAAAGCCGGCTAGTCAAGGCCGGCGATGCTACCCCCGAGCGCGCTTTCTGGCGGGGCGCACTTCCTCTACCAGGGCTTCCGAAGTTGTCGCTGACGCTGCGGGCTTCTTGGCGGCCGCCAAGCTTGCCCGCAGGGCTTCCATGATGTCCACGACCTTGGTCTGCTGAGGCTCCGGTGTTGCCACGATCTCCTGACCGGCCTTCTTCATCTCGATCATGCGCAGCAGGTTGTCGCGGTATTCGTCCGTGTACTTTTCCGGCTCAAAGGTGGCGGCCAGGGCCTCCAGCAGATTCGTTGCCAGCGCGAGTTCCTTTTCCTTGACCAGCGAGACGTCGGTGCGGAATTCGTCCACCTTGCGGATCTCGTGGCTGAAGTACATGGTGTGCATCAGGACCCCGTTTTGCCCGGGCCGCAGGATCACGATGTGCTCGCGATTGTGCATCGCCACCTTGGCCACGCCGACGCGCCCGGTGTTCTTCAGCGCCCCGAACAGCAGCGCGTAGGGCTTCTCGCCCGCTTCGTCGGGAGCCATGTAATACGAAGTCTCCAGGTAGATCGGGTCGACCTCTTCGGACTTCACGAACTCCAGGATCTCCATGACCTTGGCCGATGCGGGAGCTACCTTCTTGATCTCTTCGTCCTCGATGACCACGTAGCGGTCTTTCTCGTACTCGAATCCCTTGACGATTTCGCTGCGGGGGATGGGCTTATCCTCGGCCTGGCAGAAGAGCACCTGCTTGATCCGCGACCCGTCGTGTTTGTGGAGTTGATTGAAACTGATGCTCTCACTGCGCGCGGCGGAGTACAATTTGACAGGGAACGACACCAGCCCAAACGTAAGATGCCC
This sequence comes from Bryobacterales bacterium, assembly GCA_947446025.1. Classification (GTDB taxonomy): domain Bacteria; phylum Acidobacteriota; class Terriglobia; order Bryobacterales; family Bryobacteraceae; genus Palsa-187. The sequence continues at coordinate 51,223 of CANFEY010000008.1, forward strand.
TTTCCAAACCGTGGATGCCATAGCGTGAACGCCCCTCCTGTGAAAGATTCACTTTACCACTATACCGCAAACATTCTACGGTGTTTGTGTTCCAGGGGGCGCGCGTGAGCTTGGATCGATACCGCGAGAAGCGGAAGTTCGCCGACACGCCGGAGCCAGCAGGCGAGAGTGCCGAAGGTACCCAGCAGTACTGCGTTCAGCGTCACCACGCACGTCACCTTCATTACGACCTGCGCCTGGAAGTCGGCGGCACGCTCAAATCGTGGGCAGTCCCCAAGGGGCCCACGCTGGACCCTGTGGAAAAACGCCTCGCGATGATGGTTGAGGATCATCCCATCGAATACGGGAACTTTGAAGGCGTCATTCCCGCAGGCAACTACGGAGCAGGCAGCGTGATGCTGTGGGATCGCGGATCATACGAACTGCTTGGTGACGCCACGGCAGAGCAACAACTTGCGCGCGGCGACTTCAAGTTTCGCCTGCATGGCGAAAAGGTCCGCGGTGAGTTCGCGTTGGTCCGCACCAAGCGCGGCAAGGGCAATGAGTGGCTGCTCATCAAGAAGAAAGACCCCGCAGCAGTCCCCGGCTGGGATCTAGAAGAGCACGCGCGCAGTGTGCTGAGCGGCCGCACCCAGGAAGAGATAGCCCAGGGCTTGGAAGCAAAACCCCCAGCGTCAAAGGTGAAGCTGCCCAAGGGAGCCGTGAAGGCCGCCATGCCGAAGTCCGTGACGCCGATGCTGGCGGAGATCGGACGCGGCGAGCCGCCCTCCGGTGACGACTGGCTCTACGAGGTCAAATGGTACGGCGTGCGCGCGCTGTGCTTCATCGAAAGTGGCCGCGTGCGTTTGGTCTCAAGAAACGGCAATATCATGGATGCTCAGTATCCTGAGCTGTCGGTGCTGCCTCACCACTTGAAGCTCCGCGATGCGATTGTGGACGCTGAGATTGCCGCGCTGGACGAACGCGGCGCGCCGAGTTTCGAGCGCCTGCAGCAGCGCATCAACGTCTCCGAAGCCAGCGCCATTGCGCTTCTACGCCCTCACCATCCGGCGGTCCTTTATGTATTCGATTTGTTATACGCCGACGGCCACGACCTGCGCGGCGTGCCGATCGAAGAGCGCAAGCGTGTGTTGAAGGAAGCACTCACCCCTTCGGATACGATCCGGTACTCCGAGCACTTTGAAGGCGGCGGAGCCGAACTGCTGGCCGCAGTCAAGCAACAAGGCATCGAAGGCGTCATCGGCAAGCGCCGAGGCAGCTTCTACCAATCGCGGCGTGGCGCGGACTGGGTCAAGTACAAGGTGCAGTCGTCCGATTCCTTCGTTCTCTGCGGCTTCACCAAAGGCGAACGCGACCATTTCGGCGCGCTGGTGCTCGGCTCCTACGAAGGCACGAAGTTGAAGTGGGCCGGCAACGTCGGCACCGGCTTTGACCAGAAGTTGATGAAGGCGATCCATGGCAAGCTCGCGCCCCTGGCTGTGGAAAAGTGCCCGCTGGAACCCGAGAAGGAGCTGCCGAAGAAGGACGTGACCTGGGTCCGCCCGGAACTCATGTGCGAGGTCCGCTACGCCAATCGCACCGGCGACGGGCGCCTGCGCGCGCCCGTGTTTGCTGGCCTCCGCACCGACATCGACCCCGCGCCGCAACACGAGCCGCTGCTTGCATCTGACCTCGCTGAGGTGATCGTCACCATCGACACCCATCGCCTGAAGTTCACCAACCTCAAAAAGGTGTTCTACCCTCGCGAAGGTTTCACCAAGCGCGACCTGCTCAATTACTACAACGCCGCGGCGCCGTTGATCCTGCCGCATCTTAAAGATAGACCGCTCTCTCTCAAGCGATACCCCAACGGCATCGACGCCGATTTCTTCTTCCAAAAGGAAGTCGCCGACAGTTTCCCCAAGTGGCTCCACACGGCCCCGGCCGACGGCGTCCGCCACGTCATCGGGAATGACCGCGCGACTCTGCTCTTTCTGGTCAACCTGGGATGCATCGACCACAATCCTTGGATGAGCCGCATCGGCTCGCTGGAGCACCCCGACTACCTCTTGATCGACCTGGACCCCCAAGAGTGCGGCTACGCCAAGATCGTGGAAGCGGCGTTGGTCGTCCGCGCCAAGCTCGACCGCGCGGAGCTCGAGAGCTTCCCCAAGACCACCGGCGGCGACGGCATGCACCTCTTCGTCCCACTGGCTCCGGAGTACACCTACGAACAAGTCCGCGCGTTCGCGGAGTTGCTGTCAGTGATGGTTTCGAGCGAACGCCCCGACCTCTTCACTACCCCCCGCGCGGTCTCAAAGCGCGAAAAGGGCAAAGTCTACTTCGACTGGCAGCAGATCGCGATGGGCAAAACGATCTCGGCTCCGTATGTTGCCCGGGCTTATGCAGGCGCTCCGGTTGCGACGCCGATCAAGTGGGAAGAGGTTACCCCGAAGCTGACGTCGGAGCAATTCCACATCGGCAACGTGCTGGGGCGCTTTGATCGATTGGGTGACCTGTTTGCGGGAGTCTTGGCGAGTCCACAGAGTTTGGAAAAAGCGCTAGAGAGGTTGGCCGCGCAGGGTACAATGACTCTAGATCAGAAGCCGCAGCCGGGAGGCATGGGAGGGCAATATGGACGTGCAGAAAACGATTGAGTTTCTCCTGGAAACGCAGGTCCGGCATGACGGCCAGATCGCGGAGGTCCGTGACGCCCAGAGAATTTCCCACGCACAGCACGCCGCGGAAATCGCGGAAATGCGGCAGGCGCAGAAGCTGACGCAAGAGGCGCAGCGAATCAGCCACGCGCAGCACTCGACAGAGATTGCGGAGATCCGCGAAATGCTGGGGCAAACCATAAAACTTGTGGCCGGCGTCGCGCAGATCGCCGACCAGCACCACAACCGCATACAGTCTCTAGAGGGTGGCCGGGCGTAGGACCCGGAGCCCGCCTTCATGGGAAATTCCACAATCGTTGTCCCCTGCTATAACGAAGCGAAGCGGCTCCGCAGCGGAGTCTTCCTCGAATACCTGCGAACGCACCGCGGCACGTCCTTCCTATTCGTCGACGACGGCAGCAAGGATGGCACGCTACAGGTTCTGAACACTCTGCAGCAATCCAACCCCGAGCAAGTCTCCGTCCTGCCGCTGGCTCAGAACGGCGGCAAGGGCGAAGCGGTCCGCCAGGGGCTGATGCAAGCCGTGAAGCTTCAACCTTCCGGCTACGTCGGCTATTGGGACGCGGATCTTGCTACGCCGCTGGAAGCGATTGAGGACCTGCAAGGCATCCTAGACGGGCAGCCCCGCATTCGGATTGTGATGGGTTCGCGCGTCCGTCTGCTGGGGCGCTTCATCGCGCGTAAGGCCGCGCGGCACTACCTGGGCCGTGTGTTCGCCACATGCGCATCGCTGACTCTACGCTTGGCCGTCTACGATACCCAGTGCGGAGCTAAACTCCTGCGAGTCACGTCCGAACTGCCTGGACTTCTTGTCCAGCCGTTCTGTTCCCGCTGGATTTTCGACGTGGAGCTGATCGCCCGCTTTGCGCAGAAATTCCCCACCGCGGCCGGCGACCCCGAATGGATCTACGAATTTCCGCTTCACCGCTGGGAAGACATTGAGGGGTCAAAGCTCAAAGCCTTCGACTTCCTCCGCGCCGCGCAGGACCTGCTGGAAATCCGCAGCCGCTATCGTTAGCTCACCAACACTTCCACGTCAGCACTGCGGCACCAACCAGGAATCCGATGCCCGCTTGATATTCCTGGTTGCGGATGTAGACTGCCAACTGAAACCGTTTGGTTCCACTGGACCCGTTGAAGTGCGGAAAGAACGGCGGCACCCGCTCGGCATAACCAGCGTACTCGGGAAACAAGCTGCGCAAGTGCTGCTCTTCGAGTTCCACCACGGGCAAGTAAATCAACAGGAACACCGCTGCGAACAGCAGGCCTAGTTCCCACCGCCGGGACGCCACCGCAAATCCCGCAGCCACGGTTAGCGTGCCCACGTACAATGGATTCCGTAAGTACGCGTACGGGCCGCTCTGGGCCAATGTGCGGTTTTTCTCCAAGTGCCCAGCCGCCCACGCGCGCAGCGCCAGCCCCAACAACGAGATCAATAGCCCATAGACCAGCGATCCCCACGTGGGTGCCGCCAGCCACAGGAAGGCGGCCACCAAAACGAATCCACCGGGCACGCGCAATTTCGCCACCCGATCCGCGTACGCCTTAGGAAAGTGCATTCAGCACCTCAAGAACCTCGCCCGGCTGAATGGCGCGCATACTGGGGTCTTCTTCCTCGCGCCGTTTATAAGACGTCACCGCATCCGCGCTTCGCAACACCCGTATCGTTCCCCCATATGGTCCGTGTGACGCCGGGTCTGTTGGACCGTAAATCGCCACACCTTGCTTGGACAACGCCGCGGCCAAATGCAGCGGTCCGCTATCCACTCCGACTACCGTGTGCGCGCGCCGCGTGGCGTCGATCAATCCTGGAATGCCGGAGATGTGGACCTGCGCTCCAGGCACTCGGCCCAGCGTCTCGGCCGCCGCCTGCGTTCCGTTTAGTACGAGAGGCATCTTCAATCCCGCCGCCAATTCTTCATAGTATTCGAGCGGCCATTGCTTGCTCGCCCATCCGGCCAGCGGGCAGGCCAGCACGAAGGGACCCTTCGGCAACCATCCCTCGGGCCGCCCCTGCGGCAGCGGAAACGTAGTCACTGTATTCGTTGCGCCCGCCGCGGCTGCAATCTCCAAGTAGCTGTCCACCCGATGCACCGCTGTTGTCTTCACCGCCGTCGAGTACACCATTGCGGCCAACGGCTCCCGAGCCTGTGACCGGTCCAGCCCGACAATCTTCTCCGCCCGCGCGGCCGCCGCCACCAAGGACGATTGAATCAGCCCCTGCAAATCCACCGCGAGTTGAAACCGCTCCCGCCGCAGCCGCCGCCACGCCGCTGAAAGCCCCGCTGCCGTCCGCTGATAGGGGATGATTTCGTCCACATACGGATTGCCTTCCAGCAGCGGGGCCCATTGCGGCTTGATGATCCAACTCAGATGGCTGCGCGGAAAGCTGTGCTTCAGGCTGGCCACCGCGGGCAGGGCATGGATCACATCCCCGAGCGAGCCCAGCCGGATCACCAGTATGCGGAACATCGGATTACTTCGCGGCCTGCTGGCGCAAGCCTACGTGTTGGATGAGCTGCTCCAAACGCTGAGAGTCTTCCGCTTCCAAACGAGTCTCAGCCGCGATCCCCTCGGTGACGAAGTCGACGCAAGCCAGCCCTGCCACCAACTGCGCGCGCGCGGCATTCGGCAGAATCGCATTGTCCGGCGTCGCAATCACAACGACCAGAGGCCGTCCACTGACTTTCAGCCCCGCCAGACGCTGCGCGTGCGCCAGGGTAAGTGGATCAAAATACCCGCTGACCGTCACTGCTCCGTTGATAGCGCGAGCCGCATCGGCGCCAATAATTTTCGTTCGAGTGTCCAACTTTCTATTTCAGCAGTTCCAGCGCCGTCAGCGCTACTCTCTCCGCCGAAACCCGCGTCATGCAGCGATGGTCAATCGGGCACTCCCGCTTCAAACAAGGGCTGCATTCCACGTTTTCGCGAATCACGCGCGCCAGCGGACCGGTGGGCCCGGTAGTCACGTGGTTCGTGGCGCCGAAGACAGCGACGGTCGGCAATCCCAGCGCCGAGGCGATATGCATCGGTCCCGAATCGTTCGTCAGGTACAGCCGGCACGCCGCCGCAAGCTCGATGTATTCGCCCAGTGAAGTCTGGCCCGCGAAGTTGTGGCCCGGCACGGTGAGCGCGCGCGCGACCTCTTCGCAAACGTCCCGCTCCGCCGCGGACCCAAAGATCGCCACGCGTGCTCCCAGGTCCAGGGCCACGCGGGATGCCGACTCCGCGAACCGCTCCGGCAGCCACCGCTTCGCCGATCCGTAGGCGGCACCGGGGCTGACGCCGACAATTACCTCACCCATTTCCAGAGCTGCAAATCGCTCCAATCCCGCCGCCCGTGCGGCCGCTGCTCCATCCAGACGGATGGCCGGACTCTCCGGCATGTGATCGAGTATGCCCGCGCGATGCAGCAGTTCCAGATAGTAGAAGCGCTCATGCGCCCCCGGCTTCGGCACGGGAACAGCCTTGGTCAACAGCAGAGAGCGTCCATCGCGCGCATACCCGATACGTTCCGGGATGCGAGTCGCGTAGGCAACCAGGGCAGCCTCAAACGCATTCTGCAGCAGGATGGCCATGTCAAACCCGCGCGCGCGCAGCGCTTTTCCCGCCGCCCATTTCTCGCCGAGCGACTTCGGCGAGTAAGCGATGAGTTCGTCGCAGAAAGGCTCTCGCCCATACAGGTCGCCCACCCAAGGCTTGGCGAGGATCGCAATATGTGCAGAGGGATACCGTCCCCGCAGAGCGCGCAGGGCAGGGAGGCTCATCACTGCGTCCCCAACCCAGTTGGTCGCGCGCACCAGTATTTTCTTTGGATCACCCAATTCTTCAGTGTAGAGTTATTCTGGAGCTAGATGGTCCCTGACCCCAACCTCGCCATCCTACTCATCGCTTGCGGCACCCTGGCTATCTATGCCGAACTCTGCCGCCCGGGCCGCGTAGTCCCCGGCGTTCTGGGCGGCATCGCTTTCGTGGTTGGCCTGGCATCGCTGCATCGTGGGGAGCGTCCTCCAGACTGGCCTTTCGCGCTTATGGTGCTGGTCCCGTTAGCCGCTCTCACGGTTTTCCTGCTGAAGATCGCCGTGCGGGCGCGCCGCAACAAACGGTCCGCCTAAGTTCGACGTGCACGTCCGCGCCACTGCCTGCGTCAACAGAGTTAGGATATGCTGCGCACGCTAACTCTTCTCCTCAGCGCCTGCATCGGAGCTGCCGCCCAGCCGGCCTTTGAAGTCGTCTCCATCAAGCCGGTGCCCCACCCGACGCCCGGCGGCACGTTTCGGGTTGGCTTCAATATCGAAGCCAACCGAGTGGAGATTCTCGGCTACGGACTCAACGGGATCATCGCCCGGGCCTTTCAAGTGGAGTCACAGCAAGTGGATCTGCACGGCTTCGGCGGCCTCGAGTCCTTCGAAGTACACGCCAAGCTGCCCGAGGGAGCCACGCGAGCTCAGGTGCCCGTGGAGACCATCGGAAAGAACGGCATGAAGCTCCCTCGTCTTCCCGACGCACGCCGGAAACCTCGCCGTCCATTCGCCGCTCCAATGGCACTACGCGCAACCTCTCTATCGGCACCGTGTCTTCGTTGTTTCCCGTCATGAACTATTTCGGGCGCTTCCCGCAAATGGTGGATCAAACGGGACTCAAGGGCATCTACACCTGGGTTCGCTATACTCCTCTCACCAACGCAAACTTGGACTTCTTCGACGCTGAGCACGAGGCCTTCCAAGCCATGCTGGAAGCCGCCGGCCTGAAGCTGGAGGCCCGCAAGGTTCCCAGAGAAACCATCGTCGTCGACTATTTGGAGAAGCTGCCGACGGAGAATTGAATCTCATCCAAATCCCGGCGTCAAATTGGGGTACCCTATTCCCTGACACGCAGACGCGAGGAGGATTTCGATGAATCGTTTTCAATGGATGGCTGTGGCGGGCGCATTGCTGGTTCCGGTGGCCGGCTATGCGCAGGTATCCTGTACGCGCGAAGGTTTGAAGGCCGCGACGGATCTCTACGTTGCGGCGCAGACGAAAGGCGATACGGCGGGGCTGCCGCTGGCGATGGGCTTGGGCTACGTTGAGAACTTCAAGCCGATGGCGATCAACGAAGGGCTGATCAAGAAGGCGATGAAGATCGACCGCCATAGCAGTCTGCTGGACACCTCGACGTGCCAGACGTTCACGGAAGTGATCGTGACGGACAAGACGGCTCCGCATGTGTTGGGCACGCGGATGCGGATCAATCACGGGCTGATTGCGGAGATCGAGATGCTGTGGACGACCACGGGCTACTGGTTGTTCAACGCGGACAACTACCTGAAGTATGCGGCAGCGGAGGATTGGGGCACCATTCCGGCGGCCAAGCGGGATACGCGCGCGACGCTGGAGTCGGCGGCGGGTGCGTACTTGGATGCGTTCCTGGAAGGCAAGATGGACCTGGTCCCGTGGGGTTTTCCGTGCAACCGGACCGAGGGAGGCATGCACACAGGAACCGGAGTGGCGACCGATAGCTGCCAAGTCGGCGTGCCGAGCGGGGTGAACATCGCGAACCGACACTTTGTGGTGGATGAGACGATCGGCGCGGTGGTCGTGTTTTGCACGTTCGGCGCGGGCGGTCCGAACGGCGGTAGCGGGGCGCCGGACACGCATTTGTTCCGCGTGGAGAATGGCAAGCTGCGGTTCGTGCATACGCTGACGCACTTGTTGCAGGCGAATTTTTCGGGGCAGGCGAAGGGGAAGGCGAAGCAGGAGTAGTCCGTTACGTCCACGGATTGAAGACGGGGACGTTGGCGGCTTCGAAGTCCTTGGTGTTGCGGGTGGCGACTGTGAGGTTGTGCTCCAGCGCGGTGGCGGCGAGCAGGCCGTCGATGATGGGGAGGTTCCGGCGATGTGATCGCGCATTGGCCTCCAGAAGTCCCCAGCGCTCGGCTACGGCTCCATCGATGGGTAGCAGTCGGCTACCGAATTGCGAGCGGAGTCCTGTCTCGAGCCAGATCTGGAGATGCGTTTTGCGCCGTCCGTCCGGCAGGCCTTCGATGCCTTTCCGGATTTCACCCAGCGTCAGCACGCTTAGGTAGAACAACGAGAAATCCGTATCGCGGAGCCAAGCTGCTACGCGGGCGTTCGGTTTGGGTTTGATGTCCTCGGAGATACAGTTGGTATCAAGAAGAAAGCCCTTCATAACTTGATGTCGCGACCGACTTCTTTGTTCCGGCGCAGGTCCAGTTTGACGCCCATCAGCGGCGACTGGCGAAGGAAGTCGTGCAGGTTTTGCGGCTTGCCCTTTGGCTGGGTAAGCTTCACGTATTCCTCTGTTGGAATCATTGTCACGGATTCCTTGCCTTGACGAGTGATGTGTTGCGGACCCTCGGTACGGGCCTTGCGGAAGAGTTCGCTGAATCGGGCTTTGGCGGTTTGGAGTTGCCAGTCGGAAGTGGATTGGGTGGCTTTCATGACTAGTCTGACTAGTTTTAGGGTAGCACCCGGAGTACTTGCGCGCTTTACTTCCGCAAAGCGGCCGTCCAGTTTTGGAGCAGCGTCAGGGGGCGGGCGGTGGCTGCGCCCTCATCGGCGACGAGGAACCGCTGGCCGTCGGCGGTGACGTCGTATTCATATTGAAAAGTGGTCCCGGCTTCTACGATGGGTGCGTCGAATAGCGCAATGGGAGCGCCCGCTTCCAAGGATGACTTGGTTCCCACGCCAGGTTTCACCGGAACCGTCATCATCTTGCCGTCTGCGCCTATGAAGAACAGTTCTTTGCCGTCGCCCCGCCAGCGCGGCGAGTCCCCTCCCGCAATCGAGATTGTGTACTCGCCCTCACCGGACGGAAACGGCCGCACGTACTTTTCACGGCGGCCTGAGCGGTTGGAGGTGAATGCCATCCAATGGCTGTCCGGCGAGAGTTGGCCCAGGAATTCGTTGAACTCAGATTGCAGGAACGGGACCGGTTTGCGGTCCGCCGCAGCACCCTCCATGGGGAGTACCCAGAGATCGCGCAGGGTCTTCGGATCGATGCGATAGAAAACGAGGAAGCGCCTGTCCCGCGACCATTGATCCGGAATGTCGTTCAGGCTGCTTTGCAGCAAGAGCTCGTCTTGTCCGCTGCCGCTGGCTGCCTTGGAATAGAGATGGTAGGTCCCGCCCTTGCGATTCGAGCCAAAAACGATGCGGTCGCCCTTGGGGGACCAAACGGGTTGAATGTTTGATGGATCGCTGGTGAAGCGCGTCTCCGTTCCCCGGCTCAGATCCCGCACCCATAGATCCATGCCCGTACCCGTTACGCGCGAGAACACCACCTGTTTCTCATCGGGAGAGATCGCGGGATAGCGGGCCGCACCGGGCGCGCCCACGGGCCCTAACTGTTTTCCGGTCCGGTCAACCCAAGCGAACTGATTTTGAGCAGCGCCGCCAGTTTCGTACAACAAGACGCCGTTCTCCGAAACCGTAACCGGTGCATACGTGTTATTGGTGGTCAATCGAACACCATCTGCCAAGGGGAAGACGTCGCCAGAGAGCTGCGCGCTGGAAGCATCGAAGGGCACGGCCATGAGGGTGTTTTGGCGGACGAACAGAAGATGGCCCGGCTGGCCGCTTCGTTCCGAAGGAGCAAACTGCGCACTGGACACATCCGGCAAAATGCGGCGATTCTCTTTGCCGTCGCCCTTTTGATCCAGGGAAGCGGCGTAGATGCCAAACTGCTCGGCACTGCCGAGATTGATTGTGTAGAGGAAGTGGCGGCCATCTGGCAGAAACACAGGATGCGTTAGTATCCCCTGACCCTTGACCACATCAGCGGGGACTCCACCTGCGGCGGGGACCCGTTGGAGCGAAGTGGCCGTGGCGTTTGGGGAGAATACGATCACATCGTCGCGGTTCCACGATCCTCCGCGGCCGTCCGAGGCATCGCAGAGTGCCAGGGATGGCCCGCCGCTCGCGGCCACCTTCTTCAGTTTGCCTTGCGCGAAGAAGCCGATAAAGCGGCTGTCGGGCGACCAGAAGGGATACGTGGCTTCCTCGGTGAACGCCATGGGCTGGAATTGCAGCGCGTCCATGGGCCGCAGGTAGAGCTGGCGCTTGCCGCTCACCGTGGCAGCCATAACCAGAGTGCGGCCATCGGGAGAGAGCGCGAAGCTATGGAGGCTGCTGTTCTCCGGCACAGTGATGCTGGTGCGCGTCGTCTGCTGTACTGGTGCCGTTTCGCGGAAGTGCACGAAGCCGAGAGCGCCCGCTGCCAGGGCGAATACCGCTGCCGCACCACCCAGCGCCCACGGACGCTTCGGTAGGGCAGGCGCTTCCGCCTGCCTCGGGACCTCCTCACTCTGCGGTCGCGCCAGCGCAATCCGAGCCTCGCCGATGGCTTGGAGGCGCTCCTTGCGATCCTTCGCCAGCATGCGCTCGAGCAGCTTCCGCAGATGGGATGGCGTCTCGGCGGGCAGCGCCGACCAGTCGGGAGTATCCTTCACCACCGCCGCCAGCGTGTCCCCAACCGACTCCCCGCGGAACGGCCGTTTGCCGGTGAGCATTTCGTAGAGCACCACACCGAACGAGAAAATATCCGACCGCCGGTCCGCTGGCTTGCCCACGGCCTGCTCCGGCGACATGTAAGCCGCCGTGCCCATGATCACGCCGGCCTGGGTCGCGCCCATGGTGAGCGTGGGCGAATTCTCCGGATCGAATGACGCAGCCGAGCGCTGGTCGAGCGCTTTCGCCAAGCCGAAATCCAGCACCTTCACAACGCCGTCGGGCGTGACCTTGATGTTGGCCGGCTTCAGATCGCGATGGATCACGCCGTTGTCATGCGCGTATTCCATCGCATCGATCACTTGCTTGGCAATCGCGATGGCCTCGTCCGGCGGCAGTGGGCCTTGCTTGATGCGGTCATCGAGCGTGGGCCCTTCGATCAGCGCCAGCACCAGTGCCCAATTGCGCTCGGACTGCACCATTCCGTAAATGTGCCCGATGTTGGGATGGTCCAGAGAGGCGAGCAGTTCGGCTTCGCGTTGGAAGCGCGCGAGGCGGTCCGGGTCGGAAGAAAACACCGCAGGCAGCACTTTCAACGCCACGTCGCGCTTCAGTTGCGTGTCGCGCGCGCGGTACACCTCGCCCATCCCTCCGCGCCCCAGCAATGAGAGCACGTCGAAGTTGCCAAGTTTATCGCCGGGAGAAAGGGGAATGGAGTGATTTAGCTTAGTTTACATGATCGGAAAGCGGGTTGGGGCTGTGTTCCGGCACGCCTATAAGCCGAGCATGGCCCGCAGTCTCGAATCGACCTCCGTGCTTGTCTCAGGGGAGATGATGCCGAGGAATCGAACCAGGCTGGAGCAGTGGAGCGTGGCCAATTTGTGCAATCGCAGGGCCGAAATAACCTTCAAGTTGGTGGAGGAATGTTCGGGAGTAGTTGGATTGAGCAGGATGTCCGAATCCAATGGCAGAGCCGGCACCACGGAGGATATGTAGGCGACGAGGACTTCCGGAACTGCCCCGGTTGGGCCGGTGAGCAACAGAACGGGGCGGAGTTTCATGCCTGGAACGTCGCCGAATGGGAAGCGGGCTAGGTAGACGTCACCGGGGCGCATTCGCGGGGAGTCCGTCGTTCAGCGTATAGAGATCTTCGCGCGGGTCGGCAAGTTCAGCAGACCATTCCTTGGCGATCCCTTGGGTCCAAGCGATGCCCGCATGATCCTCCTCAGGCAACAAGACGAATAGCCGCACCGGACCGGCAGGGAGATCCGAGGGGACCTGAGCCTGAAGCCGATGACGGTCGTCGATGTCACCCACAAGTTCAAGGGCCTTCATATCAGCATCATAACAGCTATCTAGCTCGCTTGACGCGGTAGTCTTCGACGGCAGGCATGCGGACGACGCGGCACATTTCGAAGAGGCGGGAGCGGGCTCGGGCGCCGATGACGTCGCCTAGGGTTTTACGGTGGACTTGGGTGCCGCCGGCGGTGGTGTAGGCTACGGGGCCGTTGTCTTCGATTTCCAGGTTCGTTGTGGCGATGAGGGTTTTTTGGTTGTTGCAGCGGTAGGTGATGATGGACGTTACGGTGTCTTCCACCCACTCGGTGACGCGGTGGGAGCCTAGGTCGTCCAGCAGGAGGACTTCACAGTCCATGGCGGAGCGGTAGGCTTCTCGATCGGAGGAGCCGGAGGCGGCGTCGTAGCTGGAGCGGATGCGGTCCAGTAGATTTTGAAAATCGAAGAAGAGGCCTTCGTGGCCTTTTTCCATTACGGCTTTGAGTGCGGCGACCGCTAGGTGCGTTTTGCCGCTGCCGGTGTCGCCGACTAGCAAGAGGCCGGGGCGGTCGGGGGCGGGGAATTCGCGGACGAAGCTGCGGACCTGCATCAGGACCTTGCCCAGGCCGGCCCTGGCGATGGGATTTTCCGTGGGCATCTGGAAGTTCTCCAGAGATGCGTTTTCGTAGTTGGGGGGGATGTTGGCGGCTCGGCGGACGGAGGCGGGGCGGGCTAGGGCGGCGCAGGTGCAGCGTTTCGCGCCGCTGAGGCCGTTGCGTTCAACGACTGTCCAGCCGGTTCCGTCGCAGATGGGGCAGACTGATTCGGGCATTTATTCAATCACTAACAGGACTTCCCCGGCGGCTACTGTGGCTTCGGGTTTGGTGCGCACCTCGGCGACCTTGCCGGATTTGGGGGACTTCAATTCATTCTGCATCTTCATGGCTTCGACTACAACTATGCCCTGGCCTTCTTCTACAGTGTCGCCTAGTTTGGCGAGCAGGCGGACTACTTTTCCGGGCATGGGGGATTGGATTTCCTGGCGGCCGTCTTTGCTCGCGGCGCGGGTGGCGGTGCGGAGGTTGCGGGGGTCGAAGACTTCTATTTGGAAATGCTTGCCGTTTACCGCTACCTGGCCCTGCGGGCCTACGGTTACGCGGTAGGAGTTGGGGCCGATGCGGACCCAGTGGGTGCCGGGTTCCAACTCGTGGATTTCGAAGTCGGCTAGGACGGAGCGGTGGCCGTCGCGGTCGTAGCGGAGGCGTTGGGCTTCGGTGTGGATTTGAGCGGGGTGGCCGTTGACTTGGACTTCGCGTTTCATCGGAGGGATGCCTCGCGGTGGGAGGTGCGCCAGTTCGTCTGTCCGCTCCCTGACGGTCGCGGTTCAGTGCTGGGGGGTACGGAGACGGGCGGCAGAGTGGCGGATGTTACGGAGGCGCGACCGTGAGGGAGCGGACAGACGCTCAACACTAACGCGGCGGCGGCTTCGGCTTCCAGGTTATCGGGGGCTGGGATTCTTCGCCTCGAGAATTCATCTAGGAAGGCTGTGGTTAGGCGGGCGGCTTGGAATTCTTTGTCGGCTAGGATCTCGCGGAAGAAGGACAGGTTGGTGCGGACGCCGGTTAGCGTGTATTCGGACAGCGCGCGGTCTAGGCGCTGGGTGGCTGCTTCGCGGGTGCTGGCCCAGGCGCAGAGTTTCGCTAGCAACGGGTCGTACTCCATGGGGACGGTCCAGCCTTCGTAGACGCCACTGTCTATGCGGATGCCGGGGCCTGAGGGCTCACGCAGGTGTTCGATCTTGCCGGGAGAGGGCAAGTAGTTCTGATCCGGGTCTTCGGCGTAGACGCGGCATTCGATGGCTGAGCCGGTCCACGTCACGTCCTGCTGGCGGATGGTCAGCTTCTCGCCCGAGGCGATGCGGAGTTGCCACTCCACCAAGTCGATGCCGGTGACTAGTTCGGTGACGGGATGCTCGACTTGCAAACGCGTGTTCATCTCTAAGAAGTAGAAGTTGCCGTCGCGGTCGACTAGGAATTCGATGGTGCCGGCGTTGGTGTAGCCTGCGGCCTTGGCTACTTTCACAGCGGCCTCGCCCATCTTGCGGCGGAGGTCGGGCCAGCGCTGCATGACGGGGGCGGGGCATTCTTCCATCACCTTTTGATGACGGCGCTGGATGGAGCATTCGCGCTCACCCAGGTGGATCATGTTGCCGTGCTGGTCGCCCAGGACCTGGATTTCGATGTGGCGCGGTTCGACCACGAGTTTTTCGACGTACATCTCACCGTTCTTGAAGGCGCGAAGAGCTTCACTCGATGCATCACGGAGGGCGGCTTCGAGGTCCTCTTCGCGGTCCACGCGGCGCATGCCTTTTCCGCCTCCACCGGCCGATGCTTTGAGCAGCACGGGGTAACCGAGCTTTTTCGCCGCGGCGCGCGCTTGGGCGATGTTTTCGAGCGCGGCCTCGGTGCCGGGGACCACGGGGGCTCCGGCTTTGATGGCGATGCGGCGGGCTCCGGTCTTGGAACCCATTTGGCGGATCGCTTGGGGGGGCGGGCCGATGAACACGATGCCGGCGGACTGGCAAGCTTGCGCGAAGTCGGCGTTTTCGCTGAGGAAGCCATAGCCGGGATGGATGGCTTCGGCTCCGTGCTTGCGGGCGGCGGCGAGGATGGCTTCGGTGTTCAGGTAACTCTCAGCGGACGCGGCGGGGCCGATGTAGGCGGCTTCGTCGGCCAGGGAAACGGCGAGGGACGCGCGGTCGGCATCGGAGTAAACGGCGATGCTGCGGATGCCACGCTCGCGAAGGCCGCGCACCAGCCGTACAGCGATTTCGCCGCGATTGGCGATCAGGACCTTGCGGAACACATTCCGATTCTAGCTGCTAAATGGTGTCTGACACCATTTAGCTCTTGGACCCCCTGGCTGTGATATAGTGACCCTCCATGAAACAACCTGCGCTTGGCCTTGTCGCCACTGCCCTGATAATGGCGGTGTCCTTGGGATTCATTTCGCTGTTTGACTTCCCGGCTTTCTCTGGCTGGGTCAGCTACGTGCTGATCTGTCTGATCCCGATGGAGATCGTGGTGGGGGTGAGTTGGGGGGCGAACCCGGAGTTCGCGTCCAAGATGACGCAGCCGATGAAGGGAATCGTGCTGATGCTGGTGTGCGTGGCCGCGGCGGCGGTCATCGGGCCCATCTACTGGCAGGTGGCGGGCGCGGGGTTGCCGGACGTATCGCCCATGCTGGCCATGTGTTCCATTGTGAGCGTGGTGGTGATGTTCTGGTTCGCGATCATGTTCGGCGGATGGCCATTCAACTTGATCTCAAAGAATCCGATCATCAGCGGCCTGCTGATGTGGGTGGGCGTGTACGTGGTCAACTACATCCTGTTCCAGATCTTCTTCGACTACAGCTTCATGGCGGGCGCGCCGGTGTATGTGGCGTCGCTTGATCCGGGCGGGCTGTTCAATGCCAACCGGGCGATTGTGTTCTACCTCTCTGCCATCGCGATTCTCTTCCTGCTGCTGCATTTTGACTTGTGGCCGCTGACCACCTCGCCGTCGCTGATGAAGCAGCCGGTGCTGGGGATCGTGTGGACGCTGTTGGCATTCGTGCTGGGCGGCGGGATGTTCTACGTGGGCGTGATCGTGATGGAGATGAATCCGCTGACGTTCATGGTCACGGTGCCGGTGCCGTTCATCTTTGGGACGATCGTGGTGCTGAACATGTTGCACAATTCGCTGTTCGCGAGCTTGCAGCAGCCTGTTAAGGGAGTAGCGAACGCGGCGGCGGCGGCGGTGATTGGAACCGTGTTGGCACAAATGTACACAGCGTTGGCCCCGACCGTGACTGGTCCGCTGCAGGCTGGGCCTCCGGGGGACGATTTTGAGCGCTGGTTGGCGTCGGCGCTGCTGGGGGTTACGTTTCCGTTCCTGATCTTCTATGTTGAGTTCTTTAAGATGTGGCCGCTGATGAATTCGGATAAGAAAGGCTGACCATGAAACTGCTGTTGCTTTGTTGCCTGACGGCCGGGCTGGTCTCGGCGCATCATTCATTCGCCGCAGAATATGACGGCGACAAGTTCGTGACCATGAAGGGCACGGTGGTCAAGATCGACTGGCAGAATCCGCACATGTTTTTCTACATGGATGTGGCGGTGGCCGGTGGCTCGGTGGAGCATTGGAAGTTTGAGGGCTTTCCTCCGAACATGCTGGTGCGGCAGGGTTGGAAGAAGGACGAAACGATGAAGCCCGGGGATCGGATCACGGTGAGTGGATGGCTGGCCCGCAGTGGAGAGAAGCTGGCGCACTCGCGGGAGATTATTTGGGAAAGTGATGGGCACAAGCTGCTGTCGGGTCCGCCGGCTGGGACGGGGGGCAACTGATGCGCCGCGGAATGTTGGCGCTGCTGGTTTGCGCCGGAGCGTTTGCGCAAAAGCCTCCGGTACCACGCATGGCGGATGGTAAGCCCGATTTTTCGGGTGTGTGGCAGGGCGGCAACCTATCGTTCGCGGTGGGTGTGGAGAATGCGGCTGCGTTGGGGCCGGCGGGCGTCCCGGCTGCACCGGCCAAACCTGAGCCGATGCCCTACACCGAGGCCGCTGCAAAGATCCGACAGGGATTCCTGGACAGGCGCGGCATCGACGATCCGATGGCGCGCTGTCTGATGGTGGGGATTCCACGCATCACCGGCATGCCCATGCCCTTCCAGATCACGCAGACCAAGGATCAGGTGCTGTTCCTGTATGAGGCGTTTCACGCGTTCCGCATCGTGCCCCTGAACAAGCCGCATCCCTCTGACGTGGACTCGAGCTTCATGGGCGATTCGACGGCCACCTGGGACGGGGACACGCTGGTGGTGGACGTCGTCGGGTTCAACGACAAGACATGGCTGGGCGGCGTGGGCACCATTCACAGCGAAAAGCTGCACGTGGTGGAACGCTTCACCCGCACGGACTTCGATACGATTCTATATGAGGTGCGGCTGGAAGATCCAGTGGTGTTCACCAAGCCGTACAACCAGCGGGCCACCATCCGGCTGCGCGCCGGCGACCGCGTGCGCGAATACGAGTGCGGCGAAAACAACGAAGACATTGTGCGATTTGAAGAGATGTTGAAAGGACAGAAGAAGTAGAGACTATGCGAGCCATTGACCACAACACGATAACCGACGCCGCGCTGGAGCAGATGTCCGCCACGCCCAACCCGCGTTTGAAACAGATTATGGAAGGGCTGGTAAAACACCTGCACGAATTCGCGCGCGAGGTGGATCTGACGCCGGAGGAATGGATTCAGGGAATCGGCTTTCTGACGGCCGTGGGCCAGAAATGCACGCCGTTCCGGCAGGAGTTCATTTTGCTGAGCGACACGCTGGGGTTCAGCGCGCTGATCAACGCGTTGCACGATAAGCGAGGCGTGGAGGCTTCGACCAAGTCGAGCCTGCTGGGTCCGTTCTACCGCGAAGGTTCGCCGGAGATGAACCTGGGCGACTGTATTGTGGCCAGTCCGCGGCAGCAGGTGGTGATCTATGGACAGGTGACGGATGCGGCAGGCAAGGGGATTCCCAACGCGTCGGTGGAGATTTGGCAGACCGACGAAGACGGCAGCTACGATTTGCAGAAGCAGGACGGCGTGGAGATCCCCTCGATGGATATGCGCGGTCACTTCCATGCCGATGCCGAGGGCAAGTATTACCTGCGCACGGTGATCCCGTTGGGGTATATGATTCCGATGGATGGTCCGGTTGGCGATATGATCCTGGCGCAGAAGCGGCACGGCTACCGTCCGTCGCACATTCACTTCATGATCGGCGCGCCGGGGTATCGCGAACTGGCGACGGCGCTGTACACGGCGGGCGACGATCACTTGGAATCGGACACGGTGTTCGGGGTGACGGATTCGTTGGTGATCCAGGTGAACAAGGACGATGCAAACGCGCCAATAAAAGGGCTGCCTTCAATCCGCTACGATTTTCAGTTGGCACTGGCGGCGAAGCTGGGGTCGGGACGCGTGGGAGCGGACCCGTCGCAGATTACAAAAGTCGGGGCCTAAATGGTGTCAGACACCATTTAGGATCGGCTCCGCCGGGCGGCCAGATGGAGGGCGGCGGCCATGGCGATCCACAGTTGCCAGTGGGACAACAGACCCTGGGGCGCGTTGTCGCGGGCCATGCCCAAGTCGGCGGCCAGGCGCCAGAAGGCCAAGACGTAGGCCATTACGCAGGCGGGCGTCAGCAGCGGGGCGCTGGCCAGGAGCAGTTCGCGGCCTTTTTCACCGGGCTGGCGGATTTCCGGAAATCGGACATGCAGCGTCATAAGCCAGTTCAGAGTAACGAAAATTTCAACTTTGGAGGAGACTACTTTAGTCCTCAGGTTACTAGTTCCCTTGGGGGATGGGCCGGGGTCTCACTATAGAATGTCCGGGTCTGACACCCGGCGATTTGCCCTGCTAGGATGTATAGGCGTAGCTGAAACGGGTTGGGGCGGCGGTTCATCCTTGAGGAGGGTTCGAGCGATGAGGTTGTCGAAGATAGGCAGTTGGGCGGTTTGTTGCGCTTTTGCGTGCGTGAGCGCGCTGGCGCAGGATCTGGCCACGCGGGCCTGGGAACTGGAAAAGGGTGGTGACGCGACCGGGGCGGAGCGGATGCTGCGCCAGACGGCTGCGGGGTCGCCCGATAGTGCTGTGGCTCAGCGGGCGTACGCGGAGTTCCTGGAGCGCCATCGCAGCAGCGAGACTCGAGCGGCCTACGAGAAGCTGGCGGCGGTGCTAGAGCGCAGCAACGCTTCAGCGGCGGACCGTGCCGCCGTGCAACGGCGTATCGCCGTGCTCGATCTTGTCAACGGAGACCGCGCCGCCGCCACGCGCCATCTTGCGGGATTCAGCGCCGCCGGGGGCACGGGGCTTGGTTTTGCTCCCGCGTCCAAGGCAGTTACTCCTGAGTTCATCGATATCCCCGGACCGCTGCGGTCCTTTTCGCGCATGGCCGCGCTTTCGCCGGACCTAGCCATGGACGAAGTGCTGCCTTCGCTGGCACGCAACGTGGTTACCAACGGCTACCGGGCGTATTCGGCCAATGACGCGCTGGAGCAGACCGAGTTCCTGAGCCTGGTGCTGCGGTACTTGTCGCAGGCGCGCGAGCTCGAAAAGCTCTCTGGACCGGACAAGGTGATCCGAATCACCCAGTGCGATTCATCGGAGACCGGCGTGCTGTTGCGCGTGATCGGCTATAGAATGCGTGGTTCCTGCGGCACCGAGGTGGTGTTGGAAACGATCAACGCCTCGCGCGCGTTCCTGACGACAGACTCGGGGTTCCCGTTGGGTGAATTGGAGCTGGCGCTGCGCACCAACAGGCCGTTCGTTCTCGATTACAAGCCGACGCGCGTGCCCTTGCTCTACTCGCGCGACTATTGGCAGCCGGCGAATCCGCGCGGGGATCGCACCGAGTTCGTTGACTACTTCGTCTCTGATCCGTCGCTCGCGCGGTTGTACGTGGGCATTTCAAAGATCGATCCGGAGACGGCGGAGATCCTGCGGGCGGCTATGCCGGCGGCGCGCTTCAAGCTGTTTGCGCACGTGCTGGATTTCTTCGGAGCCATGTTCCGCATCCGCGACGGCAAGGCGGTGGTGCCGGGCGGCGCGCGGTCCGAGAAAACGTGGGCAGACCTGAACGGGGTTGCGCCGGAGAAAGGCTCGGAGTTCTTCCAGCGAATGCTGGCCCAGGATGACGGTTGGCTGGCGAGTTACTACGACGCGCTTTCGCGTATTCAGGGGCCGGTTCACGACTACCTGGTGGAGTCGGGACGGTTGGAGCGCTTCTATCAGGCGATTCGCGGCAAGGTGACCACGCCGGGTCCGGCGCGGCCTGTGTTCCGGTCGAATACGGACATGCTGCTGCTGACCACGCGCTTGCGCATGGATGCCGACGGCAAGCCGCATCTGCCGGGCGGGCTGGAGACTTGGAAGCGCTTGTTCGCTGATCCGCCGAAGGGAACCAAACCCGACTCGAAGATCAAGAAGGACGCCGTGGACTGGAAAGAGCCGGACCAGGTGATGGGAGCTTTATTCGGCATGAGCCGCCGCATGGCGGAGAACGAACACCTCAAGATTTTTATGGCGCTGACGGATGTGGACCGGCGGCGGAACCAGCCGCTGGGCGGCGATGTGATGGAAGCATTGGCGCGCAATTATGCGGAGCTGAGTTCGCAGTATTCGTTGCTATCGGAGTCGCCGGAGTTGAGCGGGGCCAGCGTGATGAAGTTCCTCACGGCGGCGGAAAAGGTGGGCAACATCCGCAATCAGACGCGGCGGGCGGATATCGCGGGCATGATGCAGGGGCTGTTGGGGCTGTGGCAGATTTTCGTGCGGCAGGGCACGTTGGTGCCTGCCCAGGCCGATGCCACGTTTGTCTCCATTGTTTCGGCCTTCGATCTAATCGATAACGACCGCGAGTTGTTCGACGTGGGGCGCGCGGGGTTGCAGACGCTGATGAAGGCAACGCGGTCGCCTGCGGGGGCCACGTTGCAGGAGCGCATGCTGGACTTGCTCGCCGGGACAGCCGCCCCGGCGGGTTCGGATGCGTATCAGAGCCTGGTGCAGGATCTGATTCGTGTGTTCGAGGCGCAGCGCTTGCTGCAAATCGATACGCTGTTTGAGCTGGCGGACAACTTAGAAGGCGTGGGCAAGGGACAGACCTTAAATGCTGCACTGGCTGGGCGGCTGGCGAATCGCGTCTCGGAAATCCAATTGCCGCAAGGCGACCTGACCCGCGCCGAAAGGAACGCCGGAGCCTTCGGCTATTGGACCGAGAAGCACATCGACGAACAAAGGAAGATCAACCTCCGCCGCGACATCGAGAAGGCCGGCAACAACGCCAAGGATCTGGCGGAGTTGCGCGGGGCGTTAGCTCCGTTCCTGCGGGATACCATCGTCGGGTTCAACTACATGCACTACGCGCCGCCGGGAGCGCAGATTCTCCATACCAATCCGCTGTTCGTGCGCAGTCACGATTTCATCGGCATGGTGGGTACGGAGCAGACGTGGAAGGCCACCAACCTTTATGGCGCTGGCTGGCCTCGCAATGCTGGCGGGCGCTTGGTGGGATCGCTGTCGGCCTTGCCGTACGCATTGGCGCAGGCCGAGCAGAACTTCCTGATTCCTGTTCGTGAACAGGCTCTGATCTGGGGCGATCTGGTTCCGCAGATGATGCTGACGGCGGTGATTCCACGCTGGTGGAACGTTTCGCAGGGTCAGATACACTGGGTGGGGCTGCATGTGGCGTACGGCGAAACGGCGCTGGGGGAAGCCGCGGTCAGTCCTCAGGTCCGCACCAATGTGTTGGGCGCGCTGGAGCCGTATCTTTCGCCCCGCCGATTGAAAACGGTGGAAGAAGCGCTGCTGGCTGCCGATGTAGTTGGCGCGCGCGACAACGTGATGCCGTCTGAGTTGTATCTGTTGGCGCGCAAGTTGGCCTCGGCTGATACCGGTAGCCCGACGGCTGCTGAAATCCGGCGCATGGCTGCCGAGGAGGGTGCGGGGTTGACGGACGCCGCGATCTCCCATGCGTTCGGGACACCGAAGCCGACGCTATCGAATTCCTACCAGCAGGAACTGCTCAACCTGCGCACGTTCCCCACGTTGATGGGGTATTCCAGCCGCATCTTGGCGGAGAGCTGGGAATCAAACCTGCTGTACTTCGCCGCCCTGGCCGATCAGATCCATGCGCAACCGCAGGAGATGAACGTGTTGGTGCCGGAATGGACGCAGCGGACATTGGAACAGATTTTCGCGTCGCATTTAGAAGACTGGCCCGCGCTGCTGCGTTCGCTGCGCGTGGTTGGGGAGCAGGTACTGAAGTCGCAAACACAAATCGCTGCCGTGGCAGCCGGAGGAACCGCACAGTGACCCGCAAATTTTGGATGGCAGCCATCGCGCTGACGCTGGCTGCCGTCACCGCAATCGTCGCGCAAGACCGCCCGACGTTCCGCGTCAAGGTGGACATGGTGGTGCTCAGCTTCACCGTCACGGACAACAAAGGCAAGTACGTCAACGGGCTCAAGCCGGGAGATTTCCGCTTGATGGAAGACGGCATTCCGCAGAAGTTTTCGACGTTCTCTGAAGGCAACCAGCCGCCGGTGGAGATCGCGGCGGATGGCACAATGCGGCCCATGGTGATCGATCCGGCCAAGCCCGATGTGCGTTCCGATGCCTTCGTGGGCACCAACGTGTTCGTGCTGTTTGACACCAGTAACTATATGTACAAGACGTTCGTGTACGCCTCGGACGCCATCGCTGATTTCATCCGCGGTTTGGACCGGGCGGACTCGGTTGCTGTGTACAGCTACAGCCGCAACTTGACGCGCGCGGCGAAGCTGGATAAGGACCACAATCAGGCGATCTTGGGGCTGCGCAAGTCAGTGGCCGGCGACGATTCGGCCCTCTATAACGCGTTGCTGCTGACGTTGCGCGATGCCGCGAAGGTAGCGGGACGCAAGGTGGTCATCGTGTTCTCGAACGGTCCCGACAACGCCAGTATGGTCGCGCCGGACGATGTGCGCGCGGTGGCGGAAGACGAAGGCATCCCGATTTACGTCATCTCCACCAACCAGGTGAACAATGACGCCGTGTCGTCAAATGTGTTCAAGCGCATCTCGACGTCGACGGGCGGCAAGACCTACTTTGCCAGCACTTGGCAAAAGCAGGTGGAGGCGTTCGAGTCCATCCGCGAAGATCTGGGCAACAGCTATACGGTGACCTACTATCCGCAAGCGAATCCCAACGAGGGCTTCCGCAAGATCAACGTGGAACTGCTCACTGACAAGGATAAGAAGCTCCGAGTGCAGGCGCGTCCCGGCTACCGCCCGCGTAGCGGATTCTGAGATTCTAGTCGTAGATGATCTACGAACGTTTCGCGGACCTGGAGCAGTTGCTGGCGGATAAGCTGATTTCGAAACGCCCGCATCCCGCGTTGCCGTTGCACATCTACAACTACACCGCCTCCGCGCAACACAATTCCATGGACGACTGGTCGCCCGCGTTGTGTGACTGCCGGGGGCTGGTGCTGGCGGGCGATGGCACCATTCACGGACGCCCGTTCCGCAAATTCTGGAACTACGAGCAGGTGCTGGACCGCATCCCTTCGCACGAACCGTTCACAGTGTGGGAAAAGCTCGACGGCAGTTTGGGGGTGGTGTGTTCCTTCGAGGGCCAGCGCGTGGTGGCGACGCGCGGCACGTTTGATTCGGATCAGGCCGTGTGGGCGGCAGAGTTTTTCAAACGCACCTACCCGGACTTTGTGCCGGAAGAAGACCGCACCTATCTGTTTGAGATCGTGTATCCGCAGAATAAGATTGTGGTGGATTATGGCGACCGTGCCGGTGTGTTCCTGCTCGCCGTATTGCGCCGCGATGGCTCCGATGACGATGAGCGCTTCCAGTCCGTAAGCTTCCCCAGGGCGCAACGATTTGACGGCGTCAGGGACTTCGCGGTGGTCAACACGGAACCCGCGTTCGCGGGGCAAGAGGGCTTCGTGGTCCGCTGGCAGTCGGGCTTCCGGGCGAAGGTGAAGGCGGAGGAGTACAAGCGCATCCACCGGTTGATCACCCAATGCAGCACGCGCTCCATTTGGGAGATGCTGCGCACGGGGACCAGCACGGAGGAACTGATGGACCGCGTGCCTGCGGACTTCCAAGTGTGGGTACGAGAGCAAATCGCGGGGCTGCATCGCGACTTCGCCGACGTGCTGGCGCGGGCTGAAGCCGACTTCGGCGAGATTGGCCCGCGCGGATTGCGCAAGGAGTTCGCGCTGGAGGCCCGCACGCGCAAGAACAATCATCTACTGTTCTCAATGCTCGATCAGAAGCCGGTCGACGAAGCGATTTGGAAAATCATCGAACCGCAGTGGGCCGTGCCGTTCCGCAGGGACATCGACGGATGAAGACACTGTGGATGACGCGTGGACTCCCGGCGAGCGGCAAGAGTACCTGGGCTCGGGCGAAGCAGGCGGAGCTCCCGCTGGGCGAGGTGAAGCGCGTCAATAAGGATGATCTGCGGGCGATGCTGGATGGGGGGAAGTGGTCGCCGGAGAATGAGGCTTTCGTGGTGCGGCTTCGCGATCACATTGTGGTGTCTGCGCTTGCGGATGGAAAACACGTGGTGGTGGATGATACGAATTTGGCCCCGAAGCATGAGACCCGGTTGCGTCAGCTGGCTCGCGCAAATGATGCGGCGTTTGAGCTGGTGGACTTTACCAGTGTCACCGTGGAAGAGTGCATCGCGCGGGACCGCAAGCGCGCGAACTACGTGGGCGAGAAGGTGATCCGGGGGATGTGGGAGGAGTTCTTGCGACCGGAAAATCCGGCGGCCTCAGCGGACCCTACGTTGCCGTGGTGCGTGATCGTGGATATCGATGGGACACTGGCGCGCATGAATGGGCGTAGTCCGTTTGAGTGGGGCCGTGTGGGCGAGGACAGTCCACGCCGTGAGATTGCGGATGCTGTGCGGGGCGTGCTTTCGCAGTTGGGCGATGGTTCGGCCATTCTGTTTGTGTCTGGCCGCGATGAGATCTGCCGTGCTGAGACCCAGGCATGGCTGGACCGCGAGATTGCGTTGGGCCCATGGCCGCTCTATATGCGCCCGGAAGGGGACCAACGCAAGGACACAATCGTTAAGCGCGAGTTGTACGAGGCCCACATCCGGGGCAAGTTCAACGTGCGCGCGATTTTTGATGATCGTCCCCAGGTGATCCGGTTGTGGCAGGAGTTGGGATTCGGGGACCGGATTTTCAATGTAGGGGATGGGCGCGATTTCTGAGCCTACGCTACGGCCAGCTCGTCTGTTGATAGACAGCATGTTGGGGCGAAGGCGGGGTCGGATAGCTGTGCGCCGGAACCCGAGCAACCCGGCCTCTTGAGGTGTATCGTGAATTGAAATGAGGCTTTCACTCGTTTCCGTTGCCCTCATGCTTTCTGTCACGGGAGCCATGGCGTTTCAAAGCGGCCATAGCCTCGGCTTGTGGTTGGCCCTTCCGGTATTGGCTCTCTTGGCCCATGCTTTAGGCAGATCCCGAGGGATTGTTTTGTGGGCGTCTTTGATCTCGCTGGCTTTGATTTTGGTCCTCGCAGGAATTCCAATCACATGGAAGTGCCTGTTAGGGCTTGCCTACTGTACTGGAAGGGATTTAAGCTAGTGCCAGATTCGCTTTCGCCCGCAGATCCAGGCCCGCGAACTCGCCGCGAGCAAGCTTTGGGAATGCAGCGGCACCGATCATTGCTGCGTTGTCAGTGGACAGCCCCAACGTGGGAAAGAACACCGGGTAGGGCAGCGACGCCCGTTCGGCCGAGCGCCGCAGGCCGGTGTTGCAGGCTACGCCGCCGGAGATAATCAGGCTCCGCGCGACGATGTCCTCTCCACTTCGCCGAGCGCGGCGCAGCAGTTCTTCGATCACCGTGTATTGAAACGACGCGAGTACATCGAGCGTGGCCTGCGGTGTTACTTGCAGCCATTGCTCAACCGTTGGTCGCGGGTGTACGGCAAGCAGCGACCTGCGTGCGGCCACCTCTTCGCTTAAGTCACGCGCCTCAAACCAGCGAAGGACGGCGGTTTTGAGGCCGCTGAAGCTGAAGTCCAGGGTGTTGCCCTTCATGTTGGCCAAGGTGAACTTCACGCCTAGCGGGTTGCCGTGCGGAGCCAGCTGGTCAATCACCGGACCGCCAGGGTAGCCGAAGCCCAGCAGCTTGCCCACTTTGTCGAACGCTTCACCGGCCGCGTCGTCACGCGTCTTGCCCAGTAGGCGGTAGCGGAAACCTTCGAGTACTTCGTAGAGGTGCGTGTGACCTCCGCTGACCACCAGCGCCAGAGCGGGGAATTCGACTGCGTTCTGACTGGCCACCGCGTGGATGTGCCCTTCAATGTGGTTCACGGCGATCAGCGGCAGCTTGTGAACCGCGGCAATGGACTTGGCGAAGGTGATGCCGACTAGCAGCGAGCCGATGAGTCCTGGTCCCTCTGTTACGGCTACGGCGGCTAGATCCTGATAGGTTGTGCCCGCTTGTTCGAGGGCCAAGCGGACGGTGGGGACGATGGCGCGGAGGTGCTCACGCGAGGCGAGTTCCGGCACCACGCCACCGTAACGCGCGTGCATGGCGATTTGTGATGCCACCACGCTGGAGAGGATACGCGAGCTGTCCTCGACCACGGCGGCCGCAGTTTCGTCACAGGAAGATTCGATGGCGAGTATGCGCACGGCTCATTTCAGTTTACAGTGGACAGTACGTGCTGCTCTCGGACTTTGATTTTGAATTGCCCTCGGAATTGATCGCGCAGGCTCCGCTGCCGGATCGCGCGGGGGCTCGGATGCTGGTGGTGGATCGCGCGGCGGGAGTGTTCGCGGACCGGGCGTTTCGCGACCTGCCGGAATTCTTACGCGCGGGCGACTGCCTGGTGTTCAACGACACGCGTGTTTTCCCGTCGCGATTGTTAGGGCAGCGCGAAGGTGTGGCGGGTGAGGTAGAGATTTTCCTCACGCGAGCCTTGACGGCGGACGGTTCCACGTGGAACGCGCTAGTGAAGCCTGGGAAGAAGATGCTGGTGGGGCAGCGCGTGCGCATCTCGGATGAGTTGCAGGCGGAAGTGTTGGCATGCGGAGACTTCGGGGAACGCACGGTGCGGCTGGAAGCTGGCACCGCAGTCTATGAGGTCCTGGAACGTGTGGGACACGTTCCGCTGCCGCCGTATATTCGCCGGGCGGATACACAAGAAGATCGCGGGCGATACCAGACCGTGTTCGCACGCGAGCGGGGATCGGTAGCCGCACCGACCGCGGGGTTGCACTTTACTGCCGAGGTAATCGAGAGATGCCGGGCGGCGGGGGCCGATGTAGCGCACGTAACGCTGCATGTCGGCCTGGGTACATTTCAGCCGCTGCGCACCGATGTAATTGAAGAGGTGAAGCTTCATCATGAGTCATTGACTGTGACTGAAGAGGCGGTGCGGACGATGGATGCCGCGGAGCGCGTGGTCGCCGTGGGGACGACCAGCGTGCGGGCGATTGAGAGCCCCCGAGGCTTGGCCGAGACAGATCTCTTCATATCTCCCGGCTTCCAGTTTCAGCGCACGGGCGCGATGGTCACCAACTTCCACTTGCCGAAATCAAGCCTGCTGGTGCTGGTCTGCGCTTTCGCCGGAACCGAGTTGGCGCTGGCCGCGTACCGCCATGCCGTGGCGGAAAAGTACCGGTTCTTTTCCTACGGCGATTGTATGCTCATAATATAGAATCGTGAAGCAACTCCTCGAACAAGCCCGGAAGCGTGTGATCGGCCACCTTGTGTTGGATAAGGGTGCGCTCGCCTTGACCATTGGCATGGGCGGCGCGGTGTTGTTGCTGCTGATCGGGACGCAGATTCTCGACTGGTGGTGGCCGGTGCTGCTGGCGGCGGTGAGCCTGGGCGTGGGCGTGTATCAGCTGCGGAAGTTCATTCCTTCTGTCTATGTACTGGCGCAGCGGATTGACCGCAAGCTGGGCCTGGTGGATTCGCTTTCCACCGCCGTCTATTTCTCTGAGAATCCCAAGCCGGGATTCGAATCGGTCTGTGCGGTGCAGTTTCAAGCGGCGGACCGGTTGGCCTCGGGCGTGAACTTGGAAGCGGCACTGCCGCTGACGCGGTCGCGTTACTTGGTGCCGGCTGCCGTGCTGTTCGTCGCGGCCAGCGGCCTGTTCTTCACGCGCTACCTGATGACGGGTTCGATAGATCTGCGTGGGTCGCTGATCGACATGGTGGTGGACAATTTCTTCACGTCTCCCGCCGAAGAGCTCGTCGCGAAGGCACAGAAGGCCGCCAACAATCAGCGTCCGTTTGATCCGACGCAGCCTGGCACGACGCCGGATGAGGAAGCCAAGTCCGACGCGCCGCCTGACGCTGAGAAGGGCAACGAGCTGAAGTCCAGCGATCCTTCGGAGTCGAACAACGGAGACGAAGGGCAAAAGGGTGCCGACGATCAACAATCGGACCAGGAGCAAGGCGAGGGTTCCAAGGACGGCGCTCCCCAGGACAAGCAGAGCGACAAACAGGGCCGCGAGGGCGACGACAAAGGCCAAAGCGAATCGCAGAGCCAAGAGCCGCGCAGCATGATGGACAAGGTGCGCGACGCGTTCAACAACCTGATGAACAAGATGAAGTCCGATCCGCAGAAGGGCGGGCCAAAGGGCGGCGAGAAGCAGCAGGCCAAGCAGAACAAGGGCGATAAGAGCAAGGAAAAGGGCGAGAAGTCAGAGGGCGATCCGCAGTCTGAGTCCGATCAGCAAGGCGATCAGGGCGATCCTAAGGATGCCAAGCAGAGCAACGCTCCGGGGCAAAAAACTTCGGAGGAAGCCAAGAGCGGCGCGGGTCAGGACGATGGTAAGAAGGACATCCTGGACGCAAAAGAACTTGAGGCGATGGGCAAGATGAGTGAGTTGCTTGCGGAGCGTTCGGCTGCGATCAGCGGCGACATGCTGGTGGAAGTGGGCACTACGGATCAGCAACTGAAGACCGCGATGACGCAGCAGAATGCCGGGCATACGGACGTGGGCGGAGAGATTCATCGCGATCAGGTGCCGCTGGCGTACCAGACTTTTGTGGACCGCTACTTCCAGGAAGTGCGCAAGGTTCCTGCCGCGAAGGCTGGCAAGGTGAAGGCCGCGGCTCCCCAGCAATGACCGGCCTAGAGCTAGAGCGGGCGTTTGCCGCTGCATCCGCGAAGCGCTCTGAGTTCTTACGCTCCGGTGAGGTGCGCAAGGGCAACAAAGAGTACGACCGCATCCACGGCATCCAAGAGCAAATGCGCTTGCTGCCGGATCGCGGCGAAGGCGCACTCAAGCGGTTGTGCCAGAGCGAGGATCTGGATTTGAGGTTGCTTGCGGCGGAGAACCTTCTCTCCATCGATGAGGCGTACGCGGTCGCGCGACTCGTCGAGATGGCGGCACCCGGCGCGGGCATGAAGGCGTTGGAAGCGAAGATGACGCTCAAGGAATGGCGGAAGCGCGACGCTTAGGTAGGGCAGGCGTTTCCGCCTGCTGGGTGTCCGACCGCAGGCTGTTAGGTGTTGCCCACGCGTTTTGTTCTAGCTTTGCCGGCTTCGCTAGCCGGACCCTTCTTCACCGGCTTGCGCTTCAGCATGCGCGCGACGGCACGCACCATGTGCGGCACTTCGTTGGCGCTTTTCTGCACCACTGCGGCTGCGCCGGTGGAATGTTCTGTGAGCCCCAACGCGTCCACCAGGCCCGAGAGCAGCACCACGGGGGTGTCCGCGGAGAGGGCGTGGACCTTCTTGATCAGGCCCAGTCCATCCATGCGCGGCGGCTTGTGATCCGTCACCACAACGTCAAACTTGTGGCCGGCAAACTGGTCCAGAGCGTCTGTAACGCCGGTGGCGATCCACACTTTGTGACCTTGTTCTTCAAGAACAGTCTTGCGCGCGGCGAGGCCGGCGGCATTGCCATCGACCAAGAGAATACGTCCGTGAATCAAATTTGACGACGAAGAGCGCATCGGCATGAGATATGAAAGTAGCAGGAATGTTACAGCGGTGTCAACGAATTTGTAAACGTTACAAAAACAGGAAGATCGAGTTCTTGACATCAGCGAATCGAACACGTGCAGCGGAAATGTTCGTGCTGCTGCTTTGTTGCTATTCCACTTGGCGTGGAGCTGTGTAACCGCTCTTGGTGACGATGCTGTACTTGACGTTCTTGCCCTTCTGATCGGTCACACGCAGCGCCTTGTTCGTGGCCGGGTCAATCAGTTCCACCTTCAGCTTGCGGAACTTGCCGTCGCGCGCGGTGTTGGTCGGCACGTAGGTGAACACGTACTGCGTGCGCATGGCTTGCGAGATGGTCTGAAAGATCTCGCGGAACTGGCCGTAGAAACGCGGGAAGAACGCCATGCCTCCGCTTTCGGTGGAGAATGTCTTCAGCTGGTTGTCGGCCATCAGGAAGTCCGTGCGCGCGCTGTCGCTCATTGCGCCCATGGAGTAGTAGTAGTCCCGATACGCTTGCATCAGGCCCACCGAATAGATCGGTACGCCCGCGTTCTGAATCTTCTTGCGCGCCTCGCCGTAGTTCTGATGGCTGATGGTGTCGACGCCGGAGGAGATGAGAAGGATAGCCTTGCGTCCTTCGATGTCGGCCATGCGCTCGGCTGTCTCGGTGATCGCGTCATAGAGGACGGTTTCGCGATAGGCGGGAATCTTCAGGCGGGACATCGCGTCGGCGGCGTCGCGCCGGTCCAGCGAGAAGTCGGAGAGAATCTCGGGCCGCAAGTCATAGGCGACCACCGCGACGTAATCCTGCGGCTTCAACGATCCCATGAATTCGTTGGCGGCGACCAGGGTCTGATACCACGGCTCACTATAGAACTGCTGGAACAAATTTGAGAACTCAATGACCAGGCACACGGTCATGGGAGCCTCGCCCAGGCTCATGCTGCTGATTTTCTGCGGCACGTTGTCTTCCAGGATGCGGAAGTTGCCTTGCGGAATGTTGGGGATGAAGTGGCCGTCGCCATCGATCACGGCGACGTCGAGCGTGACCGTGGTGGCATCCACGCGGAAGGTGGGTTCGCCGCCTTCGGGGGGCAGGCCCTTGTCGCGCTTGAAGACCGACGGCAGTGGCGGCAGCTCGGCTTCCTTGGGTGCCGGGGCGTTGCCCTTCTTGGGGCGCGCCACGGTGTCACCGTTCTTCGTTGTAGGGCCTTGTTGGGCTACTAGCAGCAGCGCCAGACTCAGCATGCCGGCGGAAAGGAGCGCAAATAAGCGTGAGGCCTTCATGTCCGAACTATATCAGATACGCGTCACTGAACCCAGGGGTCCCGTTTGTCGCCCTGCTTCTTCATATACACCTGGAACTTCCTTTTATTCCGAGCCAGCTTCCAGGCTTTGTATTGCTGCTGGGCGGCCTTCAATGGATGGAAGCCACGCGTCTGCGGCGTCTTCAAATAGATCCAGGCGCAGATGAGGCCGCCGAGGTGGCCGATGTTGCTGACTCCGCTATTCATGTCCGTGCTGCCCAGGAACGCGATGGCGGCGTAAATCATGACGAAGTACTTCATCTTGATGGGGAAGAGGAAGTTGAAGTAGATGACGCGGTCGGGCCAAAGGATCGCGGAGGCGAGCAGAATGCCGTAGATGGCACCGGAGGCACCTATCGTCGGAATCTCCGGGTGGCCGCTGGGAAGGATGTAGTTCGCCAGCACGATGCAGATCCCCGCGCCGATGCCGCAGAAGAAATAGAAGCGCAGGAAGGGTTGCGTGCCCCATGTGTCTTCGAGTTCTTTACCGAACATCCACAGTGCCAGCATGTTGAACAGGATGTGGCCGATGCCGCCGTGCAGAAACATATAGGTGGCCAGCTGCCACACGGCAAACATACTGAAGATGGACGCGGGACGTAGCCCGAAGTACGCGGTCATCAGCGGCTCGCCGCCGAAGTACTGCGCCAGGAAGATCGCCACGTTGGCGATCAGCAGCATCTTGATGCCATAGGGAAGGCCGCCACCCATCACGTACGGGCGCGAGTAGTTGCGGGTGCCGATGCTCATGCAACCTCAGAATAGCATCAGGAGTCCTTAGTAAATGTCCGCAAAACGGAGCACAGGGGCGTCACAGCTACTCCTGATCAGGTGCCCCTGTGCCCTTTGCCGACTCGAACGGCTCTATATGTACCAGGACTTCGGTGATGCGCGGGTCGGCGGCCATGATCGCGTCCTTTACCGCGTGGGCAATGCGATGGCCTTCGCGCACAGGGAGCTCCGCGTCCACCATGACATGCAGGTCGACGAAGAATTCAAAACCCATCTTGCGCACGAAACACTTTTCCAACTCGCGGACGCCTTCCACCGTGCGGGCCGTCGCGCGGACCTGTTGGGTGATGGTGGCGGGCGGGGCGGCGTCACTCAAGTCATGCAGCGCGGGGTGGATCTGGTGGTAGGCGTTGTAAAGGATGATGCCTGCGGCGATCAGCGCTGCCCAGTCGTCAGCAGCTTCGTAGCCCGGACCCAGCCAAAGGGCGGTGGCAATGCCGATGAACGCGAGTCCGCTGGTAATGGCGTCGCTACGGTGGTGCCAGGCGTCTGCCTGCACGGACAGACTTTCGATCTTCGACCCCACGCGATTCACATAGTGAAACAGGCCTTCCTTGATGAGCACCACCGCCGCCAGAATCACCAGCGTGAAGGGAGCGGGCAGAACGTGCGGCGTGAGAATTTCGCGGACACTCTGCACGGCGATGGAAACGCCCGCGCCCACCAGCGCTAGGCCGACAATGGCGGCCGCAAGCGGCTCGGCCTTGCCGTGCCCATACGGATGATTCTCGTCGCGCGGCTTGGCGGAGTAGCGTAGGCCCACGTACACGATGGCCGAACTGAAGATGTCGGCGAAGGATTCAAAGCCATCCGCCACCAGCGCAAAGGAGTTGCCGACGATCCCGCCCGCGATCTTGATGGCGGCCAGCACGCCGTTGAGCCATAGGCCCGCCACCACCGGCCTCTGCCCTTTCGCGGCAAGTTCGCTGGAGTGCCTTGGATGCGTCACAAGGTTCCAGTCTAGCGGGTTATACTCAGTGGGGAGATCTCTTATGAACATTGATCGCAGGCACTTTTTCGCGAGCGTGGGCGGAGCAGCGACGGTCGCGCTGATGGACCCCGAAGCCAAAGCCGACGCGCTTGAAGATTACATGATTGAGCAGTTGTCCGAACAGCAGCAGGGGCGCGGTCAGGTGGCCGCGAAGTTCCCGAAGGCTGCGGAGATCGAGGCGCAGATCGACACGCGCCACTATCGGCGCGGAGCGGGCAGCTTGTTTGTGAATACGAAGCCGGGCGAGAAGGTGAATATTCTGCAGCCGATGTCGGCGGCTCCCACATTCGTGGAGTTCTTTGAGAAGCGCTTCTTCACCGCGTCCGAGCATTGCTTGCAGAGCGCGAACCGTGCGATGAAGACAGGCATGTCGGAAGAGATTATCCTCGCCTGCCTGCTGCATGACACAGTGCAGGCGCTGATGAAGGTGGATCACGGCTACTGGGGCGCGCAGATGTATGAACCGTACGTTCCCGCCAAGACCAGCTTCGCCATCAAGTATCATCAGGCCTTGCGGTTTTATGCGGACACGGCCGCGGGTTACGAGTATCCCGACTTGTATCGCAACATTTTCGGCGAGGACTACGTTCCGCCCCCTCACATCCAGGCCGATTACAAAATGCTCAAGAACCACAAGTGGTACATGGAGCCCCGGCTGGTGACCGTAAACGATTTGTATGCGTTCGAGCCGGGAGTCAAGGTGTCACTGGACCCGTTCCGCGAAATCGTGGCGAAGCACTTCAAGCAGCCCAAGGAGGGGCTGGGGAACGACAATAGTCCCGTGGCCCATTTCTGGCGGTCGATCGCCCGTCCGGATGCGCCGCTGTAGGGAGACCTACGTGGACGTCGAAAAAACAATATAGTTCCTTCTCGACACGCAGGCCCGCCACGATGTCCAGATCGCGGAGATCCGGCAGTTACAGAAAGAGAATGGTGAGATGCTGAACCGGGTCATCAGAGTCGTCGGTGATCTGGTGGCGGTGGTTGGACAGCACCAACAGCGGATCGAGGGTTTGGCGCGCGGGTAGGCTCGCAAAGTTCCTCGGAGAATTTCAAGAGACACGAATACATGATCATTGATTGTCACGGACACTACACGACTGCGCCAGCTCAGCTTGAGGACTGGCGCGCACAGCAGTTAGACGGTAAAGCTTCGGGAGCCCCGAAGATCAGCGACGATGAGTTGCGCGAGAGCCTAGAAAAAGCCCAGCTGAAGCTGCAGCGCGAACGCGGCGCGGACCTTACCATCTTCTCGCCGCGGGCTTCTAAGATGGAGCACCACGTGGGCACACCAGAGCAGAGCCTGGAATGGTCGCGCGTCTGCAACGACCTGATCCATCGGATTGTTTCGCTGTATCCGAAGAATTTCGTCGGCGTGTGCCAGTTGCCGCAATCGCCCGGTGTTTCGCCCGCCAATTCCATCGGTGAGCTGGAACGCTGCGTCAACGAACTCGGCTTCATCGGCTGCAACTTGAATCCTGATCCGTCCGGCGGATATTGGGGCGCGCCTCCTCTGACCGACAAACACTGGTATCCGTTCTACGAAAAGATGGTGGAGCTGAACGTGCCCGCGATGATCCACGTGACCTCCTCGTGCAACCCGGCGTTCCACGCTACCGGAGCGCACTACATCAACGCGGACACCACCGCGTTCATGCAGCTAATTCAAGGCAACCTGTTCAAGGATTTCCCAGCGTTGAAGTTCATCATCCCCCACGGTGGCGGCGCGGTGCCGTTTCATTGGGGGCGCTACCGCGGCCTGGCGCAGGACATGAAGAAGCCCCTGCTGACCGAACACCTGCTCAACAACGTGTTTTTCGACACCTGCGTCTATCACCAGCCCGGCATCGACCTGCTGTTCAAGGTGATTCCGCTGAAGAACATTCTGTTCGGATCAGAGATGGTGGGCGCGGTGCGCGGCATCGACCCAGAGACCGGCGATTACTACGACGACACGAAACTCTACGTAGACCGGCTCCCCATAAGCGATGCCGACAAGAAGGCGGTCTACGAAGGCAATATCCGCCACGTGTATCCGCGCATCGCGAAACATCTGGGAGCGTAAGTGCCCCGGCTGGTTCTCGCATCGCAATCGCCCCGCCGCCGTGAGTTACTCACTACAGCGGGGTTTTCCTTTGATGTGCGCGTGCGGCCGGTGGAGGAAGTCCGCGGGGCGGGGGAGACTCCTGAGGCCTACGTGCAGCGCCTCGCCGCCGAAAAAGCAGAGGCTTCCTGGGAAGATCGTGATGAAATTGTACTGGGAGCAGACACCGTGGTTGTACTGGATCACGATGTGCTGGAGAAGCCCAAAGATCTAGCCGATGCGCGGCATATGCTCGAGCGGCTCTCCGGCCGCGAGCACCGCGTGATCACCGGTATCTGCATACGCTACCCGGGTGGCTGCAAGGTGGATCATGTCTCTACGGCTGTTCGCTTTGCGCCCCTGAGTGCAGCCGAAATCGAAGCCTATGTCGCTTCCGGCGAATCCATGGACAAGGCCGGAGCCTACGCCATCCAAGGACTAGCCTCAAAGTTCGTCGAGCGCATTGACGGCTGCTTCTT
Organism: Bryobacterales bacterium; assembly: GCA_947446025.1. Taxonomy (GTDB): domain Bacteria; phylum Acidobacteriota; class Terriglobia; order Bryobacterales; family Bryobacteraceae; genus Palsa-187. The sequence continues at coordinate 86,767 of CANFEY010000008.1, forward strand.
CAACGTTGTTGGGCTGCCCGTCTCGCGCGTGTACCGTTACCTTCAGGCATTGTAGGCGGGCGAAAACGGAGTTAGCCTCCGTGCATGTTGTGGGTTGTCACACCCGTGCTGCTGTTGTTCGCCGACACCGTTTCGGTGCGCGAACTGGCCGTCCCCCAAAAGGCCCGCGACAAGTATGAAGACGCGCAGCGCAAACTTGCCAGGCACGATTCGGAAGGCGCGCGGCGCAAGCTCGACGAAGCTGTGGCGCTGGCACCCGCCTATTCCGCTGCCTGGAACGCGCTCGGCGTGATTACCAACTCGGAGGCCGATTTCCGCCGCGCCATTGACGCGGACCCGGACAATTTGGACGCGATCTTGAACCTCGGAGGGCTGTTGCTGAAGACCGGGCGCGCGGAGGAAGCGCTCGGCTTCAGCCAGCGAGCGGCGTTCACTTTGAGCGGCGACGCCTCGGCACAGGCGCAATTGGGGATGAATTGTTACCAGCTCGGGAAGCTGGCCGAAGCCGAGAAGGCACTACTGACCACCAAGCGCCTTGACCCGGAGCACTACACTTTGCCGCAACTCTTCCTCGCGGAAATCTACGCCCGCCGCGGCGAGAAGTCCCGCGCTGCGCAGGAGATCACCGAACTCCTGGCGCTGCGCCCGGATGCTTCGCTGGAAGCTACGTTGCGCACCACGCTGGCGAAATTGCAGTAGTACAATTGCGCTGGTGGAACTCATACACGATCCCGATTTTCGCCGAGCCGTGGAACTGCTCGATGTCGGCAACGTGGAAGCGATGCGGGCGCACTTGCAGGCACATTCCGGAGTGATTGCGACGCGTGATCGCGACACGGGCGGCGTTTGCGCCGGGGTACTTCGAGCGCCCGACGTTACTCGCCTTCTGCTCGGAAAATCCAATTCGCAACGGGCGGCTGCCAGCCAACATAGTAGACGCAACGCGCGCCGTGCTGGAAGCGGGACCCGAAGCCGAGGCGGTGCAGTACACGCTGGCGCTGGTCTGCTCCGGCCGCGTACCTGCCCGCCCGCCGAGCAGCGCGTCGACCACATGATTGCGCTGCGCCAGGAATAGCGCCTGTGTTATCCTAGACAAGTTGCTGCTTGCTCTTCCGAGCGACCGCAGCAATACCCAGTTTTATCGCGCACAACGGACCGCGTGGCGGCCTGTGCGCTCAAGGAACATATGCCAAAGCTCAAGACCCATAAGGGCGCGTCTAAACGGTTCAAGAAAACCGGCACCGGTAAAATCAAGCGCAACCACGCGTTTGCCCGCCACATCTTGACATCGAAGTCGCGTGCGCGGAAACGGCGTTTGGGAACGGGTGTGATGACGGATGACGCCAACACGCACGAGATCAAACGGATGTTGCCGTACTAAACAAGAAAGACCGGGCCGGACGCTCTTAGAGCTTCTGTGAGCCCATTCGTGCTGATCAGGCTACACGTGCCTGACAGCCGTAAACAAGGAGATAAAACGTGCCTAGAGTCAAACGCGGTAGTAAACGCCGGGATAGCCGGCGCAAGACCCTCACCCTCGCAAAGGGTTTCTTCCTCACCAAGAGCAAGCTGTATCGTGCAGCCCAGGAAGCAGTCGAGAAATCGCTGCTGTACGGCTACACGGGGCGCAAGCTCAAGAAGCGCGAATACCGCTCGCTGTGGATCGTGCGTATCGGGGCCTCCTGCCGCGCCGCCGAGATTTCCTACAGCAAGTTCATGAACGGCATGAAAAAGGCCGGAATTGAGCTGAACCGCAAGGTACTCGCCGATATGGCCCTCAACGATCCGGCGGCCTTCAGTTCGCTGATCGCGCAGGCCAAAGCGGCGCTCGCGTAAACCCCACATATGGAATCCGAAGTCGACGCCCTTGTTGAGCTAGAAGAGCGCATTCGGCGGACCGTCGAGCTGGTCGCAACCCTGCGATCGGAACGCGATGCTGCGCTTGCCGAACTCGCCGAGGTCCGCAAGTCCGCTGGCGACAGCGCCAAGACCAAGGCTGAGATGGGCACGCTGCTCGCGGAGCGCAAAGAGGTGCGGGCGCGCATCGAGAAGCTGCTCGGACAAATGGACGCTCTGTAACGCTACAATAACCGGGAGCCTGCATGGAATCTCGCAAAAGCGTCCGGGTCACCATCTACAATCAGCCGTATACCCTAGGTGTGTCCGGCGAACCGGGCGAACTCGAAGAGCTGGCCCAGTCTGTTGACACGCTGATGACCACCATCGCGCAGCGCGCGGGCAACGTAGACGGCATGAAGGTCGCGGTGCTGGCGTGCCTCCAACTCGCCGATCAAGCCCGGGGCATGGAGCGCGACCTCAACGATCTCAAGGCCCGTGTAGACTCGCAAGCCCGTGCCTGCGCAGGCTTGCTCGACGAGGCGCTCGCCGAGACGTTCAAGGTGGACGAGGCGCTCAAGTAGTGCTGACCTCGAAGCTCCTAGCCCAGCTCCCAGGTATCGAACACGGCTTCTGCACGCGCCACTCCGGCCTCACGCAGGATGCCATGGCCAGCCTCAAGCAAATTCACTCGGGACTAGTGCTGGTGGCCGAACGCGAGCGCGGCTGCATCGGTGAAGGTGACGCGTTGATCGCCACGGTGCCCGGTGTCGCTGTCTCCATCCGCACCGCCGATTGCCTCCCCATCCTGCTGGCCGACGTGCGCACAGGCCGCGTCGCCGCCGTTCACGCTGGATGGCGCGGTACCGCGGCCGGCGTGGTCCTGAACGCAATCGAGCGCATGGGGTCCCGCCCAGCCGATATCTACGCAGCCATAGGACCCGGCATCGGCATGTGCTGCTATGAAGTCGGGCTGGAGGTCGCGCAGCAGCTTGGCGAGGACCGCGCGGGCAAGGTGGACTTGGCGGAGATCAATCGCACGCAGCTCGAGTCGGCTGGCGTGCAACACATCGACGTGCTTGGCCTCTGCACCTTCTGCAGCGCCGACCAGTTCTGGTCCTACCGCCGCGAAGGCGAGCAGGCGGGGCGCATGATCTCCTATATCCGGGTACAGTAGTGTCCGGCTAACGCGCGACACGCCGACGGCAACTAACTGAAGAGTAGGCGGTTGAGGCCTCTTTTGAGTTGCCGCGATTTGAAATACCAGAAGACGAAACACGAGGCTGACACCATGAGGGATGAACCTTGGCCGCACCGTG
>CANFEY010000009.1 GCA_947446025.1 Bryobacterales bacterium
ACGGGCGTGGCTCAGTTGCCGGAAGGCATGGAGATGGTGATGCCGGGCGATAGTGTGCAGCTGGAAGTGGAGCTGATCACGCCGATCGCGATGGATAAGGGCTTGCGCTTCGCGATTCGCGAGGGCGGCCGTACGGTTGGTTCGGGCACGGTTTCGGAGATCATTGCGTAGCTATGAGTTCCCTTAAAGAGCGCATCAGAATCCGGCTCAAGGCCTATGATCACCGCGTACTCGATCAGTCGACTACTGAAATCGTCGACACGGCCAAGCGTACCGGAGCCAGTGTAGTGGGTCCGATTCCGCTGCCCACGGTTCGCAATATGTACACGGTTCTGCGGTCGCCGCACGTGGACAAAAAGAGCCGGGAGCAGTTTGAGATCCGCACTCACAAGCGCTTGCTCGATATCCTCGAGCCCACGCAGGACACAGTGGATGCGCTGATGAAATTGGATCTGCCCGCCGGTGTGGACGTCGAAATCAAGGCGTTCGGCCGCGGCAAGTAGTTTTTAGAGTTTAGTGGTGGCGCGCCTTCTTCAGTGAAAGGCGGCCGCCGTGGAGCAAAGAAGTAATGAGCCCAGGGATTTTAGGTAAAAAAATCGGAATGACGCAAGTCTTCCGGGCCGATGGCCAGGTGGTGCCGGTGACGGTGCTGAAAGCCGGTCCGTGCATCGTGACGCAGCGCAAAACGGCTGCCACCGATGGCTACGACGCCGTGCAGCTCGGCTTGATGGAGTACGCCAAGGCATCGCGCATGTCGAAGCCGGCGCTCGGTCACTTGAAAAAGTCGGAGGCGGAGGGCGTGAAGTTCTTGCGCGAGTTCCGCTTGGATCAAGTGCCGAACGATGGTGACCCCAAGGCTGGCGACCGCGTGTTGGCCGACGAGTTCAAGCCGTTCGACAAAGTCGACGTGATCGGCGTGAGCAAGGGCCGCGGTTTCGCGGGTGTCGTCAAGCGTCATCATTTCAAAGGTTCCGATGCAACGCACGGATCCATGTTCCATCGCGCCCCTGGTTCCATCGGCGCATCGAGCTTCCCTTCCCGCGTGTTCCCCGGCATGCGCATGGGCGGCCAGATGGGCAACGCCCGCTCCACTGTGCGCAACCTCGAAATCGTCGAAGTCGACATCGAGGACAATGTGATCCTTGTCAAGGGCGCAGTTCCGGGACCCAACGGCGGTTACGTTGTGCTACGGAGGTCTAAGCGATAGTATGCCGAGCGTAGATGTCATTGATTTGAATAACAAGAAAGTCGGCAGCATCGATTTGTCCGACGAAGTCTTCGGCGCGAAAGTGAACGAAGATCTGCTGTACGAAAGCGTACGGCACCACCTGGCGGGCACCCGCCGCGGTACGGTGAAGACCAAGACGCGGCATGAGGTGGCCGGGTCGGGCAAGAAATTGTGGAAGCAGAAGGGCACGGGCCGGGCGCGTATGGGCTCCATCCGGTCGCCTCTGTGGCGCCACGGCGGTACCACACATGGTCCGCAACCGCGTGACTATTCCTACAAGCTGCCGCGCAAGATGCAATTGGGCGCGCTCCGTAGCGCACTGTCGGCGAAGTTGCGCGACGGCGAATTGCGCATCGTCAATCAATTCGCGATCTCCGAGCCGAAGTCGAAGCAGATGCGCAAGACGCTCGACGGCCTCGACGCGAAGAAGACGGTTCTGTTGGTCGATGTCGGCGAGAACAAGAATCTGAGTCTTTCGAGCCGCAATCTCGAAGGCGTCAAGATGGTCTCGAACCGCGAAGTGACCGTGTATGACCTGCTGGGCCACATGCAAGTGCTCATGAGTGAAGCCGCCGCCCGGAAATTGTCGGAGGGACTCGCATGATCAGCGTATACGACGTAATCAAGAAACCGCTGGTGACCGAAAAGGGCGTCACGAAGAAGGACTCCGAGCGCACGCTGGTATTTGAAGTGGACGTGGATGCGAACAAGACGCAGATCCGTCAGGCTGTGGAGCAGCTCTTCAAGGTCAAGGTCGCCGACGTCCGTACCAGCACCACTGCGGGCAAGTTACGCCGCCGGGGCCGTTTCGCCGGCTACCGTTCGGATTGGAAAAAGGCGTATGTGAAGTTGCAGGCCGGACAAAAAGTGCCGGAGTACGCGGAGATCTAAATGCCAGTCAAAAGTTATAAACCGACTACTCCGACGCGCCGCTACCAAACGGTAGTGACGCGCGAAGGCCTCAGCAAGAAGGGCCCTGAAAAGAGCCTGGTCAAGGGCAAACAGCGAACCGGCGGACGCACCTCGAGCGGTCGCATCTCCTCGCGCTTCATCGGCGGCGGTCACAAGAAGACCTACCGCGAGATCGACTTCAAGCGTGACAAGGCAGGCATCGCGTGTGTGGTGGCGTCGATCGAATACGATCCGAACCGCAGCGCGCGCATCGCTTTGCTCCATTACGTGGACGGCGAAAAGCGCTACATCATTGCTCCTGTCGGCCTCGCGGTTGGCGCGAAGTTGATGTCGGGTCCCACGGCGGACATCTTCATCGGCAACTCGCTTCCCATTAAGAACATCCCGGCCGGTACGGTGGTTCACAACATTGAGCTCAAGCCCGGCAAGGGCGGCCAGATGGCTCGCTCAGCTGGAACGCAGGCGCAGCTGGTTTCGAAGGAAGGCGACTACGCGCTTCTGAAACTACCCTCCGGCGAAATCCGCCGGGTTTTAGTGGACTGTGCCGCGACCATCGGGCAAGTCGGCAACGTCGAGCATGAAAACGTCAGCCTAGGTAAAGCCGGTCGCACGCGTTGGTTGGGCAAGCGTCCTCACAATCGCGGCGTTACGATGAACCCGGTCGATCACCCGCACGGTGGCGGCGAAGGTAAAACCAGCGGTGGCCGCCACCCGGTTACGCCTTGGGGTCAGCCGACGCGTGGTTACAAGACGCGGAACAACAAACGTACCGACAAGATGATCGTGACTCGCAAGGCGAAGAAGCGTTAACGGTAAGAGGCAAACATGGGTCGTTCACTTTACAAAGGACCGTTCGTCGATGGCCACCTGCAAGACAAGGTGGACGCGCTGAACGCGAAGAGCGAGAAGAAGGTTGTGAAGACATGGTCGCGCCGTTCCACGATCACGCCGGAGTTCATCGGCCACACCTTTGGTGTTCACAACGGCAGGAAATTCATCCCGGTGTATGTCACCGAGAATATGGTTGGCCACAAGCTGGGTGAATTTTCGCCTACGCGCGTGTTCAAGGGTCATGCGGCAAAGACGGCGGAGAAATCCTCCAAGCCGTCCTAAGGAACCAATATGCAGGCAAGAGCAGAAGCCCGATATCTAAGAATGTCGCCCCAGAAGGCCCGGCTGGTCATCGACCTTATCCGCGGCCAGAAGGCTGGCGAGGCGATCCACATTTTGCGCGCCACCAACAAGCGTGCCTCCGAGTCCATCGAGAAGGTCCTGCGTTCGGCCATTGCCAACGTGGAGAACAAGAACAACGACGTGGATGTGGACGCGCTGATCGTGATCGACGCGTACGTGAACGAAGGGCCGCGCATGAAGCGGCTGCGCGCGGCTCCCATGGGCCGGGCTTACCGCTACCAACGGCGCATGGCGCATATTGTTGTCGAAGTGGGAGACAAAAAGTAAATGGGTCAAAAAGTCCATCCCTACGGATTCCGCCTGGGCATCACCAAGACCTGGCGCTCGCGCTGGTTCGCGAAACAAGACTACGCTAAGCTTCTGCGCGAAGATCTGGAGCTCAAGGACGCGCTGCGGGAACGCTTGAAGGCCGCCGGCGTGAGTTCGATTGAAGTCGACCGCCCCGGCAACAAGCTGCGCATCACGATTCAGACCTCGCGTCCCGGTATCATCATCGGACGCAAGGGTGCGGAAATCGAAAAGCTGAAACAGGATCTGGCCAAGAAGACCGGTCGCGAAATCTTCATCGACATTCAGGAAGTTCACAAGCCTGAGCTGGACGCGCAGTTGGTCAGCGAGTCGATCGCGCTGCAGCTAGAGAAGCGCGTGGCGTTCCGCCGGGCGATGCGCAAGAGCGTGGATTCAGCGCTGCGTTTCGGCTGCAAAGGCATCAAGGTCCGCGTTTCGGGCCGCTTAAACGGCGCGGAAATTGCGCGTACCGAATGGTATCTGCAAGGCCGTCTGCCGCTGCACACACTGCGCGCGGATATCGACTACGGGTTTACCGAGGCGCACACGACGTATGGCGTCATCGGCATCAAGTGCTGGGTGTACAAGGGTGAAATTCTCCCCGGCGGACAGCGCCGCGGCTTGAAGAATGATCCCGAACCGCGTCGCGCGCCGTCGCGTGACCGTGGGGATCGCCGGGATCGTCCCGACCGTGGGCCGCGTCCGGGTGGGGCTGGTGGCGGGTATGACCGCGGCGACCGTGGGCCGCGTCCTGATGCGGGTGGCGTAGTTGTCCAACCGCCGCCTTCGGGTGAAGGCCGGGCGGCAATTCTGCCTCCGATGGCCGCGCCCGTGCAGCGGACCTGGAAGCCGGATGTCAAGGTCGATATGACCGCGGCGGAGCCGGAAACCAAGGCACCTGAGGCTACGCCAGAGACCACCGAAACCAAGAGCGAATAGCGGTAGGAGCAAATTTCTTATGTTGATGCCGAAGAAAGTTAAGTACCGCAAGCAACAGCGCGGCCGCATGACCGGGAAAGCCTGGCGCGGCAGCTCGCTTGCGTTCGGCGAGTACGGCCTGAAGGTGATGTGCTGCGGTTGGATCACCTCGCGCCAGATCGAAGCGGCTCGTGTGGCGATGACGCGTTCGATCAAGCGCGGCGGCAAGGTGTGGATTCGTACCTTCCCTGACAAGCCGATCACCAAGAAGCCGGCTGAAACTCGTATGGGTAAGGGCAAAGGCGCACCGGAAGAGTGGGTGTGCGTGGTCCGGCCCGGTAAGATTCTGTTCGAGATGGAAGGCGTGGGCTTGGAAGTCGCCAAGGCGGCGATGCGGCTGGCTGCGGCGAAGCTGCCGTATCCCACCAAGCTGGTCACGCGCCAAGGTTTGGAATAGGCGGTTGGAATAACGCATGAAACGCACAGCCAAAGATTTATTGAAAGCGCTCGGCACCGAGGAGATCGAAGCCAAGGTCCGCGAGGGCGCCGAGCAGATGTTCCGGATCAAGTTCCAGATGTCGATGGGACAGACGGAAGGCATGAAGAAGTACCGCGAACTGCGCAAAGAACGCGCGCGCTTGCTGACCATCCGGACCGGACAGGGCATTAAGACGCCCGTGAACATGGCGGCTCCGAAGACTGCGGCGGCTCCTACGGCGAAGGCCAAGAAGCCCACTGCTAAAAAGAGTGGATCGAAAAAGGCGTAAGTGATGACAACTGAAACCAAAGCGATAGGCAATAAGAACGAAAAGACCGGATTCGTGGTCTCGATCAAGATGGCCAAAACCATCATTGTCGAAACGACCCGCCGGGTGCAGCACCCGCTCTACAAGCGGATGATCAACAAGCGCAAAAAGTTTTACGCGCACGACGAAGAGGGCAAGGCGAAGCTGGGCGATGTGGTGCGCATCGTCGAATGCCGGCCGCTTTCGAAGCTCAAGCGTTGGACGTTGCAGGAAGTCGTACGCCAGGCAGTGCAGGTGACCACCGATTTGAGTTCCATCGGGATTCAGACGGGCCCGGAAAAGCGCGTCACCAACAAACAAGGCAAGAGCAAAAAGTAATCCGGGCCCGGGGCCAGACGCCCGGGGCCAGTTGGGCTAGCAAGGTTTAGGAGACACGAACATGATTGGAATGCGGACAATACTCGAGGTGGCTGACAACAGCGGCGCCCGTAGGCTGTCATGTATTCTGCCGCGCGGTGGCGACATCGGCCTGCGCGCAGGTCTGGGCGACGTGGTGACGGCGGCTGTCAAGGAAGCCTCCCCCGACGGCCAGGTTAAAAAAGGTAAAGTGGTCCGCTGCGTGATCGTCCGGATGCGCAAGGAAACCCGCCGCAAGGACGGGACCTACATCCGCTTCGATTCCAACGCCGCGGTGTTGATCAACGATATTGGCGAGCCGGTGGGCACGCGTGTCTTTGGTCCGGTGGCGCGCGAATTGCGTGAGAAGCGCTTCATGAAGATTGTGTCGCTCGCGCCAGAGGTAATCTAAGATGGCAAGAAAAATTCCCCAGCGGCATCAGAACGATCCGCGTCCGAAAATCACGATCAAGATCAAGAAGGACGATCAGGTCAAGGTGATCGCGGGCAAAGACAAAGGCAAGGCGGGCCGCGTGCTCGAAGTGGACCGCATCAATGGCCGCATCGTGGTCGAAGGCGTGGGCATGGTGAAGCGCCATACCAAGCCTAATCCGCAGAAGCAAATTCAGGGCGGCATCGCGGAGAGCGAGCGCTCCATCCATATCTCGAACGTCATGCTGACCACTTCCGGCGGCCAGGTGACGCGCGTCGGCACCCGTGTTGACGGGGCCACCCGTGTGCGCGTGGCGCGCAAGACCGGCGAAGTGATCGAGAAGAAAGTAACGAAGTAGGGCGAACTGACATGGCTGCAAGACTCAAAGCGCACTATCAAACCACGGTGATTCCGGCCCTGACCAAGGAGTTCGGCTACACCAACCTCATGGCCGTGCCGAAGATCGAAAAGATCTCGCTGAACATCGGCATGGGTGAGGCATCGCAGAATACCAAGTTGATCGACGGGGCCATGAACGAACTGACGGCCATCGCCGGCCAGCGGCCTGTGATCACCAAGGCCCGCAAGTCCATCGCGGCGTTCAAGCTGCGCGAGGGCATGGCGATCGGCTGCGCGGTAACGCTGCGCGGTGACCGCATGTACGAGTTTCTCGACCGCCTGGTGAACGTATCGCTGCCGCGTGTGCGCGATTTCCGGGGTGTACCGTCGAAGAGTTTTGACGGGCGCGGAAATTACACGCTCGGCATGAAGGACCAGTTGATCTTCCCGGAGATCGACTACAACAAAGTGGACAAGGCCAAAGGGTTGAACATCTGCATCACGACCACGGCCAAGACGGACGCGGAAGGAATGGCGTTGCTCGCGCAAATGGGCATGCCGTTCACCAAGTAGAGATAGGACACACATGGCCACCACCGCAAAAATCGCACGTGACGAAAAGCTGGCAATTGCCAAGAAGAATAAGACGCCGAAGCTGGCCTGTCGTCATCGCAACCGTTGTTTCCGCTGCGGACGTCCGCGCGGGTTCTTAAGCAAGTTCCGTTTGTGCCGCATTTGTTTCCGCAAGCTGGCATTGGCGGGTGAAATTCCTGGCGTTGTGAAGGCGTCGTGGTAGGCGAGGGTTATAACAGAATGAGGACGAACAAGTCATGATGACATCGGATCCGATCGCCGACATGTTGACGCGCATCCGCAACGGCTTAGCCGCGCGTCATCCCAAGGTGGATGTGCCGGCTTCGCGCTTGAAGACGGAAATCGCCAAAATTTTGAAGGACGAAGGCTACATCGCCAACTACAAGTTGACCGACGACGGCCCGAAGAAGTCCATCCGCATTTATCTCAAGTACACGCCCGGCAACGTGCCCGTGATCTCGCGCATTGAGCGCGTGTCGCGCCCCGGCTGCCGCGTGTATGTGGGATCGAAGGAAGTGCCCCGTGTGCTGGGCGGTTTGGGTGTGAACATCCTGACCACGCCGAAGGGCTTGATGACCGGTAGCATGGCGCGCAAGGCCGGCATCGGCGGCGAAGTACTCTGTCATGTTTGGTAAAAGCGCCTGGTTGGCGCTTTAGTTTGTTAAGGAACGGAAACTATGTCTCGAGTTGGTAAAAAACCCATTCCGCTGCCCAAGGGCGTTAAGCTCACCATCGGCTCTGAGCTGTTGGTGGAGGGCCCCAAGGGCAAGCAAACCGTGCCGCTGCCCAAGGGAGTATCCGTGCGACAGGAAGACGGCACGCTGCATGTGACGCGCGATACCGATAAGCAAGCCGCGCTGCACGGCCTGACACGCGCGCTGGCCGCCAACGCCGTCCAGGGCGTCTCCACGGGCTTCACCCGTGAGCTGGCCATCTTCGGCATCGGCTACCGTTGCGAAGTGAAGGGGCGCATTGCCACCTTCGCGTTGGGCTATTCGCACCCCATCGAATTCTATCTGCCGGACGGGATCGACATGAAGGTCGAAAAGCCCGCCAACAATCTGACGCCGCTGATTCTGACAGGGTCTGACCGTCAAGCGTTGGGTCAAGTCGCCGCGAAAATGCGGGGATTGCGTCCGCCGGACCCGTACAAGAACAAGGGCATCCGTTACGTTGGTGAAGTGCTGCGCAAGAAGGTCGGCAAGACTGGCGCAGGAGGTAAGTAATCATGGCATCACGCGATTCCAAAGACATCATCCGCCGGCGCATTCACAAGCGCATCCGCCGGAAACTGGCGGGCAGCGAAGCTCGTCCCCGATTGGCTGTATTCCGCAGCCTGAAGCATATCTACGCGCAAGTCATCGACGACGGAGCGGGCGTAACCATCGCCTCTGCTTCCTCGAACGAGAAAGACGGCGTGAACGGCGGCAACGTCGCTGGGGCGAAGGCGATCGGCAAGCTGGTGGCTGAACGCGCCAAGGCCAAGGGGATTGCAGCGGTCGTGTTCGACCGCGGCGGCTACCTTTACCACGGGCGTGTGCAGGCTTTGGCGGATGCCGCTCGTGAAGCTGGTTTGAAGTTCTAAAAGGATACTATGTCATCTACCGCAGCACAACGTATCGATGTCAACAGCCTGAACCTCAAGGAACAGGTCGTCTCGATCAACCGCGTCACCAAGGTCGTCAAGGGCGGCAAGAATATGAGCTTTTCCGCGCTCATCGTCGTGGGTGATCCGGCGGCCAAGATTGTCGGCTACGGCACCGGCAAAGCCAAGGAAGTTCCGGCCGCCATCAAGAAGGGCATCGAAGCCGCGAAGAAAAATCTCCGCCGCATCAGCGTGCTGGAGCACACCATTCAACATGTGGTGCTGGGCAAATTCGGCGCGGGTCTCGTGCTCCTCAAGCCGGCCAAGGCCGGTACAGGCGTCATCGCCGGTGGACCGGTGCGCGCCGTGATCCAGGCCGCGGGTATCCCCAACGTTCTCACCAAATCCATTGGCTCGCACAATCCGCACAACGTGGTGAAGGCGACCATCGACGCGCTGGAACAACTGCGCGACCGTCAAGCCACCGCCGACATGCGCGGCGTGGGACTCGAGAAGGTAAGTTAAAATGGCCGGAACCATCAAAATCAAGTTGATCGGCAGTCCCATCTGCACCCCGATGAAGCACAAAGTCATCGTGCGGGCGCTGGGCTTGAAGAAAATGAACCGCATCGTGGAGCGCCCGGATACGCCCGGCTTCCGCGGTATGGTGAAGAAGGTCCCGCACCTTCTTGCAATCGTAGATTAGGCGCGAGGCACAACATGAATCTCAGTCAACTAAGACCGCCAAAGGGTCAAAAACAAAAGCACCGCCGCTTGGGCCAAGGCATGGGTTCGGGCCGCGGTAAGTTCGCGGGCCGCGGTGCCAAGGGTGCCAAGTCCATTTCCGGTTACTCGCGTATGCGCGGTTTTGAAGGCGGCCAGATGCCGCTGCATCGCCGCCTGCCGAAACGTGGATTCACCAACATCTTCCGCAAGGAATTTGCCATCGTCAACGTCGCTACCCTGGAAAAGCTCGAAGGGACCACCTTCGACGCGCAGACCTTGCTCGATCTGGGCGTGATCCACAAGCTCAAGGACGGCCTCAAAATCCTGGGTTCGGGTGAACTGACCCGCAAGATCTCCGTTACTGCGGCCATCTTCTCGGCGTCCGCCAAGCAGAAGATCGAAGCGGCGGGCGGCACCACCGTTGCCATCGCCAAGCCGGACACTGTGCTGGTGAAGTTCCAGAAAAAAGTCAAGTCAGCTACAGACAAGGTCAAGAAGTAAGCTTCCGAGGGCCCTATGAAATTCTTCGAAGCCATAGCGAACGTCTTCCGCATCCCGGATCTACGCAAGCGCGTGTTGTTCACACTCGCACTGCTTGCCGTGTACCGCCTGGGCGGCGGCGTGCCTATTCCCGGCATCGACTCAACGCGCTTTGAGGAGTTCATCCGGCAGAATGCGGGCTCCGTGTTCGGCATGTTCGATCTGTTCAGCGGCGGCATGTTCCGCAAGCTGACGATCTTCGCGCTGGGTATCATGCCCTACATTACGTCTTCGATCATCCTCCAGTTGCTCACGGTGGTCGTCCCGTACCTCGAGAAGCTCCAAAAAGAGGGCGAAATTGGACGCCGCAGAATTACCCAGTGGACTCGCTACCTCACTGTCATCCTGGCGTTGATACAAGCCGCGATGATCGCCATCGGCCTGCAGAGTGCCGAGCAGGGCTTCGTCCGCAACCCCGGTTTCGGTTTTATCCTGATGACGATGATCACCCTGACCACAGGCACCGCCTTCATCATGTGGCTAGGTGAGCAGATCACCGAACGTGGCATCGGTAACGGAATGAGCTTGCTCATCTTCACCGGTATCGTTGTTAACCTGCCCAGCGCCATCTTCGAAATTTGGTCCAAGATGCAGACCGGCGAATGGGGTGTGCTGCACATCGTGATCATCCTAGCCATGATGATCGCCGTAGTCGGCTTTATCGTGTTGGTGGAACGCGGCGAACGCCGTATCCCAATTCAATACGCCAAACGGATGGTCGGACGCCGCGTCATGGGCGGAACCTCTTCGCACATGCCGCTGAAGGTCAACGCCGGCGGAGTGATCCCAGTGATCTTCGCCAGCAGCCTGCTGGCCTTCCCGCAGACTGCCCTGAGCCTGGAATTCGTCAAGAACAGCACCTTCCTCAACGGCCTGCTGACCTCCATCGGCGGCGGTGAGCCGATGTACTACATCCTGTACGTCCTGCTGATCATCTTCTTCTGTTTCTTCTATATCTCCATCATCTTCAACCCGAACGAGGCCGCCGACAACATGCGCAAGCATGGCGGATTCATCCCGGGTATCCGTCCTGGCAAGAACACGGCGGACTATATGGAGAAGATTCTCTCGCGCATCACGGTGGTCGGCGGTTTGTACCTTTCCATTCTCTCGCTGCTGCCGATGATCATGATTCAGGGGATCAAGTTGCAGCACATCGTGGGCGTGGGCAACTGGATTGATACTTATTTCCCACGCTGGCTGCTGGACGGCCTGGGCGTGACGTTCTTCTTTGGCGGTACCTCATTGTTGATCGTCGTCGGAGTGGCGATGGATACGGTGAACCAGGTGGAAGCGCAGCTGATCATGAGGCATTACGAAGGATTTACTCCGAGAGCAGGCCGCATTCGTGGCCGCCGCAGCGGAGTTTAGCGGTCTAACCGGGCCCAAATCACTAAACGGCGATGAATCGGCTCTGCCTCATTTTGTTTGGGTCCCCGGGTTCCGGTAAAGGAACGCAGGCCAAACTGCTCAAGGAAGACTTGGGCGTGGCGCATATCTCCACTGGGGACATGCTTCGCGAACGGGTGGCCCTGGGTGATCCGCTGGGGAAGCGGGTGGAAAAGGTGATGGCGGCGGGCGGGTTGGTTTCCGACGATTCGGTGAACCGCATGGTCGCCGACCGGATCACGTTCGACGATTGCAGGACAGGTTTTATGCTGGACGGCTACCCCCGGACAGTGAGTCAAGCGGAGTGGTTAGCCAAAAAGCTGACTGCCGTAAAGATGCGGCCCATGGTGGTCCATCTGGAAGTTGACTACAATGTTATAGTAAGGCGGATTTCCGGCAGAAGGCAGTGCCCCGTATGCGGCACGCTTTACAATCTTGCCGCCGACCCGGATCGCGTAGCATGCGACATGGAAGGCGCGAAGCTGGAGATTCGTGACGACGACCGCGAAGACGTGGTCCGGGAGCGCTTGTTGGCCTATAACCGGCAGACTGCTCCGGTTTTGGCGTTTTTCCAAGAGGCCGGATATCCGGTTTGGTCGGTGAAGGGCAGCGGGGAACCCGAGGCCATCGCCGGAGAGATTGAAGATTTGATCCGCAAAGAACGCGAACGAGCCGCATGATTGTACGCAAGAGTATGGCAGAGCTCGAAAAGATGCGCGCGGCGGGTCTTTTGGTTTGGAAGATTTTGGAAGAGATGCGCGGCATGATCCAAGAAGGCGTCTCTACCCATGATCTGGAAGTTAAGGCGGAAAAGATGATGCAGGAAGCGGGTGCGAAGTCGGCCTTCAAGGGCTACTCAACACCTACGGCGGGGAAGTTTCCGTCGGTCCTGTGCGCCTCCGTGAATGACGAAATTGTTCACGGGATTCCGTCGAAGAACCGGGTGTTGAAGAATGGAGACATTATCTCCATCGACACAGCGGTGCAGTTGAGCGGCTACTACGCGGATTCCGCGATCACGGTGGCCGTGGGTGAGATTTCGGCGGAAGCAAAGAAGTTGATGGCAGTTACGCTGGAATCGCTGGAGTTGGCGATCGATAAAGCCCGGCCGGGAAACCGACTGTTCGACATTTGCGGTACAGTGGAGCGGCACGTCCAATCCAACGGCTTTTCGATTGTGCGCGAGTTTGTGGGGCACGGCATCGGAACACAGATGCATGAAGAGCCGCAGGTTCCGAATTACGTGGACCGCCGGGGAGAGAATCCCCGCCTGAAGGAAGGCATGGTGCTCGCCATCGAACCGATGGTGAATGCCGGCAAGCCTGGAAGCCGCGTGAAAGCCGACAAGTGGACGGCGGTGACCGAGGATGGGAAGTATTCGGCGCATTTTGAGCACACGGTCGCTATTACGGCGGACGGGCCATGGGTTCTGACAAGACCCTAGTCGCGGAAGTGGTGGAGTTGTTGCCATCCGCGGGCTACCGGCTTCGGCTTGAGGACGAAGGTATCGTCATCGCCCATGCGGCGGGGGCGGCGGAACGGAATTTTGTGAGATTGCGGCCGGGTGACCGGGTTCGCGTGGTGCTTTCGGAGCGCGATAAAACGCGCGGACGGATTTTAGAGTTACTGCAGTAAAGAGGAAACGATGAAAGTTCGAGCTTCAGTAAAAGTGATGTGCCCCAAGTGCAAACTGGTGCACCGCGAAGGCGTGGTTCGCGTGATCTGTGCGAATCCGAAGCACAAACAGAGGCAGGGATAAGGAACTATGGCACGTCTAGCAGGTGTTGATTTACCAGCCAAGAAGCGGACCGAGATCGGTCTGACCTACATCTACGGCATCGGTCGCACGCGGGCTCTCTCGCTGTGCCACCGCGCCGGAGTGAACCCTGGCACCAAGATTGCCGACCTGACCGAAGAAGAGGTCAACGCGATCCGCCAGCTCCTCGAAGCCGAAGGCTCCGTAGAAGGCGATTTGCGCAAAGAGATTTCGATGAACATCAAGCGTCTCATCGAAATGGGCGCGTACCGCGGATTGCGGCATCGCCGCGGCCTGCCGGTTCGCGGACAGCGCACGCACACCAACGCCCGCACCCGTAAGGGTCCGCGCCGCGGCACGGTTGCCGGCAAGAAGAAAGCTACGAAGTAGGTAAAGACAAACCATGGCAAAAGCTCCCGCAAAGGCTCCCGCAAAAGCTTCAAAAGCTGGCAAGAAGAAGTCTTTCAAGAAGAAGGAGAAGCGCCACGTCCCCACCGGGATCGTACACGTCCAGGCGTCCTTCAACAACACCATCGTCACCATCACCGACCCGGTGGGCAACGTATTGTCGTGGTCCAGTTCCGGTTCGCTGGGCTTCCGCGGGTCGCGTAAGGGCACCCCGTTCGCCGCGCAGCAGGCGTCCATGACCGCGGCCAACAAGGCCAAGGAATCGGGCTTGCGCGTGGTGGAAGTGAGCGTCAGTGGCCCGGGCGCGGGCCGCGAGTCGGCTGTGCGTGCGTTGTCGTCGGCGGGCATTGAAGTACGGTCCATCAAGGACCACACGCCCATGCCCCACAACGGTTGCCGGGCGCCTAAGAAACGTAGAGTTTGATCGTTTGTCCGCTTCCTTACGGTCGCGGTTCATTGCAGATCACCGTGCCGCGACCATAGGGGAGCGGACAGTTGTAGTAAGAGAAGCAGGACGAAGGCTCCGGCCGTAAACTGCACCTCATTCAAAGAAAGCAGTTTGGAGGTTCGATTTGGCACGATACATTGGTCCCGTGTGCCGGCAGTGCCGGCGCGAGGGAATGAAGCTCTTCCTAAAAGGCGAGCGTTGCTACACAGAGAAATGCGCGATTGAAAAGCGCAACTTCCCGCCCGGCCAGCACGGCAAGGACCGGAAGCCGAAGATTGTCGGCTACGGCCTGCAGCTGCGTGAAAAGCAGAAGGCGCGCCGCTATTACCAGTTGCTGGAAAACCAGTTCCGCAACCTGTTCGAAAAAGCCGCGACCATGAAGGGCATTGCCGGCGACAACATGCTGTCGTTGCTGGAACGCCGCTTGGACAACGTGATGTACCGCATCGGTTTCGGGACCTCGCGTTCGCAGAGCCGCCAGCTGGTGCGCCACGGCCACGTGAACGTCAACGGACGCCGCGTGGATATTCCGTCGTTCACGGTGAAGCCGGGTGACGTGATCTCCATTCGCGACAATTCCAAGGCCAACCCCACGATTTTGCACGCCCGCGACGCCACAGCGCACGCTCCCAACCCGAACTGGCTGGACGTGGATCGCGAAAACCTTACGGCCAAAGTTCTCTCGACGCCCAAGCGCGAAGACCTGGTCCAGATTCAATTGAACGAGCAGTTGATTGTCGAGCTGTACTCAAAGTAAAGGGGCCACCGAGACACTATGTTCAAAGGATTCCAGAAACCGAAGCGGCTTGTTGCCAACACCGAAACGCTTACGGACCGTTATGGCATGTTCACCGCGCAGCCGTTCGAGCGCGGGTTTGGATCGACCATCGGCACCGGACTGCGCCGCGTGCTGCTGAGCTCGATCGAAGGCGCGGCCATCACCGCCGTCCGCATTGACGGCGTGGCGCACGAATTCAGCCCGATTCCGAACGTCGTCGAAGACGCCACCGACATCATCCTGAACCTGAAGCAAATCCCGTTCAAGATGTCCGTCGAGGGTATGCGCACCATTCGCATCAAGGCCGACAAGGCCGGTCAGGTCCTCAGCGGCCAGATCGAGACCGACGCCGACATCGAAGTGCTCGACCGCAACATGCACATCGCCACCGTGGGCGAAGGCGGTAAACTCAACATCGAAATGCGCGTGCGCAGCGGACGTGGCTACGTCGGCGCGGACCGCAATAACGACGAGGACCTGGCGATCGGCTACATCCCGATCGACTCCGTTCACTCGCCTGTCCGCAAAGTGAACTTCTCCGTCGAAGCCGCCCGCTTGGGGCAGATGACGGACTACGACAAGCTCACCATCGAAGTGTGGACCAACGGAGCCATCTCGCCCGCCGACGCCGTCGGTCAGGCGTCCAAGCTCCTCAAGGACCACATGACCATCTTCATCAACTTTGAAGAGACGTCCGAGGCGGTGGAAGAACCGGCGGAGCGGGCTGCTTCGCAGATGACGGAAGTCATGAACCGCTCAGTGGAAGAACTCGAGCTGAGCGTTCGTTCTTACAACTGCTTGAAGAACGCCAACATTCAGACCATTTCGGACCTGGTGCAAAAGACCGAAGCCGAGATGCTGCGCACCAAGAACTTTGGGCGCAAGTCTCTGAACGAAATCAAGGAAATCCTGGGTGGCTTGGGATTGGGCTTCGGCATGAAGTTCGATTCGCAGGGCCGCTTGGTCTCCCCCGCCGGAACGCCGGCGACGCTTGAGCCGATGGACGGCGACGATATCGACGATGACGAGGAAGGAGATTCGGCGGCTGAATAAGTTCCCCGAATAAAGGAAGTCATGCGACACAGAATATCCGGATCGAAGATGAAGCGCGACGTTGGGTCGCGGAATTCACTCCTCAAAAACCTGGTCACCAGCGTTATCGAACATGAGCGCGTCGTGACCACCGCTACGAAGGCCCGGGCGATCAAGCCCCTGGTCGACAAAATGATCACCCTCGGCAAGAAGGACACGTTGCATGCCCGCCGCCAGGCTGCTGGATACCTCCAGACACCCGCGGCTGTGCAGAAGCTGTTCGACAAGCTGGCTCCCCGGTTCGGGACGCGCAACGGCGGATACACCCGCATCAGCCGCCTCGGCTGCCGTAAGGGCGATGGTGCCGAACAGGCCATCATCGAACTGGTCGGTACCGAGCTGGTGAAGCGCGCCGAAGACCGCGCCAAGCGCCGCGAGGAAAAGCTCAAGGCGATGCAAGAAGGCGACCACAACCACGGCGAAGCGCAGTCCTAACTTCGTCACAGAAAAAATAGCGGGCGCGGAGGAAACTCCGCGCCCTTTTTCTTTTGTGGCACACTGTAAGCTCACATGCCGCAGCCGCAAACCGGACAGTACTCCCTCGCCACGGGCGAAGCCGCCGTACGCCGACTGAATCTCTTGCACAAAACCTATGGACCGGGCGGCCGCAATTTGCTGCTCCAAGCCGGATTGAAACCGGGCATGCAGGCCGCCGACCTCGGGTGCGGTGTTGGGGCCACGACGCGCGGGTTAGCCGAAATGGTGGGCCCCACCGGTCGAGTGACCGGGGTCGACGTCAGCGCACCCCAAATCGAACAGGCCGGTCAAGCCTGCGCGGCAGCGGGCCACACCAACGTGACCTTCGTTGAGGCCAGTGCCGCGGCCACCGGACTTCCGCGAAATTCGTTCGACCTGGTGTATTGCCGGTTTCTCCTGCTGCACCTTGTCGATCCCGCCGACTGCCTCCGCGAAATGCGGGAATTGCTCAAGCCCGGGGGCATCCTTGCTATCGAGGACGGCGACCTGACCTCCGCTGGCAGCTTGCCGCCAGGCCCGCAGAATTCCTTCGCCGATCTCTTCGGCCGCCTGGGTCCCACGCGCGGCCTCGACTACGCCATGGCCAATTCCCTCGTCCCCCTGGTGGCGGCCGCCGGGTTTCCCGAGCCCAACCTGCAACTGAACCAGCCCGTCGCCCTTCGCGGAGAGGATCGATACCTGCTGAACTGGTCCGTCAAGGAAGCGGCACCCGCCTTCGTTGCCGAGGGATTGCTCACGCAGGCAGAAATGGATGCAACCATCGACGCCATGGACAAAGAATCCCGCGACGGCAACAGCGTGATTCTCATGCCCCGCATGTTCCAGGTGTGGGCTAGGAAACCATAGGATCGCCATGCAGTCTGTCCTTCAACCTATCCTAGAATCCGAACTTACATTTCCCGTACTGGAGTGTTTCCACATCCTTGGCTTCGGAATCGGCGTGGGCGCCATTGCGCTCGTGGACTTCCGAATACTCGGGCTGGCTTTTCCAGCGCAAAAGGTGTCCGCCTTGGCTGCTGAGCTTTCCAAGTGGACCATCCTCGGACTGGTGCTCGTGTTTCTCTCCGCCGGTGGGCTGTTCTACTCTGATCCGGATCTCTACTACCTCAACCCTTCATTCCAACTCAAGATGACGCTACTGCTAGCGGCGCTGATCTTCCACTACACTGTCCGCCAGCCAAGGGCTTTCAACGATGACTCGGCGAAGTGGCCCGCTGTGGTGTCGCTGTTGCTGTGGTCGGGCATCGTATTCTGCGGCATTTTCATCGCCTTCACGGGAGAAGCCCAATGATGGAATTCGCGGCATGGTTGCAGGCCACGGCGTTCTTTACGGCGCTGCGGGAATCCTGGTACGTGTACCCGACGATTCTGTCGCTGCACATGGTGGGGATCGCGTTGTTCGGAGGCCTCGTCCTTGTTTCAAACCTCAGGCAGTTGCGCGGGCAACCCGTGGATTCCTCGCGCGCGTTACAGCACCTCGGCCTGACATTGATGGTGGTGTGCGGCGTCCTAATGCTGGGCACCAAAGCCGAGGAGTATTTTCTGAATCCGTGGTTCCAGGCGAAGATGGTGCTGCTGGCGTTGGTGGCGGTTCACTCCGTCGTGTTCAAGCCCGGCAAACTTGCCGCCGTGCTATCGCTGCTGCTTTGGACCGGCCTCGTCATCTGCGGCCGCGGCATCGGCTACATCAATCCGGACCTGGACCGCGTTCACGCGAGCGGGGCTTTGAAGAATAACGGATCGCGGGCGATGTCCGCCACGTACCGGTCATACTCGGATGCCGATGTCGCGCGGGCCGCGAGTTCAGCCGCCGTCACCCAGCCCTTTTGAAAGGCGATCTCCTCGAGGCAGGCGACCTTGAGGCCTTGGCGGCGCTCGATTGTCTCGATGAAGTTCCCCGCGAGCAGCAGCGACTCAGGGGTCCCGGTGTCGAGCCACGCTGTCCCGCGGCCCATCACTTCCACTTGCAGGCTTCCGTCTTGCAGGTATAAGCGGTTCAGGTCGGTGATTTCAAGCTCGCCTCGGGCGGAGGGCTTTAGCGCTTCCGCGCGTCGCACCACGGAGTTGTCGTAGAAGTATAGCCCCACCACCGCGTAGTTGGATTTCGGCTGCTTCGGCTTCTCCTCGATGTCGACCGCCTTGCCGACGGAGTCGAAGCTGATGACGCCGTAACGCTCCGGGTCGCGAACGCGGTACGCGAAGACGCGCGCGCCGGAGGTCAGCGTGGCTGAGCGCATCAGCGATTCGGAGAGTCCGCCGCCGTAGAAGAGATTGTCGCCCAGCACGAGGCAGACGGCGTCGTAGGCGATGAACTGCTTGCCAATGGTGAAGGCCTGCGCGAGTCCGGCAGGCTTGGGTTGCTCGGCGTAGGATAACTCGATGCCGAAGCGCGAGCCGTCGCCGAGCAGCTCGCGGTAGACGGGCAGGTCGCGCGGCGTGGAGATCAGCAGGATCTCGCGGATTCCAGCCAGCATCAGCGTGGAGACCGGGTAGTAAATCATCGGCTTGTCGTACACCGGCAGCAGTTGTTTGCTGACCGCGTGGGTGAGCGGGTAGAGCCGGGTCCCGCTGCCCCCTGCTAAAACAATTCCCTTCATGAGTGTTCTCAGAATACCAACAGCAAGTAGGGACAGTATACTCAACTCCCGAATTCGGGCGGAACGGAATTCGGGAGTTGAGTATACTGTCCCTACTGAATAAAAGAGTGAGAATCTTTGCCCGCTCAGGCAACTAAGTAGGTGGCCGCCGTGCGCGGACCGTCTATGGCCTACTTCTTCAAACACGACACCGCCCTGGTGGAGTCCCCCCACATCGGCGAAGGGACCAGGGTGTGGGCCTATGCGCATATTCTGCCCGGCGCACGCCTAGGGGCCGACTGCAACATCTGCGACCACACGTTCATCGAAAACGACGTGATCCTGGGCGACCGGGTGACCGTTAAATGCGGGGTCCAGCTGTGGGATGGGCTGCGGGCTGAGGACGACGTGTTCATCGGGCCGAACGCCACCTTCACTAACGATAAGTGGCCCCGAAGTAAGCACTTCCAGGAAAAGTACCCCGTGACCATGCTGCGCAAGGGCTGCTCGGTCGGGGCCAACGCTACCATCCTGCCCGGTATCACCGTGGGCGACAACGCGATGGTGGGGGCGGGGTCCGTCGTCACCCACAACGTCCCGCCGCACGCGAAAGTGGTCGGCAGTCCCGCGCGCATCGTCGGCTACGTGGACGTAGTCCCTGAGGCCCCGCAACCCGAGCTGGTGAAGCCTGGAATTGCGCCGACCCCGCTGGGCGAGGCCACCATCCATCACCTGCCCAAGGTGGTCGACCTGCGCGGCAGCCTCATCTTCGGCGAGACCTCACGGCACGTGCCGTTCGAAATGAAGCGCTATTTTCTGGTCTACGACGTGCAAAGCGAACACATCCGCGGCGAGCATGCGCACCGGCGCCTGCATCAGTTCCTGGTCTGCGTGGCTGGCCGCTGCAACGTGGTCACCGACGACGGGGTGACGCGGCATGAGGTGGTACTGGACGCGGCCTCCAAGGGGATTCACATCCCGCCCATGGTGTGGGCCACGCAATACAAGTTCTCGCGCGATGCAGTGCTGTTGGTGCTGGCGTCGGAATACTACGACGCCTCCGAATACGTCCGCGACTACTACCAATATTTGGCGCTGCGGAAACAAACACTAAAGGTGGCCGTATGATTCTTGCGAACGATTTTCAGAGACAGTGGTCTGACACGGGCGGCGACGTCTTGGCTGCAGTTGAGCGTGTGGGAAGGTCCGGGTGGCTGGTACTTGGGGAGGAGGTGAAGCAATTTGAACTGGACCTTTCCACCTTCTGGGGGATGAAACACGCCACGGGCGTAGCCAACGGAATGGACGCCATCGAGATCGGACTGCGCATGCTCGGCGTCGGGCCGGGGGATCGCGTATTGACCACGCCGCTGTCTGCCTTCGCCACGACGCTCGCCATCGTGAAGCTGCGCGCGGTGCCAGTGTTCATTGACACCGACGAGCACGGCTTGATCGATCTGGTGCGCTGCTATGACCTGCTGCGCGAACGGCGCGACATCCACTACATGGTCCCCGTGCATCTTTACGGGCACGCGCTGGACCGGGGCGGGCTCGAGTGGCTTCGCGACGAGTTCGGCGTCAAAATGGTGGAGGATTGCGCGCAATCGGCGGGCGCACGCTGGCAGGGGACTCCGACAGGTTCCGTGGGGCAAATCGCGGCGACAAGCTTCTATCCCACCAAGAATCTGGGAGCCATGGGCGACGGCGGAGCGATCTTGACCAACGATCCTGCGCTGCAGGAGCAAGCCCGCGTGATGCGCAGCTATGGCGAGACGACGCGTTACCGGCACGAACAGCTTGGCTACAATAGCCGCTTGGATGAGGTGCAGGCGGCGATCCTCCGCGCCGCGTGTTTGCCTCGGATGACGCAATGGGTGGCCCGGCGGCGGGCGATTGCGGATACGTACAACTCGGGTATTCACAATCGGGATGTCGGCCTGCCGGGCGTGCCCGAAGGGACGGCGTCCAGCTGGCACCTGTTCCCGCTGCATGTAGCCCCTGCGCGGCGAGCGGATCTGATGGAGCATCTAAAGTCCCGGGGCATCGCGACGGGCTGCCACTATCCCACGGCGATCCCCGATCAGCCCGCGATGTCGAAGGTCGCGTTTGAGATGGCCGACCCCTGCGCGCTGGCTCGGCAGATTTGCGCCTCGGAGATCAGCCTGCCGATTCATCCCTATCTGACGGATGATGAGGTGGCCACTGTGATCGACGCAGTCAACGCCTTCGCGCGGCAGACTGTGATCGCGCAGACGGCAGCTTGACAGCCGGAGCGGGGGTGGAGACAATTCCCTCCATGCGTCTTCTCCTAACCCTGCTCACTGCCGCCACCACATTTGCCGCGCTACCTGACGCGATCCGCACCACCGAAGGCCAAGTCTCCGGCATCCCCGGCAAAGACGTGGGCATCCGGATCTTCAAAGGCATTCCCTACGCCGCTCCGCCCATGGGCGCGAACCGCTGGAAAGCTCCGCAGCCTGCGGCCAAGTGGGACGGCGTGCGCAGAGCCGACACCTTCAGCCCCACATGCTCCAACGGAGCGGCTCCAGGCAAAGGAAAGGCCTCCACCGCTAGCGAGGACTGCCTCTACGTCAACGTCTGGACCGGTGCCCAGGCAGCCGGAGAGCGGCGCCCCGTCTTCGTGTGGACCTACGGCGGTGCCTTCACCGGCGGGTCCGGGTCCGAGCCCCGCTATGACGGCGAGGCTCTGGCCAAGAAGGGTCTCGTGGTGGTCACCTACAACTACCGCCTCGGAACCTTCGGCTTCTTCGCGCACCCTGAGTTGACCAAGGAATCCGGCCACAACTCTAGCGGCAACTACGGCATGCTGGACATGCAGGCCGCGTTGCGCTGGGTGCAAAAAAACATCGCGGCGTTCGGCGGCGACCCTAATAAAGTCACCGTCGCCGGTGAATCCGCAGGAGCGTTCTTAGTGGCCGCGATGGTCGGCTCGCCCGAAGGCAAGGGGCTGTTCCAGCGCGCCATCGCGCAGAGCGGGGCATATATGGGGCTCGGAATTGGTTTCACGCGTGGCCGAGCCGAGGCCGAAGAGGCTGGGGCGAAGGCTGCAGGAACCAATACGCTGGCGCAATTGCGCGCAATGAGCACCGAAGAGATCGGGACGAACTTACGTGGCGTTCAGGCGGGTCTGATTATCGATGGCTGGATGATTCCTCTTGATCCGTCGTTCACCTTCAGCCAAGGCAAGCAGAACAAAGTGGACGTGCTGCTGGGGTCCAACCTGGATGAAGGCACCTTCACCGGCATCGGCCGCCCTGTAACAGCAGATCAGGCGCAAAGGTACGGGGCGTTTTCGTATGAATTCGCCAAGCTGTATCCGGCGGGGTCTCCCGAGGTGAACACTGCATCGGGCCTGGCGCTAGCGCGCGACCAGCTTGGCTGGCACATGCGAACTTGGGCGCAGGCGCACGCGAAGGCGGGGAAGAAGGCGTATGTCTACTACTTCACCCGCGTGGCTCCCGGTCAGACGCGAGGCGCGACACACACGGCGGAATTGTCCTACATGTTCCAAAACCCACCTGCGAACGGCTGGGTGGAAACGGATCATGCGCTGGCCGATCAGATGTCGAGCTATTGGGCGAACTTCGCCGCCACCGGCGATCCCAATGGCAAGGGCCTACCGGTCTGGCAGGCGTACGATGCGAAGAAGAATGACGCGCAAGCGATGGTGCTCGGCAACACCGCGCAGTTCGGCGCGCACATCGACGCCCCGCGTCTGGCGTTTTTCGACAAAGCGTATGCGCAGCACTTGAGCCAATTCATCAATCCCTAGCGCTACAAAATCCGCTTGAACTTGCCGGTGTAAAGATGCGTCGTCACCAGCGACGCGAGGTACGCGCCGACCTCAAATTGCAGCCGCACCGCATCGCGCGGGGCCGGGAGCTTCAGGCTGGCGCAACGCTTGGTCAGCTTCGTCACCAACTCCGTAACCGTATACTTGCGTTGCCCCGTCCACTCCACCAGCGACGCGATGAGCGCGGCCCGGTAGCGGCGCATGAATTTCGCGGCGGACTCCTCGCCGGCCGGCCCGCGCCCGAAAATGGTGCGCAGGTCGTGGTCGTAGAAATCGGGGAAGTCCTCGGCGAACAGCTTACGGCGTTCCGCATAGTGCCGCGCCAGCGTCTTGCGCGACTTGCTGGCGTCAAAACGGCGGCGGACCTTGCGGACCAGCGGCTTCTTCCCGGCCAGCTCCTGCATCAGGCGATCCACGTACTCCAGCTTGTAGAGCGCGTTCCATCCCTTGTAACGTTCGCGCCAAACTTCGGGCAAGTCGGTCAGCCACACTGCGAAGGTCTCTGCGAAGTCTTCATCGGGGTGCGACTGGCCGTACCAATTGGGCAGGTTGAGGACGTAGCTCTTGCTGTATGGCTTGGGCGTGTAGGTTTCCGGGTTGTAGTCTTCGTCATGGTTGCCGAAGACGGCTTGGTAATCCTCGCGTTGGTTCAGCTTGAACGCGTGGTCCAGCGCGTGGCCGCACTCGTGGCGCAGCAGGCGCTGGCAGGAGTCGGGATCGTCCCCCGCCACCTCCAGCATCTGCACCATTTCCAGTTCCTTCAAGCGCGGATGCGCCAAGTAGAAGGGAACCGCGATGGCGGGCGATCCGTTAGGGGAGAACCACTCATCGCCCAGGTAGCAGCCGGGTTTGATAGGGACGCCGCGCGCATCCAGCTGCGCGTAGAGCTGCCACACTTGCGGCTCGATCTCGCTGCCCTGAATGCGCAAGGGGAGATCGCACAGTCGCATTTTCAGCAACTCGTCGGTCTTGAGTTGGTGCCACGGAACCGCGACCGGCTCCGCAGCCGAAAGCCCTTCGGGGGAATCGGGCTCCACGGTCTACCTCCTACGTTGATAGCTCTTGAGCTGCTCCAGCTGGCCGCGCGCCACGTTGTTGCCGGGATCGAGCTCGACGGCTTTTTCAAGCGCCGTGATCGCGCTGGCGTCATCGACCTTGCGGGTGTAGGCGAACGCAACAGCCTGATAGCTGGCCGATGAATTCGGGTAGAACTCCAGGTTGAGCTTGGCGAACGCGATGGCATCGTCAGGCCGCACGTTGGCGATCCGTTGCGAGAGTGTCAGCAGCGTCTGCTCACTGAAATCGTAGGCAGACTTGCCGAAAAAGCGGGTACGCAGATCGCGGTACTGAGTGACGGCCGCAGCCGCGCCCTGCGTGCGCGTCGTGTCCCACAGCACGTCGCCCAGCGGTTTCGGAATCGGCACTCCGCGATGGCAAGTGGCGCAATCGACCTTCGTAGCCACGCCCGCAGCCTTGCCCGAGGCAGCCTCCACGCGGGCGTTGAGATCCTTGGTCATCGCGATCATCTGCTTAGCAACGCTGATGTGGCTCGGCCCAGCTGGAGCCTCCGCCGCAGACGCCCCGCGCGGGGCATGGCAATACTCACAGGTCACGCCGAGTGCCGATGCGACCGATTGCATGTCCGGCAGCGGCTCGCGCGCCGGTTGCTGTGCAGCGAGAAACGAGACCGCTGCGGCACCCATGAGAATCGTTTTGAGGAGTAGCTTCACGTTCATCCTTTCGGCAGAAGTTGCCTGAAACCTGCGGATTTCCCGCTCTTGGACGGAATTTCCTTGTCCACCGCAGTATATCCGAAATTACCGCAGCGCTAGTCCAATTGCCCCGCTCACTGCCGGGACCATTAACGCGTAGCCCTTCTCATTCGGATGCAGGCCGTCGTTCGAAAAACCTTCCTTCAGCCAGCCCTTTTCATCCACCGTGACGCCGTAAAAATCGGCGAACACGCTGCCGGAGCGGGCGCTGTAGTCCTTGATCCACACGTTCAGCTTCAAGATATCCGTAGGTGGGCGGCCTTTGCTCTGCAGACGATTCGGCACGTAGTCACTGATCGGCATCACCGAGCACAACACCACCTTAATCCCGTGGAGCTTGGCCAGCTCGGTCATCGCCTGGATGTTCTCCTCGATCATCTCCAGCGTCTGCGGGCCGTTGTTGCGGGCGATGTCGTTGGTGCCGGCGAAGATCACCAGGGCGGCGGGCTGAAGGTCAATCACGTCCTGGAATATGCGGTTCAGCATCTGCGCGGTGGTCTGGCCGCTGATGCCGCGGTTGACGTAGGGCTTGCCGGGGAACTGCTCGGCCAGCTTCCAGCCGTCGGTGATGGAATCGCCCATGAAGACCACGCGGCCCGCAGGCACGGGCTCGGCGCGAAGCTTCACGTTGTCGGCGTGATACCGGCCCAGCTGATTCCAATCCTGAAGTTGATTGGCTAGGTTTTGCGCAGCGCCGGCCAGGCAGCAGGTGCCGCGCGGCGGGGCGAAATCGTCGACTAGCTGGCCGTGGGCGGCGCTGATCAGGGCGGAGAAAATGAAGACTCGCAGCATGCCGCCATTATACTTGGTGAGTGGACCCATACTTGAGCATGGACGAAGTGCGCGCGCAGGTGGCTCGCGGGTTGCGCGGATTGCCCGTCGAACTGCTGCGCGTATTGGTGATCATCCCCGACGGCACGCGCACCATGCCGATGCCGCTGATGTTCGAGATGCTACAGCAGGAACTGGGTCCGCGTGTGGCGGCGCTGGACTATCTGGTGGCGCTCGGCACCCACGCCCCCATGACCGACGAACAGCTTTCGCGGCACCTGGGACAGCCCGTCGCCGATGGCCGCTGCGGCGAACACCAGATCTTCAACCACAACTGGGACGATCCGGCGACCTTCGCAGAACTCGGTCGCATCCCCGCCGCCGAGATCGAAGAGCTGACCGAGGGGCTGATATCCCAGGAGGTCGTCGTCAAACTGAACAGGCTAGTCCTCGACTACGACCACATCCTCATCTGCGGGCCAGTGTTCCCGCACGAGGTCGCGGGCTTCTCCGGTGGCGCGAAGTACTTCTTCCCTGGCATCGCCGGGCCCGAGATCATCCACTTTACGCATTGGCTGGGAGCACTGCTCACCAGCCGCGACATCATCGGCACGCGCGATAACCCGGTGCGCCGCGTGATTCATCGCGCGACGGAGATGATCCGCAAGCCCCACTCATTGCTAGCGCCCATCGTCACGCCCGAAGGCATCGCCGGCATCTTCTGCGGCCGCACCGTCAAGACGTGGCGCGCCGCAACCGAACTTTCCGCGCAACGCCACATCACCTGGCTCGATCAGCCAGTCCAGCGTGCGCTCGCCATCCTCCCCGAAATGTACGACGACCTGTGGACCGGCGCAAAAGGAATGTACAAGCTGGAGCCAGTCATCGCCGACGGCGGCGAGGTGGTGCTCTGCGCCCCGCATATCACCGAGGTCAGCCGCGTCCACGGCCAGCTGATCGACGAAATCGGCTACCACTGCCGTGACTATTTCGTGAAGCAATGGGACAAGTTCGGCCACTACCCCGGCGGTATCCTCGCGCACTCGACCCACGTGCGAGGCCAGGGAACGTATGAAGACGGCGTCGAAACCCCACGCATCCGTGTGACGCTGGCAACAGGGATTCCCGAGGAGCGCTGCCACCGGATCGGCCTCGGCTACCTGGACCCCGCCGCCGTAGACCACGCGAACTTCGACCTCGTCGTACCGCACGCGGGCGAGATGCTGTATCGGCTCAAGAGCCGCTCACTTTCGCTGTAACGCAGCGCCTTGCATTCCCCACCATTTGTGATACAGTGTTAGCCAAATGGCAAGAACGGAATCCTGCGGACAATTCGAACAGCTTGTGCTCACCGCGGTTCTCACCCTGGATGACAACGCCTACGGAGTTACCATCCATAGGAAAGTGGAGGAGTTATCCGCCCCCAAATCCGTCACCCTGGGGGCCATCTACGTCACCCTGGATAGACTCGAAGACAAAGGCTTCCTCAGCAGCTGGCTCACCGAGCCCACAGCCGAGCGCGGCGGCCGTGCCAAGCGCTGCTACAAAATCGAGTCTGCCGGCCAGACAGCTTTGAAGGACGCAATGCAGACCGCCCGACGTATGCTGACCGAACTCGCCGTGGGGAAAAGGAGCAAGGCATGGGCCTGAAAAAAGTTGTCTCGTTACTTTTGCCTGCCCCCTACCGTCAGCAAGTCCTCGGAGACTTACAAGAGCGTGGCTTCAGGGCCCGCGATATTGCGAGTGTGCTCCCGCGCGTCTGGTGGAGCCACCTCAATCGCTTTCCAGCCCTGGGTCCCGAGCACCTCGAACTGCGGCGCTCCCAACAAAGATTGGAGGCACGGCGGAGATGGTTCGGACTCTTGTACGCGGCCACAGTGGTTGCGTCACTTCCCTACAATCCCGGCTTCCGAACATTCAAACTCGTGATTCTCTGCCTTTTCGCCTGCGCCGTGCCGCTTTCTCTTGTCTTCGGTTCACGCGCGCAGGTTTGAGGGCGAGCCGCTCCGGCAGCATCTTCACCGGGCGCTTGAACACGAACGGGCCATGGCGCGTTTCGGTGCTCCCTACCTCCCCTTTGCGCTCCAACTGGCCGATCCGGTCAAAGCACTGTGGGGCGAGGGCACCAAAGTTCTGTTCTGTCTCGCCGCCTTCGCGGTTTGCGTTGTTTACGGCAGGCGGCACGCCCGTCGCCTGCAGGAGGAGCTGTATCGCCTCGCATGAAACGTCAATCCATCATCGCAGCGCTTCTCCCCCGCGCCTACCGAGAACAAGTTTTCGGCGACCTGCACGAGCGTGGCTTCCACCTGCGCGACGTTGCCAACGTGCTCCCGCGCGTCTGGACCAGCTGCCTCATCCGCAGCGTGACCGGTCCCGTACCCCAACTCGCCCTTGCCACCGATGCCGCCATCGACGCCCGCACGCAGGAATTGGCCCGGCAAGGTGCTCGCGCTTACCAATTCATGGTATTTGTTTGGGGATTCTGTCTTCCTTACCGAAAACATTCCCCGGACCTTGCCCTCTGGCAAGTCTTGGCGGTGTGTCGGGCAATCGGACTAATCACGGTCCCTGGATACTTTGTTGCCCTCCGTAGAGCCTTACCCTTGGAGACGGCATTCAACCGATCACGTGCTCAACTGGTGAGCCGCTATCGTTAGCAGATCGACTATCAGGTCACGCTCTCAACGCAAACGCTGCATGCGGCGTGGCTAATCGTCGCCTATTGGGTCCTCAACTGGACCAGAACAGGGCGGGTTCCGTCGGCGCCCTTTCTCTTTGTTCCGGTAATCGTGGCCTTCGCCATCTACTTCAAGAACCGCATCACCAGGCTCCGGCGCGAACTCGCCTCCCTCGAAACCACCGCGTGAAATAACGAAAATGAGAAAACGAACCCAAGCCTGTTTCGTCAACTTGTTGCCAGCACAGGACTAACACCCCACATGCGCGAGCCTCCCCAATTCGCCCAAATCTTCGCCGAACATTCGCTCCCGCCCAGCTACCGGGGCCAGGTCCTCGGAGACCTCGAAGAGCGCTTCCGCGATGCTCCCCGCCACCCTGCGCTCCACTATTGTCTCGACGCCGTCTCCGCCGTCTTCCGCGTTCTCTTCAACGGCCAGCACCCGGTCCGCCTAACCCACAGCGATCTCCGCAAGCGTGCCGACGCATTTCAAGATTCCATCTGGCGGCGCAACATCGTATCGGCAGTGATGTTCTTGCTGTTCTTGCTACCCCTGCAGCTCGTCGGCTTGGCCCGCGCGACAGCGATCTATCCGCGAGCCCTCCACGTACTCGCACTGATTCTTTTTGCCCTGTGGCTCCGCGTTCAATGGACCCGAGGCGGTGCCCGCACAGTTCCCGACTCGCTTTCGGAACAAGAACTGCGCATCTTCCACCGCGCTCAACTGATCCACCGCCGCGATTTCGCCCTGGCGTCTTTCCATACTTTGTATGCCAGCGTCTCCCTCTGGCTGGCGCTGTGGCTCCCCATCAAATGGAGTGCGATCTGGACCATGTCCGCCCACTTCTGGGGCCTCGCCGTCTTCCCTTTTGCGGTGATGCTGTCCTTCCTCATCCCCCGCACCCGCCGTGACGTCGCCGCGCAGCTACAAAAACTGCAACACGAGATCGACGAACTGGCGGAACCTACTCCCAGTTTGCGCTCAGACAAGCGTTGATTGCCGTCATAGCTCCCCGCAGCAGAGCGCCAGCGGAGGCCACGTCCGCC
Organism: Bryobacterales bacterium; assembly: GCA_947446025.1. Taxonomy (GTDB): domain Bacteria; phylum Acidobacteriota; class Terriglobia; order Bryobacterales; family Bryobacteraceae; genus Palsa-187. The sequence goes on from CANFEY010000009.1 coordinate 28,905, forward strand.
GCAATCAAGCCCGTCACCGACTGTGACGCTTCGGCACACAGCGTGGACGCCTCAGCCACCGCATGCGCTGCTCTGGCTGGGACATCGAGCATGGCGTGCTTGCTTCTCGTTTGGATGTAAGCATGGACCGCGGCCACATCCGCATCCGCCGCGGAGCGGAGTTCCTCGATCAATCGCAGCGCTGGCTCCAACAGTTCCGGGCGCTGACCAGTAATGCGCAGCACCTTCACCAGCAGGCTCAAACCCAGCGCAGCGGTGACGCAGGCGACGGCCACTCCGGCGGGGGCGGGTTGCGCGGCGGCAACCTCGGATTGAAACTCGGCTAGGGGGACCTGCCACACGGATGCGCTCATGCCATAGAATGTACCAGAGGCTCCTATGACTCTTCTACCACTCGCCGCAGCTCTCGTGTTGGCCGCGCCAGCGTTCGCCCAGTTGGATCTAAGCGGCGCATGGGCATCGATTCGCAATGAAGACCAGATGGAGCGCGGGCCGGGGCCGGATCTGGTGGACTTCGCGGGGTTGCCGATCAACGACTTCGCGCGCCAGTGGGCGCTCGCCTGGGACCCGGACCGTCTGGGCTTGCAGGAACACCAGTGCCAGGTGCATACCGCCGCCTACATCCACCGCGGTCCACTGCGGCTGCGCATCTGGGAAGAGCGCGACCCGCAGACGCAAACCATCGTCGCCATCCACCTTTACTCCAGCACCTATGAGCAGAATCGCGTCGTCTACATGGATGGCCGGCCGCATCCGCCGGAGTACGCGGCGCACACCTGGATGGGATTTTCGACCGGCAAGTGGGATGGCAACGTGTTGACCATCCACACCACGCACCTCAAGCAAGGCTGGCACCGCCGCAACGGGCTGCCCTCTAGCGACCTCATCACCCTGGACGAACACTTTATCCGCCATGGCGACGCCTTCACTCACGTGAGCATCGTGACCGATCCGGTGTACCTGGCCGAGCCTCTGATCAAGAGCGAGGACTACGTGGTGGACGAAAATACCGGCGGCAACTGGCTGTGGCCGTGTGAGTATGTGAACGAGCTTCCCGGCCAGCCGCGCGACCGCGTACAGAGCTTCCTGCCGGGGACCAATCCGTTCCTGAAGGAATTTGCCGATAAGTACGGCCTGACGCAGCAAGACGTGATGGGCGGACCTGAGACCATGTATCCGGAGTACAAACGCAAGTGAAATTGACGATCCTATGTTTGACGTGCGCCGCTCTGGCGCTAGCGCAGCCGCCCGCCGGGGCCGCCAAACCGAAGCCCGCTCCCGAACCCGCGTGGACGAAAAAGACGCCGTGGGGAGATCCTGACTTCAGCGGCGTGTGGCAGCAGCGCTTCGTGGACAAGAACGGGAGGCCCGTGGTCGGGCTGGACCTGGCCGACTTCGCGGATATCCCCTATACGCCCGCATCGAAGGCGAAGTACGACTTCAACCAGACGGGCAAGGGGCAGGCCCTCGATCCCGAATCAGCGTGTTTGCCTGCCGGCGTGCCGCGCTCCACCGGGCTTCCGTATCCTCTGCGTTTCATGCAGTCGCCTGGGTTGATCGCGATTCTGCTCGAAGGCAACGTCCACTCCTACCGCCTGATCCTCATGAACCAGCAGCATCCCAAAGACGTGAACCCTACGTGGATGGGGCACTCGGTGGGCAAGTGGGAAGGCGAGACGCTGGTGATTGACACGGTGGGCTTCAACGACAAGACTTGGCTCGATCCCGGCGGGCACATCCACTCCGATAAATTGCACACGGTGGAGCGCTTCACGCGGACGACCGAAAACGGGCTGCGTTACGAGTTCACGATCGATGATCCTGAGGCCTACACCAAACCGTGGGGTTGGAGCTACACGCTGCTGGGCCACCACGACTGGGAAATCATTGAGTACGTGTGCAACGAAAACAACAAAGACATTGAGCACATGATCGATGGCAACAAGTGACGGCTATTCCAGCCGGGATTTAGTCTACATCCACGACGACGGGTTCAACAGCTACGCGCTGGACGCGGCTCCGTCGATTTTGAAAGCACTGCGCGAGCACGGCATCCACAATGGGTTGGTCGTCGATCTGGGCAGCGGCACCGGGCGCTGGGTGGGCGAACTGGTGAACGTCGGCTATGAGTGCCGCGGCATTGACCAATCGCCGGAGATGGTCCGCTACGCCAAGCAGGTTGCCCCGAAGGTGATGTTCAGCGTGGCGTCGATTTTCGAGTCGCCGCTGCCCAAGTGCCGCGCGGTTACATCGATGGGGGAATGCCTCAATTACCGCTTCGGCGATGTGCGCACCAGCAAAGCCGCGCTCAAGAAGCTATTTCAGCGGGTGTTTGAGGCGCTGGAACCCGGCGGGGTGTTCGTCTTCGACATCGCTACGCCGGCCCGCGCGCCGAAGGCGAACCCCCGGGTACACCGGCGCGACGGTAAGGACTGGGCGATCGTCTCCGTCACAACGAAAATCCCCGGCGGCCTGCGGCGCAGCATGGTGTTCTTCCGGCGCTACGGAGAGATGTATCGCAGGGGCACGGAGACGCATGACTTGAGTTTGTATCCAGTGGCGGACGTGCTGGCCTTGCTACGGCAGTGCGGGTTCCGCTCACGCAGGCTGCCTGCGAAGGGCTACTTTCAGGAAATCCCCGGAATGGCATGGTTTCTGGCTGAGAAACGATAGAGGGAGATCGGGAGTTACGGTGTCTGACACCGATCTTTTTTGGGCTAGCGTCCGCCAGTGACGTCCAGGATCGAGCCGGTGACATAGGACGCCTCGTCCGATAGCAGCCACAGAATGGCGGCGGCCACTTCTTCGGCAGTTCCGCCGCGCTGCATGGGGACGCCGGATTTCAATCGGTCTACGCGCCCCGGCTCTCCGCCGTCGGCGTGCATATCGGTGTAGATCAGACCTGGGCGCACGGCGTTGACGCGGATGCCCTCGGCGGCTACTTCCTTGGCCAGACCCACGGTCAGGGTGTCGACCGCCCCCTTGCTGGCCGCGTAGTCGATGTACTCGTTCGGCGACCCAATCCGCGCCGCGGCGGACGAGACGTTCACAATCGCTCCGCCGGCCCCACCGTGTTTGGTGGACATACGGCGAACGGCTTCGCGGGCGCACAGCAAGGCCCCCACGGCGTTGACGGTGAAGATGCGTTGGATGCGTGCGGCGTCCATTTGGTCCAGGCGGAGCTGAGGTTCCAGGATCGCGGCATTGTTCACGAACCCGCGGACAGGGCCGGCCGCGCTTGCCGCATCGAACAGGCGGATGATGTCGGCCTCACTTGAAATGTCAGCCTGCACCGCCGTGCCCAGGTCGAGGCCGGGATTCCGCGAATAGCTGTAAACAACCGTCCACCCCCGCTCCGCCGCAAGTTTCACAGTGGCGGCGCCGATTCCCCGGCTCCCTCCGGTAACGATGAGTACTTGTTTCAACTGCCCTCCGAGAAGTATCATAACGTGCGGTGGTGCAATAAAACACATGAAAACTCAAGCTTTGTTGTTGATGGGGATGGCCGGTTTCGCGCTGGCGCAGGGTGGACGGGGAGGGGCTCCGGCGAGGGAAGCTCCGGTGACGGACGTGCCGTTCGCGCGCATTCAGGCGGCGGAAGCGCAGCCTCAGAATTGGATGACCTTCGGCGGCAACAATATGGGTCAGCACCACAGCCCGCTGAAGCAGATCACGGCGGCGAACGCCAAGGATCTGGAGTTGAAGTGGGTGTTCCAGACCGGTTCGCTCGAAAAACACGAAGTGACGCCGCTGGTGATCGACGGCGTGATGTACACCATCAAAAGCCCGAATGACGTAATCGCGCTGGACGCGGCCACCGGCAAGACGATTTGGACCTATGCGCACAAGCCAGCCGCGGGCACAGTGAATCCGTGCTGCGGCAATCTTTCGCGCGGCGTGGCGATCCTGGGCGATAAGATCTTCTTGGGCGCGCTGGACGCCCGCCTCATCGCCATCAACGCCAAGACCGGCAAGGAACTGTGGAACGTCGAAGTGGGCGACTACAAGAAGCGCTATTCGATTACGCACGCCCCGCTGGTCATCAAGGACAAAGTGATCGTCGGCGTGGCGGGCGGCGAGCAGGGTATCCGCGGCTACATCGCGGCCTATGACGCCAACACCGGCAAGGAAGTGTGGAAGTTCAACACGGTTCCCGGCCCCGGTGAAAAGGGCTACGAGACGTGGTCCGGCGATTCCTACCTGCATGGCGGCGCGCCCATCTGGGTTACCGGCACCTATGATGCCGCCACCAACCTGACCTATTGGGGCACCGGCAACCCCGGTCCGGATTGGGACGGCGCGGCGCGCCTGGGCGACAACCTCTATAGCTGCTCGGTGATTGCGCTGGATGCCGATACGGGCAAGTTGTCCTGGCACTATCAGTTCAACCCGCACAATGAATTCGACTGGGACGCGACGCAGGTCCCCGTGCTGGCGGATATCGACTTCGGGGGCCGTCCCCGCAAGACCATGTTGTGGGCCAACCGCAACGGCGTGTTCTATGTGCTGGATCGCACCACCGGCCAGTTCCTGTTGGGCAAGAGCTTCACCAAGACCAACTGGTACAACGGGTTCGATGAGAAGGGCCGTCCTATGTTGGCACCCGGCATCGAGCCCACCATCAAGGGGACGCTGGTGTATCCGGGCAACCAGGGTGGGACGAACTGGTACAACTCCTCCTTCAGCCCCGGAACTGGACTTTTCTACATTCCGGCCTGGGAGAATACCTCCACCACCTACATCAAGGGCGAGGAGCCGCCGGAGTTTCACGAAGGCCAGGGCTTCTCTGGGCTTTTCCCGAAAGCCGGCGCGACCACGGACGATGTGTTCAGCAGCATCATCGCGATTGATCCTAAGACGGGTGACCGCAAGTGGACCACTAAGCTGTCTGCTGCCTCAACCGAGGGCGGCATCCTGACCACGGCTGGCAACGTGCTTTTCGCGGGTGGCCGTGACGGCCAGTTCCTGGCGCTGGACGCGCGGGACGGCAAGAAGCTGTTCGAGACCAACCTGGGACCCTCGGTTTCGGCCGGCGGGATGACGTATGAGGTGAAGGGCAAGCAGTACATCAGCATCCAAGCGGGTGCGGCGATGTTCACCTTCGGGCTACGGCAGTAGTTTCAAGGTTCGCGGATTCCTGCCGATACGGGTAACAACGGCCTAGGGTGGCCGTGATCCCGTGACGCTAGACCTGCAAACTCGAAGTGTAAGTACGGAAGACAGGCCCCCGGCTGGAAACAACCGGGGGCTTCTTGCTGCCCGCGCGCAACAGCTGACGTGGTTGGAGGCGAAGTCGCGCGCCTTGCTGGATGCATCACTCGACGCGGTGGTGATGGTGGACGGGGAAGGCAAGATCCAGGAGTTCAACGCCGCCGCTGAGTGGCTGTTTGGGTATGGCTCCCACGAGGTGGGGGGCCGCTCTTGGGAAGGGACGCTGCTGCCGATTCACTCGGAGTTCCGGAGCTTAGGCAAGCGGCGCGGGGAGACCACGGCTCTGCGGGCGGATGGGGAGGAGTTCCCGGTTGAGTTGAGCGTGTATCCCGTGGATCACCAGCGCACGCCCGCTTACGTGTGCGTCTTCCGGGATCAGACGGCCGCGCGCCGCGGCGAAGCGCTCCGTCTGATGCAGCACCGCATCATCCGGATTCTGGCGGAGGCACCGGACCTGGCCGTAGCGATGCCGCAAATTCTGGACACACTCTGCGAGGCTTTCGAGGCCGGCTTGGGCAACCTTTGGCTACCGGATGGAGCCGGCGGGCTGGTGCTGGCATATTCCTGGGGCGTGGAGGGCGCGTGGCCCCAATCCTTGGGCGTGGCCGAAGACATCCCCGGTCGGGTGTGGGAAACCGGCGAGCCGCTGTGGCTGCGGACCCCGGCCCCGTTCAAGAACCTGGCTCGCCGCCAGCAGCTGTCCACTGCCGGATTCCGGGGGGCGGCCGCGTTCCCCATCTCCTATCATGGCGTGGTGACAGGAGTGGTGGAGTTCTTCACGGCGGAGTCGCTGCCAAAGCAGGAGCCCCGAGTGAAAGACAAGTTTCAATCGCTGGGCCTGGAGATCGGGCAGTTCATCGCGTGCAAGCAGGCCGAAGGCAATCTGCTGCGCGCCCAGCGGGCGGCGGAAGCGGCGAATCTTGCCAAGAGCACCTTCCTGGCCGCCATGAGCCACGAAATCCGCACTCCCATGAACGGGATCCTGGGCATGACCGACTTGGTGCTTGACACCACGCTCACGCCGGAACAGCGTGACTGCCTGAATCTGGCGAAGTCTTCGGCCGAAAGCCTGCTGACGGTCATTGATGACATCCTCGATTTTTCAGCCATCGAGGCGGGCAAGATGGAAGTGGATGAAATTCCCTTTGACTTGGCCGCGAGCTTGAGTGCCACGCTGACGGCGCAGAAATTCCGGGCGCAGCAGAAGGACCTGGAACTGATCTGCGAGGTAAGCCCGGAGATTCCCCGCACGCTCATGGGAGACCCCGGCCGCATCCGGCAGATTTGCGTGAATCTGGTGGGCAACGCCATCAAGTTCACCGGGCGCGGACAGGTGGTGGTCCGCGTCGAGCCTGTGAACGTGACGGTGGATTCCGCGGCCATCCAGTTCAGCGTGCGCGATACCGGCATCGGGATCCCGCAGAAGAAGCAGCGCCAGATCTTCCGTGCGTTCTCGCAAGTCGACGATTCGAACACGCGCAAATACGGCGGCACTGGACTGGGGTTGGCCATTTGCCACAAGCTTGTCTCGATGATGGGCGGAGAGCTGGGCTTGGAGAGCGAACCGGGGAAGGGCAGCACCTTCACCTTCACCCTGCCACTGCGGATTCCCCGTGAGCTGCCGCAACCTCTAGCGCCGCTGCCTATCGACGAGCTGCGTGGAATCCCCGTGCTCATCGCCGACGCGAATTCCACCAGCCGGCAGTTGCTGGAACGCTCGGTGGCCAGTTGGGGGATGCAGCCTGTGGCTGTGGACAACGGCCGGGACGCATCCGAGGCGGCCCGCAATTCCCAGTTTGGCCTTGTGCTGCTGGACAGCCGCTTGGCGGATATGGATGGTTTTGCGCTAGCCGGGCAACTCCGAGGCCAGACCGGCGTGCAAACGCCCCTGATGATGCTCACCTCGGCCGGCCAACCTGGAGACGCGGCCAGGTGCCGCGCTGTCGGGATCGCCTCCTATCTAACCAGGCCGGTGCCGCAGGCCGACCTGCTACAGGCCATATGCCGCACCTTGGGAGGGCATCCATCCGCGCCCATGATCACCCGGCACTCCATGCGCGAGGAGTCGCCGCATTGGAGCATTCTGCTGGCCGAAGACAGTTCTGTCAACCGCACCTTGGCGGTCCGGCTGCTGGAGAAGCGCGGACACAAGGTCAGTATCGCCACCCAGGGTCTCGAAGCCGTCGCCGCCTATCAATCGCAGCGCTACGACCTGATCCTCATGGACATTCAGATGCCGGAGATGGACGGCCACGAAGCTACCGCCGCCATTCGCGCGCTGGAGGTGGCTTCCGGTGCCCACACGCCCATCATCGCCCTCACCGCTCACGCCATGGCAGGGGATCGCGACCAGTGCCTGGCCCGCGGCATGGACGGCTACACCGCCAAACCCATCCGTGCAGAGGCCCTTTACCAGGAAATGGAGGAGGTGATGCGCATCAGCCGGCAATCCGGTCCGCGATCCATTGCGCCGTAACCGGAGTCAGCAGGATGCCGTTGCGGTAGTGCCCGTAGGCTAGCCACACGTTGGTGCCCTCGACCTGCCGTAGGACGGGGCCGTCCTCCAGCTCCGGGCCGGGCCGGAAGCCGATCCAGCGGCGCACAGGCTCTACCGCGGCCAGTTCCGGCACCACCTCCGCCGCGCGCCGGTGGATGTCGTTGCAGGCCGCGAATTCCACGCTGGTGTCGAAGCCCACATGCTCCTCGGTAGTGCCCGCGATGACCAGTCCGTCGGCGCGCTGCAGCACGTAGGTGTGGCTTTTACGCAGGAACGGACCCAGCAGGCCTTGGCGCATTTGGAATCCGATGAGGTGGCCCTTGACCGGCGTCGATTCGGGCAGCGGAAGCAGCTCGCCTTTGTGGCGGACTTGCAGGCTGGAGGACCAGGCTCCGGCGGCCACCACCACGGCCCCGTGCCGCGACGCGTCCACTCCCGTGAGCGCGCCATGTTCCACCAGCACCCCCTGCTTTTTCCCCGCCTGGCGAAGCGTCCGCAGCAGCGCCGACGGATCGATCAACGCTTCGTCGGGGTAGAAGAGGTCGGCTCCACGTTGTTCCACGCGGACTCCCGGCACGGCGGAGCCCGCATCCAGCACAAGGCATCCACATGCGCGGTATTCCACGTGGAGCCCGGTTTGCTCGCGCAATTCTTCCAGAAACGCCGGGTACATTCGCAGGCTTTCGCGGCCCAGGTCCAGCCAGCGGGAAGGCTTTGAAGCCTCTGAACCCGGTGCCAGCATTCCGGCACCCGCGCTACTCGCCTCGCCGCCGAGATTGCCCGCGTCGGCCACGGTGACGCGCGCGCCCTTCTGCGTCAGCCGCCATGCGATCGAACTTCCTATCAAACCCCCGCCGATGACTAGGACATCGGCACTCAAAGACGACATCATTCTATGGTAGCTGGCTTGCGTTCAGGGCAATTCAAATACCCACACCGATCCGCCGCGTCCGGGCGGATTCTGAATCTCCGGCGTCAGCGTGGGCCACGTCGCCGCGTGTGCGCTGCCATTGCCCACAGTGAGCGCGATGAATTGTTTGCCGTTGACCGCGAAGCTGATGGGTGCCGAACCGGGCACGTCGTTCAAACGGATGCGCCACAACTCTTGCCCCGTCTGATCATTGTGCGCGCTGAAGAAACGGTCGATGGAGCCGCTGAAAATCAGGCCGCCCGCCGTGGCCAGAATGCCGGAGGTTTCCGGCGCGCGCTCGCGCTGCATCCATACCGTCTGTTTGGTTTCGAGGCTGGTCGCTTGGATGCGCCCGTAGTTGCCGTCGCCATCGAGGCGGGGCCGCAGGCTGGGGCGCACGCCCGTGGTGAGGAAGCCGCGTTCATTCGCGCCGACCGGAGTCAGGTCCATGCAGGATTCCACCAGCGGCGAGTACAGGATCTTTGTGACGGGATTGTACGCCGAAGGAATCCAGCTGCGCGCGCCGCCCGCGTGCGGGCACACGATCTTGGGTTCGCCGTCGCCGGGAATCATCGCGGGATTGATGGTCTTCGCGCCCGTGGTTGGATTCACGGCGGTGATGATGTTCTGCAGGCCCATGTCGAAGGAGAAGGCGTACTTCCCCGTATCGGCCTCCACCGCGTCGTAGAGAGCAATCTTGCCGGCGGTCACAGAAAGGGTCTTCGTCTGCCCATTCACTGGGAGCTTCACCAGCGTGCGCTCAAAGATCCAGTCGTAATCCCACTGATCGTTGGGCACGTGCTGGAAATACCACGCGAGTTTGCCTGTATCGGGATTGAGCGCGATGGTGGAATCGGTGTACAGCGCGTCGTTGGTGATGCCTGGCTGCGTCGACCGGATACGCAGCGGGCCCGTGTCGTAGGTGGGCGCAGCTCCGAAGTATACAAGGTTTAGGTCGGGATCATAACTTCCGGTGACCCACACCGAGCCCCCCGTTCGCTTCTCCGTAGTGAGCCCGTTCCAGGTATTGCCGCCCGGTTCGTTGGGCAGCGGGATGGTGCGGAAGCGCCACGCTTCGTTGCCTGTCTCCGTATCCAGCGCGACGATGAAGTTGCCTCCCGGCTGCTGTCCGCCGGTGCCGAACATCACTTTGCCTTTAGCGACAAGCGGTCCACCGGTGATCTGCATGCCGCTGGCGCGCGCGCCGATGGCCTTGTCCCAAATCACGCGCCCGGTCTTCACGTCCAGCGCGATCATGTGGGTGTCCGAAGTCGCCGCGTAGAGTTTGTTGCCGAAGATCGCGATGTTTTTCTTGACGGCAGCGCGCGAGTCTTCGGGCAGCAGACGCTGGTAGTGCCACAGTAGATCGCCGGTAGCGGCATCCAGCGCCTGCACCTGGTCGCCGTAGCCTTGCACGAATAGCACGCCGTCATGCACCAGCGGAGCCGCTGTATTCGGGCCCGCAGGCAGAGACCAGCTCCACGCCACGCGCAGGTTCTTCACGTTGTCGCGCGTGATCTGCGTGAGCGGGCTGTAGCCTTGCGCATCGTAGGTGCGCCGCCAAGTCAGCCACTCGCCTGGTGCGGGATTGGCCAGCATCGCCGCGGTCACGGGCGTGACGCGGTCCAGCAGGGTGCTTGCGGGCGGAGCATTCGGAAGCGGCACACCCGGCGTGAGCCCGCCCCCTGCACCGCCGCGCCGTTCCGCCGTACCCGGCACCCGCACCAACGCGAGCGCCTCGGGTGTGGCTGCCATCTCTCGAGTGCCCGCCACCACGCCATTCGATTGCATCAGGTAGGCGGTGATCGCGGCGTAGTTCCGCGCACCCAGCGATCCCGGAGCTGCTGGCGGCATCTTTGTGGCGGCGTAAGTAAACAGCTCCGAGACGGCCTTCCCTGCCCAATTGCGAGTGAAGGGCCCGCCTCGCAGCGGAGGCGCGAATTGCCCGTCATCCAGGTACTTGCCGTGGCACCCGGCGCAATCCCGGTCGTAGGCCGTCTTGCCCTCAACCGCCTGTGCGGCCGTGAACTCCACAATCGTTGTGGACGGGGCCAGTGCCTGCGAATACATCGCGCATGCCGTCACCAGCGTCAGACAAACGGAGCGTTTCATATGCGTCACCTCTGCTCCGCATATTCTAACGTGAATTGAGTGGACCTTATTTTTTCTCCGGCATGAACCCGGCGCGGGCCATGAAGCCCGTGTCGATGTTGCCGGAGATAAAGTCGGGGTGGTCGAGGATGCGCAAGTGAAGCGGGATCGAAGTGTGGATTCCCTCCACGACGAACATCGAAAGCGCCCGCTTCATGCGCGCGATAGCTTCGGTCCGGTCGGTTCCATGCACAATCAGCTTGGCCACCAGCGAATCGTAGTAGGGAGGAATGACTCCGCCCTGATAGGCCGCGGTGTCCACGCGGACGCCTGCGCCGCCGGGAAGATTGAGGCCAGTGATGGTGCCGGGAGAGGGCGTGAAGGTATCGGGATGTTCGGCGTTGATGCGGCACTCAATGGCGTGGCCGCGCAGCTTGAAGCCCTTGCGGGTGGGCAGGATCTGATCGAGCGTCTGGCCGTCGGCGATGCGGATTTGCGCTTTCACCAGGTCCACGCCGGTGACGAATTCGGTGACGGGGTGCTCCACTTGGATGCGCGCGTTGACTTCGATGAAGTGCAGGTTGCCGTCGGCACCCATGAGGAACTCCACCGTGCCTGCGTTGCTGTAGCCGATCTTGCTCAGCGCCGCCTTGAGGTTAGCCGAGATGCGCTCACGCAGCTCCTGGTTGACGGCGACAGAGGGAGATTCTTCAATCAGCTTCTGATGCCGCCGCTGGATGGAGCATTCGCGCTCGCCCAGCACTTCGACGTTGCCGTGTTCGTCGGCAAGAATTTGGAATTCGATGTGGCGCGGATTTTCGACCAGCTTCTCCATGTAGAGATCGCCGCAGGAAAACGCTGCCGCCGCTTCATTCTGGGCTTGCGCCATCAGTGCGGGCAACTCTTCGGCGGATCGAACCACGCGCATGCCGCGCCCGCCCCCGCCGGCCGAGGCCTTGATCATCACTGGGTAGCCGATTTGCTCACCTAGCTCCAGCGCCTCTTCGGGGCTCTGCAGGATGCCCTCGGACCCAGGCAGAATTGGCACGCCGCCTTCTTTCATGGCGGTGCGCGCGAGCTGCTTCTGGCCCATCTTGCGGATGATTTCCGGCTTGGGGCCGATGAACTTCAGTCCGCTGGTTTCGCACACTTCGGCGAAGTCGGCGTTTTCAGAGAGGAAGCCGTAGCCGGGATGGATCGCCTGGGCGTTGGTGATCTCGGCGGCACTGATGACGGCGGCGACGTCCAGGTAACTGCGCGCGCTTTTCGCTGGGCCGATGCAGATGGCTTCGTCGGCGAAGCGCGTGTGCAGGCTGTGGCGGTCGGCTTCGGAATACACGGCCGCGGTGCGGATGCCCAGTTCTTTGCAGGCGCAGATGACGCGCAGGGCGATTTCGCCGCGGTTGGCGATGAGAATTTTCTCGAACATCGTTAGCGAGGCTTCACGGAGAAGAGGGCTTCCCCGTACTCCACCGGACGGCCGTTTTCGACAAGCTTGGCGACCACGGTTCCCGCCGCCTCGGCTTCAATCTCGTTCATCAGCTTCATCGATTCGATGATGCACAGCACTTGGCCGGCTTCCACACTGTCGCCCACTTTGACAAAAGCCGGCGCGTCGGGCGAGGGGGCGTCGTAGTAGGTCCCCACGATGGGCGATTTGACGGTGGTGGTATTGTCGGCCACCGCTGGGGCCGGAGCCGGAGCTGCAATGGGTGCCGCCATCGGCGCAGGGGCCGAAGCCGGGACAACATGAGTCAGCTGCGTCCCCGCGCGCACCAGGCGCACACGGTTTTCGCCGCGTTGGACCTCCAGTTCGGCCACATCGGTTGTGCTGAACAGGTCCAGCAGTTCTTTGATTTCTTTAATCGTCATCTAAATCTCAATCAGTTGCTTTGACGTGGGCGTGAGAATCTCACAGCCTGTCTCTGTCACCAGCACCGTATCTTCAATCCGCACGCCGCCGAAGCCTTCGATGTAGGCTCCCGGCTCGATGGTGATCACCATGCCGGCGCGCAGCTTGGTTTTTTCCTTCTTCGCGATGCGCGGTCCCTCGTGGATTTCCAGACCCAGCCCGTGGCCGGTGGAGTGCACGAACGCCTTGTCCAACTCATGCCGTTTTAGCACCTCGCGGGCTGCGGCGTCTACCCTGCTAACCGGCACACCCGGCTTAACTGCCGCGATTCCGGCAAGTTGCGCGGCCAATACAGCCTTGTAGAGTGCGATGGTCCGTTTGCTGGGCGCGCCCAGGTGGGCCATGCGCGTCATATCCGAGGTGTAGCCGTCGAGGGTCGCGCCCATGTCGATGAGCAGCAATTCACCAGCTTCGATTTTCTTGGACGTGGGGTGCGCGTGGGGCAGGGCCGTGCGTGCGCCTGAGGCCACGATGGTCTCGAAGGCAGGCTTCTCCGCGCCCAGCATGCGCATTTGGAAGTCGAGTTCGGCCGCGACATCCATTTCGCGGACACCGGGCTTGACGCGGCTCAGGGTCTTGCGGAAAGCCTCGGAGTTCGCGCTCACCGCAGCCCGGATGCGGGCGATTTCCGCCGGTGACTTCACGGCGCGCAGGTTTTCGACTACGCCGGATACCGGGACCAACTTGATTCCGGTGCCCAGCTTGGTTTTCAGCTTCTCGAACGGCTCCACCTGCATCCAGGAGGGTTCGAAGCCAATCCGCTTCAGGTGCTTGCGCTTCACGACGGCGGCTGCTTCTTCGAACAAGCCCTTCCTGCAGATGTGGACCTTGCAGTCGATATTGGCCTGCGCGTCGGTGGCGTAGCGGGGGTCGGTAAAGAAGTAACTCTCGAGGGGCGTGATCAGGACCAGGCCATTGGAGCCGGTGTAACCGGTCAAGTACCGGACGCTAGCCGGCGAACTGACCAGCAAGGCCTCGGCCTTATGAGACGCCAAAGCGGACGCGACGCTTTGGCGGCGTTGTGGAAATTCGGACAAGCTACCAGTTTAGCAGGAGTTAGCGTTTGAACGTGTAGCCGATGGCGACGCCCACGCGGGCATGCAGTTCGGTGCCGAGCCGGAATTCGGGGGCGACAAGCCAGTGGTCGTTGGCTCGGACCTTCACTCCAGCTCCAATTTGGAAGAAGCCTTCGCTGTAGGTGAATGTGGGGCGGAACTGACCGAAGCTGCTGCGCAGCCAGCCGATGCCGCCGGTGATGTAGGGCATGACGCGTCCGCTGGTGCGGAAATCCCAGTTCAGGTTGGGTACCAGGAGGATGTCGCTATGCCGGGCCGAGCCGCGCATGTATTGGAACTCCGGCTCGACGCTGAAGCGCGGGGTCACGTAAAAGCGGACCGACCCGCCGATGTGCGCATGGTTGTCCTCGTCCTCGAAACCCGCGTAACCGGCGGAGCCTTTCGCCTCCACCGTGCGTGCGGTTTCTGCCATCGCCGAAGCGCTTAGCAACAGAAGCAAGAGAGTCGTGTATTTCATGCCGAATATAAGGACTTTAGTTACTTTTGTTCCCGGGCCTTCTTGCGCTCCGCCGTGGTGGTGTAGCCTCGGTCGCGGTCGATGTCCTGGACCCACACCGTTGCCGACGCGACCACTGCGGCTATCGAGGGATAGTTGGCCAGGAAAGCATCGATCTCATTGCCGAGCTTCACGGCGGCTCCGCTGCGGACCTCGGCGGTGCGGCCTGGAGTATCGTTGCCCGCGGCGAGCGTCACGTGGATGAAGCGCTTGTTTGGATCGCCCGCGACGTGCGCGTAGTGCGCCGGGATGATGGCGTGCTTGAGGTTGATCTTGTTGATCAGCGGCACCGGCGGGTCCCCCATGCGCATTGCGGCGACGGTTTCCACCAAATGGTCCAGCAGCTTGTGAGCCCACTCTTCGCGGGCCCATTCTTCGGGCAATTCCAATCGCAGATGCGGCATTACTTGAAATGATACAGCTTGCGGGGGTTCTCGACCAAGATGCGCTTGAGGATCGCGGGGTCTTTGTGCGCCGACGGCCAGATCCAGTGGTTCGCGATGTCGCCGTCGTTGGGCATTTTGTTGGGCGGATTGCCGCGGCCAGTGACGATCACCGTATTCATGTTGGGGCGCGGGCGGTCCGTGCCGCTCAGGATGTTGCCGGGGAACGCCGCGATCAGCGCATGCGCGAAGGGCAGCACGATGCCCCAGTCTTCCGGGCGTGCTGAGCGGGTGTAGCGGTCGGGCGAAGTGACCTTCCAGAAGATGTCGTTGCGGGTCGCGCCTAGGGCGAGCAGCTTTTGGAAGTAATCGTTCTTTTCGACCGGCACGTTCACGTCGGGCCGGCCCATGTGGTCGATGATCACCGGGGTGGGGAGCGACTTGATGAGCGGCTCCATGATGTCGAAGTTCTGCGGCAGGAAGTAAAGGTCCGTGTGCCAGCCCAGCGGCGCGATTTTCGCGGCCACGCGCTGGATGACTTCGGGAGGCGTCGTTTCGCTGGCGATGTGCGGGAGGAACGCGAAGCGCACGCCCCGGATGCCGGCTTCGTGCATGCGCTTGAGTTCGTCGGCGGAGATGTCTTCAGTCACGCTAGCGACGCCCGCTGCGCGGCCCTCCATGTGTTCACACGCGTCGACGACGACCCGGTTGTCGGTACCGTGGCAGGTTGCTTGCACCACTACGTAGCCGTAGAAGCCGAGCCTGTCACAAAGGATGCTCTTTTGCTCCTGCCAGCTTGCGGGGAAAGGTTGGTATTGGGCTTTCGGCGACAGCGGGAATTGGTCGAAGGGTCCGATGACGTGCATGTGCGCGTCGATGGCGCCTGCGGGCATGGCGAATTCGAGGGGGTGGGGGTTGTGGTCTTGTTCGACGTAAGGCTCGGGCATGAACTCACAGGATAGCAACGCTAGCCGCCAATAGAATACATCGGGCGCGGGGGCGGTACGAACTTCGCGGTGTTGATCTCGTGGCCGAGCCACTTCTGGCGGACGTTCTCACGGATGGCAGCGGCGATGGCGTCGTCGGAGCCACCGTCCCTGAGTAGGCCGCGCACGTCAGTCTCATCCACAGCGAACAGGCAGTAGCGCAGCTTGCCATCCGAGGTCAGGCGGATGCGGTTGCAGTTCAGGCAGAACGGCTTGCTCACGCTGGCGATGAAGCCGACCTGGCCGATGCCGTCTTTGAAACGGAACTCGGTGGCGGGGGCGCGCACGTCGGCGTCGGGGATTTCTTCCAGCGGGCCGATCTCGCGCGTCAGCATCCCGAGCATCGTGTCGGTCAACAGGACCTTGTCTTTTTCCCAAAGTCCTTGGGAATCGAGCGGCATGAACTCGATGTAGCGGATCTCAATGCCGCGCTCGCGGCCGAAGCGCGCCAGCGGGACGATGTCATCCTCCACCAGATTCTTCACCGCGACAGCGTTAATCTTGATGGGGCCAAAGCCGATCTTCTGCGCGACGTCGATGCCTTCCATGACTTTGGGGAAATCGTCGCGCCGCGTGATGTGCAGGAAGCGCGCGCGGTCCAGCGTATCCAAGTGGACGTTCAGCCGCCGCAGCCCCGCGTCGTAAAGCGCCTGCGCGTGCTGGGCGAGCAATACGCCGTTGGTCGTCATCGCGATGTCTTCAATACCCGGAATGCTCGCGAGCTTGCCGATCAACTTGGGCAGATCCTTGCGCACCAGCGGTTCGCCGCCCGTGATGCGGAGCTTGCGAATCCCCAGAGTGACCGCCACGCGCACGAAGCGCTCGATCTCCTCGAAGCTCAGAATATTCTCGCGGGGTTCGTACTTCGGCGTCTCTTCCGGCATGCAGTAAAAGCAGCGGATGTTGCAACGGTCGGTCACGCTGATGCGCAGGTTGTTGTGCAGGCGTCCGAAAGTGTCGATGAGGGGCGTCACGGCTACTTCTATTGTACGCTCGAAAGTATGGATCTACGTTTCCCCATCGGACCCTACATCGCACCGGACACAACAACCGCCGAGCAAGGCGTGGGCTGGATCGAGGATCTAATTCAAGCGCCAGCGGCCTTGCGCTCCGCCATCGCAGGGCTGAATGACGAGCAACTCGACACTCCCTACCGCGACGGCGGTTGGACTGTTCGCCAACTGGTACACCATCTGCCGGACGGCCACATGCACGCCTATATTCGCATGAAATTCGCGCTCACGGAGGAACAACCAGCGGTCAAAGGTTACGACGAAGTGAAATACGCTGAGTTGCCGGACTACCGTTTGACGCCGGTAGAGGTTTCACTTGCCCTGCTGGATGCTTTGCACAAACGTTGGGTGGTGGTTTGGTGCTCACTTCCTCCCGCCGACTTCACACGCACGTTTCTTCACTCGGAGTTCGGTCTTGCAAGATTAGACCAACAACTCGGCAACTACGCATGGCATGGGCACCACCACGTGGCGCACATCACCGAGCTCCGAAAAAGGAGGGGCTGGTAGGCGATTATGGGGATGTACAATGAAAACGTGGCTACCAGTATCGTCCATAATCGAGGCGTTTCTATCGGCACGATAGGGGCGGCGCAGCTTGCGGAAATCGCTACTTTGGTTGCCCGAGCCGAGCAGGAGCTAAAACCCGATGTTGTACGTATCCGCTACGAGCTGAGGGAAGACTACAGCGGCGATGCAGCGATTTACTTCCGTGTTGTACTCGCGGATAAAGCTGCCGACAAGTCCCATTTGCGCCGAAGTTCTACGCGTGCGGCTAAGGTCATTCTGGAACACGTCAGTCCCTTGGATCTGGGGCTTCTTTGGTACTTCAATTATCGAAGCGCTTCTGAGCAGGCGAGTCTTCGCGAGCCCTCGTGGTGATGAACGACAAGTTCCCGGACGACCTGCTTGAGCTAGCCCAGCATTTGGCAACGTGGGAAAGGCGCCCCCGGCAGGCCAGCCTGCGACGCTCCGTTTCGACAGCCTACTATGCTCTGTTTCACCTGCTGACCATTGAGACGGCCAAGAACTGGCGTCGCCTAACGGAACGCCCCCGCATCGCGCGGATGATTGAGCACAACAGGGTGAAGCAGGCATGCACAGAGCAGATGAAGCAGATTGGGACAAGTCCCCAGCATGGTTCTACTCCGTTTCATTTACTCACGATTGCAAGTAGCTTCGTCCAGTTGCAGGACCATCGGCACACAGCTGACTACGATCATTCAGTTACCTGGCACCAGACCGACGTGCTTCAGAAAATCGGGATGGCGCGGGGAGCGTTCGTAAGTTGGCGCACGATTCGCGACTCTCCCGAGGCTCAAGGATTTGTCGCTTCGCTGCTGGTCACCCGCAGGTAGCCGCTTACTGGCGCGGCTTGGAGTTCGCGTAGAGTTCGATCTGTGCGACGTCGCCCCAGCCGCCTGGGCCGTGGCCGCTGCCGGCCAGCATGTCGGCGAAGCCGAATTCGTCGATGGAGGAGAGGTCCACCGTCGCCAGCGCGTTGCCCGTCGGGGCGACCTTGGCGGCGTTCAGGCGCCACCAGCGGACTTCACTGAAGTTCACTTCGGTGACCAGGAAGTCCGCGTTGGTGCCGATTTCCATGTTGCCGATCATCCACACCCCTTCAGAGGTTTTCACGACCGGCCTCAGCTTGTGGAAGCCGCTGGTCTTCGCGTTGACGCGCACGCGGGCCGAGGCGGGGCTTAAGTCCGCGAACTTCGTCTTGTGGCTCAGCGTGAACATCGACGCGGCTTCGCAGACACCGGTCCAGGTGTGGGTCGGGTTCGGGTCGCTGTTGTCGAAGCCGGTCATCAGCAGCCCCTCGGGGCCGCCGCAGCCGTAGATATGGAGGTCGAGTTCCGCGTTGTCGACGTTGGCTTGCGTCAGCTTGGCTTCGCCGCCGTTCGGGTTCTGCTTCCACACTTCCTTAAAAAAGAGCCCAGCGCGAGCAGGAGTCTGTTTCGCGGGGGCAGCGCCCTTGGCTTTCGGCGCGCCTTTGGCGGCACCATCGGGGGCCTGGGCAACCAGGGAAGTCACCGCTCCTACAGCGATCAAGAAATTCAAAGCCAGTGTAACTGCGACGCGTCGCGACATAGTATCTCCTTGTGAGTTAGCTTCCGGCAGTATATCAAAGATGCAAGTTCTTCAACATGGACGTCATCTCCACCAGGCTGATGGCTTGTAGGTCCTCAGTCATCGGATAGCGAGTGTCGCCCGAGTAAACGACGAACTGGCGCACCGGTTTCACGTCGTCACAGGCGTTGTGGAACCCGCGCTGAACTTTGGGTGCAAGGCCGCGCTTTACGTCGATGGCCCACAAGCCGTGACCGGGAATGTCGAGCAGTAAATCGATCTCGGCACCCGCCGCCGTGCGGTAATAGCTGGCAGCGGTGCGCTCCGGAGCAGCCGCGATCAGTGTTTCGATCACCATGCCCTCCCAGCTCGAACCCACCACGGGATGCCCGCACAGTTGCTCGAAGTCTGGAATCCGCAACAGCGCGTGGACCATGCCGCTATCACGGATGTAGACCTTGGGGGCCTTCACAACACGCTTGCCTGAGTTTCCCGAGTATTGCTGTAGACGGCGTACTAGTAGCAAATCGACCAGCAGGTCGATGTGCCGCGTCACCGTGGGCGCGCTGACCATCAGCGACTGCGCCAGCTTCGATGCGTTCAGAATCCCGCCTTGGTTGTGCGCGAGCATGGTCCACAACCGCTCCATGCCCTCGGCTGGCACGCGCGGTCCAAAAAGAGGAACGTCGCGCTCCAGATACGTGCGGATGAAGTTGCGCCGCCATTCGAAGCTGTGCTGCTCGGTGTCCCCCAGGTAACTGTCCGGGAACCCGCCCCGCACCCACAGCTGCGTCGGATCGGGTTGCGTCGCGTGCGTCTCCAGGATGTTCAGCGGCCCCATCTCCATATAGGTGATGCGTCCCGCCAAACTCTCACTTGACTGGCGCAGCAAGTCCATCGATGCCGAACCCAGGATCAGGAAGCGCCCGGTTCGGTGCCCACGCCGCCGCCCCTGGTCGATGAGCGCCCGCAACTCAGGGAACAGCTCCGGCACGCGGTGAATCTCGTCCAGGATCACCAGCCGGTCCTCGCAGCTTCGGAGGAAGAGTACGGGCTGATCGCCCAGCTTGGCCCTGTCCTCGGCGGTCTCCAGGTCCAGGTAGATGGAGGGCCGTAGGTCCGCAACTTGCAGAGCCAGGGTGGTTTTCCCCACTTGCCGAGGTCCGATGAGGGCGACGGCAGCCTGACCATCCAGGGCATAGAGCGTGCTGTCGATGGTGGTACGCGGGAACATCTATCTAGTATTTTAAATATCATCTATTCAATTTGCAATATTAAGATATTTCCGATCCCTTCCGCCAGCTCCTTCCATCCCGCTCCGCAGGGTGTATAATGGAGTCAGTCGAGATCGAACATGAGAGTGGGCGCAAGCCCACTTTTTTGTTTCTACAGTCAAGGATTATGGCGGCCAGAGACACAGTAGTCGAGAAAATACAGGTCATCGCCGAGCGCGTGGCCGCGAGCGAAGGGCTTGAGATTGTCGACGTCCAGTTGCTGGGCGGCGGCGGAACTCGCGTGCTCCGCATGTTTATCGACAGACCCGAGGGCGTCACGCACGCCGACTGCGAACTCATGTCCCAGCAGGTCGGCACCATTCTGGACGTCGAAGACATCATCCCCGGCGGTAAGTACACGCTGGAAGTCAGCTCACCCGGCGTGGAGCGCAAGCTCAGCCGCCCGCGTGACTTTGAGCGTTTCACTGGACAAAAGATCAAAGTGACTCTGCGTGAGCCTGTGGAAGAAAAGTCCCATTGGATGGGCACGCTTGCCGGCTTCACCGCAGGCGTCATCACTCTGGAACCCGCACCGGGTAAGACGATTCAGTTCCCTTTGGAACAAGTAGAAAAGGCCAACCTCAAGTTCGAGTGGTAAGACGAACTGACCTTCACAGGACCCAAACAATATGAGCAGCCTGGCACCGATTTATCAGTCTATCGAGATACTGTCCAAGGAAAAGGGCATCGATCCGAAGATCATTCTGGAAGCCGTGAAGGACGCGATGCTGGTGGCCGCGCGCAAGCACTTCCATACGGAGGAGAACCTGGCTGCGGACATCGACGTGGCAGGTGCCATCGTGATCTACGGCGTCAAGACGGTGGTCGAAACCATCGAGGATCCCAAGAATCAAATCTCACTAGAAGATGCACGCAAGTACAGCGCGGAGGCGGAGATCGGCAGCGAGGTCCGCTTCCCCAAACCGACCGACGTGCTGGGCCGCATTTCCGCCCAAACAGCCAAGCAGGTGATCCTGCAGAAGCTCCGCGAAGCTGAGCGCGACAACGTGTTCTCCGAATTTTCCAGCCGCGTGGGTGAGATGGTTACCTGTGTCATCAAGCGCATTGAAGGTCCGGATTTGGTCGTCGACATGGGCAAGACCGAAGCCCGCATCCTGCGCAAGGAACAATCGAAGCTCGAAAGCTTCAGCGTGGGTGACCGGGTGCGCTGCGTGATTCGCGCGGTGGAAAAAACCGGCAAGAACGCGGGCGTCATTCTTTCGCGTGCCGCGCCGGAGCTGGTGATGCGCCTGTTCGAACAGGAAGTCCCGGAGATCTACGACAGTACCATCATCATCAAAGGCTGCGCGCGGGAAGCCGGCGAACGCACCAAGATTGCGGTTAGCAGCCGGGACCGTGACGTGGATAGCGTGGGCGCGTGCGTCGGCATGAAGGGCATGCGCGTGCAGTCCATTATCCGTGAACTGCGCGGCGAAAAGATCGACATCATTGAGTTCAGCGAAGACCCGGTGGTGTTTGCGACGCACGCACTGAGTCCCGCCAAGATCTCCCGGATCACCATCGTGGACGCCGCCACGCATCACATGGAAGTCATCGTGGATGACACGCAGCTCTCGCTCGCCATCGGCAAGAAGGGGCAGAACGTGCGCTTGGCAGCCAAACTGCTGGGCTGGCGCATCGATATTAAGAGCGAGGAAGAGAAACGCCAGGAAGTAGAGTCGCAGATGTCCGCGATGGTGGTTCCCGGCGCGCCCGTCTCCGTGCTTACGGACAACGGCATGCCCGACGCGCTCATCGAAGTATTGATGGCCGCGGGGATCACCACCGTGGAACAACTCGGCGGCATGACGCCAGAGCAACTCCAGGAAGTTCCCGGAATTGTGACTGAAGGCGCGGAGGCGCACAACGTCGAAGCGATCCAGAATGCAGTTGTCGCCTATTACGGCCAGTTCGAGACCGAGCAGCCGGAAGCCGCCGCACCTGTTCCAGCGGAAGAAGTGCTGGAACAGCAATCTGTTACGATAGAAACTCAGGATTCTTCGCAAGGCGTGGAAGCGCCCGAAGCGGAAAAGGGAGAATAACAAAAATTCGCGCGGCTGGAGTTCCGTTCCAGGGGCGATTTCCGTTATGAGTAAGATCCGGATCAATGAGCTAGCGCGGGAGCTTGAGGTGAAGACGGCCTTCATCCTCGAACTTTTACCCGAGTTGGGCATAAACGAAAAGAAGACCCACTCGAGCTCGCTCGATGAAGACCACGCGCTCATTGTCCGGCGGCACTTCGCTTCCGGTGGCGTCACGGCGAAACCGCGCCAGGAATCAAACGAAGAGGCCAGCGAAGCTCCCCGGCAACAAGCGCCGAGGCCGGCGGATGTGCCGGTGCCCACAGCGGCTCCCGTCGCCAAGTCTGAACCTGAGAAAAAAGAAACTCCCGCGAAGGAAGCCGCTGAGAGCGTGCCGCCTCCGCCCCGCGCCGCGGTTCCGCTGCGTCCGCCATTGTTGAGTGGATCTCCGTTGGCTCCGCCGCTTGCTCCGCGCGGTATTCCGATTCCTGCGCGGCCCACGCCGCCGCCTTCGGCTCCACCGCCCAGGCCTGGGCAGATTATTTCCGGACCCCGGCAGCCGTTGCCGGTTCCGCCTGCGTTGACGCCTTTAGCCCCGCTGCCGCCCGCGCCGCCAGCTCCCGCGCCGCCTGTTGCTGCTGCGCCTGCCGCTCCCGCGCCGCCGGAAGCCGCAACGCCCGGCACACCTCGTCCAGCTCCACCCGTTTCCGCTGTTCCTAGCATGCCGGCCGTTCCCAGCAGGCCCGCGCCTCCGGCTCCTCGCCCGCCTGCAATGCGGCCTCCGCAAATGACCATCGCTCCCGGACCCGGTGGTCCGCAGCAACCCGCCGCGCCTGGACCCGGTAGTCCCCTGCGCCCGCCGGCGCGTCCGAATTTGGCAGGCCAGCCCGCCGCGCGGCCCATCGTTCCGCCGCGCCCCGACTTGGCTGCACGCCTTGCTCGTCCCGGAGCGCCCGCTACTCCCGCCCCCGGAGCTCCGCGTCCCGGCGCACCCGCGCGTCCGGCCAGCCCTGTCCCCGGTCAACCGATTTATCGTGGAACCGTCCGCCCCGGCCAGCCCATCATGCGCGCACCCGGAGCCCCCGGTGCCCCTGGCTCTTATCCGCAACGTCCTGGTGGACCCGGCATGCGCGGACCCGGTGGTCCCGGCGGCATGCGTGGCCGTCCCATGCATCCGACCTCGGAAGCGCAGACGTTGCCGCCCGCTGATCCTGGCCGCCGTCATGCGACCAAACCCGGTCAAGGAGCCCACGGCGCGCGCCGCCGCGATGTGGATAGTGAGGAAGGCCGTCTCCGTCCGCAGCAACGCCGGCAGCAGGAATTCGTTCCGCCGGACGTGGATCGTGAGATCACCATTGCCGAAGGCGTCACGGTGAAGGAGCTTTCTGAGAAGCTCGGTATCAAGGCGAACCTACTGGTTAAGCGCTTGGTGGATCGCAAGATCTACGCCACCATCAACCAAACGCTCGACGTCAAACTGGCCGAGGACCTGGCGCGCGATTTCGGCGCCATGACCAACCGGCTCAGCTACGAAGAGGAAACCACGCACGAAATTCAGCAGACCGAAGTCGACGACGACCGCGAGAAGCGGCCCCCCGTGGTTACCATCATGGGTCACGTTGATCACGGCAAAACATCGCTGCTGGACGCGATTCGTGAAGCCAACGTCGCGGGCCGCGAAGCCGGCGGCATCACGCAGCACATCGGTGCCTATCACGTCGAAAAGAACGGGCAGATGATCAGCTTCATCGATACGCCCGGCCACGAAGCCTTCACCCGCATGCGTTCCCGCGGTGCCAAGGTTACTGACATCGTCATCCTGGTGGTTGCGGCCGACGACGGCGTAATGCCGCAAACGCTCGAAGCCATTGATCACGCCAAAGCCGCCAAGGTCCCGATCATTGTTGCCATCAACAAGATCGACAAGCCCGACGCGCAGCCTGAGCGTATCAAGCAGCAGTTGGCGGACCGCGGCCTGCTGGCCGAAGACTGGGGCGGCGATACCGTCATGGTGCCCGTCTCCGCCAAAGCGAAAACGAATCTCGACGGCCTGCTGGAGATGATCCTGCTGGTTGCGGAAATTCAAAACCTGCGCGCCAACCCGGATCGTCCTGGCATGGGCAACGTGCTCGAAGCCAAGCTCGACCGGTCGCGTGGTGCCGTGGCCACCGTGCTGATCCGCAACGGAACACTGAAAGTAGGCGACCACTTTATTTGCGGCTCCGTCTTCGGCAAGGTCCGCGCACTGTTCGATGATCAGGGCGTCAGCGTCCGCTCCGTCGGCCCCTCGATGCCTGTCGAAGTTCTCGGACTCGATTCGGTGCCCGAAGTCGGCGATACGTTCCAGGTGGTGACCGACACCGCCAAGGCCAAGCAGATCGTTATCTATCGCGAAGCCAAGGCCCGCGAAGTGGCGATGTCCAAGAACAACCGCCTCACGCTGGATCAGCTGCACGCGCAGATGAAAGAGGGCGAGGTCAAAGAACTCAACATCATCCTCAAGACCGACGTGGGTGGCACCGCCGAAGTTCTGGCGGACACGCTGCAGAAGCTCTCCACCGACAAGGTCAAGATCCGCGTCCTGCGCGCAGGCGTCGGCGCGATCACCGAAAGCGACGTGCTGCTGGCCACAACCTCCAGCGCCATCATCATCGGCTTCAACGTGCGCCCCGAGCGCAACGCCCAAGTCATCGCCGAGCAGGAAAAAATCGACATCCGCCTGCACACCATCATCTACGAACTCGCGGATGAGATGAAGAAGGCCATGACCGGCATGCTCGATCCGGTCTTCAAGGAAGTCTACAAGGGCCGCGCCGAAGTGCGCGACGTCTTCAAGGTCACCAAGGCCGGCACCGTCGCCGGTTGTCAGGTTATGGACGGCGTCATCACCCGCAACAGCCAGGTCCGCCTGCTGCGCGACAACATCGTGGTCCACACCGGCAAGGTCGAAGGCCTGCGCCGCTTCAAGAATGACGCCAGCGAAGTCAAAGCCGGCTTCGAATGCGGCATCAGCATCGCCAACTACAGCGACATCAAACCCGGCGACATCATCGAAGCGTTCATCACCGAGCGCGACGAGGCCGCTGTCGCATAAGCCGTGCCCTGCGTCGGCGTCATCACGTTTGAGCTGGCGCTGCATGAGTGCCAGTCCCTCAAAGACAAACGCCACTGGGTCAAGGGCCTAAAGGACCGCTTGCGCTCACGCTGCAACGTGGCGGTAGCCGAGATCGCGTATCAGGAGTCCTGGAAGCAGGGCTTGGTCGCGGCGGTCACCGTATCCGGGGATCGGCCTTACGCGGAAAAGGTTCTCCAAGCCGCGGAGCACGAAGCTGCCGCACTGCTCGGGCCATTGTTGGTGGATGTCACGGTCGAGTGGCTGGAGTAAGATCAAGTTATGGCTCGTACGAAGCGTCCCCAGTCCTACCAGATTGCTTTGGTCCCCGACGAGGACGGAGGCTTCACAGTCGTGGTCCCATCATTGCCGGGCTGCATCTCCTACGGCGAAACCGTCGAGGCCGCAACACGGAACGCACGCGAAGCGATCGAACTGCACCTGGAGAATCTAGCGGCGCACAAGGAACCCATTCCAAAGGGTCACGAATCCGCCCCCGTATTCAGCGCGTTGGTTCAACTCTCCGATGTCCGCTAACCGGCTCCCTGCCGTCCGTCCCAAGGATGCCTTGAAGGCGCTGGAAAGAGCGGGCTTCGTTCAATGGCGTCAAAAGGGCAGCCACCTAACGATGTATCGCGAATCTGATGGGGCGAGCCTAACGGTGCCGATGCACTTCGCGCAGTCCGTACCCAGAAGGCACGCTCCGCACGATCATCCGCAGCGCCAACCTATCCGTCAAGGAGTTCATCGCGCTTCTGTAGTGGAGTCCAATCGTGGTCGTCGACGCGCTACGGGATGTGGCGCTTGACATGCTGGGGGGGGGGAATACACTCACTCTATGAGAATTCAATCCTCTCCCGTGCTCCCTCTATTGGCCGTTTCCGTGATGTTGTCTGGTTGCACTCTTGGCTTGAGCCAGCAAAAGTCAGCCGAACCTATTTCGTATGCAGATGTTGAGAGAAACCCCAAGGCTGCAATCGGCAAAAGAGTCGTTTGGGTAGGGCATGAGATGGAATATCGTGTCGGGAACGACGCCCAAGGCAAGACTGAAATCTCAAGGACCTATCTATTGAAGCCACTTCCTCCCAGTGGTGACCTCAAGTTTTTCGTGGTCCACGAAGAGACAACTCAGAAAACTGAAGCGGCGAACAAACTCCGTGAATTCGATGACCGAAAGATTTCCGGGACGATTTCAAGAATGGTTACCAGAATTGTTTCCATCGGGGGAGTGCAGCAGTCGGTAGAAGTTCCGTTTATCTCCAATGCCACGGTCGATGCCGCCGACAGCGTGGCCAAGAAATAAACTCCCTCAAGTGCGGCTCGCCCCCGACCTACTCCACCACATCCCGGCCCAGGCTGAACGAGATTGCCGTCTTTGGCTCGGCCATAACAACCTTCGCGCGGCGAAAGCACGCGGCATCCAATATGGGCGCTGCATCTGGGTCTGCTTTCACAGCCTCATGAACGTCGCTGTCGGTTAGCGAATCGAACCGCTTCCAGTTGGTCTTCGTTCTCATTGCGGCAGCGCGAACACGTACACCGCCGTGTGACCCCTGGGAGCTTTTGCCGCTGCGCCCATGTTGGACATCAACGTTTCGCCCGTGGTGACCGCGACGTACTGACGCCCGTTGACCGCATACGTCATCGTGTTCACAGCGATCGGTCCTCCCAGGATCGACTCCCACAACTGCTTGCCCGTGGCCGCGTCATAGGCGCGGAAGCGGCGGTTCAAGTCACCGTGGAACACCACGTCGCCCGCGGTGGCCAGCGTCGAGCCGTTGCTCGGGATGGGGCCTTTGCCGAAGTGGATCATCTCGCCCGTTTCCAAGTTCACCTTCGCGATGCCGGCGAACTCTTCGGGCTTGCCTTCGGGGCGCTGCTTGCCGACGCGGCGTTCGTTGCCTTGCGGACCCTTGCGCGTCATGTCGAGGCAATTGTCCACATACGGAACGTACACGGACTTCGTGCCCGGATGATACGAACTCGGCCAGTAGCTGGTCGTATTGAAGTAGCAGATCAGGTGATTCTCACCTGGAGTCTTCAATACCAAGTCCCAGTTGATCGACGTCTTGCCCGTCGCGCCATCCACGTTCGAAATCAGGAAGCGCGGCGTGTCGAAGGGGAACGGCGTCGCCCACAGCAGTTCCCCGGTCCCGCGGTCGTTGACGAAGATGCCGCCGCCTTCGCCCATCATCACGGAGACATCACGCTCCTCGCCGCGTTTGATGTTGGGATTGATCCACTTCACCCACTTCGGATCGGGGTTGAACTTCACGCGCGTCAGGATGCGTTCATTGGTGAAGTCTTCATCCCAATCGTCGCCAGGCAGATGCTGGTAATACCAAACGAGCTTCCCCGTATCCGGATTAATCGCCAGCGTCGAGTTGCTATAGAGGTCCGACGGCGAGGTGCGCGACGTCGCGTCGGGATTCCCGTCATGCCGGTCCGCACGCGTGTTCGGCATCGGATTCGCGACGCCCCAATACACCAGGTTCCTCACCGGATCGTACGACCCCGGCAAGCCCCAGGTCGAAGCCATATTCTTCTCATGCGTCGCCGCTGAAGGGTTTCCCCAGCTCTCATACCCAGGCTCGCCCGGCCCCGGCACCGTGTAGAACTTCCACAGCTCCTTGCCAGTTAGTGCGTCATGCGCCACGATGAAGCAACTGGTCCGGGTCTGCGAGCACGCCCGCCCCGAAATCACCTTGCCGTTCGCGATCACCGGTCCCGAGGTCTGCCCCGCCGTCCCCGCATACGTCTCCCAACGCTTCTCGCCCGTGCGAGCATCGAGCCCCACCACGAATCCGTCAGGCGCGGTATACGTAACGATGTCCTGAAAAATCGCGATGGTTTTCGACCGGGCCTGGCTCGCCACATTCGCCGCCAGATTCGGGCGCTTGTATTCCCACAAGATATCGCCATTCGTCGCATTCAGCGCTTGCACCATCCCGCCAGGGACGATGATGTACATAGTCCCGTCATGCACAATCGGAATCGACTCCGTAGTTCCCGTGCCGAGCCCGCGCACCCAGGCGAGCCCGAGCTTGCTCACGTTGTTCTTATCGATCTGCGTAAGCGGACTGAACCGCTGCGCATCCTGCGTGCGGCTGAAGCTCAGCCAGTCATTCGGACTGGGATTCTTCAGCATCTCCTCGGTGACAGGCTTGAAATTCTGCACCTGGGCAAACGCCGCGGCGCTGAGCGCAAACAGAGCGATCCATTTCGAGTTCATGAGGAGCATTGTAGCCCCTTGACCCGTGGGCAGCAATGCGGGACGCTGGCTAGCGATGCTCACACGCCGCACGCTCTCGAAAACCCTCCTCGCCGCCCCGTTTATTTTGAAGGCCCAACAAGGACCGCTACGCGCCCGCGTCAAGATCGACACCGAGCGCATCATCGGCGACATTGATCCGAAGATCTACGGCAATTTCGCCGAACATTTGGGACGCTGCATCGACGGCGGAATCTTTGACGAAAAGTCACCGCTCTCCGACGCCAAGGGCTACCGAAAAGATGTTCTGGCCGCCGCGAAGGACCTGAACGTCACGCAGCTCCGCTGGCCGGGCGGCAACTTCTCCTCCAACTACCACTGGCGCGACGGCATCGGACCGCGCGATCAGCGGCCTCCACGCCTCGATATGGCCTGGGGAGCGGTCGAATCGAATCGCTTCGGCACGCACGACTTCCTCGACTATTCACAAGCGCTGGGCGCGGAGCCCTACATCTGCGCCAACCTCGGCACAGGCACTTGGACCGAAGCGCAGGAGTGGGTGGAGTACTGCAACGGGTCCGCTGACACCGCCGTAACACGCGAGCGCAAGCGCAACGGCCGCGCCGAGCCGTGGAAGGTCACCTACTGGGGCCTGGGCAATGAGATGGACGGCGGCTGGCAGATGGGCCACCGCGATGTGGTCGAGTATTCCAAGTTCGCACTGGAAGCCGCGAAGCTGATGAAGTGGACTGATCCGAGTATCAAGCTGATCGCCGCAGGCTCGTCGAATTACGGAGGAGGCTCCGATTGGATCGGTTGGAACCGCACCGTGCTCGACTTCCTCAAGAACCACGCCGACTATCTTGCGCTACACCTCTACGTCGGCAACAACGCGAACGACTACCCGGAGTTCATCGCGTCCTCCATGGAACTCTACGACCGCATCAAGACAGCCGAGGGCGTAATCGATGCGGCTCTCAACGGCGTGCGTAACCGCAAGATCTACATCGCGTGGGACGAGTGGAACGTGTGGTACCGGGCGCGCGGTGCCAACCAAGGCACGGGCCGCCGCATCCTGGAAGAGCACTACAACTTAGAAGACGCACTGGTCGTCGCCACCTTCCTCAACGCCTTCATCAACAACGCCCACATCCTGAAGATCGCGAACATGGCGCAACTGGTCAACGTGATCGCGCCCATCTTCACTAACGATACTGGCCTGTTTTTACAGACAATTTACTACCCGCTGCAGCTCTTCGCCAAGAACGCGCGGGGCAAGGCGCTGGACCTGTTCGTCGAAACGCCGCGCTACAACAGCCGGCGCTTCAACGGCGTCCCCTATCTTGACATCTCCGCCGCCCACGACAACGGATCGCTGGTGATCAACGTAGTCAACCGTCACCGCACCGAGGCCATCGAGACGACCTTCGAGGCGCAGGACAAAGGTTTCAGTACCGCCGTGGAAGCTGTGGAAGTGAACGGTCCCGATATCAAGTCCGAAAATGATTTCGGCAAGTCGCCCGTCGCGCCCGTGATCCGCACCGCAGCGGCACAACCGAAGACGTTACGCTACAGCTTCCCGCCGCACTCCTATACAATGCTGCGCGTCAAACTTGTTTGAGTGCCTGCTCGAAATCGGTGAGCAGATCCCGCCAATCTTCGATGCCCACCGACACACGGACCAGGCCGTCCGTAATTCCGTTTTCCGCGAACTGCGCGTCGGTGAAGCCGGAGTGTGTCGTAGTCTTGGGGTGGCACACCAGCGTCTCCACGCCGCCTAGCGACACCGCCATGTAGGCGAGCTTCAAACGGCGCAGGAAGTCGAAGGCGGCGGGCTTGCCGCCGTGTAGGTCAATGGAAAACATCGCGCCGGGATAGTCACACTGCTCGGTGCGGATGCGGCGCTGCTCGGAGTCGGTGAAGAGAGTCGGGTAGATCACGCGCTGAATCTTTGGATTGGCGGCAAGGCGCTCCGCGATCCGCTGCGCGTTCTTGCTTGCCTTGTTCATCCGCAAGAGCACGGTGGGCAAGCGTTGCGTCAGCATCCAGCATTCGTCCGGCTGCAGAATGTTGCCGAACAGGCTGCGCTTCAGATGCATAGCCTGAATCAACGCGGGGTCTTTCGCCAGCACGACGCCGCCGATGAAGTCGCTGGAGCCCGAAAGATACTTCGTCGCCGAGTAGAGCACCATGTCGGCCCCGCGCTTGAGCGGATGCTGAAACGCGGGGCCCAGCATGGTGTTATCCACCATTACCAGCGGGCGCGGCGTGCGCTCGGCGGCAAGGTTGGCGCATTCCTGGATGCTGGTCATCACCAGCGTCGGGTTCGCGGGCGTCTCCACCAGAACAACCTTCAAGCGCTCGGTATTGCGCACCGCCGCTTGCATCTCGGCGTGATTGCCCGCGCGCACTGCGATTCCGCGCACGCCCCATGAGGCCAGGAACTTTTCCACCAACGTCTGCGTGCCGCCGTAAATCGGGATTGTGTAGACCACCGCGTCACCGGGCTGAAGAAACGCCAGCAGCGCGGTCATGATCGCGGCCATGCCAGAGTTGAACGCCAGCGCGGCCCGCGCACCCAGTTCCAAAGGCACAATCTAATCTTCCAGAATCTGCGCGTTCGGGTGGTTGAAGCGCGAATAGATCAGGTCCGGAATTTCGCCGGCCTCCGGCTGCTCGCGCCCAGAGGAAAGATCGAACGCCCGCTCCGCGGCTTCGGGGCTGGAAAAAACGTAGGTCGAACTGCGAAACACCGCGGGCCGCGCCGAACCCACCGAAAGCCGTGGATCAAAGCCGCGCGTCAGGGTCTGCGTGGGAGGCCGTTGTTTCTTTTCGGGCATGCCATCAGTCTACGCTGTATTTTCGTTGCTATATTGAAAGGGTCCCGTGACCCCAACCCCCGCCACTCCCGCCTTTGACGAAGCCCCGCTTGTTGCCCGGGCCAAGGCTGGGGATGCGGCGGCGCTTTCTGAGCTGGTCTCCAAGTACGAGCGCAAAATCTTCCGCTTGGCAAAAAACATTACGCGGCAGGATGAAGACGCGGAAGACGTGCTGCAGGACGCGTTCCTGAAGGCCTACGAACACCTGGACCGGTTTTAGGGCAACTCGAAATTCTACACCTGGTTGGTGCGCATCGCGGTGAACGAAGCGCTCATGAAGCTGCGCAAACGCAAGACGGACCGCACGGTTCCGCTTGATGAACCCGTGGATTTGGGCGAAGACGTTATGCAGCGCGAGATCGCTGTGTGGGACGGCAACCCTGAGCAGCTGTATTCGGGCGAAGAAATGAAGAAGATCCTTGAGGACGCGCTGGACACCCTCAAGCCAGATTTCCGCACCGTTTTTACGCTGCGGGACATCGAAGAATTGAGCACGGAAGAGACGGCCGAGGCACTGGATATTTCCGTGGCTGCCGTGAAGAGCCGCCTGCTGCGGGCGCGGCTCGCGCTGCGGGAGAAGTTGACCCGCCAGTTCAAGCGTAAAGGAGGCACAGGGTTTGATTTCATGTAAAGACTTCCTGCGGGAACTGAACGAATACCTGGACGAGGCGGTGGACCCGGCCACGAAGCAGCATTGGCAATCGCATGTCGACGAGTGTCCCAACTGCTTCGTGATCGTGGATACGACCAAGAAGACGATGCAGGTTTACAAGGGCATGGAAGAGCAGCAGCTGCCCGTGGACATCAAGAGCCGCTTGATGCAGGCCTTAGAAAGGAAGATGGCGGCCCGAAAATCCGTCCCGCAGTAACCCGCGCTTCCCGGCCTTCCGGACATAACCCTCCATAGAAGGAGCACTTCTTGCATTGGCCGCCCGGCCGCAAGGGGAATTCCATCCGCTCCTGCGCTCCTCGAAACTCCCTCACTTTCCCTCTGGCTTCTTCCAATTTCTCCGCACCCAATCCGATTTCAATCGCTCGATCTGAACGCAGGTAGTACAGCACTGCGCGGTCTGGCACGCGTGCCAGGGCGAGCGCGTAGAGTTGCAACTGTAGTGCGTAGCTCTGGGCGGAGCTTTCGTCGCGGTCGGTTTTGTAGTCCACGAGAATCAGCTCACCGGATTCTTCGAACCACAAGTCGATTTGCCCGCGCAGGATCACGTCTTCCACTTCGATGAGGAAGTCGTATTCGTGTTCGACGTGTTGGGCGCGGGCGGCGCGCTGGCCTAGTTCGCTCGCGTGAAATTTCGCGGCGAGTGCTAGGGCTTCCGGAGAATCCACCTTCTGCCCCGCGAGCGCGGCGTGGACGTCGCTTCCGAGCTGCATTGCACCTGTACCGGGGCCGTCAGGTTCGGGCTCGAGGCCTAGGTAGCGTGAGAGGTAGTAGCGGCGTGAGCACGCGTCGAACAGCGCGACCGATGTTATGGTGGCGGAAGAATCATACTGCCCTTCCATGTGGGGTGGGGGCAGCAGTTGTTCGTGTACTTCGTCTGTCTCTGCCTCCGCGCGCGAAAGCGGCGGCGGTTCTGCGGCGATCAGGGCATCTGGCAGTTCACGGATCGCCAGTTTCTCCCAGGTCGACTTCTGCTTGCGGTCGGTGTGTGTAAGCACCAAGCGATGCTCGGCGCGGGTTAACGCGACGTAAAGCAGACGGCTGGCCTCGGATTTTTCGCGCGCCAGCTCAAGCTCCCGCAATTGCGAGTGGACCGCATCGGAGACGCCTTCGCCCGACGCCGGATTACGCCACTTCGCGCCCAGCCCCAGATCGCGCCCGAACAACAACGGCGGCGTGCGGCGTTCGGGACCCTTGTGCAGTGCGCTGACAAACACCACGGGAAACTCGAGTCCCTTCGCGGCATGGATCGTCATGATGCGCACCACGTTGCCTGCTTCCGGCGGCGGAGCGTTCTCCGTAGTCTGGGCATCGCGAAGCGCTTCCAGGTCTTCAAGCAACTCAGCGAGCGGCCGCGGTCGATTGCGGAATTCACGCCGCAGCCAGCCGAGCAATTTGTCGATGTTGGCCTGCTGGCGTTCGGTGAGCGTGCTCCAGTAGCCGCATTCGTCGAAGGCCCGCGCGATGAGCAAATCTGGAGCGACGAAGCCCGCGAGCTGACGCAATTCGCCGAAGCGCTCTTCAAACACGCGCTGCCATCCGGTGCGACCCAGAGTGTAAATCTCCACGTCGGAGAAGCCCATGAGCGGCCCGCGCAGCACGCCGATCAGCGGGATCTCATCGCACACGTTCACCAGCGCGGCGAGGAAGTTGAGCAGGTCGCGGGTTTCGCGAGCCTCCAGGAATCCGCGGCCGCCGCTTAACAAGAACGGAATTCCGGCCTGCTCGAAGGCGGCTTCAAACGGCTCCGCAGCAGCGAGCGTGCGCACCAGCACCGCGGTGTCGCCGTATTCGAATTCACCCTCGCGGATACGAGCGGCGACCAGCGCAGCTTCGATCTCATGGCTTGCGCCGCACAGGCGCTGCACCACGGGACCCTGTGTGTCCGCGAATTCGCCGCGCGCCGTGAGCGCGCGCGGTTCGATGCCGGCTTCGCCGTCCAGCATGCGCCCGACCAAGTCCAGAATCTCCGGCCGGCTGCGATAGTTGTCGCGCAACTCGTCCACTTGGAAGCCGGCTTCCAGCAGGCCGTCGCGATACTCGGCGAACACTTCGGGGTCGGCGTGACGGAATCCGTAGATACTCTGGTTGATGTCGCCGACGGCGTACAGGCGCGACTTCACCAACTCCACCAAGCGCCATTGCACGCGGTTGGTGTCCTGCAACTCGTCCATCAACACTTCGTCGAAGCGGGCTGACGTCGCAAAGCGCACCGCGGCGTCGGACTCCAGCAGGTGGACGGCGAATTCTTCCAGGTCAGAGAAGTCGAGATATGCTTCCGCGCGTTTGCGCGCACGATACGTAGCGTCCACGCGTTCGAGCGCGATGCGCAGCAGGCCCTGTAGATCGCCGTACCATTCGGCGAGCCACTGGGCTTCCAGGCGAGGCTTGATTTCGTCGCGCAGGCGCTTGGCCTCCGCGTGGCGCTTGCGCTTGAAGCTGGGGTCGAATTCGTGCAGCGCTTGCAGATGCCCGAATGTGACGGTGCCTTCCGGGAGTTGCAACAGCTTGGCTGCCATCTCCGCCCACGGCGTGCCCAGAAGCTCGCCAGCGATTTGTTTCACCTCGGGCCACACGTCCGCCTGCAAAGGCGGCTCTGGAATCTCGCGCGCGCCGGAGACACGCATCGCCTCGTAGATGCGCAGCAGACTCGACGCGAGGTCGTCCTGCCTGCCGTCGTCCGACGTCGAAAGATCGATGGCCTCCAGCAACCGGCGCATTTCTTTGGGACGCTCCGCGAACAACACGTCGAGTGCTTCCTCCGCCGATTCGCGCTGCATGCGTTCCGCGGAGGCCTGCTCCAGCACGGCGAAGTCCGGCGCCAGGCCAGCGGCAATTGCGTTCTCCTTCAGCAGGCGCGTGCAGAATCCGTGAATAGTGGAAACCCAGGCGCGCTCCACGCTTTCGCGCACGGTTGGACTTTCGTGGAAGCGTTTGACCAGCCGCTGTTTGATTTCGATTGCGGCTTTCTCCGTGAACGTTATGGCGAGAATGCGCGCGGGGTCCACTTCACGTTGCTCCACCAGCCAAGCGAAGCGCTCGGTCAGCACGCGCGTTTTGCCGGAACCAGGACCCGCGACGACGCAGACGTCCTGCCATTCGCGCTCGACGGCCTGCTGTTGTTCGGGAGAGAGTTTCATGCGCCCACCGCCGTCTGCACCCGTTCGATGGATTCCACGCGGCAGATGTCGCGGGCTTCGCACCAGGCGCACTTCGATTCGTCTTTGGGATGCACGGCGATTCGGCCTGAGCAGATTTCTTCGTGGACCTGCAGTACCCGTTGTTCGGCGATCAACGCGAGCTCGCGCACTGCCTCCGAGGTCATGCGTTCGCCGACTGTGAGTCCGGCGATGTCCGCGTGCCAGCCGTCCCACTTCACGCCTTTTTTCATGTGGCAGAAAAGCATGCCCGCGGGCTGCAGCTTGAACGCGCGTTCGGTTGCGAGCAAATAGACGCCGGCTTGCACGGCATTGCCCGCGGCGCTTTCTTCGATGCGCTCTTTCAGGCGGTCGAGCGCGCTGTATTTATAGTCGATCACCAGGGCTTGGCCGGTGGGGCTGACGTCCATGC
The DNA here is from genome assembly GCA_947446025.1 of Bryobacterales bacterium. Lineage (GTDB taxonomy): Bacteria > Acidobacteriota > Terriglobia > Bryobacterales > Bryobacteraceae > Palsa-187. Next base: position 64,290 of record CANFEY010000009.1, read on the forward strand.
GATCCACGCGGCCGCGCAGGGAGAGGCCTTCGTGCAGCGCGAACTCGAAGCTTTCTTCCACGCGCGCGCGCCAGCCTAGATCCACTTGTTTGTCGCGCGTGAACGCCTCGAAGTGACGCAGGAGTTCCAGGCGCACGGCTTCGGTGCGATAGGTGGGCAATACGTGTTCCTTGGCACATTCTCCGTCGAAGGCCTGCTCCAGAATGCTGGAGCCGAGCAGGGGCATGCGCATCCATTCGGCCAGCGCATGGTGAAGGATGGAGCCCTGCAGCAAGAGGCTCAGGCGGTCGCGGGGTGCCTTGGGGCGCTCCTTAAGGCGCAGAGTTTTGCGCGTGAAGAATTGGAAGGGGCACTGTAGATAGGACTCGATGGAGCTGGCGCTGAGGGTTTTGTGGAGAGCGGGGACGGGGCTGTGGAATGGGGCAGCGATGGTGCGCGAAGGGGCGGGGCGGACGGTGGGACCGCTCCCTGACGGTCGCGGCTCGGTATCAGGGTTGTTCAAGAAGAATGACGGCAGCGACGATTGGCCGACTTCATCGAAGCGGGGGTAGCTGAGGATCGTTTCCTCTGTTGCGCGCGTGGTGGCCAGTTCATAGAGGAACTTTTCCTCCCGCTCACGATCCGCCGCCGTGTCGAGCCCCGCCCGCCGCAGTGCCGCATCGCCGACGATTGCGTCCTCGCGGTGATACTGCGGGAAGTGGCGCTCCGTCAGTCCGGGCACGAACACCAGCGGCAGCGACCATTGGCGGGCCTCGTAGGCATCCAGGATGTGGACCACGTTACGGCGCGCGTCATTCACACGCAGGGGTTCTTGCGAGAGAACACGCTCCACCTGCTTCCAGAACGCGGCGAGCGTCACACGGGGCTCGCCTTCGAACGCCAGCGCAGCCGCGTCGACGGCGTCATCGAACCCGGCCTGCGCGGCGGCGGTGGAGCGCCACGCTTGCACGCGGACCGCGTCGGCGTGGTCTTCCACGTTCAACTCCGGAGCCCAATCGCGCGTGCGTTTCAGAACGTCCACCCACTCTCCAGCCAGCAATCCGCTCCACCCGCGCGCAGGCATGCGGGCGCGCATTTCAAAGTCGCGCGCGTCTCCTTCCGCCGTGGCTCCCAAACCCGAGGCGGGCATTCGCAACGCACTCAGCAGCGGAGCATGATCCCATCCAGCCAACCCGGAGCGGATCATCGCGGACCGAAACTGAACCGCCGGATGCGAGGCCAGCGGATCGATGAAGTACGCGCGGGCGGGAATGCCGAAGCGGGCTAGCGTCGTCTCCACCAGCGGCCCATAGGGATCGCGTGCGCGCAGCACGATGCCGATGTCTCGGAACAAGCGCCCGCGCGAGGCTTCCTCCAGAATGCGGCACGCAATCGCTTCCACTTCGCGTTCCATCGTCGCGGCCGTGACCAACGTGGTGCGTGCGCCGCTCGCGGGCGGGGACACACGAACTTCGTCGAAGCCGCCCAGGCCTTCGCGGGCGCGCTCCGCTCCGGACCATTCGGGCAGAGTAATCGTGAGCTCCGTGCGGGCACACAGAGCGGCCACCAACGCCGATTCGCCCGCCGAGAGTTTGAAGAATCCATCGAAGACGATGTGCGGAGGCAGCAACTCGTGATCGCGGGCAATGCGGGAAGCGGCCGCAGCCAAGCGCGCGTGCCGCGGAGCCATGTTCCGTGTCGCAAGCTGCCGCTCCACATCCGCGAACAGGCGGCCCACATCATCCGGCATGCGCGTGCCGGAAATTTCGCCGAACAGGCTGGCAAGTTCGCGGACCACGCCGGGGAATTCGGCCACCGGCGCAAATCGCGGTGCCCGGACGCGGGCCAGCGCGCGCTCCATGCACAGCTGGATCAAGGGCGCTTGAGCCGCCGCCACTGGAGACCACTCGTCCAAGAAGGCCGCGAGTGTTTTGATGGACGACGGCCGCACGGGCGCGCCGGAGCGCACCAGCGTATGGCGCAAGTGGTCCGCCATGGTGGCGGTGGGAACCAGCAGCAACGAACCTGAGCGCGCGCGGAATCGGTCGAGCGCTGCTTGCGTTGTGGTGGAACCCGGCGGTCCAGAGATGAGAAGATGCAAGCCTCTACTTTGGTTTGCCGGAGGGCACGGGGTCAAGCCCCGTCATTTCTTCAAATTTGGCACGCTGTTCCGGCGTGAGCAGTTCGAGGATCTTGTTCTTGCCCGTGGCGCGCAGGTCATCGATCTGGTCGCGCAGGCGCATCTCTTCGATTTGCTCTTGCACGGCCTGGTAGTAGTGCTTGTAGTCGGCCAAGACGGCGGAGAGTTTTTGCGTTTGGTCAGCGGTGAGGTCGAGTTCGGTTCTGAATTTCTCCAGGACGGCGTCTTGCGTGGGAGCGTGTGCCGGGGCCACCACGTTGTGGATCTGTTCGTGCAGGCCGAAACGCATGCCCAACATCCCGGTGCCAATACCCGCCAGGAACACACCGGCCAGCGTGAGGACGATGCGGGAGTTGGCCACTAGCGCTCCTGGTAGCTGACGAGGCTCATCAGTACGGAGCCGCTGTCAGAGGCGTCGGCAGTCATCACTGCGTTGGTGAAACCGGCGGCAGGGAAGAGCGGATCCATTTCGACGGCGGTGTGCGCGGCGAAGAGGCTCGGCTCGGTTTGTTCGCTGGAGACAACGTACACGCCCAGGAACATCGCGGCGGCCAGCGACGCGGTGGCGAGGCGGCGGCCCAGGATGGATTCCGTAAAAAGCGCCCAGATGGAAACCGGGCGCTGGAGTTCGATACGTTCCAGCACGCGCGCGTAGAATCCGGCGCGGGGTTCGGCTTCCGGGGCTTTAAAGGCGTGCAGCAGCTGGCTGTGTGCGCGCATGAGGCCGGTTTCCTCACGGCACTCGCCGCATTCCTTCAGGTGTACTGACGCCTGATGACCCGCGGGCAACGTGCCGCTGAGCACGTCTTCCAAATGGTCTTCAATAATCCGATGCATGAATTGCTACCCTCACTCAACAGTCACTTTGCATCACGTTCGCGAGTCTCTTTGTGCGCCCGCTGTTCATCCATTATACTTTTATACTTTGGCCGTAAAGCGGCCCAGCCGCTGCGCCGCTTTCAGCAACTTCTGCCGGGTGCGGAACAGTTTCACCTTGATCGTGTTCTCATTCAGTCCGGTCATCCCGGCTAACTCTTCCACGGAGTGCCCTTCCACTTCTTTGAGCAGGATCAGGTTGCGGTCCTCGGCGGAAACTTTGGAAAGCAGCTGAAGCGCGAAGTCGCGGTTCGCCAGCCGCTCATCCACAGGCGCGATCTGAGCCACAGCGGGCTCCGACGCCTCCATGCGCTGGGCGTCTTCCTGGCTGAAGTCGCTCTCGTAAACCAGCTTGCGGACCTTCTTCTTGCGCAGGTAGTCGTAGCACTCGTTGACCGTGATCTTGTAGGCCCAGGTCAGCACGGAGCTGCGGAAATCGAAGCCCTTGATGGAGAAGTAAACCTTCGCGAAGACCTGTTGCGCGATGTCCTCGGCGTCATTGTGGTTGCGCAGGATGCCGTAGATGATGGAGAAGACCTTGGACTGGTAGCGCTCCACAATCTCGCGGAACGCAAGCTCGTCCCCGGCCTGCACGCGCCGGACTAATGCCGCTTCATCGCTCGTCTTATGGTCCACGCGTGCTCTTGTGCGCGTTGCGTGCCCGACGGCAGGAAAGTTCAAGACCCCAGTTGAGATCGACATAACACCCTACCGACGCGCCCCGCCCCGCCGGGGTTTCAATAATTCACAGTATCACGCCACCCGCTTGCCGCCGGCAACCACCGCTCGGGCGACTAACTTCTGCGTTCCCAATCGTTTGCCTTTGTAGTTGTCCACAAACTCGAAGTTGCCTTGGGTTAACTCCAGTACCGAAATGTCGGCGGGCGCACCGGGCCTCAGGCTGCCGTAGGAGCTCAAATCCCGGAACGTAGCTGCCGCGCTCGAGGTGGCGCAAGCCAGCACTTGGCTGAGCGGCATCCCCATTTGCAGGAACTTTGAGAGCACGGTGGGCAAGTCAAAGACCTGGTCCGCGCCAGCCTGGTACACCAGGTCAGAGGTGATGGTATCGGGAGGGAAGCCTTGCTTGAGGCCGCTCTCGGCTACCTCCCACGACCAATGTTCGTTAAGGCCGTTGCCGAAATCGAAACGGACGCCCCGGCGGCGGGCTAGGCGGACCTCGGGCAGCACTTGTCCGTTGGCGTCCATGATCCCGTGTTGCGTCGGCGCGTACATGTGGGTCACGATGTCGCCTTTGCGCAACAGGGCAAGAACCTGCGGCAGCGGAGAATTCGTGTCGCCGATGTGAATCATGATCGGCAAGGGACCGGCGGCCTGCACCGCGCGCCGCAGCACGTCCAGGTCGCGCTCGGCGGAAACGCCACGGGAGAGGCGGGCCTTGATGCCGACGATCCACTGCCGATGTTTCTGGATGGCGGCGCGGGCCTTCGCGACGTCCGCAGGCTCCAGGCTGTCAAGGAATTCGCCGCGTCCTCCAGGATTGTTGCCCAGGCGCGCGATGTTCAGCAGGATGCGCATGCGGTTCGGAGCGTTCCGGGCGATGTCGATCAGTTGATCCACGTTGTCCGCGCCGCGTGAGCCGGCGTCCACCATTGTCGTCACTCCGGTGGAGAGAATCTCCGGTGGCGCGAGCTGCGCATCGCGGGCGTGGAGGTGGATATCGACCAGTCCCGGCACCACGATCTGCCCGCGCGCGTCGATGGCTTGCGCCGCTGACGACGCCGAGATGCCCGCGCGCACAGCGGCAATACGCCCGCCACGCACGGCGACATCGAGCAGCGCGTCGATCTTGCGCCCGGGATCAATCACCCGTCCGCCGTGGATGACCAGGTCGTGCTCAGCGGCCCGGAGTTGCGGAGCACACGCGAAAGCTGCGGCAGTGGTGAAAAAGTGGCGGCGATTCATGGGCGTAGAAATCAAACTGGACCAAGTTGGTCCTTCATAGTATACTGGAGGTCTAGGAGTTTAGCGATGGTTCAACTTACTGAAACCGCCATTGGCAAAGTGGCCGAGATTCTCAACACGCAGGAGCCGAAACCGGCTGGCCTGCGCATTTCCGTGGTGGGCGGCGGTTGCTCCGGCTTCAGCTACTCCATGGCCTTCGAGAATAGCCCCGGAATGCTCGATAAGACTTATAAGTACGGCGACCTGCAAGTCTTCGTCGACCAAGCCAGCCTGCTGTACCTGGACGGCGTCGAGGTCGATTACGTGGAGAGCATGGAAGGCTCCGGCTTCAAGTTCAACAACCCCAACGTAAAGTCCACCTGCGGCTGCGGTAGCTCGTTCAGCGCGTAAGGCTCGGGTTCGTTTTGTAAAAAAGGCATCCCTTCGGGGTGCCTTTTGTTTTGTCAGTGGCCATTCGGCATAGACTCCGGGAAGAAAACCGGCCCGGTCGGCGTCCTAGAGGCGATGAACATTTGTATTATTCGCCGCATCCTGGCCGGGATGCTGCTCGCCGGGGTCCTCCAGGCGGCTAGTAACTCCAGCGGTTCCAATAAGATCAACCCCGAAGCGGGGTTCGCCCAAACGGTCCAGCCGTTCCTTGCGGGCCACTGCATCGGCTGCCACAACGCGAAGGTGAAGACCGCGAACCTGGACCTCCAGCAGTTCGGCTCGGTCGAGGCCGTTCGGGCCAACCTGAAGGTGTGGAAAAAGGTCGCCTGGAAGCTGCAGGAGGGCGAGATGCCGCCCGCCAAGTTCCCGCGCCCGAAGGCGTCGGCGCAAAGGGCCACGCTGAAGTGGATTAAAGCGGAGTTGGCCAGTGCCGACACCACCAAGAAGTAGCCCGCGCGCGGCGTGAGACAATCCGAGTATGGTAGGGACCCGAGCAAGCCGCGTCGAACACCTCCTGGGGCTGTTCGCTGACGGTCAGCTCTCGCGCGCGACGTTGATCGCCGAGCTCGACTTGGTCCCGAAGGAGCTGTACCCCGAGGAGCGCACGCCAACCCGCAGGCGCCCTCGACGTCGTCAACACGCTGCGCCTCACGGCCGCCCAGGTCAAACAGATGGAAGAAATCTTCCAGCAGAATCGCCTGAAGTTGATCGATCTCAATGCCGCGCTTGAAAAACAGGAAGTCACTCTGGAACCGCTGGTCGCAGCCGAGACGCTGAACGAAGCGAAACTCACCGCACAAATCGACCGCGTGGCGCAGGCCCGTGCCGAACTCGAAAAATCGCGAGGTAGAATGTTGGTTGGAATCCGCAAGGTCCTGGAGCCTGAGCAATGGCGCAAGTTGAGCGAGATGGGATTTTCGGTAACAAGCCGCTAGCGGCTTGCGCGGTCTTCGTTTTGGTAGCGATCGCTGCACAGGCGCAGTCCTTCGAAGTCGCCTCTATCCGGCCTCACGAGGGCCCGCTCAGTATGATCGGGTTCAACACGCAAGGCCGCAATTTCACTGCGACTGGGTTCTCTGTGCGGAATCTCATCACCTTTGGGTATGACCTCGAAACCTATCAGGTGGCGGGGACCGAGGGCGCGCATGGTTGGACCACCACGAACTACTTCAACATCGCGGCTCTGGTTCCGGGTGACGTTGCACCGGCGATCGGGGAAACCCGCAAGATGGTGCAATCTCTCCTCACCGAACGGTTCCAGTTGAAATTCCATCGCGAGACTCGGGAGATGCCTGTTTACGCTTTGGCCGTCGCGAAGGGCGGCGCGAAGTTGAAAGAGAATTCGGAAGGCGGAGGCATGTCGATGAACGCCACGGAAATGAAGTTCACCGGCGCTCCCATGCAGATGTTGGTGCGGCAGCTGAGCGGTATTGGCGGCCTGGATCGACCTGTAGTGGACAAGACGGGCCTCGCTGGAAAGTATGACTTCGTGCTCAAGACCGTGTTCGGCCGCGCCACCGGAGTGAACACCGGTCCCGCCGGGGAGAGCATTTTCACTGCAATTGAGGAACAGCTCGGCCTCAAGCTGGAGTCGCAGAAAGCTCCCGTCGAGATCCTGATGATCGATAGCGTGGCCCGGCCTTCGGAGAACTGACCTATGCCTTGGCGAACCGTCGTACTCCTGATTGCCGCTGTTGGGCAGGCCCAATCCTTCGAGGTCGCGTCCATCAAGCTACACCCTGGCGAAGTGACGATCTCCGCCGACCCTGCGGTGCGAGGGCCGAGAGTTATCAGCACTGCCAGTACGCTGCTCGACATGATCACAAATGCGTACGGCGTCCGTTACGATCAGATCTCCGGTGCGCCCAACTGGGCGGGCAGCGACCACTACCACGTGGACGCGAAGGCTCCGGGCCACACCCCGCCCACCGCCGCGCAAGCCAGGCTGATGATGCAGGCTTTGTTGGCCGAGCGGTTTCAACTCAAGCTGCATCGCGAGACCCGGCAGGTGCCAGTGTACGAACTCGTGATCGATAAGAATGCACCCAAGCTGAGGGGAGGCGTTCCGGGCGAGCCGCCAGGGGGTTCGATGCGCACGATTGCAGGTGGCCTGCATATGGAAACGAAAACAGCGGGCTGGACTGGCTGGTCACGCGGCTCGCGGGCAGTGCGGGGCGGCCCGTGGTCGACCGGACCGGACTCAACGGTAGCTACGAATACGCCCTCGATTGGTTTCCTGCGAACCGCGTTCCTCCAGCGGACGCCACACACCGTCGATGTTTGACGCGGTTCGGGAGCAGCTCGGGTTAAGGTTGGAGTCCTCCTCGGGTCCGCAAGAAGTCCTGATCATCGAAAGCGTATCGCGGCCTTCTGAGAATTGAACTTCATGCGTAGCGCCGCCATTGGGTAGCGTGCCTATTGCGGGATCGGACGGCCCATCTGCTTGTAGATAGCTTCGATCTGCGCGATGTTGTCCTTCGCCTTCTGGTTGGTCTTATCCAGCGCCAAAACTTTCCGGTAGGAACGCAGGGCACTGGGATACTTTGCGTTGGGAGGCAGCGCGGGGTCGGCCATGACGGAGTCGGCGGAGGCCAGGTTGGCGTCGGCGAGGGCCTTCGTGACTTCGGCGGATTTCGGGGTGGCGGCGTGGGCCTTGTCCAACACGGCGATGGCTTCCGCATATTTGTGGGCCTTCAGAAGCGCTTGGGCCTGGGTTACCGATGGATCGGCCGCGAACAGGCATGAAGTAGAAGCCAGGATGAAAACGAGGAGTCGCATACCTCAAGCATACGCGTATGCGACCCTTGTTGTAGATGTCCGAACGGCTGCTGACAGAGCAACGCAATCCCGCGTCTGAAAATCTCGACCTGCTGTCCACCGCCGACCTGCTGGGTGTCATGAACGCGGCGGATGCGGAGATTGCCGCGGCGGTGGCGACGCAGAATGAGCGCATCGCGGCGCTGGTGGATGCCATCGCGGCGCGCGGGGGGCGGCTGATTTACATCGGCGCGGGGACCAGTGGACGGCTGGGTGTGCTGGACGCCTCGGAGTGCCCGCCTACGTTCGGGGTTCCCTCAACGCTAGTCCACGGCATCATCGCGGGAGGAGCCCCGGCGCTCACCCACTCCGTTGAAGGCGCGGAGGACGATCCTGCCGCAGGCGCGCGGGACCTCGGAGACATTTCCGCGGCAGACAGTGTGGTCGGCATCGCGGCCAGCGGGCGGACGCCGTACGTGCTGGGCGCGCTGGCGCGTGCGAAAGAAATTGGCGCGCTCACAGGGTGCGTTGTGTGCGTGCCGGAGTCCCCCATCGCACACGCTGTCGACTTTCCCATCGAAGCGGTGACGGGTCCAGAAATCCTCACCGGCTCCACCCGCCTGCGCGCGGGGACGGCGACCAAGTTGGTGCTCAACATGATCTCCACGGCGCTGATGGTTCGACTGGGACATGTCTACGGCAACTTGATGGTGAACGTCGCGCCGACGAACGGGAAACTTGAGGACCGGGCGCGGCGGATTATCCGGGAAATCACCGGCGTGCCCACGGATCGCGCGGCGGAACTGCTTGAAGCATCGGGACGCAGCGTGCGTGTGGCCGTTATCATGGAGAAGAAAGGTCTCTCCCGCGCCGATGCGGAGCAATGCCTCGCCTCGGTCGGCGGCAGGCTTCGCGCGGCTCTTTCGTAACAATGGAAAAATTCGTCATTCAGGGCGGCGCGCCGCTCTCCGCAACCATTCCCGTCAGCGGCTCCAAGAACTCCGCGCTCCCCGCGCTGGCCGCGTGTCTGCTCACCGCCGAACCTGTCACGCTGCATCGCATTCCGCCCGTGCGCGACATCGGCACCATGATCGATCTGATCCGCTACTCCGGCGCGGAGGTGCACGTGGAAGGGGAACGCGTCACCATCACAGCCGCGAGCATCGACAAACCCGAAGCCCCCTACGAAGTTGTGAAGACCATGCGTGCGTCGAGCCTAGTGCTCGGACCGCTGGTTGCGCGCACCGGCTGTGCCCGCGTGTCCATGCCAGGAGGCTGTGCCATCGGAGCGCGGCCGATCAACCTGCACGTCACCGCGCTCCAACACCTGGGTGCGGAGATCCGGCAAGACCACGGCTACATTGAAGCCGTCGCGCCGAACGGCCTACGCGGCGGCACCGTCCACTTCGACCGCATCACCGTGACCGGCACCGAAGACATCCTGATGGCAGCGGTGCTGGCGCGCGGCGAAACCATTATCGAGAACGCGGCCCGCGAGCCCGAAGTTGTGGACTTGGCCCACTTGCTCACCCGCATGGGCGCAAAGATCGAAGGCGCGGGCACCAGCACCATCCGCGTGCAAGGCGTGGACAAGCTCGGCGGTGCGGAACACACCATCATCGCCGACCGCATCGAAGCGGGAACGTTCCTGATTGCCGGAGCTATCACGCGTGGCGACGTCGCGGTTACGGGTTGCGTGCCAGAGCACCTCCGCGCGCTGATCGCGAAGCTCCAACAGGCCGGCGTGGAAGTGACCGAGACCGCGCCGGACACCCTGCGTGTCCGCGTCCCCGGCAGCTTGAGAAATACCGACATGACCACCGAAGAGCATCCCGGCTTCGCCACTGACCTGCAAGCACAGTTCATGGCGCTGATGACGCAAGCCGAGGGCATCAGCTTCATCACGGAAAAAATCTTCGAGAACCGCTTTATGCACGTGCAGGAACTGGCACGCATGGGCGCGAATATCCGGCTGGAAGGTCGGCAAGCCATCGTCGCGGGATCCACGCGCCTTACCGGAGCGCAGGTCATCGCGAGCGACTTACGCGCCAGCGCATCTCTGGTGCTGGCGGCGCTGGCGGCGGACGGAGAAACCGAAATCGACCGCGTCTATCATATCGACCGCGGCTATGACCGGATCGAAGCGAAGCTGAACGCCGCAGGGGCAAACATCCGGCGAGTCGCGCACTAGTTACTTGCTCAGGCCGTGCTTGGTCAGGAACGCACGAATGTTGGCGTAGATCATCGTCCGCTGTTCCGGGGTGAACCCACCGTGCCCTCCGCCGGGGATGGTCACGAGCTGGTTGGGGACGTTCAACCGGTCCAGATCCGCCCTGAGTTTCACGGCCTGCGGATACGGTACCGTCGGGTCCGCGTCCCCATGGATGGTCATGATGGGCGGCAGGCCGGCGCGCACGTAGGTCATGGGCGACACGCGTTTGGCGATTTCCATGCGGTTGGGCAGGCTTCCGAACCAGCGGACGGCGGCAGCGCGGCGGTTGGGGCCGTCGATCACGTCTGCCACATCGTAGATTCCGAACCAATTGATGACGGCCGCGACCTTGGGCAGAGAGGTGTCCGCGGCGCACTCCAGGTCGAGGTTCGCGCTATCCGGCGTCATGCCCAGCGCCAAGGCCAAATGTCCGCCGGCGGATTCACCGGTGACGACGATTTTCGCCGGGTCAATGTTGTACGCCATCCGTTGCGCAGGTGCGGCGATGAAGCGCAGCGCGCACAACGAATCCTCCAGCGCCGCCGGAGCCGGGGCCACAGCGCCCAGGCGGTATTCCACGTTGACCACGTTCCAGCCCATCTCCAGCCACGGGGCAAAGTTTAGGATTGCGGCTTCCTTATTGCCAGCCACCCAGAAGCCCCCATGGTAGTAAACCAGCGTTGGCTGCGGCGTGGTGACGTTGCGCTTCTGGTAGACGTCCAGTTTCAGGTCGATGCCGCCCATGGTGAGGTAAGTGACATTAGGAACCATGCGGTATTCGTTGGCTAAGTGTTGCGCGAAGTCGGCCACCGATTGAGCGGAAAGCGTTGTCAGGAACGTAACCAGTAAGGCGAAGCGTGTCATGCGAAAGATTGTACCGAATCTAAAATCCAAAGTAGCGGCGGCTTCGTACCCACTACTGAATGCATCGCGGGGCATCACTGCTGTTGATCTCCACGCTCGCCCTTCACGCGCAAGTCGCGACGGGCGAGCGGGAGACCGTGACGGTTACGGCCACGGCCGCCGATACGGCAACCGAGCAGCCTGAAAAGGAAGTCTTCAACCGGACTCTGTTCACGCGCGACGATCAGGTGCTGCAGCTGCTGAACGCGGGCATCAACGTGGGGCAGCACGAGGGTGGGGGCAAGTCGCTGGAGATTCGGCGCTTCGGCTACAACATGGATCACGGCGGGGTGAACGGCGGCCTCAAAATCCTGCTGGATGGCGTCCAGCAAAACCAAGGCACGCAAGGGCACGGACAGGGCTACCTTGGGTCGCTCAAAACGCTGAGCCCGGAGCTGGTGCAGGAAGTCACTATTGTCAACGGGCCGTTCAGCGCGGAGTACGGCGATTTTTCGGGGCTGGGCGTGGTTCACATCCGGCAGCGCGAGAGCCTGCCGCAGCGCTACACGGCTCGGCTACAGGGTGGCAATTTCAACAGCGGGCGCGGGTTCCTGGGCTTCAGCCCGGACGTGCAGCGCCGCGATGCGTATGCGGCCTATGATGGCTCGTATTCGGACGGCCCGTTTCTCAATGCCTCCGGCTACCGGCGCGACAACATCAACGGCAACTACACGCGCACGCTGGGGCGCGACGAGAAATTCGGCATCCGGCTCATCGGCGGGCGCAACAACTTTACTTCGTCGGGACAATTGCCGCTGGATCTGGTCAGCTCCGGCCAGCTGGACCGCTTCGGCTATCTGGACCCCACGCAAGGCGGACGCGTGAAGCTGGGGACGCTGTCGGCTTACTACAGCAAGGGTGGCTTCAAACTCGACGGATTCGTCAGCCGCTCATTGTTCGACCTCTATTCCAACTTCACTTACTTCGCGGTGAACCCGCTTACGGGCGACGCCATCCAACAACACGATTCGCGCTTGCAGCAGGGCCTCAACAGCCAGTACACGCGCAGCCACAAGCTGTTCGGCCGGGAGGCGAACATGGTGAGCGGCGGCAACTTCCATGACAACCAGATCAACGTGGGCCTGTACTCCCGCGAAGGTCGCAACCCTACAGGCGCCACCACCCGGGACAACGCGCACGTAACCAACGGTGCCGGCTACGCGCAGGAAACGGTGAGCCTCTTGAAGGGCCGTCTGCTCATCGGTGGCGGATTGCGCTACGATGCGTTCCGCTACTCGCTGGCAAATGCGGGCACGCTGATGGCGGGACGCTGGCAGGGCAAAGCGACTCTGGCGTACGCTCCCTGGCACGATGTTCCGGTCACCCTGCATGCCAACTACGGACGCGGCATCAACAGCGTGGATGCCCGGGCCGTGGTCTACCGGCCAGATCAGCCACGCCTAGGAGTGACGGATTTCTTCCAGTCCGGCATCTCCTCCGCCCTTGGCCGATTCTCCCTGAGTGCCGACGGGTTTCTGATAGACCGTTCGAATGAGCAGGTCTACATTCCCGACGACGGCACCTTCGAACTGCAAGGCCCCACCCGGGCGTACGGCTTCGAGGCGAAGTCGACGGTCAACCTTACCAGCCGAATCTCGCTCACCGGCGGCTTGACCAAAGTAGGCAATGCGTATTTCAAGGACACGCGCCTGGCGGTCACCAATGCTCCCCACTTTGTCGCGAACGCGGCGCTTACAGTTTCCCAGTGGCACGGCTGGAGCGGGTCCCTGCGGATGCGCGCCATCAATCACTACGCGCTGGATCAGGAAGACCCATCCATCCTGGCGGCGGGTCACACCGTGTTCGATTTCGCCCTGGCCAAGCAGGTCCGGCGGGGCGCGGAGCTGAACTTCACAGTGGACAATCTAGTCAACCGTAACTACTACGAAACACGGAACTACGGCACCTCCGCCGTGGCCCCTGGCGCGCCCATTTTGAGCCGCATCCACGGCACGCCTGGTTACCCCCTCACCTTCGCCGCCGGGATCACGTTCCGCTTCGGCGAAAAATAAGTCCAAGGAAAAGTGATCCAAGGCCCGGACTCCCCGCGTACCCCAAATAGTATGGCTCCGCAGCCCCTATCTGCGCCCCTTTCTGCATTGATGGCCGGGATCGCCCAAGGCGATCAAGGCTCGTTCGCGGCACTCTATGACCAGACCTCGCGTTTGGTCTACGGATTGGCGCTTCAGGCCGTGCCCAGCGCGGCGGACGCGGAGGGAGTTGCGTTGGAAGTGTACACGCGTGTCTGGCGGACCGCAGCCGGCTACGATGCGGGGGTGTCGGTCCTGACTTGGCTTGCGGCGATGACCCGCGATCTTACCAGGGAGTGGACAATAAACCACGCTGGGGGGGGGAGAATCAAATCGTGGAGCAGCTCCCCGAGGCGTTGCTGGCCGCACGAAAGGGGGTCGCATGAACGAGTGTCCGCTACGCGAGTCCGCCGCTGCCTACGTTCTGAGCGATCTTAGCTCGGGACAACGCAGCACGTTTGAAGCCCACATCGCGGAAGGCTGCGGCGTCTGCGAACAGGAAATGCGCGCCGCTGGGGAAATCGCTGTCGGCTTCGGCAGTATTGCCGCCGTAGATCCGCCGCCTTCACTGCGCGAGAAGCTGATGGCCAGAGTGTCCACCGCGCCGCGCGTGCCAGGACTGCTGTTCCAACATCAGGGCCTGATCATTTCCCGGTCCGCGGAACTCGATTGGCAGCCTCTTGGCCCAGGCGTCGATTTCAAGGTGATCCACACGGACACGGATCGGCGGTACAGTACCATGCTGGTCCGCATGGGTCCGGGAGCGCGCTACACCGCGCACCGGCACGTGGATGTGGAAGAAGTCTTCATGATCTCCGGCGACATGAACGTGGCGGGCGTGATCATGCGCGCGGGCGATTACTGCCGTGGCGAGGCGGACACCCTGCACGGCGAAACCTCCTCTGAAGGCGGTTGCGTGATGCTGGTCATGGCGTCGCCGGATAATGAGGCCATCGCGTGACGAACGGACCGGCCCTCATCGCGCGCGTCGCCAAGGGTGACGAAGCGGCTCTGGCGCAGCTGTACGACGAAACCTCGCGCCTGGTCTACGGCTTGGTGTTGCGAATCGTTCGCGAACCTTCCACAGCGGAAGAGGTCACGCTGGAAGTCTACATGCAAGTCTGGCGCACGGCTGCGAGCTACGATACCTCTCGGGGATCCGTCACCGCATGGTTGACAACCGCCGCCCGCAGCCGGGCGCTCGATTGGATTCGTTCCAAGCAGGCGCGACTGTATCGGGACGGCCAGACCATGGACGACCTGCCGGAGATGGTGGACATCGGCAGCAACCCGGAAGAGAATTTGTCGCAGACCCAGCAGGCAGCTTTTGTGCGGCAGGCCATGGCCTCGCTGCCGGTCGAGCAGCGGGTCGCGCTGGATCTGGGCTTCTACTCAGGACTGACGCACGCGGAAATCGCTGAACGGCTGAATCTGCCGCTGGGTACGGTGAAATCCAGAATCAGGATGGGAGTGAGCAAGCTTCGAGAAGTGCTGGGACCATTGCAGGAGGCAGCTGGACTATGACCTGCTCCCTGCGCGATCTGGCCGCGGCAAGCGTGTTGGCCAGCCTGCATCCCACCGAACAACTTGCCCTGGAGGCGCATCTTGCCAAAGGCTGCCCGGAGTGCGAAGGCGAAATCCGTACGGCCGGGGAATTGGCGGTCGAGCTCGCTTTTGTGGTCGAGGCGGCTCCGCCGGAGGGCTTGCGCGAGAAGTTGCTGTCTAAAGTGACGCACGAGCCCCGCAGGCCCGGCGTACTGCTGCCCGGCGTGTTGCTGGATGACAAGGGTATCCTCATCAAGCGCCCCGACGAGATGGCCTGGAAGCCCTTCATCCCCGGCGTGGACCGCAAGCTGCTGCACACCGACGGCGACCGTCGTTATCGCAGCTACTTGCTGAGCTTCGAACCCGGCGCGAAACTGTTCAAGCACCGGCACCCGGAGGTGGAAGAGATCCTGGTGATCTCCGGCGACGTCCACGTATCGGGAATGCACATGAAGGCTGGCGACTATTGCCGCGCGAGCGCCGACTCCATCCACGAGGAAAGCTGGTCGGACGCGGGCTGCGTGTTGTTCGTGGTCGCCAGTATGGACAACCATCTCGTAAATGGTGTCTGACACCATTTAGACTGGAAGGATGCGAGCCTCGGTCGTCTCCATTAATGTCTCTACCGGCGGAGTCCCGAAGCGCCCTGTTCTGTTCGCCGACGTTGACCAGGGCGGCGTCGCGGGGGACCGCCACGCACATCCCGATCTGCACGGCGGGCCGCGCCAAGCCGTACTGCTGATCACCACCGAGGGAATCGAAGAATTGAAGGCCGCCGGCTATCCGCTTTACGCCGGAGCTCTGGGAGAGAACATCACCACCGCCGGACTCGACCGGCGCGCGATCCGCCTGGGCCAGCGATACCGCCTGGGAGAAGTGATCGTGGAGATCACTAAGGTCCGCCGTCCGTGTGACCAATTGGCGCCCTACGGCGAAGGCATCCAGAAAGCAGTCTTCGACGCCGAGGTCAAGGCTGGCAACACCGCCTCCCCGGTGTGGGGATTGAGCGGGTTCTACGCGGCCGTGGTCAAGCCCGGCACGCTGCGTCCCGGCGACGCGATTTCGCTATTGGAGGAAGCCGTCTGACGGAGCCGCAGGTCAGCCACTACCTTGCCCGGTTCCGCGACCAGCATCGGGCGTCGTTCGAGCGATTGAACGCGGCCCCGGCGGGTTACCGGTACCTGAGCGCGGTCTTTCAGCACAGCCGCTTTTTGTCCGAATCCCTGCTGGCGCATCCTGAGTGGGCGGAGGAATTGCTGCGTCCCGGATATCTCGACGCCGCGCTCTCGCGGGAACAACTGCGCGCGCGGCTGACTGCGTCTCTGTCACCCGGATTGCCGCCGCCGGTCGAACTCGCCCGCTTCCGCCGCCGCCAAATTCTGCGCATTATGCTGCGCGATGTGCTGGACCTGGCTACGCTGCCTGAGATCACCGGCGAACTGACGGCGTTGGCGGATGTGATGCTCGACGTGGCGTATGAGCGGATCCATGATGACTTGGTGGAGCGCTACGGAGAACCGCAAGCTCCTGGCGGCGCTGCGCATTTCTCCGTGATCGCGCTGGGCAAGATGGGCGCGGAGGAGTTGAATTACAGCTCCGACATAGATCTGATGTTCCTGTACTCGGCCAACGGGGAAACGGCGGGTCCGAACCGCGTCACCAACCGCGAATTCTTCAAACGCGCAGCCAACCAACTTACCGGGCTGCTGGGTGCCTATACCGCCGAAGGGCTGTGTTACCGCGTGGATCTGCGCCTGCGCCCGGATGGCAGCCTGGGCGAAGTTTGCATCGCGTTGGACGGTGCGCGCCACTACTACTCGGAACGCGCGCGCGACTGGGAACTCCAGATGCTGATCAAGGCGCGCGTCGCGGCGGGAGATCCGGGCACCGGGCGCGCGCTGCTCGAATTCGCGGAGCCACGCATCTATGCGACCTCCACCGACTTTCGCAGCATCGAACAGCTGTCACTTACGCGCGAACGTTTGACCGAGAAACTCAACGCGCGGCAGGCGAAGCAGTCCAAGCCCGGAGCCGTCGACATCAAGTTGCAACGCGGAGGCATCCGCGACATCGAGTTTCTTGCGCAATGCCTGCAACGCCTGCACGGCGGCACGGAGCCTTGGGTGCAACATCGCGCTACGTTGCTGGCACTGGCCCGCTTGCACGACAAAGGCGTATTGAAAGACGCCGACTATGGGCGGCTGGCCGGTGCCTACCAGTTCTTGCGGCACCTGGAGCATCGCCTGCAACTCGACGAGGACCGCCAGACGCACACGCTCCCCGCCGACCCCGCCGTACAAGAACGCGTCGCCCGCCGCATGCCCGGAGGCGGGAGCGCGGAATCGCTCAACAGGGAACTCCGCGTGCACTTCGACAACGTCACCGCTTTCTATGAGCGCGTGGTCCACAGCAGCGTGCAGGAACCGGTGCCGTCGGACGCGGGATTCCTGCCAGCCAAAGCCGTGCCGCTCATCGACCAGCGCGCGCCGCAGTTGGCCGCCGCCTTCGCCGGCGCGCAGATGGACCGCGGTTCCGGCGCGTTCGAACACTTCCTGGCTCGTTTGGCGGACGATCCGGCAACGCTGGCGCTGCTGGACGCCGATCCGGATCTCACGTCCGCCGCGATTGATCTCTTCGCCCAGAGCCCCTTCTTCGGTGAGGAATTGATCCGCCGTCCGGAGGCGGTGCTGGAGATCAACGCCCAACCGGAGGCCTTGATTCATGGCGATGCTCCGCCGCCCGTGCCCGCCGACCTTCGCCGCTGGTATCGCCGGGGAATCCTGCGCATCGAAGCCGAGAGCATTTGCCGCTCCCACTCCGTCTTCGACACGTTGGCCAAAACATCGGAGCTGGCGGACGCCGTCATCGCGCGGGCGTACCGCATTGCGGTGGAGGAGGTGCGCGCCTCGCAGGGGCCGCTCGATCCAGCCTACGAACCCATGGGCCAAATGTTCGTCATCGCGCTGGGCCGCCTGGGAATGCAGGAGTTTGATCTGGCCTCGGACGCCGACCTGACGTTTGTCCTGGCGGACTCCGACGCCGCCGAACTCGCATTCTGGACCCGCGTTGCCGAGCGCATTGTGCAGCTGATCGGTTCCTATACGGGCGAAGGCGTGCTCTTCACCGTGGACACGCGCTTGCGCCCCAATGGTTCAGCCGGATTATTGGTGCAGACCGAAGTGGCGCTATTGGATTACTTCGCCACCACCGCCGAAGCGTGGGAGAGCATCACGTATCTCAAGGCCCGCGCAGTGGCCGGTGAACGCAAACGCGCCGAGCGCTTTCTGCATGACCTGCAGCAAGCCTACGGTGCCCGTTACGGACAGAGCGGCAATTCGCGCCTGGACCTTCGCGAGATGCGCGCCCGGCTGGAGCGCGAGTTGGGTGCGCAGCGTCCCATGAAAGCCGGCCGGGGCGGATACTATGACATCGACTTCCTGCTGCTGTATCTGCGCTTGAAGAACGCGGGGATTTACTACTCGTATCTCAACACGCCGGCGCGCATCGAGGTGCTGGAGACCGCGGAAAAGCTCAGCCGTTCCGAGGCCGCGTTGTTGCGCCAGTCTGCCACGTTCTACCGCGCGGTGGATCATGGCATGCGCGTGCTCACCGGCCACGCCGACGCGCGGCTGCCACGTGCCGGGGCACAGAGGGAGGCGCTCGCAGCACTGCTTCCCCGCTGGACTTCCGTACCGCTATCCGATTTGGACCGCGTGCGCGACGAAGTTCGCGCCCTGTTCGACCGGTTCTTCTATTAGGCGCGTTCCAGGTACGCCGATTCCGCAGTTGAAACGCGGATCTTCTCGCCTTCGACGATGAACGGCGGCACTTGCACGATCAGGCCTGTTTCGAGCTTGGCCGGTTTGGTCACGTTCGAAGCGGTGGCGCTCTTGAGGCCGGGTTCGGTCTCGACAACAGTCAGGATCACGGCCGGGGGCAGGTCCACGCTCAGCGGCTTGCCATCATAGAACTGCACGATCAGCTTCAGGTTCGGGATCAGGAAGTTGACCGCGTCGCCCAGCAGTTCCCTGGTCAGGTGCATCTGCTCATATGTCGTCGTGTGCATGAAATAGAAGTAGTCGCCGTCGTCGTACAGGTACTCCATCTCCTGCTCGTCGAGCGACGCTTTTTCGATCTTGTCTTCCGACGAAAAACGGTGCTCAATCATCGCGCCGTTGCGGAAGTTGCGCATCTTGGCTTGTACGAATCCGCGCAGGTTGCCCGGGGTGCGGTGCTCCATCTTGAAGACCGTGTGGAGTTCTTTGTTGAACACAACCACCATGCCCGGACGGAGTTGTGTGGAGGTAATCTGCGGCATAAGGGAAATCTCAGTTTAGCAGAGGCGGCTCCCGCGCTGAGCTGTGACATCTGTCTTTCGAGGTGAGATACTGAATTCGTGCCGACGGTTTTGAGGGTGGGGCCGTACCGTGTGTATTTTCACAGTCACGAGCCAAATGAGCCGTCCCATGTCCATGTGGATAGGGACCAGCAGTCGGCGAAGTTTTGGTTGCAGGGTGTGTCGCTGGCACGAAACCTCGGTTTTGGACCAGCAGAACTTCGGCGGATACACCGCTCGATCGAAGACAACCGCGAACTACTACTGGAGAAATAGCATGAGCGCTTCCCAACCTAACTCAGGTGAGCGGGTGCGAGATGTTCGCGTTGACGACGATACGCTCGCAGTTGACCTCGCGGACGGACAATAATTGTTCCCCTCGCTTGGTATCCACGGCTGCTGGAGGCAAACCGGCAGCAAGGCTCCCACTGGGAAGTTAGTGGAGCGGGATTCGGAATTCACTGGCCGGACATAGATGAGGATTTGAGCACCGAAGGACTGCTTCGCGGTGCACCAGCCGCCGCCGAACTCGCACATTCGCGCCGCTAGTCTTACTGGCGCCGCAACGCGATTGATGGCGACGACGTCACCACTCGAGTGAGCGTTGTCCCTTGGAGAATAGCGCCGAGCTTCCAATTGCTAACTTCGTGTGCCCCATCCCGGTCTGTGCCCTGGAGGGCGAGCGTACCTTCCGTCACGGTACCACTTGCTTCCCCCGAAACCTTGGTCCCCTTGTCTCCTCTCACGAGCGAGATCCGCTGAAACTTTAGGAAGGGAGCCTCAAGGGCTTCTGTCCCTTTCAGGAGTCGTAACGACCAGCTGGCTTCATACTGGTTGGCGGTACCCACCACGTACCCGGCGTGGGAATCGAATTCGATGGTGAACTCCGGCCGCTGCACGGCCCATTTCGCCCCCGCGCTGCCGGTTCCGGGCCGTTTTCTTGGCACACATATGTTGAAGGGCTTGCCAGAGCCAGAAAAAGGCGGAGAATGGTCGTGGAGATTCCGAATGAAGCCAGCAACGCTGAGTAGCATCGTTTCGTTGATCGCCGTAACCTCACTCACTGGACTTGCTCTGCTTCGCGCCGCCGAGCCGCAGTCGACGCTCAGCCCTGTCGCCGATCTCGCCGCAAAGCTGGAGAGCGGCGAAATAACGCTCGACTATCAGCCCGGCCCGCTCGGCTATTTGCCAAGTCTGTTACAGCACCTCGACATCACGCCGGCTTCGCAACTCCTCGCCTTTTCCAAAACTAGCTTTCAGGCCGCCATCATTAGCCCAAAGACCCCTCGTGCTGTCTACTTCAGCGACAACACGTCGGTCGGTTTCGTGCCTGGTGGCGATGTGCTGGAACTGATCAGCCTCACTCCCAGAGACGGACTGTGGTTCTATACGCTGTCCACCGAGCGCACCGCAAAACCGTTACTAGAACGCCGTGACGCGGTGTGCTTTAGCTGCCATGTCCCGCAGAGCAATAGTATCCAAAGCATGTTAACCAGTTCCGTTTTTCCGGATCCCAATGGGATGGAACGTCGTTGAAAGTTAGCGACTCTCGACCTTCATAGGTTACGCGGCTGCGGCTCCTTTAACAAGGGGCTTCTTCGAGACTGCGTTGGGTCCGATCCGGCTTTGGACTGTTTTTTTGGGGGGGGCTGCTAAAATAAGGGGGCCAACAATATTCCAAGACTTGTGTGCGCTGACGTGGTCTCTCGAAGTCCTTGGAACTGCATAAGCAAAGGGGTAACGAAATGAAGCGATTGATGGGGTTACTTGTCCTGGTGGCGGGCGTGGCAAGTGCCGCAATCCCACAGTCGGAACGAGAGGTGCTAATTGCTTTGTACAACAGCACCAACGGGGATAGCTGGGCAACAAAGACGAACTGGAAATCAGGTGGCAGCTTCAGCGCTGCAGGCACCGAATGTACTTGGTTCGGGGTTATTTGTACCGGTAATGCCGTGACGTCAGTACAGCTAGTTCAGAATAACTTGACCGGCAGCATTCCGTCGCTGACCGGGCTGACGAGCTTGCAGTATTTCCAGGTCAACTCCAACAAGCTCACCGGCAGCATTCCGTCGCTGACCGGGCTGACGAGCTTGCAGTATTTCTTTGTCTACTCCAACCAGCTCACCGGCAGCATTCCGTCGCTGAGCGGGCTGACGAGCTTGCAGTATTTCTTAGCCGACTCCAACCAGCTCACCGGCAGCATTCCGTCGCTGACCGGGCTGACGAGCTTGCAGTATTTCTTTGTCTACTCCAACCAGCTCACCGGCAGCATTCCGTCGCTGACCGGGCT
>CANFEY010000010.1 GCA_947446025.1 Bryobacterales bacterium
GGTGCGGCCAAGGTTCATCCCTCATGGTGTCAGCCTCGTGTTTCGTCTTCTGGTATTTCAAATCGCGGCAACTCAAAAGAGGCCTCAACCGCCTACTCTTCAGTTAGTTGCCGTCGGCGTGTCGCGCGTTAGCCGGACACTACTGATCGCTGCCGGTGATCCCGCGATCTACTTCTTGCACAGGGAGAAGCCGCACCTGGTTCCCGTGGAAGTTTTCAAGCCATTCAATTTAACAATGGTCCTCTATGTCATGCACCCTGGTGCCTGACGGAACGGGCCGGGATGTTCAACTCAGAAGTCAAAGCGGGAGGGTACGATGAAGTTTTTTAGCGGGTTGGTGGGCTCCGCGGAGCCAACCTTCAATACCCAAAAGGCGATCATGACGATTGTTGTCGCAGCAATCAAGGTAGATGGACACATCTCGGATGAGGAAAACCGGCATCTTCGTTCAATGTGTTCCTTCAGCCCGATTTTCGCGGCCAACACCAAAGAGGAAGACGATGCCGTAATCTCGTTTGCGGACAATGTGACCGCGCAACTTAAAGGGGAGGCCGTTGCAAAGGCTGCCGCCGTACTGAAGCCTGAACTGAGGGAAACTGCGTTTGCCTTCGCGTGCGAGATGATTCTTGCCGACGGGATGGTGGGCGAATCCGAGGACGCCTTCATCTCCGAGTTGGCCCAGAAGTTAGGCATCAGCGATGCGGCAGGACAGACAATCGTTCAGGCGACCCTTATACGGATGCGAGGCGCGGCATGAGTTCATACAGCAAGTGCCCCTCTTGCGGCTGCAGCAAGGCGGGAGTCATGCTGTTCCGATGCGGAGAATGCGGTAAGGTCTTTTGCAAGAAATGCGGGGACAGCGCCTTCGGAGATGTCTGCCCACGGTGCGAACGCGGCGCTGCACCCGCAGGCAAGATTGGCTGATACAGGGAGTGGGTTATGAGCAAGAAGGAAGTAGTGGAGACGGTTTTTGGGCGGCGCAGCAAGTACGAAATCGTCCGGGACCACAGTTGGATGGGCAGCGTCGTATTTTCTATCCTGAAGGACGGAAAGTCTTATCGTGGTCCCTATGATGAGTTACGCGATGCAGTCCAGCGGGCGAAGGACGACGCGGACAAGGATTGACACTTGCCGACGCCTGCTGCAAGCGAACTACGAGCCGAGTGGAAGAAATCGAGCGGGTGATCGACAACCCGGGCCAGAGTAGGGCCGAAGGCATGCTGCGAGCTGGTTGGCAAGAACCGACTCTTGGGGTATTGCCACGAAAGAGCGACGGTTCCAACCGCCGCACGGCTTACCAAGCCGCCCTACTAGCTGGCAGCAAGGACCGCTGTTCGGTAACTCGTAGGCTGTACTACTGCGCTTCGTATTTTTCCAGCTCGAACTGGTCTCCTTTTTGGGTGCCGGTTTCGTCGATGGTGCCGGCGGGGAGTTCCACAACGGAATGTGCGCGCAGGCATAGGGCGATGCGGCGTTTGACCATGTGGGGGCGGGTCTTGAGGACGACGCGTTGTTTGCTGAGGAACAGCACGTCGATGGTGAACTTCATGGCGAAGGTGTGGACGCCTTCACTGGGCACGATCCAGAGGCCTTCGCCGGGCGCGAGGCCGGTGTGCTTGAGCAGGCCGGTGCGGCGCTTCTCGCTGGTGTCGGCGATATCGGCACGGTCGGCCAGAACGCGGCCTCGGGTCTTGTTGGTGATGCGGAGTTTGAGCAAGACTCAGGCTAGCCTAAGCTCCGGGCTACAATCAAGGCACTTCATGAGGCGGACACTTTTTTGTTGGCGATTTGCGGCTGCGCGCAGGCGCAGTTGGCCGGTATTGGGACGCGCGGAGGCGGCTTCGCGGGCAATAGGCGGCGCGGTGGCGCCGGGCTCGTTCATGGCGGTGTTCAGTACCAGTTTGCCGCCCATGGCGTTTTCGGTGGCGGACTCGGTGATCGAAATTGTGAGCGTGACGATGACGGGAACGAATGCGATTTGCCGGGCGCAGGCGTTGGCGGGCCGCATCACGCTGCCGAAGCCCACGCTGGTTCCGTTCGGGCTGGCGCAAATGATTCAGTTGAGGGTTGAGCCGCATCTGGCGGCGCGGCATCAATTTTCGATTCAGCGAAAGGACGGTTCCTTCATGCGGGCGGTGGTGGGCTACGGTTTCACGATCGGGATTCCAGTGAAGGTGGAGTAGCTTCGCTTCTAGGGCAGCAGCGCTACGACGCGGGCGGGGCCGCCGGTGCCTGCGGCGATTTTCATGGGGAGCGCGATGAGAGTGGCTCCGGTGGCGGGGAGCTTTTCGGCTTGGGCGATGTTTTCGATGCCGTAGATGTTGGCCTTTGTGAGCACCTGGTGGACGATGAAGTCGGTGGAGGGGCCATGGTCCATGCTCGCGGTGTCGATGCCCACGCCGGCGATATTGCGCTGGACGAGGAGCTCCGCTGCATCGCGGGCGATGCCGGGGAAGTGCAGATTGGCGGTGTCGCCCTTGACGTCGCTGCCCAGGTATTGCTTGCGGTCCGGCCAGAACTTACCCCAGCCGGTGCGGAAGACCACGATGGTCCCTGGGGCGATGGGGGAGTGTTGTTGCTCGAAGGCTTCGATATCGGCACGGGTTGCCTGGTAGTCGCGGTCCTGGGCAGCTTTCGCGGCGACGTCGATGACGACTACGGGGGCGATGAGTTTCGATACGGGAATTTGATCGAGGGTCTGCTTACCTTCGGCGAAGTGGATGGGGCTGTCGATGTGGGTGCCGCCGTGTTCGGCGGAGGTGAATTCGCCGGCGGCGTACCAGTAGCCGCCCGCGCCCACGGCCCACGCGTCCTTGCGATGGCGGAAGCCTTCGGCGTTGGGCCAGTAGATGGTCTTGTCGTCGAAGGAGTAGCTGAGGTCGACAAGCTTGGTGGCGTCGATGCGCGGCGCTGGGGCCGAGCACGAGGCCAAGAACGCCGCAGTGAGTAGCAGAGCGGTGCGCACTATTTCTTGGGAAGCGCGAACACGTAGAGGGAGTTGGCGCCCTTGGGTGGATTGACGCCCGGGGCGTAGCGGACTACGCTGCCGGTCAGGAGGCCGTCACCGGTCAGGACGGCGACGTATTGCTGGCCGTTCACGGCGTAGGTAATGGTGCTGTTTGCGATGGGGCCGCCGATCTTTTGTTCCCACAGGACCTTGCCGCTGGCTGCGTCGAGGGCGCGGAAGTTGCGGTCCAGGTCGCCGAAGAAGAGCAGGTCACCGGCGGTGAGCAGCATGGCTCCGTTGATGGGCGCGGGGCCTTTGAAGATGTGGTCGATTTTGCCGGTGGCGGCGTTGATTTTGGAAACGCCGGAGAATTCGTTGGGTTTGGAGGGGTCGCGGACCACGCCGTCGTGGGCGGAGCGCGTGTTCAGGTCCTTGGTGTGGACGCTGTTGCAGGTGTCGACGAAGGGGACATAGAGCGAGTTGGTGATGGGGCTGTAGCCCTGCGCCCAGTAGCTGCGGGTGTTGAAGAAGCAGACGATGCGGTCCTGGTTCGGGCCGGTGAACAGCAGGCTCTCATTGAGGTAGACCAGGCCGTTTTCGTCGATGTTCTTGATGAAGAAGTTCGGCACGTCGTAGGGCCAGGGGTTGGCCCACAGGAACTCGCCGGTGTGTTTGTCGAGCGCGAAGACGCCGCCGGGTTCGCCGGTGGCCAGCACGATATCGCGGCGCTCACCGGGTTTGATTTTCTTGTTGAACCACTTGGCGGTGGCCGCGGTGGGATTGAGCGTGGTGCTGACCAGGGTGCGGTCATTGGTCCAATCTTCATCCCAGTCATCGCCGGGGAGGTGTTGGTAATACCACTTGAGCTTGCCGGTGTCGGCATCGATGGCGATGGTCGAGTCGCTGTAGAGGTCCATGGGGCCGTGATTGGGGAGGTCCTGATACTTCCCGCCGTGGCGTTCCGCTCGGCTGTTTGGAGTAGGATTGGCAACGCCCCATATGATGGCGTTGGTGGCCGGGTCGTAGGTGCCGCCTAGGCCCCAGGTGGCGGCGGTGCGCTTATCGTCGGGCGTGTCGCCCCAGGTGTCGCCGCCGGGTTCGCCGGTTCTTGCGGCGGTGTAGAACTTCCACAGCAGCTTGCCGGTCTTGGCGTCGTGCGCTGAGAGGTAGCAGCTGGCGGCGTTGGCGCAGGTGCCTCCGGAGATCACTTTGTTGCCCGCGATCACCGCGCCTTGCGATTGGCCGCGCGCATCGGTTTTCGCTTCCCAGCGGATCTCTCCGGTCTTGGCGTCGAGCGCGACCACGGCGTCGGGAGCGGTCCAGTAGATCATGTCTTCGCTCATGGCGATGGTCTTGGCCTTGGCCGCAGTCTTCTGGTTAGCGGGGACGTTGCGTGTGTATTCCCAGAGAAGATTGCCGTTGGTGGCGTCGAGCGCCTGCACCGCCGCGCCGGGAACTTGAAGATACATCACGCCGTCATGCACCAGCGGGATGGTTTCCTGCGACCCTGCAGCTTGTTGGCGCGACCATGCCATGCGCAGGTCGCCGACGTTGCCTTTGTTGATTTGGGTCAGCGGGGAGAAGCGCTGCGAATCGTAGGTGCGGTTATACATCAGCCAGTCATTGGGGCTGGGATTCTTGAGCATCTCCTCGGTGACAGGCTTGAAGGTACGCCCGCCCTGGCCGAGAAGGAAGACAGCGGGAAGGATCGCCGCGCCGCAGAGTGTCGCGAAGGTTGTGGCTTTCATGGTTTGTTCCTGTATGGCTAGCGTTGATTATACGCGACAGGAACGTTGGGTGGTGAAGTCAAGCGGAGGGGGCGGTGAGGCCGGCCAGACTATTCAGATTCTGGACGACCGCGCTCAAGGTTTCCGCCTGAGCGGCCATGGCGCGGCTCGCCTCGGCGGTCTCGCCTGCGTGAGCAGCGGTGGCTTGGTTGAGTCCATCTACTTGGGAGATGGCTTGGTTGACTTGGTCGAGGCCGATACGCTCTTCCTGGCAGCCGGCGTTGACTTGCTGCACCAGTTGTCCGACCTGGGCAGCGACATCGGTGATGGATGCCACCGCTGCCGCGACGCGGGCGAGTTTTTCATTGCCGTCGCGTGATTGGGCCATGGATTCCTGGACCAGGCCGGCTGTTTCGCGGGCGCTTTGGCTGCAGCGCTGGGCAAGGCCGCGGACTTCGTCGGCGACCACGGTGAACCCCTGGCCCGCTTCGCCTGCCCGGGCGGCTTCGACGGCCGCATTGAGCGCCAACAAATTCGTCTGGAACGCGACGTCATTGATGACGTTGATGATGCGGGATATTTTCTCGCTGGACTGCTGAATGCGGCCCATGGAGTCGACCAGTTGTGACAATTCGCGGTTGGCCTCCTCGACCTTTTGGTTGGCGGTACGGATCGCCGTTTCCGCGAGTTTCGAACTTTCTGAGTTGCGCTGGCTCATGGAGCCGATTTCCTGGGTGGACGCCGAGGTCTCTTCGAGGGCCGCGGCTTGCGTGGTGGCGTCCGTGGCGAGGCTGCCGGCCGCGTGCGAAACACCCTGAGCGGTGGCAAAGATCCCCGAAGCCTCGCGATTCAATTGTTCCGCCATGCGGCGGAGCTGGCCAGTGGCATCGCGGATCACAAATGTCACCAACCCGACAGCCAGCAGAAGCAGTCCGACGGTGACCCCCATGGCCCACAGGCGGCTGGAGGCGAGCGCGCGAACGCGGGCAGCCAGAAGCGCGTCCAGTTCCTGAACGCCGGCGTGCCACAGCTGCGAGGTTGCGAGTTCCGCTTGGGTGGCTAGTGCCTCGAACTCCTCGGTGGCGACGTGTTTGCCATCTGCCATGCGGCCCAGAGCGGACCCGAAGGCGTCGACCGACTCCTGGTACGGCTGGAATACTGCCGAGAGATTTTTCGCCAGCGTCGCACTGGGCCGCGAAGAAGCGGCATTTTCGTTCATGGACGTCTGTAGGTCGCCGACGATGCGGTCCTTGTCGGATTCCTTGAGCAGTGCCGCCAGGATGCCGAGCTGCCGCAGGCCGGCAGCGCCGAGCTTGCTCTTCCCCAGCGCGCGAATCCTGGCAAGACGGTCCTGCGTCTGCGGCAGGACGACCAGCGTGGCGTCCATGAGGTAGTAGCTATCCAGATCCGGGTCGAGCACAAGGTTCGACATGTCGCCGGCGTGGGCGATCATGGCTCGCACGTCGGCAATGAGGTGAGAGCGCGTCTCCTCGATGTCCACGGCTAACTCCGCAGTGCGCGGAGAGGCGAGCCGTTCTTTGAACGTCTTCCACTCGGCTGCGAAGGTGGCAGGAAGATTGTGCTCACGGTTGCGTTTTTTCAACCCCTCGGGGGTGAATTGCAGCAACCCTCCCAAACGCGTCTGCACCTGCTCCAGCGCCGCGACATGCTGATCGACGCGTCCGGGTTTGCTGTCCATCAAAAGATCTTCGAGCAGTTGTTCGAGGGGCCGTTGGTAGGCGTTGCCCTCCATCTCCAATTCGGCGAAGGCAAGGTCCTTGGAGAAGCCCTTGGAGATAAAGTAGAGTAGCGAGCCGCTGACAATCAACAAGAAGACCGCGCCAGCGGCGGCGATGCGGCGCCCCAACGAAAGACTCGATATCCAGTTCAAGCGGCGAGTAACCTCACACCAGACATAACGGCGGTTCGGTTGGCGCTTGTGATGTAGGATCTATCTTAGTCTCGGGCTGGGTCTCGGGCTGGGTCTCGGGCTGGGTCTCGACCGCGAACTGGGCGATTACGGCATCGAGTTCGGCTGTGTGGATTGGCTTCGAAAGGTACCCATCCATGCCCGCGGACAGGCAACGTTCGCGGTCGCCTTTGAGGGCGTGCGCGGTGGTGGCCACGATGATCACATGCCCGCCCTCCCGCAGTTCCTTGTCGCGAAGGAGGCGGGTAGCGGTCCAGCCGTCCATTTCCGGCATCTGCACGTCCATGAGCACCAACGCAAAGCAACGCTGGGCCAGCGTGTCCAAGGCTTCGCGGCCGTTGGCTGCGAGATGAACCCGGTAGCCGCGCTTTTCTAGCAGGCGCCGGGCGAGCAGCTGATTTACGGGGTGGTCTTCCACGACTAGGACGTCTCTTTGCGCGCGGGGGTCTGGACGGGCGGCGGTTGGGGCTTCCGGCGGTGCGACGCCGATGGCGGGCGGCGGTTCGCTGGCCAGACTCTTGCAGATACGGGCCAGCAGCTCAGAGCGTTGAATGGGCTTGACCAAATGGGTGGAGATCCCCAACTCCTGGCATCGCGCGGCGTCGCCCAACTGGTCATCGGAGGTGAGCATCATGATGGTGGAGCCGGCCGCGCGGGGACTGCGCTGCAGTTCGCGGGCCAGATCGAAACCATCCATCTCCGGCATTCTGGAGTCCAGCAGCACCAGCGGAAAGGGCGTAGCTTGCGCCTCGATCTGGCGGAGCGCGGCCTCCGCGCAGTCCACTGCGACAGGTCTTGCTCCCCAGCTGGACAATAGGCCGGTCAACACGCGGCGGTTGGTGGCATTGTCGTCCACCACCAGGACCGGGAGCTCGCGCAGGCAGGAGGGATCGAGCGCCGGCAAAGCGACCGGACTGGTCCCGCCGACGCCGAACCGGGCGGTGAAGTGGAAGGTACTTCCCTCCCCCGGGGCGCTTTCAACCCAGATCCGCCCGCCCATCAGGTCGACCAGGCGTGCGCAAATCGTGAGCCCAAGGCCGGTGCCGCCGTAGCGCCGGGTCATGGAGCCGTCGGCCTGGGAGAAGGCGTCGAAGATCGAAGCGTGCTTGCCGGCTGGAATGCCCACGCCTGTATCGCGCACGGAGAAATGCAGCAGGGCTTGGCCGGCGGTCCGCTCTTGCAGCGCAACCTGCACGTGGATTTCGCCCCGAGAGGTAAACTTGACGGCGTTGGCGACCAGGTTGACCAGGATCTGCCGCAGCCGTCCGGGATCCCCCA
The DNA here is from genome assembly GCA_947446025.1 of Bryobacterales bacterium. Lineage (GTDB taxonomy): Bacteria > Acidobacteriota > Terriglobia > Bryobacterales > Bryobacteraceae > Palsa-187. The sequence continues at coordinate 7,883 of CANFEY010000010.1, forward strand.
CCAGTTCTTCCGGCAGAGCTGGATTGGCGTCGTAGATCAGTTCCAAGCCTTTCTGGTGCGCCCGGAAACCCAGGGATCGCATGGTCTCACCCAGGGTCTCTCGAAGGTCGAACGGAAGTGATTCAAACTCCAACTTTCCCGCCTCGATTTTGGAGAAGTCGAGGATGTCGTTGATGACCACGAGCAACGCATCGGCGGACGACTTCACCAGGCTCAAGCTTTCGCGCTGCTCGGCGCTGAGGGGCGTGTCGAGGACCAATTCGGTCATGCCCAGGATGCCGTTCATGGGGGTCCGTATCTCATGGCTCATGGTGGCCAGAAAGGTGCTTTTGGCCTGGTTGGCGGCCTCCGCCGCGTCCCGGGCGGCGCGCAATTCCTCGCGGCTGGTCTCCAGTTCAACGTGCTGCCGCGCGATGTCGAGCATCTCGTGGCGGCTTTGCACGCAGGAACGGACCAGAAAAATGTTCTCGAAGATAACCCAGGCGGCATGTTCCACCCAGCGCCAGTGGCTGGCGGCGGCAATGCCGAATACCGATTCAGGCCAATAGACGCCGCGCAGAAAATGATCCCCTGCAACCATGATGGTGGCGGGTACAAACACGCGCCAGTCCCGGTAGAAGGCCAAGAAGGCCAGCGATCCGAAAACGTGGAAGTGGGTTTCAATGCGCCCCCCGGTGATGTGAATCAGCAAGCCGGACATCAGCATTTGGGCTGCGGCGATGACGTAGCGCGTGAGGTGTTCGCCCGGACGCAGCCAGGCCAAAGCGACGGGCAGGATGGTGAGCGCGCCGCCCAGAAACGCCGCGCTCCACACGTGCGGATGGACTTGGCTGGCCTCGCCAGCCCAGGTACGCGGGGCGACCCACAGCGCGGCGGCGATGGCCGCAGCCCATTGAAAGAGCATCAGCGCGGCGAACAGCTTGTCTGTGCGGCGATAGACGGCGCGCCGGTTTTCGACGAACAGGTCCCAGGCGCGCTGCTTGATTCCTAGAGCGTCCATCTTGCGCCCTTCTCAGTGGAAGGCGTTAACAGGGAACATCCGAAAACCGGCGAATGAAGCGGTGAGCGCGCCTCGATCAGCCCCAGCACTAAACGCTGCACCGCTTCGATGCCGGCGTTCGGGCCTTCTTGTCCTCGCGCTCCGGTGAGCCCGCCAGTGAAGATCAGCCGCCCCGTGGGATCGTAGAGTACGGCCTGTCCAGAGACCGCCGCTCCGAAGGCGCGCATCTCTTCACCGGCACTATCGAGCGCCAGCGCTACCCCGGGAAATTCCGCCGCCGTTTGCCACAGTCCGATGGACTGCGCCTCCGCCAGGGTCATGCCCGGCTTGCGGAACTGGATCGAAGTATCCAAGTGCCCCTTGAAGCGCGTTCGCATCCGGCCCAGTTCCGCCAAGCTGGCGCGCGTGCATGGGCATTCAGGATGCGCGAACAGTACCAGGGTGAACCGTCCCTCATGCCGGGAAATGCGGGATGCGGATGGCCAGCTGGCCGGCGCACCCGCCGGAGGGCCCGGGGTGTACTCGTAGCGGGTGATGGCTCCCAGCCCTGCCGCCACGGCCGAGATCCAAAGCAGGCCTACGATTATCCAACCGAACGGGCGCAGCGCACGAGGGTGTACCATCGCACCTCTTATCGGAACAGGTTCCGCAAGTGTGAGACGCCTACCTTACAGAGATGACAACACCAGCCTGAGCAGGGACTCCGCCGATCTCCAATGTGAGCTCGGTCGAGGTCTGCCCGAACACAGTGGACGCAATCAGCGCGTTGACTTGGATGACTCCGGAGACGAATCCAGGGGCGGGTCCGGCGAAGACGACCGGGCATCGTAGCCGCCGATGGTGACTTTGACGGGCAGCCGGAGCTGGCCGCCTCCTCGGACGGGGGTGACGCTGCCGGTGCTGCTGGAGGGTATGCTTTGGTTGCCGCCGGTGGCGAAGATCTGCACAATGGTTCCGCGCGCGGCCGGGTTCGAGGGGCTGTTGACGGTGTTGTCCTGGTTCAGCACGGCGGCTCGACCGACGCCGGTGGACCCGAGGGTGAAGATGCCCGGCGGTGAACGTCAGACTTGGCGCCGACAGAATGAGGTGCGCGCGCGGTTTGGGCAGGACCGTCAGGGTGACTTCCAATTTCGCCGACTGGCTGCCTGCGGTCCCGGCTTCGCCCAGACCAAGTCACAACCAACACCAGCGCGGCAAGCTACTTGCTCACCAGGTGGCGCGCGTCGCGTTCGTTCTCGATGCAGACATATTCGTAGAGGTCGCCATTCGGGTCCAGCGTCAGCTCCTCAGTGGCGGTCCACGGCTTTTCGTATGCCACGGGGTCGTCGATGGTGATGTCGATGAAGAGCTTTCCGTAGGTGGGGCGGCGGTAGCGCTCGGTCACCACCAGCGATTCCGAATGCGGGTGGCCGCGGTCATCGAGCCAGGTCTTATCGTTGAAACCCGTGGTGCGCACCACGAACGCGTCGCCTTCCCAGCGGCCGGTGGAGTAGCCCATCCAGGTGGGGTCGGCGTCCTTGCGCAGGGTGCGGCCGTCCAGGAATATGGTGCGGTAGAGCATCTTGATTTCGTAGAGGATCACCATCATCGCGGGAGTTTGAATGATGCGGTTGGGAAAGCCTCCGGCGGCGATGATGCGCGGGGTGCCGGAGGGGAGGCAGACGTTCTCGGGGTCGCCCGCGCTGTTGGTGGCCACGCGCTGGTCGTAGAGTTTTTGCGCCCAGGGGGTCATCTTGACGGCGTCGGGCGGCAGATCGATCGCCAGACTGGTGTTGTATTTCACCATGGAGAGCCAGTAGCCCGAAAGGTCGGGCTTGCCGTCGGCGGTGCGCGGCGTGGGACCGTTCAGGTCGGGCTTGGCGGCGGGCTTTACCCACTGAGCGTGCAGCAAGGGGGTGGCGAGCAGAGCTAAGACGATGCGGAATCCCATTCGCCGCCAGTATACTCCGAAAGCCGCTTGCGCGCGGGCTTCAATGATGATGAAGTATGTGGAGGAGCATTCCTCATGAAACACAAGCTTTCTTTGCTGGCCCTTGCCTTGGCCAGTGCGGCGTCGCTGTGGGCGCACCATTCGCTCGCCGCCGAGTATGACACCAAGAAGCCGATCAAACTGACGGGCAAGATGACCAAGATCGACTGGCGCAATCCCCATGCTTGGATTTATGTGGATGCGAAGATGCCGAGCGGCGCTACTGAGAAGTGGCAGTGTGAGCTGGGATCGCCTAACGCGATGACGCGCGCTGGATTCTTCAATGACTCCATTACCATTGGCGATGAAATCGTGCTCGACGGGTCGCTGGCGAAAGACGGGTCCAAGACCTGCAGCACGCGCACTGTGACCGACAAAGACGGCAACGTGGTACTGAGACAGTAACTATGAAAAACCGAATCGTTTTCGCAGCCGCGGTGCTGCTCATCTCCGCCGCATTTCTCATCGCGCAGCCGCCTGCTGGAGCCGGCGCGGGCAAAGGTGGGGCTCCAAAGGGTGGAGCCGCAAAGGGCAAAGCGCCCGCTTACACGCCTCCCGAAGGCCCTGCGCCCAAGCTTGCCAACGGGAAGCCGAGCATGAACGGTGTGTGGCAGCGGCCTTTTAACCAGAACGTGGAGCAGCCCTATGGTAAGCCTCTGCCCTACACGCCGCTGGGCAAGAAATCGTTCGACGAGTACGACGCGGAGAAGGGCGATTACACAGGCTCCTGCCTGCCGTTCGGACACAACCGCTCGATCAATGGCCCGGACCCGGTGCAGTTCATCCAGACTGAGGATCAGTTCGCGTTCCTGTATGAGCAGAACACCTGGTTCAAGGTGCTGCCGACCGACGGCCGTGCGCACAATACGCGCAAGGTGCCCACCTGGTACGGCGATTCAGTGGGCCGCTACGAAGGCGACACCCTGGTGATCGTGACGAAGAACTTCAATGGCTTGACTAAACTGGACACCAACGGGCATCCGCACAGCGACAAAATGGTGCTGACGGAAAAGTTCACCCGCCGCGACTTGGGCCACATCGACTACGAGATTACGGTGGACGATCCGGTGATGTACACCGAGCCATGGACCATCAAGAAGGTGTTCACCCTGCGCACGGACTGGCAGATCCAGGAGTATTCGTGCGAGGAGAACAACAAGGGCTTCTTCGAGGGGCGCGTGAAGGCTCCTGAGTATATGGGTAAGCAGTAGTAAGGTAGTTCTTTCGGAAAGCACGGCGGCGCGGAACTCGCGTCCCGTGCTTTTCGTATTTAGAGGTAGATATGACCCATAACTTCGTTACCACCGCCTTTACGCTGGACGGCTACCGCACCACGCAAACGCTTGGCCTCGTCCGAGGCATTGTTGTGCGCTCGCGCTCTATCTTCGGGACCATTGGTGCCGGTTTGCAGACCATCGTCGGGGGCAACATCTCGCTGCTGACTGAGCTGTGTGAGAAGACTCGGCAGCAAGCTTACGACCAGATGGTGGACCAGGCCATGCAGATGGGGGCGGACGGCATCATCGGGATGCGGTATGACGCGACTGAGGTGATGTCGGGCGTGACGGAAGTGCTGTGTTACGGTACGGCGGTGAAGATTGAGAAGGAATAGCTACAATTGAAGTATGGAACTGAAGGCGACGTTCGGCGCGGGGTGCTTCTGGGGCGTGGAGGCGACGTTCCGGCGGCTGGCTGGGGTGCGGTCTACAGCGGTGGGCTACGCGGGCGGGCCGGTTGAGAACCCCACTTACAAAGAAGTCTGCACGGACACGACCGGGCACGCGGAAGTGGTCGAGGTGACGTTTGACCCCGAGGTTATCAGCTACCGCGACCTGCTGGAAGTTTTCTGGAACAACCATAATCCGATGACGCTGAACTATCAGGGACCGGACTACGGCACGCAGTACCGCTCGGCGATTTTCTTTCATTCGCCGGAGCAGGAGACTGAAGCTCAGGCGTCGAAAGCGGCAGCGCAGGCTCGGTTTCCGCGGCCCATCGTAACGGAAATTACTCCAGCGCCCACGTTTTGGGCGGCTGAGGAGTACCATCAGCAGTACCTCGAAAAGCGCGGTCTGGCGAGCTGCCACACTTGATGGATCTGATCGAGCAATTGCGCTCCACCGCGGACCTGCTGGAACGTATCGCCGCGGACCATACTCTGCTGGACCGACTGCCTTCGGAAGACCGCGCGCGGCTGCATCTTGCGATTGCGCAGGCTTACCATCCCGATCCGGTAATCCGCCGCCGGCGCTTGAAGGAAGCCGAACGCCAGCGTAGTGCGGAGCAAACGCAGAAGGCCGACTCGGTGCTGCACGAAACCGGCATCCGTCAGCTGCGCCGCAAGCCGGTGTTCACCACTCCGAACATTTTTCCGCCGGAGGCATTTGAGCAACAAGAGGCCGAAGAACACATCGAGCCGCAGCACTGTTACGTCTGCAAACAGAAGTACACGGCGGTGCATCACTTCTACGACCAGATGTGTCCGGAGTGCGCGGAGTTCAACTTCGCCAAGCGCACGGAGCTCGCGGACCTGAGCGGGCGCGTGGCGCTGCTCACGGGCGGGCGCGTGAAAATCGGTTACCAGGCTGGACTGAAGCTGCTCCGCTGTGGCGCGCACTTGATCGTGACCACACGCTTCCCACGCGACTCTGCGCAGCGCTACGCCCGCGAGCCGGACTTCGCCGACTGGGGGCATAGGCTGGAAATTTACGGGCTTGATCTGCGCCACACGCCGAGCGTCGAAGCGTTCTGCCAGCAGTTGCTGTCCACGCAATCGCGCCTGGACTTCATCATCAGCAACGCGTGTCAAACGGTCCGCCGCCCGCCGGAGTTTTACAAGCACATGATGGAGGGAGAGACGGAAGCGCAGCGCAACATGCCGGAGCATGTTCGGAAACTGGTCGAATTGCCGGGGCTCAGCCGGCCGGCGGAGTTATCGCAGGTTCCCTTGCTGGCCGAGGATGTGCTGGATCAGAAGCACCTGTTCCCGCAGGGCCGCCTGGACCAGGACCTGCAGCAAGTCGACCTGCGCGACCGCAATTCCTGGCGCCTGTTGCTGCACGAGGTGTCGGCGATTGAGCTGCTGGAAGTGCACCTCATCAACGCGGTGGCTCCGTTCATTTTGAACGCGCGCCTGCGGTCGCTGATGAACCGGTCCCCGGATCGCGACAAGCACATCGTCAACGTCTCTGCCGTCGAAGGCCAGTTCTACCGCCGCTTCAAGACGACACGGCATCCGCACACCAACATGGCCAAAGCCGCGTTGAACATGATGACGCGCACCGCCGCCGCCGACTATCACGGTGACGGCATCCACATGAACGCCGTCGATACCGGCTGGGTGACCGACGAAGATCCCGTGGAGATCGCCGCGCGCAAAACCGCTGAGCAGCGCTTTCACCCCCCGCTCGATATAGTGGACGGGGCTGCCCGCATCGTGGACCCCATCATCACCGGCATCAACACCGGCGAGCACATCTGGGGGCAGTTTTTGAAGGACTACAAGTCCACCGACTGGTAACGGCTGGTATCATCAAAAGACACCCGCATGAACCTAGAATCCATCCAGGAAGGCCTCACATTCGACGACGTTTTGCTGATCCCAGCGCAGAGCGACGTCATTCCGACAAACACCGACACGCGCACGTGGTTGACGCGCAAAATCGGATTGAACGTGCCGGTGGTGAGCGCGGCCATGGACACGGTTACGGAATCGCGCCTGGCCATCGCCCTCGCGCAGCAGGGCGGTATTGGGCTGATTCACCGCAACCTGTCGCTGGAACAGCAGGCGGATGAAGTGGACAAGGTGAAACGCTCGGAAAGCGGCATGATCGTCGACCCGGTCACCGTCGATCCAGAGCAGCCCATCGGAGCGGCGCTGGAAGTGATGAAGCGCTACCGCATCTCCGGCGTTCCGGTCACAAAGAACGGCAAGCTGGTGGGCATCCTCACCAATCGCGATCTGCGATTCGAGAACCGCTTTGATCAGCCGATCTCCAGCGTGATGACCAAGGAGAACTTGATCACCGTCGGCGTGGGCACGACGCTGGAAGAAGCGGAAGCAATCCTGCACCAGCACCGGGTGGAAAAACTGTTGGTGGTGGATGAACACTACTTCCTAAAGGGCCTGATCACGGTTAAGGACATTCAGAAGAAGTTGAAGTACCCGAACGCCGCGAAGGACGCGCAGGGGCGCTTGCGGTGCGGTGCTGCGGTGGGTTCTTCGGGCGATTTCCTAGAGCGGGCGCAAGAGCTGGTCAACCGCAAAGTGGACGTAATCGTGATCGATTCCGCGCACGGCCATGCGCGGCGCGTGATGGACGCGCTCTCCGCCATCAAGAACGCTCTGCCCAATGTGGAAGTCATCGCAGGCAACGTGGCGACGTTTGAAGGGGCTCGCGACCTGATTGCTCGCGGAGCGGACGGCATCAAGGTCGGCATCGGCCCGGGTTCGATTTGCACCACACGCGTGGTCAGTGGGGCAGGCGTGCCGCAGATTACCGCAATCGTGGAATGCGCGAAGGCGACCAAAGGCACGGGCGTGCCGCTGATTGCCGACGGCGGCATCAAGTACTCGGGCGACGTATCGAAGGCGATTGCGGCCGGCGCGGATTGCGTCACCATCGGCAGCTTGTTCGCGGGCACCGAGGAGAGCCCCGGCGAAACGATTCTGTTCCAGGGCCGCACCTTCAAGAGCTATCGCGGCATGGGTTCGCTGGGCGCGATGACGCAGGGTTCATCGGACCGCTACTCGCAGGAAGGCACCGAGGGCGGCAAATTGGTCCCCGAGGGCATTGAGGGCCGCGTGCCGTACAAGGGCTCGGTTGCCGACATGGTGTTCCAGTTGGTGGGCGGCCTTCGCGCCGGCATGGGCTACTGCGGCTGTGCCACGATTCAGGACCTGCATGAGAAGGCCCGCTTCGTGCGTCTGACCTCGGCCGGCCTGCGCGAGAGCCACGTACACGACGTCATCATCACCAAGGAAGCTCCGAACTACCGCATTGAGTAACGAACTCCCTTCCCGCACATCGATCTGGGCAGCCGCAGCGCGAGCAGTCGGGGCTGGGCGGAATCCCGACTATCTCGCCGCCAAACTGATCGGTGCGGCGGAGCGTGCGCTGCTCGGCGAACACCAACTGGCGCGTGCTCTTGAGTTCGGCGACAACTTGCAGCACCTCGAAGTGCAGAGCGCGATGCAGACTCTGATCGTGCGCACCAAATTCGTCGACGAAGGCCTGGAGCGCGCCATTGCCGGCGGAGTCACGCAGGTCGTCATCCTGGGCGCGGGCTGGGACACGCGGGCGCACCGCTTCGCCGACCTGTTGCGCGGGGCACGCGTCTTTGAAGTGGACCAGGCTGCTACGCAAAATTGGAAGCGCAGGCGCGTCGGCGAAACCATCGGAGCCGATCCTGCGAACCTCACTTACTTGTTGATCGATCTGCGCCATCAAACGCTGGCGGACGTTCTGTCCGCAGGCGGGTACGATCCAGACCAGAAAACCTTCTTCATCTGGGAGGGCGTGACCATGTATCTGCCGGAAGCTGCCGTGCGCGACACGCTGCTCTGGATTGCGCAGCAAGCGCAGGGCAGTTCGGTGGTCTTCGATTTTGCGCACCGCAACCTAATTGACTCCATCGCCGCCATGGCGAAGGGTTGGGAACCGCCCACCGAAGCCGCCCGCGTCGGAATGGACCGGCTGCGGCAAATCAAAGCGTGGGGCGAGCCGTGGATCTTCGGCATCCCCGACGGCGCAGCCGATGCGTTCGTGAGTGAACTGGGCCTAGCGCACCGTGAAACGCTCGGTATGGCCTCGACCGAAGCCGCCCGGCGCTACTTGAGTTGGGATAGAGACGAGCCGTTCCCCGCAGCGATCCGGCAGTTTTATTCGATTGCCGAAGCGACGGTTTTGTAGCCGCAGTCCCTTCAATTTACCGAGGGACGCTCCAACCGATCAATGATGAAGGTCTCCAAAACGTCCCGCGCCGGTTCCAATCGCAATCCCAGTTGTTCACGGAGCGAGGTAAAAATGCTGGCCCCGTCGGCTTTCAGAACGAAATCGTACCGGCCTGTCAGTCCAGTTTTGTCGAACACCGGGCGATCGACGCCCAGCCCCGCAATGACGGCGGAGACGGGGACTCCCGTATACACCCACCCTTCGCTACGTTCGCGATTGCGCTTCCGGGGACGCCGCTTTCAGCTTCGCGCCGTTTTCATCGACCACCAAATTGTAAATCGGGAAATCTTGAGTCCCGGAGTGCATGTTCATTCCGAAGCGTTCGACGAGCAAGGAGCGCACCATTTTCCGAAAGATCCTGTTGGGGCGGACGAGCATCTCCAGGTGCCTTCGCAACGATGTCGAATCGCTCGTTTTGAACCCACTCGCCAGCTTCTTTCGGCCAGACGATCCGGTAAGCAGGCACCCCGAGGCCCAGTTCGATCAGGGTTTGAAGCGAAAATCCCCGATAGGTGACGAAGGGCCCTTCTGTCCGGCTTGAAAATCCTCGATTCGTCATTTCCGTAGGTTTGACGGATGCTGCTTCGAAAGCCTTGGTGGCCGGGGCTTGCCCGAAGAGGGGCAAGGCGAGGACAGCAAGTAGCGCAACTGGTCTCATGCGCCTCAAGATACCCTATTTCAGGGCCGAGGTCAGGCAACAACCTTTGCGGTGAGATCGCCCTTGGCTACGCGCACACGCACCATGGAATCGACGGGCGCATCCGTGGGTGACTTCACGATCTTCCCCTTATGTTCCACGATCGCGTAGCCGCGCGCGAGAATGGTGAGTGGGCTGAGTTGTTCCAACTTTGTGGCGAGAGGCGACAATGCGGCTTTCGCGTCGCGCAGATATAGCTGCTCCAGTTGGCGCAACGTCTGATCCAGCACGCCGGCCTTCCGCCGAGCCTCGGCGAACCGCAGCCGGACATCCCGTCGCGCGAGCCGCGCCGCTGCGGCGTCCAACCCACGAGTGCGCTGCGCCAACGCGGCGCGGATGGCATCGCGCAGCCGGTAATCCAGCTCGTCGATTCGCTGCGTGTGGCGGCCGATCATGTTGCGCAGACGCGGTTCGTCCACGGCGACTTCACGCAATTGCCGGGACGCCAGCAAAAGTGTGAGGCGCGCGATCTGTCGCAGTTTCTGTTCCGCGGCGCGGACTCCGTCCACCAAACTCTGGCGAGTGGCGATTACAAGCTCCGCTGCGGCGGAGGGCGTCGCAGCCCGCACGTCGGCCACGAAATCCGCGATGGTAAAGTCGGTCTCATGCCCCACGGCGGAGATCACAGGCACCTCGCTCGCGGCAATCACGCGGGCCACGATCTCCTCGTTGAACGCCCACAGATCTTCGAGCGAACCGCCTCCGCGCGCGACGATGATCACTTCCGCCCAGTCCGAGGTGGCAAAGTAGCCGATGCCTTCCGCGATCTGTTCCGCCGCGCCTTCGCCTTGCACCTGCGCGGGGAAGATGCGGATGTGCCGGCCGGGGCAGCGGCGCTCCAGCACGTTGAGGATGTCGCGGATGACGGCTCCCGTGGGCGACGTCACGATGCCGATGCGCTCCGGTAGGGCGGGCAGCGGCTTCTTGCGCGCGGCGTCGAACAAACCCTCCATCGCGAGCCGCTGCTTCAACTGCTCGAATGCGGCCTGCAATGCGCCGAGGCCTTGGGGTTCCAGTGAATCGACGATGAGCTGGAGCTCTCCGCGCGCGTCGTAGAGATCCACCCGTCCGCGCACGATCACCGCCGCGCCGTCCTGCGGCTTGAAGCGCAGATAGCGCGCCGTCATTTTGTAACACACGCAGCGCAACTGCGACTGCGAATCTTTCAACGTGAAGTAGTAGTGTCCGCTGGTGGCCAGCTTCATGCCGGAGATTTCGCCCGCGACGAAGATATCCGTAAACTCACCCGCCAGCATCGCGCGCATCTCCGCGGTCAGTTCGCTGACGGTGTAGCTGCGGCGCTGCCGGCCCAGGCTGAAAGAAGTTTGCTCCAAGTGTCAGTCTACTGCTGTTGCTGCTGTTGGTGGAGGAAGGGGTCAAGATCGAAGGCGGGGTCGGGCCGGATCGCGCCTTCCTGCTTCATCCATTCCTCAATCAAAGGAAAGTTGAACTCGTTCTCAGGGCGCGTGATAGTGTCGGTGGGCTTCACGATCACGTGGACATGCAACTCCCCGCGTCCATCGCCTTTGTAGACCCCCTTGGTCGGCGGCACGTCGGCGTAATCGCGTCCGATGGCGCACCGCACGTGGCGATCCGCCACCAGCCGATCATTGGTCGGATCAAAGCCGACCCAGCCGAGCCCTGGCAGCAGAGCCTCCACCCACGCGTGCGAAGCGTAGCCCGCCGCGGCCCGCTCTTCGGTGAACTCGCGCGGGGCCACGTAGCCAGAAACATAGCGGCACGGGATCTTCAGCAACTGCGTCAGCGCGATCATGATATGCGCGAAATCCTGGCACACGCCGCGCTTGGATTCGAGCGTCTCATCAATGGATGAATCCACGCGCGTGGATTTCGGAACGTATTCCAAGGTCTGGAAAATTTCCCGGTTCATGCGCCGAAGTACTGTCATGGGATCGTCTTGCCGGGTGATCTTGAGCGCCACGGCAAGTTCTGCCAGTAACGCCGTAGGATGCGCGAAGTCGCTGGGCAACAGCATTTCATGATGCTCGCCCTCGGAAATCATGCTGTCTACCTCAGACCATGCGGACACTGGCATGGCCTCCGGCCAGTCGCGGAATGGCTGCACTTCCACCAGCGCGGTGCTCACAATCGACAACGTCTCCACCGATCCCGGCTGGCTGAAGTGGTGTATCGTGTTGCCCAGATGGTCCTTGTATTGCAACACACGCGCGCGCGGCGAGACCTGTAGATCAAAGGACAGCAGATGTTGCGTCCACTCGGTGCGAGGCTGCAGGCGGACCTCCATGATAGTTTCGCGCACCGGCTCGTTATAGCGGAACTTGGTTTGATGGCGGATGGAGTGGTACATGGCTTAGTCGTTCAGCGCCGTATCGACGGGGTAATCAATGTAGCCTTCGACGAGCGCGGTATGGATGGCGGCGCCCTGGCGCTTGACCTCGTCCAAATGTGTGCGAATGCCGTCCGCCATCATCTCCTCAATCTGGATGTAGCTTAGCGAAGCGCGCAGCCGGCCAGCCAGCCGCGTGGCCCGCGAGCCTCGCGCATCCGACGCGGGCATGTTCGCCATGGCGCCGTTGAGTCGGTCCACGGAGAAACGGATGGAATGCGGGAAGGTGGAATCCAGCAGCAAAAACTCTGCGGCTTTCTCTGGACGGATGTCCACCGTGTGCGCACCCAGGTAGGCCTCGAAGGCCGTACAACTGCGCAACAGGCCAATCCATTCGAGGTGCGTGTCTGTTGCCGGAAGTGCGTGTCAAGCAGCGTGGCAGTGTTGATGGCCCGCTCCAGGTATTGGCCGACTTCCACGAAATGCCAGCCCTCGCTGTGACTCATAGTGGAATCGTTGATGCCGCGGAACAAGTGGACGCCCTGCTCCACGTAGTTTAGGAACTCAATGGGCTGAGCCATCAAAGTGTCTTCGCTCGCAAAGCGGCGCACTTCGTGAAACATGCGGTTCAGCTGCTCCCACATCTGGGAGCTGACTTCGTTGCGCGCGTGGCGGCAATTTTCGCGGGCGGCGGAAATGCAGGCTACGATGGATGCCCGGCAGCGCGGATCGTACAGCAGTGTGTCGGTTAGATTGTCGCCGTCGGCAGCAGGGATAGGATCGCCCAGGCACGCCAGGATGCGCTTCCAGCGCTCATCGGCGGCGTGTGAATGCTGGTCCAGCATCATCTCGGTTTGCACGGCCACCAGACGTGCCGTGTGTTCGGCACGCTCCAGATACCGGGCCATCCAATACAGTGAGTCGGCTACGCGCGATAACATGTCAGTCCCTCAGCACCCACGTGTCCTTGCTGCCGCCCCCCTGCGACGAGTTCACGACCAGCGAACCCTTGCGCAGCGCCACGCGCGTCAAGCCGCCCGGAACTGTAGTGACCGTCTTGCCGTCGTAAAGAACGTAGGGGCGCAGGTCGATGTGGCGCGGCTCGATGCGTCCGTCCACGTAGCAAGGAGCGCGCGAAAAGTTCAGTGTGGGCTGAGCGATGTAATTCCGCGGATCGCTTTGGATCAGCCGCCGGAAGTCGTCTCGCATCTCTTTCGTCGAATGCGGGCCGATCAACATGCCGTAGCCGCCGGATTCACCCACGGCCTTGACCACCAGCTTGTCCAAATTCTCCAACACGTGCTGCCGCTGCACGGGGTCTTGACACAGAAACGTTTCCACGCTGCCCAGAATCGGCTCTTCGCCCAGGTAATACTTGATGATCCGCCCCACGTAGGCGTAGACAGCCTTGTCGTCCGCGATGCCGTTGCCCAGCGTATTGCACAAAGTGACGTTTCCGGCGCGGTAGGCGTTAAACACGCCAGGAACGCCCAGCGAAGAGTCGGGCCGGAACGCCAGCGGGTCAATGAAGTCGTCATCGATGCGGCGGTAAATCACGTCTACACGCTTCAATCCGTCGGTGGTGCGCATGTGAACCACGTTGTCGTGGGTGACCAGATCGCGGCCTTCCACCAACTCGATACCCATCTGCCGGGCGAGGTAGGTGTGCTCAAAGTAGGCCGAGTTGTAAACGCCCGGTGTAAGCAGAACGACGGTGGGATCGGGGCGTTCCGCCGGGGCCAGCGCACGCAGCGTCGCCAATAGTGCGCCGGGGTATTATTCGATTGGCAGCACTCCGCACGTCTGGAACACGTCCGGGAAAATGCGCTTCATCACTTGCCGTGACGCAAGCATGTAGGAAACCCCAGAGGGCACGCGGAGGTTATCTTCCAACACCAGATAGCTCCCGTCCCGATCCCGGATCAAGTCCGTGCCCACCACGGTGACATACACGTCCTTCGGGACGTTCAGTCCGATCATCTGGCGCCGGTAGTGCTTGCAGGACAGTATCATTTCCCGCGGCACAACGCCGTCTTTGAAAATCTTGCCTTCGTGGTAGACGTCCCGCAGAAACAGGTTCAATGCCACGATTCTCTGCGCCAAACCCTTCTCAAGCTGATCCCATTCCTTGCGCGTGATGACGCGCGGAACCAGATCGTGGGGAAAAATCTTCTCGATCCCCTCGTCGCGACCGTAAACGGTGAAGGTGATGCCTTGATGCAGAAAGGAAAGGTCGGCGGCCAACTTGTGGCGGCGCAGTTCTTCCAGATTGAGTTCGCCCAGGTGCTCGCGCAAGGCGCGGTAGTGCGGACGGACTACGTCCAGCCCTGCCCCGGGACCCGCGCACATTTCGTCGTAAGCGGGGGAGAGTTCATAGCCGTCGAAGATGCTGGTTGCAAACAGAGATCGGTCCTCCGAGTGGGCGCAGACGTGGCAGATTTCTCGGACGGGGAGAATCTTAGTATCGCATAGGGCCAGCGGAGTATCATGTGGGAATGACTCCTCAAGAGGTCCTACAGTTTATTGGCGAGAATAAGATCCGCCAGATTGATCTGCGCTTCACGGATCTGCCCGGCGTGAACCAGCACGTTTCCTATCCCGCCAAGCAGCTCACGGAAAGCACCTTTGAGGAAGGCTTCGGTTTTGACGGATCCAGCATCCGCGGTTGGGCCGCGATCAACGAAAGCGACATGCTGCTGCTGCCGGATGCGGAAACCGCCTTCATCGATCCGTTCTACGAAGTGAAGACCCTGGTGATGACGTGCAACATCGTCGATCCCATCACGCGCCAGAACTACGACCGCGATCCGCGCTGGATCGCGCGCAAGGCGGAGATGTTCGTGCAGAACTCTGGCTTGGCGGACACGGCGTACCTGGGCGCGGAAGCCGAGTTCTTCATCTTCGACAACATCCGCTTCGATCAGCAGGCGAACCACGGCTTCTACTACATAGACGCCGAAGAGGGCCGCTGGAATTCGGCTCGCGCGGAAAACAACCTCGGCTACCGGCCGCGCTACAAAGAAGGCTACTTCCCGGTCCCACCTACGGACCATCATCAGGATCTGCGCGCGGAGATGGTGGAGACCATGATCAAGTGCGGGCTCGACATCGAGTGCCACCACCACGAGGTCGCCACCGGCGGCCAGGCCGAGATCGATCAGAAGTACAACACACTGACCAAGTCGGCGGACAACATGATGCTGTATAAGTACATCATCCGCAACACGGCCCATCAGTACGGGCGCACCGTGACCTTTATGCCCAAGCCGCTGTTCGGCGATAACGGCAGCGGAATGCACGTACACCAGAGTTTGTGGAAAGAAGGCAAGCCGCTTTTCTCCGGCGACCTGTACGCGGGCTTAAGCCAGATGGCTCTGTGGTACATCGGCGGGCTGCTGCGGCATGCGCGCGCACTGTCGGCGATCATCGCGCCCACCACGAATAGCTACAAACGCCTGGTGCCCGGCTACGAAGCTCCGGTGAACCTGGCGTATTCCCGCCGCAACCGGTCCGCCGCAGTGCGCATTCCGATGTATTCCTCGGCACCGAAGTCCAAGCGGATCGAATTTCGTCCGCCGGACCCGTCGGCGAATCCGTACCTCGCGTTCGCAGCGATGGTGATGGCCGGCCTTGACGGTGTGGTCAACAAGATCGACCCAGGCGAACCGCTGGACAAGGACATCTACGATCTCTCGCCGGAAGAGATGAAGGTGGTGCCGTCCATGCCTGGGTCGCTCGAAGAGGCTCTCAACGCACTGGAAGACGATCACGGCTTCCTGCTGAAAGGCGATGTGTTCACCGAAGAACTGCTGGAGAATTACATCAACTACAAACGCCGCGCGGAGGCCGATGCGGTGCGCCTGCGCCCGCATCCTTACGAGTTCGCGCTGTATTACGACATCTAGCGCTTCTTGCGCTTTTTAAAGAAGACGTCGCCGGAACGGGGCACCAGCCCCAGAAACAGCACCAGCAGCGCGACCAAGGTGGCCACTGACCCGGCCACCAAATAGTCGGCGTCCTCCGTAGGCTGCGGCATGAACCTCAGGATCACCGCGGCCACGGCACCGAACACCAACAGGGCTCCCGTCACAACTAGCAGCGTCTTCTTCATCAGTCGTATTTCTCGTAGCGGATTTGCTTGCGGTCGAAGCCCATTTCCTTGAGCGCACTGCGGACGCCGTCCACCATTTGCTTGAGGCCGCACAAGTAGAAATCGATGTCGCGGCGTCGGCCGATCGCGGCTTCTAAGTGCGCCTGTACATGGCCCGCTCGTCCACCCCAGCCGGATCCCGGACGGCTCAGCGTGGGCCAAAAGCGGAACTGCGAATGCGCCTGCTGCAAGGTTTCAAACTCCGCGCGGTACAGGATGTTCGATTCGTGCCGCACACCGAATAACAGCGTGAACTCGGGCGCGCCGTTTGGCAAGTACGCTCGCAGGAAAGACCGGAACGGCGTGATACCTGTGCCGGTCGCGATGAGAATGGACGCCCGCGCCGGGTCGCGCAGCACGAATGTCCCCAGCGGGGCGCTCATTTCTATTTGTTCCCCGGGGCGCAAAGCGAACAAGCGGGGCGAGAGCCGGCCGCCTTCCACAAGATTTAAGCACAGCTCAAATCCATTGCCGCCCGTGGGGGCCGAAGCCAGCGAATAGGCGCGCGTGATTTGCTTGCCTTCGATCTCCGCCTGAAGCGAAACAAACTGCCCAGGCGTGAAGTCGAGCCGATCCACACCCACCGCCTCGAACACAAAGTGGTTGACCCCTTCGGCCAACGCGGAGGAGCTGACTAAGCGGGCTTGCATGCAGTTTCCCGGGCGCGGTCCAGCAGCGCATCCACCATGGCGGGATGCTGATCAAGCGGTGCGGCTACATCAATGCGCAATCCTGGGTGAGCGAGCTTTACTTCCCCAATCAAGCGTGGCAAGTCCCGCTGCAAGTGCAAGCCGAGCGTTAAGAAATACGGCACCACAACCACGTGCGACACGCGGTCCGCCATCGACGCCAGTGCGCCGCCAAGGCTAGGCAGCCCACCTTCGAGGAACGCCGCTTCGACGATATCCAGGCCGCCCCGCCGGGCCATATCCGCCGCGACCACGCGCACCGCTTGGTTGGCGGATTCGATGCTTGATCCATGCGCGAACACGACGTAACCCGTCATGCGGGCACCGCCGGAAAGTGGTCCATCAGGAAGTCGTAGAACACGCGTCCGCGCCGCCTGCCGTTGTCGTTTTGCAGGCCGAGCCGTTGCAGGAAAATCAGCGTCCCCAGCAAGTCCGCATCGCGCACGGATGAGGTGCTGTCCGCTTCCTCTACGCGCTTACGCAGCTCGTCGATCATCTGTTTCAACTCGTCCTGAATATCCGCCGCGTAGCGATTGGGTGGGCGCGTTTCGTAGATCAAGCCGCTCTGCGCGGTGCGGTAGGTCTGGATCATCGCCTCCAGCGCCTCGCGCGCATCGCTGTCCACCGCTTTGCCTTTTTCCATCGCCCTTGTAAGCGTGTTGCCCAGCATCAGCACCAAGTGTTCGTGGCGGCGCACGAAGTCTTCGCTCACGTCGATGTCCCTGTGCAGCACCTGCTCGGCGATCAGCACCACCTTCGCCTCATGCATCCGCGCCTCGCGCAGATGCGGGCACTCGCGCGGGCATTCGATGGTTACCTCCCGCCCTTCCGAGCAGCAGAGCGCACAAATTTCGCCGTCCGCGCCGGGGCAATGGCGCTTGGCGCGGCGCTGGTTACAGATCTTGCATTGGATGGTCACAGGCAGGTGTCTTCTTCATCCTACTATCATGGGGTACATGCCGCGAACTGACGTGTACTTGAAAGTGGAACTGGATTTGGACCCCAAGGAGTCCCCCGAACGTGTAGCCGCCGAAATCTGCCGCCTGATCAGCCGCGTCTACAGCGTGCGGAGGGCCGAGGTTTCCAGCATCATGCCGCGCGAAACCAGTTAGGCTGCGGCGCGTCCAACTTGTTTGATCTATGCGATCATCATGAAAGAAAGCACTGGAGAGAACCAATGAAACTACGACTGCTGACCACTTTCGCTTTGACCGCCGCTCTGGCGTCCGCCGCGTCCGACGCGCCGGAGCGCCTCAAGGCGGCCGCTGAATCCTTCAAGGAAGTCATGGGAATTCCGGACCGCTCCATTCCCCAGGAACTTCTTGCCAAGGCCTACTGCGTGATCATTGTGCCGAACTTGAAGAAAGGGGCATTCATCATCGGCGGGCAGTATGGCAAGGGGTTTGCGTCCTGCCGCAAGGAGAATGGCGTGGGCTGGTCGGCGCCAGGATCGGTGCGCATCGAAGGTGGCAGCGTGGGCCTGCAGATCGGTGCCACCGAGACCGACGTCTTCATGCTGGTCATGAACAAGCGCGGGATGGACCGCTTGTTGGCCACGAAGTTCACGCTGGGCGGTGAAGCCGCCGCGGCGGCTGGTCCGGTGGGCCGAACCGCGCAGGCTGAGACCGACGCCGCAATGACTGCCGAAATTCTCACTTGGTCCCGCTCGCGCGGCCTGTTCGCGGGCATCTCTCTAAAAGGGTCGACGTTGCGCGAGGACAAGGACTGGAACAAGGATCTCTACGGCAAAGAGATCACCAACAAAGACATCATCACCAAGGGCACCGCTGCTCCGGCCGCCGCCAGCGAGTGGATGAGTGAGCTGAACCGCTTCTCCAGCCGTAAGTAACATGGCGGATATCGAAGTTCCTTCCCAAATGCGGGAGGATTGGAACGCCCGGGCCCGCGAAGACGCGGGCTACTACGTGGCGTTCGGCGCGCGCGATCAGGACGACGCGGCGTTTTTCGCCACGGCAACGGAAACCGTCAATAGCCTGGAAACCGAACTCCGCCGCGTGCCCGCAAAACACCGCACGCTGTGGAAGGGGCTCGAAATCGGCTGCGGACCCGGACGCCTGCTGCGCCCCATGAGCCGGCATTTCGCGGAGATCCACGGCGTGGACGTCTCCGACGAAATGATCGCACTGGCCAAGCAAAAGCTACGCGACGTTCCCAACGCGCATGCGCAGGTCTGCGATGGGGCTCGGCTTACGGCCTTTGCGGATGCGTCCATCGATTTCGTTTACTCTTACGCGGTATTCCAGCACATCCCCAGCCGTGATGTGGTGCAGGAATATATGCGCGAGGTCCAGCGCGTGCTCAAGCCGGACGGGTTCGCGCGGCTGCAGCTCAACGGCCTTCCGCGCAGCATGGATGACCAGTACACCACGTGGTCCGGAGCCCGCTTCAGTGGAACGGAAATCCTGGAGTTCGCGCAACAACACGATCTACAAGTGCTGGCGCTGGAAGGCGCGTCCACGCAATACATGTGGACCACGTGGCGCAAGCACGCCCCCGGTTGGAGCGCGGAGCAGGACGGCCGCACGTTCGCAGAGTTCCCGGTTCGCATCCGGCGCATCACCAACTCTGATAGCTCTGAGCCGCTTGCCCCCTCGCGCGGCCGCTTCGCTTCGATCTCCGTCTGGGTGGAGAATCTGCCTTCCGACGCCGGCCTGCAACACTTGCGCGTGACGATTGGTGAAGCGCTGGGACACGTGACCTACATCGGTCCCGCCGACAACGTCGGCTTGCAGCAAATCAGCGTGGTGCTGCCGGAGCTGGAAGCAACCGGCTTGCTGCCCGTTGAGCTTCGCTGGATGGATCAACCCATCGCGCCGCCGACTACGTTGCGCGTCATCGCGCCCGGGCCCTCGGTTCCGCGTCTTCGTTCCGTGACCGACGGCGTGAACTTGGTCGCGGGCACACGCATTGAAACGCGCACGGTGAAGATGACGCTGGAAGAGATCGCTCGGCCCTTTGAAATTGAGGCTTGGGTCAACGGGCTCCCTGTGGCCGGTTTGGAGTACTTCTGTGTCGACCCGCGCCCGCAGGCGTTCGAGGTCAACTTCCATTTGCCGGAGGAACTCCCGCCGGGGAGTTATCCACTGGAAGTACGCATCGGCCGCCGCAAGCTCGCGCCGGTGATGCTGTACGTCACGGCCTAGCGCTTCAACATTGGTAGTTCCGCAGTCACGTTCGGTACCTGTTGATCCACGGCGCGCAGCATGATGGCGGCCATGGCGTAGTCCGCCATCGTCGAGGTCAGCTCGAACATGCCTTCCTGGCCGAACTCTTTCACCACCCGCGCGTACAGTTCAGAACTGACTCTATGTTGGTCGCGGAACAATGCGCGGCCGAATTCGATGACCAGCGCTTCTTTCGCGGGCACTCCATCCAGCGGCCGGTTGAACTTCACCGCCTCGATGGCCTTCTCGCTTACCCCAGCCCGCCGCGCGCCGCCTTCGTGCGAGTTCCACTCATACGGCTCATCGAATTCCCGTGCCGCGATGATGCTGCACAGTTGATACATCGCGGGACCCGCCTTGATCTGGCGGATGAATTTATTGAGCAGGTCCATTGGGCCCGCAACGCCGATGCTGTACAGGGAAGTCGCTGCGGGGCCGACGGGCGGCGTCGGGCGAGGGTTGCCAGCGGCGTCCTTGCCCACCACGGCGTCATACACGCGCAACGCTTCGCCGCTCAGTGTGGCGCGCGGGATCAGCGGGAGCCGCGAGTAGGAGTCTTTGTCGATATCCGCGGGCAGAGTCTGCGCAGACAACGCCGCCGCCATCAGGACCAGAGTGAAGAGTTTCATGGATGCATCCTCGCTAGTTGCGGAATAATCTGTTCCTCTACTATGTCAAACACCACGCCTCGCTGCTGACGGCGGTCCTCGCCTTCGTTGGGCGAGGATGTGACCACGATCACCGCATCCAACTTCGGCATCACGAAAATGTACTGCCCGCCGAAGCCCCACGCGTAGCAGGCCTCGACGCTGGCGAATTTGCCGGTCCACCAACCGTAGCCGTAGCCTTCCCCGTTGCGCGGCGAAATCGTGTGCGGCGTGCAGGAGTCTTTCACCCAGGCGGCGGGGACCACCTGTTTGCCGCCGTTGAGGTACATCTCTCCGATGGTCAGCATTTGCCGCGGTGTCAGCAGCATGTCATTCCCGCCGAAGTAAATCCCCTGCGGATCGCGCGGCCACTGCGCCAGCGTGAACCCCAGCGGCCTGGCCAGCGCCTGCTGCCCGAACGCCCACGTGTTCGACTTCGTGGCTTGCGTCAAAATCGCCGAGAGCAAATGTGTGTTGCCGGTGGAGTAGTTCATCTGCGTGCCATGCTCCGCCTCCACCGGGCGAGTGAGAATGTGCCGCACCCAGTTCGGACTGCCGACCCACGCTCCGTAGTAGCGGTTGCTGGTGGACCGCAGCCCGCTGCGCATGGTGAGCAGGTCTTCTATGGTGATGGAGCTCTTCGCCGCCTCTGGAAAATACTTGGCGATGGGAGTCTGCACTCCAGGGATCAACTTCCGCTCAATCGCGATCCCAATCAACGCCGCCAGCACGCTCTTTGACGCCGACTTGATATTCGCGTAGCTGGTAGCTTTCTTCCCATGAAAATAGCGCTCCAGCACCACGTTCCCGCGCCAGCTCACCAGCAGGCTGTGCAGCCGGGGCGTCCTCTCCCCCAGTCGCACCGCTTCGTCGAACGCCTGCGCACTCGCAAGGGCGGCGGTCAGCAGAAAGATGGCGACGCGCAGCAAGTTAGTTCCCGCTCAAGTTGCCCGGCCAGGGCGAGTTCGTATGATACGGCGTCGAATTGCCCACCATCTCCACACGGCGGATTTTGCTGTTCTCAATGAGGAACGCCTCGGTCACCAGAATGCTCGAGGGCCGGTTGAATCCCTTGAACTCGAAGGCCTTGCCGTTGCTCAGCACGCCCTTGTTGACGGTGCCCTGATCGAAGATCGCGTGCGACCAGACGACGCCGCGCTCCTGATCGACCACCGGGTAGCGGCGATGATGAATCGCCTGCACCACAAAATAGTAGCCGAGCTTGAACTGAGCCAGGCAATCCATGGCGTTCGAGTCGATACCGCTTGCCGGCATGGTGGGCGCCGGAGGTGCACCGGCCGTGTACGATCCGTTCTCAATGCGCTTGCAATCGTCGGTGAACTGATAGGTGTTGGTACCATTTACACCCTTCCCGTCGTTCTTCTGCAAACCGCTGAAGTAGCTGTCTGCAGTGGCGATCAACTCGGCGCGCGTGGCCTTCGGCTTGTCGGTGCGGAACCAGAAATCCTCGGGTTTGTAGGTGTCCATGAAGGCGATGTTGTTCGGCCCGCCGCCGCCGGGCTTGAAAAAGACGCTCTCGATCTCCGTGATCCGGCCCAGTTCGACCCGAAGGCGCAGGCTCATCAGCAGAAGCCCGCCCGCTTCCTTCATCGTGCCCATATAGGCGACCTGTCCGCCTTCCGGATCCGCGAAATAGTGCGAGTATTGCCCGCGGCCCTCGGCCGTCTTCCAATACCCATCGCCGATGTCGAGCACTTGATTGTTCTCGGTATAGACAACATCCTTTGACAGCGGCAGGCCCGTGGGATTGTGCGCGACGACGGCGGTCAGGTATTGATTGACCAGCCCTTCGAGGCACGCCCGATTGCAGTTCAGCGGGATGGGCCCTGTGGAGGCCTCTGCGTTCGGCAGCGTGAGCACCACACCCACCAGCAGGGCCGCGGCCCCGAGCGTGAGAAACATGGCTCGCACAGGATCGTTCTCCTTCCGCGCTATTCTATCTCTGTTTGACGTGGAGCGGGAGTGGCCTCAGTTGGTTAGGCTTGATTCATAGGAGAACTGATGTGTCTATACCTCGTCGCAGAACCTTGCCGCTAGTCGCTCGCTGTATTCAACGGCTCCAAGGCGATACCTCTGGTTTTGTGGAACATGACGATATCGTTTCCGCGATTCTAGACGACCGCGATGGGGCGGCGCTCCTTCGCCAGGAGAGGAACAAGACTAAGTTCCAGACTGATCGGATATACCCTTCGAGCTGGCTCCAGTGGTTCTCACAGACCTATCCCAAGACCAATCCTTTTGCGGATCTCTTCGATCGCGAAGAACGGAAGGGCGGCTGGGCATATCGAGTAAAGAGCTCATTTGGACCGCTCATCACCCCCGATCCTTACGACTTGACCTCCGTCGAAGGCGATGCGCGGTTGTTCGTTCACTTCCGGCGCGAACGTAACCCCGCCCTTGCCCGGGCAAAAAGGAAGGCTATGCGCCGTCCAGATGGGTCCCTCCAATGCGAGGCCTGTGGATTCCTCGTCTCTCAGGTTTATGCCGGCCTAAGCGATGATATCTGCGAAGTCCATCATCGCTGGCCGCTCGCCGAAATCGCCGACCCAGTCACAACACACCTTGAAGATCTCGCGTTGCTCTGTCCGAATTGCCATCGAGCCATTCACCGGACCGATCCACTGATGAGCGTTGAAGACTTTCGAACTGCTTTCTTTCCTTTGTTACGATAAGAGCACGCCGTCTCCGATGCCGATTATCGACAAAAACAGCAAACTTGGCCTTTTCGTCAGCCACGTCGTCCCCGGCGTGGTGCGGCCGATGCGCGTGTTGTGGAATGAGATCATCGGGTTCGTCTTCGTTGTGCTCGCGGTCGCGATGGCACCGGGGTTGATCCGGGCGTTCCGGGAACTCGACACGCCCAAGGGCAGCCCGGGCAGGCTCGCTATCGCGGGGGGCTTTGTACTGATGCTGCTCTACTTCGGCGTTTCCTCATTTTTGCGCGCGCGGAAGATCTCACGCTCCTAATGGAAAAGTCCGGCGAATTTCCCTACACGCGCGGCATCCACGCCCGCATGTATCAGGACCGGTTGTGGACCATGCGCCAATACGCCGGCTTCGGCAGCGCGGAGGAAAGCAACCAGCGCTATCGCTACCTGCTCTCGCAAGGCATCAGCGGGCTTTCCGTAGCCTTCGATCTTCCCACGCAGATGGGGATGGACTCGGACCATCCGCTCGCCGCCGGCGAAGTAGGTCGCGTCGGCGTGGCGATCTGCTCGCTCGATGACATGGAGCGGCTGTTCCACGAAATCCAGCTCGACCAAGTTACGACGTCGATGACCATCAACTCCACCGCGGCGACGCTACTCGCGCTGTACGTGTTGGTGGCGAAGTCGCAAGGCGCGGATCTGAAGAAGCTTTCCGGCACCATTCAGAACGACATCCTCAAGGAATACATCGCGCGCGGAACTTACATCTACCCGCCGCGCCCGGCCATGCGCATCATCACCGACGTGTTCGCCTGGGCGGGGGCGGAGCTGCCGGAGTGGAACACCATCTCCATCAGCGGCTATCACATTCGCGAGGCTGGCTCGACCGCAGTGCAGGAGGTTGCCTTCACGCTGGCGAACGCGATTGCGTACGTTGAAGCCGCCGTCGCCGTGGGACTCAAAGTGGACGACTTCGCGCCGCGCCTCTCGTTCTTCTTCAACGCCCACAACGATTTTCTGGAGGAGATCGCGAAGTATCGCGCGGCGCGGCGGTTGTACGCAAGAATCATGCGCGACCGCTTTGGCGCAGTGAATTCGAAGTCGATGCAGCTGCGCTTTCACACACAGACCGCCGGGTCGACGCTCACCGCGCAGCAGCCCGACGTGAATGTGGTGCGAGTGGCGTTGCAGGCTATGGCCGCGGTGCTGGGAGGCACGCAGTCTCTCCACACCAATAGCCGCGACGAAGCGCTCGGGTTACCGACTGAGGAATCGGCGCGACTTGCGTTGCGCACCCAGCAAATCATCGCGCATGAGACGAGCGTAACGCACGAGCCCGACCCGCTCGGCGGTAGCCACCACATCGAGGCCCTCACCAACCGCATCGAGCAAGGCGCGGCGGACTACATTGCGCGCATTGATGCTATGGGTGGCACGCTCGCCGCTATCGAGCGCGGCTGGATTCAATCCGAAATCCAAACCGCCGCCTACGAATACCAGCAGCGCGTTGAGCGAGGCGAACAAATCGTGGTCGGCGTCAATAAGTTCCGCCAGGATGAAACATCCTCGCCCCCCGTCTTCCGCATCGACCCTGAGGTCGAGCGCCAACAGGTAGCCCGCCTGAAAGCCCTGCGCACCCGCCGCGCTAATGGCACCGCTCAGTTGCGCTTGAATGAACTAGAGACGGCTGCTCGGCGCGGCGACAACCTGATGCCGCCGATTCTAGCGGCGTGTGAGTCGCTATGCACGGTTGGGGAGATTTCCGACCGCCTGCGCCGCGTGTTTGGAGAGTATCGCGATGCGGGATAAGCCCAAACCCGTCGACCCGAAAGCCGTCATGGAAGTGGGCCTGCGTATTCTCGATGAGGCTCTGGCACCACACTAGTTCATCGGTTTGTTGCTGGACTCGGAAGAAGCAGTGGGGGGGCATATGCCGCTGCCGAGTTCCGAAGGGGCGACCGATAGATCGAGTTGCACTTTCGGCACTCCATCGGCCTCTGACCTATCACGTGGGCGACAAGTCACTTTCTCACGAAGATTTCATGTGGTCGGTTCTAGGGAAACGTTGGGCAAGCAGTTACCGGGGATTCTCGGAAGACCCACTGGATGGAATTCGCCACTTGAGGGACGACATTGCCCGGCAATGTGATTCCTAAAGGGTTCACGGACGATTGGCACCCAGGGCTAGAGCCTGCCGGAAATGCATTCGGGGTACGTTATACGCACTCCGTGATACGATTAGAGTGTGATCCGGTCGTTCGCTACGGTCGAGTCAGCGGCGCTGTTCCGCCGTGAGCGGGTTCGCAGGTTTCAGCAGATCGACGCCACGGCGTTTCGGAAGCTCGTCCAGCTCGACAGCGCCTCAGAACTGCGTGACCTGGCATCGCCTCCCGCCAACCGGCTCGAGTTGTTGCGGGGTGACCGTAAGGGGCAATACAGCGTGCGGATCAATGACCAGCATCGGATCTGCTTCCGATGGAAAGACGGAGATGCATATGAAGTCGAAATCGCGGACTACCAATGACAAGATCCCCTTCCCGCATCCGGGCGAGACGATTCTTGAGGACTATTTGAAGCCGCTCGGGATGAGCGTCAACCGGCTTGCGATTGAGCTGCGCGTTCCGGCGACTCGCATGGGAGAGATCGTCCACGGGCGGCGCGGGATCACCGCGGACACAGCACTACGCCTCGCGCGCTACTTTGACACCACGCCGAAGTTCTGGCTGAACTTGCAGAGCTCATACGACCTCGCCATCGCCTCCGACCTCGCTGAAGAAGAAATCACGCGGACGATCCACCCACGCCGAGCGGCCTAGCGCTTCGGCGACAGCCGCAACAGCGAGCTCCCCGCGAACACATACAGCGCGCCGTCTGGACCCTGCCGGACCTCGCGAATCCGCTGCTTGCGGTCCACCAGCAGCTTCTCCTCGGCGATCACCTTCTCGCCATCCAGCACCAGGCGCACCAGGTGTTCGCCCGCCATCGCTCCGATGAAGAGGTTGCCGCGCCACTCAGGGAACAGGTCGCCCGTGTAAAACGCCATGCCCGACGGCGCGATCGACGGAGCCCAGAAATAGATGGGCTGCTCGATGCCTTCCTTCGCGCTGAGGCCCGTGCCCACCTTCACGTCCTTGCGCCCATCCGCTTGGCGTGCGTCGTATTGCGTCCCGTACGTCACGTCGGGCCAGCCGTAGTCGCGGCCTCCTCGGACGATGTTGAGTTCGTCACCGCCTTGCGGGCCATGGTCAACAACCCAGAGTTCGCCCGTGACGGGATGCAGCGCCGCGCCCTCGGGGTCCTTGAAGCCGTGCGCGTAGGTGTCGGCGGGCACCATGGCATCCGCCAGCCACGGATTGTCCGTGGGGATCGAACCGTCGCGGTTGATGCGCAGCACACGGCCGGAGAAATTGCGGCGGATATTGGGATCGGCGGAAAAGTCGCGCTCCACGCCGTCCAGGTCAGTGTCGTAAAAACGGAAACGGTCCGCGCCAGTGACGTAGAGCGTGCCCTCGCGGGAAACAACGATGCGCCGTTCTGAGCCTTCCGCCAACACCTCGACGTCTTCCAGGCGCGTGTTGTCCGCGCTCAATTTCGCGCGCGCGACGCGTTCGAAGCCGAGCCGCAGCGTGCGCCGGACATCAAAGGGCTTGGTCCACACGTCTTCGTAGAAATGTTCGATGGGCCAGGTGCCGGCCGCTTCGCCCTTGGGCGGCGCGAAGTAGGTGAAGTAGAGCGTGCGGTTGCTGGCGAAGTTAGGGTCCAACGCCACGTCGTGCAACCCTTGAGCGGCAGTGACCTTTACGGGGGGCACGCCCGCCAGGGGCGCGGAGACGAATCCGCGGGCCGGGCGCACGATACGCATGAAGCCGCCGTTTTCCGTCACCAGGATGTCGCCACCCGGCAGGAACGCCATGGCCCAGGCTCCGTTGAGCCCGGTAGCTAACGTTTCTACGTTGATGGGCGCGGACGGTTTCGCCGGTGCCGGAGCCTCCGTCTGGCCAGCGACCTCCGGCTTTGGCTTGCGAACCTGCGCACTGACGGCAATCAAGAAAGCGAAAAGAGCGACTGTGATTTTTCTCATAGGAGACAATGGAAGCTTACCTGATGCCCAACAAGGATGTTCACATTATAGGCGGCGGACTCGCGGGATGCGAAGCTGCCTGGCACGTCTCGCGCGCGGGTCTGCGGGCCGTGCTCCACGAAATGCGCCCGGTGCAATCTACGCCCGCGCACAAAACGGACGCGCTGGCCGAGCTGGTATGCAGCAATTCGCTCAAGAGCGAACAGGAGAACTCCGCGCCGTGGCTGCTGAAGGAAGAACTCCGCCGCCTGGGATCGCTGCTCATTGGCGACATCGCTCCGCGCGTTCGCGTGCCTGCGGGTCACGCCCTTACGGTGGACCGCGGCCTCTTCGCCGCCGAAGTCACCCGCGTACTGGCCGCCGAGCCGAACATCGAAATCCGCCGTGAGGAAGTGACGTCTCTTGATCCCGAACAAATCTGGATCATCGCCAGCGGCCCCCTGACGTCCGACGCGCTCGCCGCCGAGATCGCGCGCATCACCGGCTCTGAGCGCCTCTTTTTCTACGACAGCATCAGCCCCATCGTCGACACCGAATCCATTGACCGCACCATCGCCTTCGCGCAGTCGCGTTACGACAAATCCATCGACGGCACCGACGACTATCTGAACTGCCCCTTCAACAAAGAAGAGTACGAGGCGTTCCTGAACTCGCTGATCGAAGCCAGCAGCGTGCCCGCGCACATCGAAGAAGACAACGTACGCTACTTCGAGGCCTGCTTGCCCATCGAAGAAATCGCCCGCCGCGGCCGCGACACGCTGCGCTTCGGCCCGATGAAGCCGATGGGCTTGACCGATCCCCGCACGGGCCGGCGCCCCTACGCCGTGGTGCAACTGCGCGCCGAAGACGCCCGCGCGGGCAGCTACAATCTAGTCGGGTTCCAAAATCACATGCGCTTCGGCGACCAGCAACGCGTGCTCCGCATGATTCCCGGCCTTGCCAACGCCGAATTCCTGCGCTTTGGCCAAGTGCACCGCAACACCTTCATCAACGCGCCGGCGCTGCTGACGAACACGCTACAGCTGCGCTTCAATCCCAACATCTTCTTCGCCGGACAAATCTCGGGCGTAGAAGGCTACGTCGAATCCATCGCCACCGGATTTCTTGCAGGACGCGGAGCCGCCGCGCTGGCCAGCAACCAGCTCATCCCTGTGGCTCCGCGCGCGACCGCGTTAGGCTCGCTCACCGCATACGTCTCCGGAGCCGACCCCACGCGCTATCAACCCGCGAACATCACCTTCGACCTGCTGCCCAAGCTCGAAAATCCGCCGCGCGATAAGAAAGTGCGCTACGCCGAAGTCTGCCGCCGGGCGCTGACCGCCCTTGAGGAGTTCCGTGTCTGAACTGACCTCAGCAACCGAACGCTACCTCACGGAACTCCGCGTCCGCAACGCTTCGCCGCACACCATCCGCAACTACGCCACCGATCTCGAACGCTTCGCTGCCTATTTCTCCCCGAAAGACGCCGAGCCGCCGCACCCCGCCTCCTTCACCGTGCCGCTCTTGCGTGAATGGCTCGGCCACCTGTATGCGGAGGGCCTGAGCCCGGTCACCATTCGCCGCAAGCTCGCCGCCGTGCGGTCCCTGTTCGACTTCCTCGCGCGCGAAGGCTCCATCCCCACGAACGTCGCGCGCCTGGTTCGCACGCCAAAGGCCCCGCAAAGGCTCCCCGCAGTTCCCACCGCCGAACAAACCAACGCGCTGCTCGATGGTGTCGCCGCCGGCAAATTGGAACGCGCCTTCCCGCAGCGCGACCTCCTCATCTTCGAACTGCTCTACGGCTGCGGCCTGCGCATCAGCGAACTGGTGGGCCTGAACCTCGAAGACTTTGACCGCACGGAGCGCTGGATCCGCGTGCGCGGCAAAGGCCGCAAGGAACGCCAGGTGCCCTACGGAGGCAAGGCCGCCACCGCCCTGGATGCTTACCTTGAAGTCCGGCAAGCCCAGATCGGTGAGCGCGGCCTCTTCACCAACAGATTCGGCAAGCGCCTTTCCGACCGCAGCGCCCGCGAAATCGTGAAGCTCTACTCCCGCGTGCTCGCCGGCGATTCTTCGCTCCACCCGCACAGTTTGCGCCACGCCTTCGCCACGCACCTGCTGGCCGATGGAGCCGACCTGCGCTCCATTCAGGAGCTGCTAGGCCACGCCCGCTTGGCCACCACGCAAAAGTACACGCAAGTGTCGCTGACGGACTTAATGGCGGTCTACGATAAGGCCCATCCCAAAGCGCACCGCTAACACGAGGGCGTCCAACAGCAGCAGATCCACGATGCCGTAAGCCGCCATCCAGTAGCTTCGGAACGCAACCTGCGCAGCGATGGCGGTAACCCGTCTGACCACCGCGCCGCCTGGAAACGGAGCGGACGCCGGTAGCGATCCATCGCGTAGCGCTTGAAACGTGGGTGCCACCCACCACATCCCCAGGGTGAAGAGGGCGGAGCCAGCGCAGGGGATCGCCGCGGGAAGCACAAGCAAGGCGATCCACTCCGCGCGGTGCGTTGCGAAGGGTTGGAAGGTCCGCAGCAGCAAACTCAGCGCGATCAGCGCCATCGCCACGGCCGCGTCAATACCCAGCACCGCCAGCGATGTCTTGAGAAGGTGCGCGAATGGAACCTGACACGTCCGGAAACAAGTAGCAACGATGAGCAAGTAAAGCGAAGCGCCCGCAGCCAGCGTGCCCCAATTCAGCGTCCAGAAAACTACGCCGCTCGGGGGACCGTTCACCAGCCGCAAGAAATCTGGAAGCAGCCGCTCGAACCCGCCGCTGGCCCAACCCACAAGTCCCAGCGCGATGGCGGCGAGCACCAACCGGGCGCGCACTTTAGGACACCGGCCGCACTTCCACGTTCTTGTAAATCGCCTTCGCTTGATCCAGCGAAGGGAAACTGGTGCCCGGCAGAATGGCTGTGGCCGTCCCCGTTGCCACCGCCCAACGCAGCGCGTCGGGGAACGGCTTCTTTTTCTCAAGGGCCCACAGGAATGCCGCCGCCATCGCATCGCCCGCGCCGATGGGACACAACGCATCCACCCGCGGCGGGAGCACTTCAAACACACCCTCCGCGCTCGACGCCAACGCGCCCCGGCTGCCCAGCGAAAGGATCACGGTCTCCGGCCCCATCGCGTGAATCCGCGCCACCGCCTCCAACGACTGCGTGCGGGTCAGAATCGCACGGCCCAGCAAACGCTCCGCCTCCGGTTGATTGGGGGTGATCACGGTAGGCTTCGTTTCCAGCGCGCGCAGCAGCGCCTCGCCATCGGTATCCAGCAGCGTCTTCACGCCGCCGGCCTTTGCGATCTGAATCAAGTCCGCGTAAATGTCCGGCGGCACACCCGGCTGAATACTCCCGCACAACATCAGCCAGGAGGCTTTCTTCAAGCGAGCCTCCACCAGCTTGCGGACTGCCGCGACCTCCGCCGCCGATAACGGCGCACCGCGCTCATTCATCTTCGCGGTGAGGCCCTGCTGATCGGAAATTGTAAGATTGACGCGCCCCTCAGCGGCAACGGGTACCGCCTCATAGGGAAAGCCCATCCTCGCCAGCGACACTTCCATGCGCTTGCCCACTTCGCCGCCCGACGTCAGCAGCGCCAGCGTCTTCCCGCCGAACGAATGAATCACGTGCGACGCGTTGATGCCGCGCCCGCCCGCCGCCTCCGTGCGCGACAAAATGTAGCCGCGGTCTTCGAAAACAAGCTTGTCGACCATCATGGTTCGGTCGATGGCAGGGTTGATGGTCAGGGTCAGAATCACGCTACCATAAGTGTACCCTGAGCCTGCGTCAACACCCACAATTCTCCGCGTACGTAGCTCTGATTTGTGTCTGCATTTTCTGGGGCACTACTTATCTTGGATTCCGTATCGCGCTGGACCACCTGGGTCCGGCCACCATCGTGTGCATCCGCAACTTCATCTCCGGCATCGTGCTGGTTGCGTGGGCCAGGTGGCAGGGCAAACAGTTCCCGCGCGGGCGCGACCTGTGGCTCACCGCGCTCTACGGCATCCTCACCATCGGCATCGGGAACGGAACGCTCGCCGTGGCGGAACTATGGACGCCCACCGGCCTCGCGTCGCTCTTCATCACCACCGGGCCGTTCCTCTACGCAGGCATGGACGCCGTGATGCCGGGCGGCGAAAAGCTCCACGGACCCACCATCCTCGGCTTGCTGGTCGGCTTCCTCGGCGTGCTAGGCCTCGTAGCGCCCGCCGCCTGGAACCTGCTCACCGGCGGACAATTCGAATCCGGCGGCGGCATCGTGCTCGGCTTCGTGGTGCTGCAATTCAGCGGAATCTGCTGGGCGCTCGGATCGTTGCTGCAGCGCAACCGCAAGGTCAACGTGCATCCCTTTGTGCTTGCAGGCGTACAGCAGGTAGCCACCGGCATCGCCTTCATCATCCCCGCGCTGCTCGAACCTCAGCAGCCCGAATGGAACGCGCGCGGCTTGGGAGCCGTGCTCTACCTGGCGGTCTTCGGAGGCATCGTCGGCTACGGATGTTACATGACCGCGCTCAGCCGCCTGCCGCTCGCCATCGTGTCCATCTACACTTACGTCAATCCCGTCGTCGCGGTGTTCCTGGGTTGGTTCGCCTATCGCGAACCGTTCGGCGTGCGCGAAGCCGCGGCCATGGCGGTGATCTTCCTGGGCGTGTGGCTGGTGCGCCGGGCCTCAGTGGCGGCCGAGAAGCTTCGCGCCCACGGCTCCACCCAGAGCCGGCGGTAGCGTTGAGGAAAGAAACATTCCGAAGACCATTGCCGCGATCCCTACCGGCGTCCGCAGCATGCTCATCAGTTGCCGTACATCGGCTTCAGGCAGCGCGGCGCGCTCAATGATCTGCTTCTGCAAATCGTCGAAAAACGTCGGCTCCAGCGCGATGGACGCGGTGAAGCTCAGCAACAGCAGCACGAATAAGAACACGCCGGTGATCCATCCCAGCCGCGCGCCATTGGCGGCGGAAATCGACTGGCCTGTGCTGCGGCGATACAAAAACACCGCGAACACGCCTCCGCCGACCAACGCCAGCAGCCCCAATGCTCCTAGCGGACCCGATAAGAAAAACGCCGCGAGTCCCGCAGGCAACGCCGCGCGTACTGCGGAACGATTGGCCAGATTGATGGCAGCAGGTTCAGCGGGCGCGACCGGCACCGCCTCCGCCACCACAGGCTCGGGCGCGGGAGTCTCTTCCACCAGTACCATCTCCTCGCGTTGAGGCTTGCCGCATTTGTGGCAAAAGCGCGCATCTGGCGGAAGCTGCGCACCGCACGTACAGGATTCAGGCACGTCTTCAGTGTGCCACGTTATTCTAAGGATTGCCCATGTCTCTCAACCTGCTAGTGCTTGCCGATCCCAAAGCGTCGTGGCTTAAGCCCCTCGAACGTCTCAGCGCGGACGTCCACGTGACCATCTCCAACGACGAAGCCGAGGTTCGCGAAGCAGCCCCGCGCGCCGATGCGATTCTGAACGGCACCTTCACGCCGAAGCTCCTCAGCATCGCCGTGCCGCTCGCCACCAACGCCCGCTGGCTGCATTCGCTTTGGACCGGCGTCGACAACGTGATGTCCCCCGAAGTGCAGGCCAGCCCCGTGCCGTTCACCAACGGCCGAGGCGTGTTCCGCGTGTCGCTGGCCGAATGGACCATCGGTGCCATGCTGCACTTCTCCTATCAAATGCGCCGCATGATCCGCCAGCAGGAAGCCGGCACCTGGGAAATTTTCACCACAGAAGAGCTCTACGGGCGCACGCTCGGCGTGGTCGGCTACGGCGAAATCGGCCGCGCCGCCGCCGAACGGGCCCGCGCGTTCGGCATGAAAGTGCTCGCCCTACGCCGCCGCCCCGAACTCTTCAGCGGCGATCCGCTGGTAGACCAGACGTTCGATCAAGCGCACATCAACGACCTGATCGCCGCCAGCGACTACGTAATGGTGGCCGCCCCTCTGACGCCGGAAACGCGCGGCTTGGTCGGTGCGGAGCAGATCGCCGCCATGAAGCCCAACGCCGTGATCATCAACGTCGGGCGTGGTGCGATTATCGATGAGCCCGCTTTGATCGCGGCGCTCGAAGCCAACAAAATCCGCGGAGCCGCGCTAGACGTCTTCACCGTAGAACCCTTGCCACCCGGCCACGCCTTCTATCGCCTGAAGAACGTGCTGCTCTCCCCCCACACCGCCGACCACGTGCAAGACTTCGTGCATCTTGCCGTCGAGTGTTTCCTCGACAACATGAAATTGTTCCAAGCCGGTCAGCCGTTGCAGAACATAGTGGACAAGAGAGCCGGATATTAAGAGAATGGACCGTCTCGTCGGCTCCCTTACGGTCGCCGTTCATTGCTGCGAGCCCCACCGCGGCTACCAGCCCCCCAGCACTGAACAGCGACCGTAAGGAAGGCGACAGACCGAACAAAATCCCATGGCCCCCACCTTCCAAGACATCCAAGCCGCCTCCGAGCGCATCCGCCCCATCGCGAAGCGCACCCCAGTGTTACGTTCCCGCAGCTTCGACCAAGCCTCCGGCCTCACCGCATTCTTCAAGTGCGAAAACTTCCAAACCGGCGGAGCCTTCAAAATCCGAGGCGCGGCCAACTTCCTGCGCTCCATCCCCAAAGCCGACCTGCCCCGAGGCGTAGTCGCCTTCTCCTCCGGCAACCACGCCCAAGCCGTAGCCATCGCCGCCCGCGACCTGGGCGTGAAAGCAACGCTAGTCATGCCCGCCGACGCGCCCAAGCTGAAGCTCGAAGCCACCCGCGCCCAGGGAGCCGAGATCGTCATCTACGACCGCTTCACCGAAGACCGAGCCGTCATCGGCGCAAGAATCTCCGCCGAAACCGGTGCGACTTTAGTGCCGCCGTTCGACCACCCATGGATCGTAGCCGGCCAAGGCACAACCGCTCTGGAACTCCTCGAAGAGGTACAGGACTTGGACGCCATCGTGGTCCCCATCGGCGGCGGCGGCCTGATGTCCGGCTGTTCCATCGTCGCAAAACACCTGCGTCCCGGCATCAAGGTGATCGGCGTCGAACCCGCCGCCGCCAATGATGCGGCCCTGTCCCTAGCCGCCGGCAAACGCATTGAAATCGCCCCGCCCGACACCATCGCCGACGGCCTGCGCGTCCCTCAGCTGGGCGAACTAACTTTCTCCATCATCCAGAAAAACGTCGACCAAATCGCCTTAGTCACCGACGACGAAATCCGCAACGCCGTAAAATGGCTGCTACTGCGCATGAAGATCCTAGTGGAACCCAGCGGAGCCGCCACCGCCGCCGCCGCACTCTCCGGCAAACTCCCCCCCGGAAGGGTCGGAATCATTCTGTCGGGTGGCAACGTGGATTTCGAGGTATTGGCAGGATTCTAACATCCAACGCCCGCCCCAACCGCTCCAAATACTCCGCACGCGAAATCCACCGCGCCCCCAGCATCTCTGTAACCGGCGTCACCACCTGGGTGTCGAACAACACGAACCCCCATTCCCGTAGCTGCCGCTGCAACAACACCAGCGCAATCTTCGAAGCATTGGTCTCCCGATGAAACATGCTCTCCCCCGCAAACAGCCCGCCCATCGCCACCCCGTAAATCCCCGCCACCAGCACATCCCCGCGCCACAACTCGATCGAATGCGCATACCCCGCCCGATGCAACGCCTTGTAAGCGTCCAGAAACTCCGCCGTAATCCAACTGGAGTCCTCCTCCCGCGGAGCCGCCGCACAAGCCTCAATCACCGCATCGAAGTCCGCATCGAACGTAACCCGGTACGGATGCCGCCGAATCTCCACCCCCAGCCGCCGAGGCACGTGGATCGTCTCCAAATCCAGCACGGCCCGCGGGTCCGGCGACCACCAAGTCACAGGATCAGAGGTCCAAGGAAAGATCCCCTTCCGGTAGGCCTCCACCAGCCGCTCCACCGTCATCACCCCGGCCACCGCAACCATACCGTCGAGCCCCGTCCGAGCATCCGGCAACGCCCGCCCGTCGTCGATGGAAGGCACATTCGCCACAGGCCTCATGGCACAAGGATAGCGTTGGTGGGGCAGGCGGTTTCGCCTGCCTTTTACTTGGGTCGTGTAGCGAACCCCGGAAAATCCAGGAACTCTGACGCCGCCGCTTACGTTTGCTATACTAGTTCTGATCTAACGACACTCAAGCTGCGCCGCCGCTATTGGCGCACTACGGAAGCCAATCGCAATGCCAAAACGTACTTTTCAACCGAACAACCGCAAGCGCGCTAAAACACACGGGTTCCGTGAGCGCATGGACAGCGCCAACGGGCGCGCCGTGCTCGCGCGCCGCCGCGCCAAGGGCCGCCACAAGCTGACTGTCAGCGACGAAAGAGCAATACGTCTGGCCTAGAATCCACCGGCGCTCCAGCCTCACCGCGCCTGTTCCCTAAATCCGCGCGGGTACTGCGGACTGCCGAGTTTCGCAAAATTTATGACAACGGCGTCCGCCTATCCACTCCGCTTTTCGCCGCATTCCTGCTGGCGAGGGAGCCGGGTACCGGCGCGCGTTTGGGCCTCACCGTCCCCCGGGCCATCGGCGGAGCCGTCGACCGTAACCGCATCAAACGCCGCCTGCGCGACCTTTTCCGC
This sequence comes from Bryobacterales bacterium, assembly GCA_947446025.1. Taxonomy (GTDB): domain Bacteria; phylum Acidobacteriota; class Terriglobia; order Bryobacterales; family Bryobacteraceae; genus Palsa-187. The sequence goes on from CANFEY010000010.1 coordinate 43,807, forward strand.
CGCCGCCGCGATGCCTTCGGCGACTGCGACATCGTCCTCAACCCCCGCCGCACCATCCTCAAAGCATCCCCGGCGGACCTGGAACGGGCATTGGGCAAGGTAATGGAGCGATCCAAGAAATGAAGCTTCTGGCCCTCGCGTCACTCCGTTTTTACAAGCGTTGGATTTCGCCAATGCTCCCCAGCGCCTGCCGCTTTCACCCCACCTGTTCCGAGTACATGATGGACGCCATCACCACCCACGGCGTCGCTCGCGGAGTCTGGATGGGCCTCCGCCGCCTGGGCCGCTGCCACCCGTTTCATGAAGGAGGCTTCGACCCGGTCCGCTAACCGGACGGGTCCCTAGCTTATGTTGGACAAGCTCTCAACCGAAGTGCGGATGCTGATCGCGATGCTGCTGGTCGGCGTCGTGTTCGCTCTCAGCCAGTATTTGATGCCCCCGCCGCCGGAACCCCCCGTCGCGGACCAGAACAAGACCGCCAAAGCCTCGCAGGCAGCGCCGGTGGTGGCCACTCCCGCCGCTCCAGCCCCGGCAGCCGTCGTGCCCGGAGCCGTCCAGGCCACCCAAGACGAAACCTTCACCATCGAAACCGACCTGCACAAAGTCGCGTTCTCCAACCGCGGAGCCACCATCCGCAGCTGGGTTCTCAAGGCCTACAAAGACAGCACCGGCAAGCCGCTCGAACTAGTGAACCAACGCGGCCTCGCGCTCACTGGCAGCAAAGCCCTGCCCGCTCCTTTCGCCCTGGCGTTCAAGAACGCTCCTTCGAGCGACCCCAATAGCGCACTCTATCGGGTGACGCACGAAGGCACCTTCGGCGTCACTTTCGATTTCTCCGACGGGCGGATTACCTCCAAGAAGACCTTCCAATTCACAAAAGACTCCTATCTGGTCAAGGTCACCTCCCAAGTCGTCGAGAACGGCGTCCTCATCCCGCATTCGCTGGTATGGCGCGGCGGCTTCGGCGATTCCACGGGCACCAACCCCATCGCCGACACCAATTCGCTCTACTACGACGCCACCAACTCAAGCCTCGAAAAACAAGCCGCCTCCGACGCTAGCGACGGCCCCGTCTCCGCTAGCGGCAACTACGATTTCGCCGGAATTGAAGACAAATACTTCACCGCCGTGGCCTTGCTAGCCACCCCTGGCTCGCTGGAACTTACCACGTACTCTGACAGCGTTCCCACCGAAGCCGGCAAGGACGAAGCCCACGTTGGCGCGGCCTTCGGCGGCAGCGGCAATAACACCTTCCAGCTCTACACCGGTCCCAAGGACGTCGACCTCCTCAAGACCGTCCACCCCCGTCTGCCACAGGTCATCGATTGGGGCTGGTTCTTCTTCATCGCTCAGCCGCTCTTCATCGCCCTGCAGTGGACCGCCAATACCGTCACCCACAACTACGGCTGGGCCATCGTCCTGCTCACCATTGCTATCAACACCGTTTTGTTCCCCCTGCGCCTCTCCAGCATGAAGTCGTCGAAGAAGATGCAGGCCATTCAGCCCTTGGTCAAGCAGCTCAACGACAAGTACCAAGGCGTGGGGATGAACGATCCCAAGAAGCAGGATCAAAACGCCGAGTTAATGGAGCTCTACAAGAAGCACGACATCAACCCCGTCGGCGGCTGCGTTCCGATGCTGATCCAGATCCCCTTCTTCTACGCTCTCTACAAGGTCCTCAGCCTCGCCATCGAAATGCGCGGAGCAGAATGGCTGTGGGTGGCGAATCTAGCCGAGCCCGAAACCATCGCCATCCGCATCCTGCCGCTTCTCCTGGTGGTCACCCAGTTCCTGTCGCAAAAAATGACCCCCAGCCCCGGCATGGACCCGGCCCAGCAGAAAATCATGCTGTTCATGCCCCTGATGTTCGGCTACATGTTCTGGTACGCCTCGGCGGGGCTTGTATTATACTGGTTGACCAGTAACGTGGTTAGCATCGCTCAACAGTGGCTTCTCAATCGGAACACCCCGGCGCCCCAGTTGGCCGTCGTGGTTCCACCTAAGAAGAAGAAATAGGACAAACAACGGTGGCAGACAAGAAGTATTCCAAAGCGGATGCGGAAGCCCGCATCGAAGAATTCCTCGACATGGTCCTGGACGATGCCGACTTCGACTTGACCTACGACATCACCGGGGGCGAAGGCCTACACCCGGACTTCGAGAATCCCGACTTCGTCGTGCGCTTTGAAGGCCCGGACGTCGAAATCCTGCTCGGCAACAAGGCAGAAGTTTTGCTCGCCCTCGAACAGCTGACCATGGAAGCCATCGGCATGTCCGCCGAAGAGCACTCCCGCCTGTGCTTCGACGCCAACGATCACCGCGTGCTGCGCGTCAAGGAACTCCGCATGAGCGCCGAAGCCGCGGCGGAACGGGTCCAGAAAACCCGCCAGCCGTTCCACTTCAGCCCCATGAACAGCCGCGAGCGCCGCATTCTGCACCTAGCCATGCGCGACCACACCGATCTGCGCAGCGAAAGCGTGGGCGAAGGGCCGATTCGCCAGGTCGTGATCGTTCCCAAGGAACTCACCGTAATGCCCGAGGCCATCCGCCCGCCCAAGCCGCGCCCCGAAGATGACAGCCCCCGCGACCGCCCCCGCTTCGGCGGTGGTGGCGGTGGTGGCGGGCGCGACCGTGATCGTCGCGGCGGCAGTGGTGGTGGACGTGGCGGTCCCCCGCGCGGCGGCGGCGGTGGCCGCGACCGTGGACCCCGGCGATAGAGCGCCTCCTCAGCACTGAGCCGCAACCGCAAGGGAGCGGACAGACGGAGCACCCAGTTGCAAGTCGGCGACACCATAGCAGCCATCTCCACCCCGCCCGGTCGCGGCGGCATTGGCGTCCTTCGCATTTCCGGCCCCGACGCACGAACCACCGCGTCTACCCTAGTTAACTTCCACCGCCGCCAACCCTGGATCCCCTGGGCCGCCACCCTGGCCACCCTACTCGACCACGGCGGCCAGCCAGTCGACCAAGTCGTCGTTACCTACTATGCCTCCCCCCGTTCCTACACCGCCGAAGACGTAGTAGAAATCGCCTGCCACGGCTCCCCCGTTATCCTGCGCCACGCCCTAGACCGCATCTGCCGCGCCGGTGCCCGCCTGGCCGAACCCGGCGAGTTCACCCTCCGCGCCTACCTCAACGGCCGCATTGACCTGCCCCAGGCCGAAGCCATCCGCGATCTCATCGATTCCACCACGCTCTACCAAGCCCGCATAGCCGCCCAGCAAGCCGAAGGCTCCGTCTCGCGCCTCTTGAAGCCGCTCAAGAACAAGATGCTGGAGCTGATCGCGCTCCTCGAAGCCGGCATCGACTTCGCCGAAGACGACATCAGCGTGGCTCCCGCCGAAGAAATCGTCCGCCGCCTCACGCCCCTAATCGACGGCGTGTCCAAACTAGCCGCCAGCTTCGCTTACGGCAAGCTAGTCCACGACGGCTTCACCCTGGCCATCGTAGGCCGCCCCAACGTCGGCAAAAGCAGCCTCTTCAACCGCCTGCTCGAACAAGACCGGGCCATCGTCACCCCCATCGCCGGCACCACCCGTGACGTCGTCTCCGAATCCGCCGCCCTCGAAGGCATCCCCGTGCGCCTGCTCGACACCGCCGGTATCCGTAACGGCCAAGACGTAGTCGAATCGCTAGGCATCGAGCGCAGCTACCAGGCCATGGTCGATGCCGACCTCACCATCGTCGTCCTCGCCGGTGAAGTCACGCCTGCGGACTCTGCGCTTCTAGAAAAGGCGCAATCTCTTGGCAAGTCCCTAGTCGCAGCCAACAAAGTGGACCTCGCCCCGCTCCCCCTAGGCATCCCCGTCTCCGCGCTGACCGGCGAAGGCATAGACGATCTGCGTCAAGCCATCGTGCAAATGGTGGCTCCCAGCGGGAGCCTCCAAATGGATGGCGGCTTCATCACCAGCCTTAGGCAAGAACAGCTCCTGCGCGAATCCCACGAGGCGCTAACCCAAGCCCGCACTGCCGCCACCCTCGGCATCCCTCACGAGATGCTCCTGCTCGACCTCTACGCCGCCCTGGCCCCCATCGACGCCATCACCGGCGCCACCACCGCCGACGATATCCTCAATCGCATCTTCTCCACTTTCTGCATCGGAAAATAGGACTTCGGCACTAAAAAGTCTCCTTAACTGATTGCTGTGAATCGGCTTACACCTCAACATCCAACTAAGATCAGTCCGCTGACATTAGCTGTCGGGGCGTGTACGGTGGATACATGCGTGGAAGTGAAGTGGTCCGACCGCTACTGCGACAGGCCAGAAGAACTCAAAAGCCTGTTGGGGTTTTGCGCAACCAACGGACTAAAGCGCGCCACGGTTACTTCAATCTCGAAGTCAGTTAGCCGGCAGGTGAGCGACGTTGAGCTCACGTTCGTCCCGGCGAGTGTACATCGCTACCAGGTAGGGTACAACCTGGTGCACGGTAAGCCGAACTAGGGCCTGCCGACGCGAATACTCACCATGTCGGTAAACCCTTGCGGCGTCTGCACAGCCAAACTGTGCGCTCCCGGGGGCAGAGTCGCGGGGATCTTCACGTTCAACTGATAGAGGCTCGCAAGCCCCGGTGTGAGTCCGTTAAAGGATATCTGCGCATCCTGCCCGCCGATGGTCACGGCGGTCAGCGCGTTCACTGTAGCGGGCCGGGCGCTGGGAGCCGCCGCGCCCTCCACCACCGCAGGCGTCACCGCGCCCATGCCGGACAAAAACACCTGCACGACCTCACCAGGAAGAGCGGGACTGTCGGCATTCACAACCCTGTAGTTGGCGTGCAATACCGCTCCCTCTCCTAACCCGTTTTGCGTGAGGCTGAAGATACCGGGAGCGCTGTCCGCCAGCGGAACCTCTACCGTATTCGACACCGTGGTGCCAACGGTGACAATAATCGACGCAGTACTGCCCGTTGCCGAATATGGCACCACCAGGGTGATCTGTCCGGGCAAGACTCTGTAGATCGGAGCAGCCCTTCCGTTCACCGTCGCGCTCACGCCACCCAACGTGGCGGGAAACGGAAACGCGCCTGCAGTCGCCGTTTGCGTCCCGAAGCCGGATCCAAACATGGTGACGAAGCCACCCGGCGTGATCGGATACCCCACGGCGAAGCTAGCCGCATTTAAGACACCTTGCGGGTTGACGAAGACGCCTGTTCCGGACTGCGGCGGCATCTTGGTGCCGAAGGAAAGCTCATAGCCGAAGGAGCCGATAACGTCCACCCCGCTGGTCGAAAACAGCGCCCCGCTTGCCGACACATTCACGCGGCCCGGCACCGACGTAAACGGCCCCGACCCATCCGCGCCCAACGCGTAGCTGGCAACCGTGGATGCATCAAAAAGTCCATCCGATTGCCGCGTGCGCCGCCCGAACACAACACTCCCCCCGCCGGCTTTCACCGAAGCCGCGTTTGAGGCCAGCCGCGACCGGTCCGCATCGAACCGCAGCCCGGCGCTGTAATACGCGTCGTTCCAACTGGCGTTCGTCGCGCCGCTGGCAAACGCCCTCACCCCCACCACGATCCCGTGCGACCCGGCCGTGGCGGAGCCGCCGATGAAGTAGCTGCCGTCCGGCGCGACGTAAATTGTCTTCGGCCCAAGGATCAGCTGCGAAAGCTCGGTCTGCGCTACTCCTGTGGGGAAGTTCAGTATCCCGGTCGCGTCCGGCGAAACCAGATAGGTGATGGGCGAAACAGTCTGCGTGGTCAACCGGTTTCCCAGGTTACGCGCTTGCCCGGTGACCGCGGATTCTGTCACTCCGCCGGCACCGTTCGCCGTGATCTTGAAATTGGTGTTACGGATGTTCGACGTCCCGCCGCCGGGAAATTCCAGACTCGAGACATAGTACGGGCCAGTTAGCGACGCGTTGGTAAGCGAGCCCGTGGGCTTGGGGATGGCGATGAAAAGGTCGAAAATGTTCTGCCCAGCCTCCGTGGCCGCGCCCACCAATGCTCCCGTTCCCAGACGGGCGTTGATCGAAACGCCCTGGAAAAGCGCCCCTGTGAGTGTTGTCACGCCACCCGGCTTCACCCCGTACGTACCCGACCCGGTGAGCGCCACGGGAGCCGCCGTCTGCACCAGCTGCTGGCCCAGATACGTGAACCCGCCCGAGCCGTCGAACGTCAGAGTTCCAAAACTGGTTCGCGTTTCGGAAACCGTATTGCCCGATGAAACCAGCAACACGTGCCGGAAATTATAGGAGCCTGTGAGCGAGGCGTTGCTCGAAACCTGAGCGAACCCCGTGGCGGCCACAACCAAGGTGGCGATGCTGAGAAGTCTTAGTGACATGTTTCCCCGTACGTAGTCTAACCCGCCTTCCGCCCCGGAGTCGCGCTCTAAGGTGAAATCGGCGATACTGTCCTCAGGTGAACCCATGAAGCTAACTCTGTTTTCGCTCACGTTGCTGCTTGCCGCGGGCGTAGTCATCGCGCAACAGCCCGCCACCCAGGCCACATATATGGACAAGGCCGCCATCGACGCCGCCCTGTCCAAGGGAGGGCCCGCGCTGACCCCGCGCGCCGCGATGGTGACCCGCAACGCCGACCACATGGTCGCCGGCGGCCGCCGCGACGCTCCAGGCGACGCCGAGCAGCACGAAAAAGCCTACGACATCGTGACCATCACCGAAGGCGAGGCCACCTACGTCACCGGCGGTACGCTCAAAAACAGCAAACAAACCGGCCCCGGCGAAATGCTAGGCGGCACCATCGAAGGCGGCGAGACCCGGCAACTGAAGAAGGGCGACGTGATCGTGGTGCCCCCCGGAGTCCCCCATTGGTGGAAGGATACCAAGGGAGTAAGCTACCTGATCATCAAGGTGAACAAACCCTAATCCCCGTGCTAAACTAAGGAAAGTAGCCCACCCGTAATGCTCCCGGCCAGGTAGCTCAGTGGTAGAGCGCGGCCCTGAAAAGGCCGGCGTCGGCGGTTCAATCCCGTCCCTGGCCACCACTTTTCAATAACTTACAGACCACGAAATCCAAAGATGGTTGCAATTGGTTGCACTTCGGAACGTTCTGCAACCACTTTTCCCTACCCAAAACGTACTTCACTGCACTGCTCCTGACCGCTGTACGTACGCGCTCAATCGGCCTACCGCACGCCGCTGCGACTCAGGCACCATCTGTTGGTAGATGTCCTGCGTCGTCGACGCGCGGCTGTGTCTGAGAAGTCCCTGCGCGTCTTTCACGTCGACTCCGGATTGCTGGAGCCAGGTCGCACAAGACCGCCGCAGTACTTGCCAGTTCACCCAGCCGATGCCGAGCTTCCTTCCCGCTGGCTTGATATGCCGCGAGAGGATCGTGTTGTCACTCATCGGTGCTCCTGTCTTCACAGACTGAAACACCAAGTCTTCCGGACCATCAGACTTCACGACACGGTAATGTCGCAGAGCCCGCCCCGCGCGCACAACCACCTCTTTGGATTTCATCGCATGAATCCGTTCGATCACATGCTCGTCCACGGAGATCGTTGCCCTGCTGGAATCCGACTTGGGTTCATCCCAATCCCCACGACTGTAGCGTTCCTCAACGGTGATCGAGGCTACTCCTACACATCGCCACTTCAGGCCAGCCAGTTCGCTGACCCTCAGTCCCGTGAACGCTGCCACATAGACCATCGTGGCGTAGGGTTCTGGGAGGGAATCCACCAAAGCGAAGAACTCCCCGATTCGTAAGAAAGGCTTCGGCTTATTGAGCCGCCGCTTCTTCAAACGAATCTTGGCCATCGGATTGGTGACCAGGCGGTTGAAGTCCACCGCCGCGCCCAGCACTGCCGACATGACGTCCCGAATCTTGTCGAGGCTCTCCGCTGAAAGAGGTGTCCGGTGCAACCGGGCGAAATAATTTTGCGCTCGCTCCACCGTAATCTCCCGCAGCATCAAGTCCCCGAATTCAGGATTCAGGTGCACCTTCAGCACGCTCTTACTCCGCTTCTGGGTATTCATGCTCCAAGTTGACAACACATCGCGTTCGTAGATCTTGGCGAAGTCTCTGAACAAGACTGCCCCTCCGATACCGGTTGCGGGCTGGTTGATCGCTGCGAGGTAATCGTCGCGCAACCGTTCCGCTTCAGCCTTGGTGAGGCTAGCCGGTCCCAGAGGGACTCGTTTCATCTTTCGAGTTCTTCGCCCATTGCTTCCCTGCTGGTCCTCGCGTACGAGAACCACCCACTGCTTGCCTCGCCGTTTGGGCGAGGGCTTCTGATACCTTCTACGAGCCATCGATTCATAGCCGCCTCCTTGCGGCAATGGCTCGCTCGAGATTTGCTCGACTGGAAGGGTATCACAGTCGGATTGGGGCGGCGCTTTCACTGCAGCTAGTTTGCTCCGATCCGGACCCCTAAAATAGGGAGACAAGGCCGTTTGTAAAGGAGCCTGATGCCCCCATCTCCGCTTAAGCTGTTGGATGCTTTATTCGCCACCGTTGCCCGCAAAACGAAGCCGATGCCCTTTCGCGAGGGGGCGGCCACCGCACGTTACCTAAGCAACCTGGCCTACGAAATGTCGCCGGGTCCGGAGCGCGAGCGAATCTTGCGGCTTTCCGAAATCGTTTGGGGGCGCGTATTCCAGTTTGCCGAGTTTCGTACAGCGGGCAAGGAAGAGGCAATCCAGCTCCTTGAGGAGTTTTCCAAGACGCATTTGGTGAAGTACCACATGCCGGTCTTAATCGAGAGCGTACGCGCTGCCCCTGCGCCCAAGCCATATCAGGCCAAACCAGTTCTGGCTTCGCCGCTAATGGCCGTCACGATGGGCCCAGGGTCAAAGCGCCTGCCGGACGACCTGACAGAGCGGATCTACGCAGGCTACTGGGCGCTCAGGTTCGGCAAAGTAGCCAATGCTCGCAGGCACGTTGCTGAGGCCCTACAACGAGCCGACATTCCTCGCGAAGGGCACCTCGGAGACCAAGACTGGACGAGTTACGATGTGGGCGAACGTCTCAAGCAGTACGACGCCACGACTCCGAAGGCCCCGGATGCCCGGAAAGAACACCGCCAAGGGCTGGTCGAGAAATGGCAACTGCTCTGCGCAGGGGTCCGCGTTCCCCCGCGTCCGTGAATCGAAGCCCGGGAACCCCGGAATTTCCCGTGCGGACAAACTACTCTTCTATTAGATTAGATCTTACGCGCTCGGCGTGACTTTCCGAGAATACGGATGTTCCTTTGAATCTTGCGGTTGCGAGCTGGAAGATCTTGCGGGATTTAATTGGGTTTTGCGGTTTTCATGCCTTCACGTATTTTCTTCGCTCTGAACGCTGGTGTGGCGACGTAACTCTCTTCCTCAGAACGAGGACATTTTGCCCCCGACAACCCGTTACCGGATGGAGAACGTGAGGCACGGTCGATTGTGTGACCGGTTTGCCGCGCTCGCGGCTGCGCAGGTGCGAGGCCACCCGTGTGCCTTTATGTAGGATCTCGACGATGGTGGGCGTCGAGCGGATCTCTACTAGTTCATGCACCAGGTTGTACGGCACGCTGTAGAAGTTCGCATCGAAGGCTACGTGATAATCGATGTTGACGCGGGCGCGCGACCACTCGCTCAGGTCGAACGGCTCCAGCGGCAGAGGCTTTAGCGCGGGCTTGTCGAGGGCTTCGTCCCGGAACGATTTTCGCGTTCACCCCGGAATCCCGTTCGCCTTGCCCCGGAATCCCCACTTCCTGCCAAGACCACCCCAACGAAGATCGTCTTGCCCGATGCGTCCGTAGTGGCACAAGTTTCTGCACCGTCAAGCAACTCGTCGAAGGTCGCTTTGTTCCAGTCCCTTTTCCGGGGACAGGAAGACGTTATGCCGAGCGTGTTCGGGTTAAGAGTGGCACTTGGATCTACTGTCCGGCTGGCGGAAAATGGTTGCTCTCAACTCGCGATCAGCGGGCGGTGGTTTTGAAGAGCGACTCCAAGGGAACGTCGATGGTTTGGATGTGACCGCGGGCAAACGCTTCTCGCTTGTCCTCGCGATCATCGCGAAGCAGCCTCTGCCGGAGCCGTGTCTCGAATCGTGCCAGTTGTTGTTCGATGTCGTCCTTGGCGTTTTCCCGAGCGACGATATCCTCGCGATATCTCTTCAGGAAATAGTCAATTGTCTCGATGCGAATCTTGATCGAGCCGGATGGCTTGTTCTCGTCGATATCCTTGAAGCAAAAGTAGGGTGTAGAAGATTGCTCCACGATCTCTTCGACTACCGTATAAATTGGAGCGTCATGCCCACATTTGAAGCTGGACAGTTCCAGAGCCACCAGGTTGGGATGGCGCGCGACGTACTTGGCCGCCCAGACCTTGCGTGAGGTGTTTTCGCTATAAGAGTTCTTCCATACGTCGTCGATGGAGAGGCCATTCGGAATCTCCCCCGCCTGGATCTCTTCTCCAAATAGCCGCGATAGAACGTCGTCGTCGAACGGGAGCGAATCCTGAGTGAAGATCGGATAGCCTAGGATCTGTAGCTCCTCCAGTATCCCGTGGTTCACGCCTGGATCGTTGTGATAAGGCCGCCCCAGCAAGACGATCCCGATGTGCTTCTCCCGCTCCAGATCGTTCAGAACGTCCCGGCCGCGCTGCCGAAGACGTGCCTCGTAACGGTGCAGATTCTCATAGCCAGCCTGGACGGCGCGGTGATTCTCTTCGGCAGAGAGGCCAAGGATGTCTTGGAATTCCTCTAGCAATTGCCGCTCGAGGAGTTCGGGTTTGGAGACGTTGACGAACGTATCCAGGTAACGGATGCCCTTCTCGGCGAACAAATCCCCCTCTTTGGTGAACGCTGCTTTCACCGCTGCCGGGGTTGCGGAGACTGTGGGACAGGCGCGGTTCCCCTGGGTTCCGCTCAGCATGGTGGGCATGCAATCGATCATCGGGAAGAAGATCAGATCCAGCGGCTTTCGGGCGTGTGCGGTCATCAGCAGGTTGTGGACATGCGGAATTCCGAGCTTGGAAGGAAAACAGGGGTCCACTGCGCCGCGCTTGCAGCCGTCTTTATACAACTGTTCGCTGGTGTAATCCGACCAGATGATGTTCTCCGCCTTGATGCCAAGGGAAACCAGGTACCCGCTGAAAAGGGGAGCCAGGGAATATAGATTTAGAACCCTGGGAATACCGATGCGAAGGCTAGCCCGTTTGCGCATCTTTGCCGCGCGGGATTTTTGAGCGGAAGTCCACTGAACCCGCGATTCAGGATCGGCGACCAGGGGAGGGTCGGGCCGGCGGAACACCTCGATGGCCGCGTACTCGGCGAGATTGGGGTGCATGACCTTGACGTTATCTACGGTGCCCTTAATCCGGCGCATCTCACTGGTATCTTCCACCGTGCCTTTTTCGCAAGTGGCGATGATGAAGCGCTGCGCACCCTCGGCTAGAGGAACTTTCGTGGAACGCGCAGGTTGGATGGTGGCAACGATATTGGTCTTGACGTCGACGAATGTGCGCAAGCATTCGTTCTTGCAGAAGTAGCAACGCGTTTCTTCTGTTCGCGTGGTGGAGTACGCCAGATTCGCCACTGCTTCCAGTCCAATGAACGTGGAAGCGCGGCCTCTATCAAACAACCGGCCCGCCTCAATGGCGGCACCGATCGCCCCTGCTTCCCCGCAATGCTCATGCACTATGACGGAAGGCGGGACCAAACCGACGAAGCGAGAGCGGATATAGTCTACCTGCGCTTTCACCGCTGCCAGATTGCGCTGTGTGCCGCCCTGCAAGAGAAAGCGGCTGCCCAGGGCCGAAAGGTTCGGGATTTGCGCAATGTACAGCCAGATGTTCTTCGGCAGCACACGACAAAGTCCGGCCATGATTTCTTCCGGTTTCCAGCCCTGACGCTGGAAGTCGACGATATCGGACTGCATGAACACCGCGCATCCGTAGCCGAACTCCGGCAATCGGCTGGCCGAAAACGCCCTATCCGCGTACTGTTCCACCGGCACACGAAACGTCTCGGCGGTCGATTGCAGGAAGTAGCCGTTCCCTGCGGAACACTGCGTGTTGAGTTTAAAGTCCTTCACGCGGCCGTCCTTCAAGACGATGATCTTGATGTCCTGGCCGCCGACATCGCAGATGACGTCGACGTCCTTGTAGAAATGCAGACCTGCCTTCGTGTGAGCGACGGTCTCAACCAGTGCAACGTCGGCTGAGAGCACATCCTTCAGCATGTCTTTCGCATACCCGGTGGTTCCTACGCCCAGGATCTTGAGCGTTACGCCTTGTACGCGGATCGAACTCTCCAGCTTCTTCAGGACCTTAATCGTGTCATCGATGGGGTTGCCTTGCGACAACTGATACACCTTGGCGAGAATCCGCCGGGGATGACTCTTGGAAAATAATACCGCTTTGGTGGAGGTGGAGCCGCCGTCGATTCCAACGAATCCTTCAATGGCCGCACCGCGAGAGAAGACGGCTGGCACAAAGGCCTTTTCCCGATACTCGGTCTTGAATGAATCGAGTTCCGCCTGACTGCCCGCAAGATTGAGCGGCGTATTGCGTCCGCGCCCATTGGATGGCGTCGCTTCTTCGGTCTTGCCGGGGGTGTCACGGGCGCGCTCGATCTGATCCGCAAGCGCATGCCAACCGCGGTACGCCCCGACGCTTTCGTCTTCAGACTTCCCATATTCCACGGCTCCGATGGCCGCGAAGTACTGCGCGTTTTCAGGAACGCGAATCAAAGTAGCCGGATCCACGCCGAAAGGGAGAGGCGTATTGCGCTCAGCCCAAATCTTGGGGATATTGGCGCGCCACGAATCCTGCATGCCACGGATGTATGTGTTGGGGCCGCCGAGCAGCAGCACCACGGGACGGAGCGTATGCCTCGTGTCAACACCGAAAGGTTTTGCATGACGATGGCTTCAAACAGGGACGCCATCAATTCTTCCGGAGGGACTCCCAGTTTTTGCAAACCATTAATGTCCGTCTCCGCGAAAACACCGCATTTTCCGGCCACCGGGTGAAGCTTGACGCCGTGATAGCCCATCTGGCAAAGCTGATCCGGCGGAATGCACAGGTTTCCAACGCACTCTACAAATGCACGCCCGACGCCACTCATTGGCAGGCTCCCCAGTGGACCTTAGTAGGAGTAGGTATGTGTCTTGAAATCAGCGCTCTACCGATGCACGCCAACCCCGCCGCAATGCGGGGCGAACGATACGTAGTACCGATTTGGGACTGGTTTGCCATCTCCGATTTCCAACTTGAACCATCCGTCCCCGAACGGGATCGGAAAAACCCAAGAACTTTAGGCTCAGTTTGAGATTAAAGGGAAGAGGTGGGCTTCGTACCTCGACGAATCACCCTAGGTGGAGGGAATAAACTGCGGATGCTTGTAACGGGGGACCCTTAGTCCTGACCGCGTCTAAGGACTACCAGAAGTGTCTTTAGGGCGAATACCGCAAGGATGATCCAGGTGACCCAGAGGAACTCGCGGTCCAGCGTCCGCCAGGCAGCGAAGGCGAGGACGGCGTAGAGCGCCACGGCGGTTAGGAACTGGGGGTCTTTCATGGGAGCTCGACGGGCTGAAGCCTGTCTACCTCGCCCTCGGGACGTTGTAGGAGAACGCGAGTTGCAGGCGGATCTCAGTGCCTCGGTATTCGTTGGGCAGGCTGGGAAACGGGTTGGAGGCGCTGACGCTGGCTACGGCGGCCTGATCGAAAGCGACAGTGCCGGAGGTGTTGGCGATCACTAGCTTGGGGACCTGACCCCGGCGGTCGATGGAGAATTGCAGTACTACGATGCCCTGGCGGCCGGTGCGCGCGATTTGGGGAATCACGGCGAACCACTGTTTGCGCACCATGTTGAGCACCTGCAACATGTAGGGCTTGAAGTCGAAGTTGAGCGGGTCACTCAGCAGTTGCATGTTGCCGACGGAGGTGGGGTCGCCGTTATCGCCGTCGGAGAACACGCCTCCGCCACCGCCGCCGGGTTGCTTGGTTGCCTTGGCCATTTCGCCGGGCAGGGCTTTGGGGGCCTTCAGGGTCGGATTCGGGGAGGGGTTGCCGATGGGCGCAGGAGCGACATTCTCCAGCGACAGCTTGGGTTGCTCAAACGGGCGCGGCACGTTCTGGACGCCGGTCAAGCCGGCTATTTCGGGGGCGTCGATCACCACCTCGACATTTGGGGCGGAGAGCGCGGGGGTGGGAGAAGGGGGCTGGTTCAACGGTCCGGTGGGGGCGGGGGGACGGAAACTGCGCGGGGCGGGCTTGGCCTCCAGCGCGCTGCGCACGTCCAATTCATGCGTGACCTTACCCTGATTGGGATTCTTCTGCGTGAGCTCCTGCAGGCGCGGCGCTACAATCTTGACAGCCTGCCGGGGGTCGAATTGCACGCGCACGGTGTTGCGGAACTTGTAGTCGGAGTGCGGCATCAGCAGGAATACGAGGAGCGCGCAGATGTGGAACCCGACGGAAAAGATCGCAGCTCGGCTGAGGCGGGCAGCGGTAACAGGTTCGCGTCCGCCCCCTTGTGTACCAAGGATGCTGGCGAATTCTACTCGTTCGTTATGGGGTGCCCGGGACATGGAGGGCGACTAGTTTCGAATGCTCTTCAATCTTATCAAGAATGGCCAGCGCTACCTTCAAGGCGTCCAAGGCGGCCTTTCCGGTTACGCGCGGCTGCTGGCGGGTGCGGATGCATTCAAAGAAGTTCTCCAGTTCCAGACGGAGCGGCTCGGATTTCATCGCGGCCAGGGGCGCGAAGCTGACGCTGCGGTTGGCGTCGACGGAGAACCGTGCCCCATCCTGGCGGCTGTAGTCGAGCGAGATGTACTCGCGGGGCTGGAATAGGCGCAGCTTGCGGATGCGTTCGGTGGAGATGCGGCTAGCGGTCATGTTGGCAACGCAGCCTCCGGGGAACTGCAGACGCACGTTGGCAATGTCGACTTTTTCGGACATCACGTGGATGCCGGCGGCGCGGATTTCATCGGGCATCACGCCGACCAGAGAGAGCACGACGTCCAAATCGTGAATCATGAGGTCCAGCACCACGTCCACATCGAGGCTGCGGGGGCTGAACTCGCTCATACGGTGGATTTCGAAGAACAACGGCGTCGAGACCACTTTGGCCAGCGCGGTGACGGCGGGGTTGAAGCGTTCGAGGTGTCCGACTTGAAGGATGCGGCCGGTGCGGGCGGCCGTGTCAATCAGGGCCTGACCGGCGGCCTCGTCGTGCGCGATGGGTTTTTCGACGAGAACGTCGCAGCCGAGTTCCATCAGCCGACAGCCGAACTCGGCGTGGGTAATGGTGGGCGTGGCAATCACGGCGGCGTCGGAGGCTGCGGCAACTTCTTCCAGCGTGCCGAACACCGGGCAACCGCGCTCATCGGCGGCGGCCTGCGCGCGGGTTGGGTCGGAGTCCAGAATGCCGGAAAGTTGGACGTCCGCCGCTTCGTGGATGATGCGGATGTGGTTCTTACCGAAGGCTCCGGCGCCTAGGACTGCGATGCGGGGTTGCGACATGCTCAACTTATGAGGCTAACATCCCTGTAGCTGAGCTTGGAAGCTCGCCTGTAGCTGCGCTTAGAAGCTAGCCTGCAGCTGAGCTTGGAAGCTAGGCGGCGGTTCCCGCGCCGACATAGCGCGTGACGGTGGACCATAGCTCGTGCGCATCCACTGGTTTTGACAGGAACGCTTGCATGCCGTGGCTCAGGCACTCCTCGCGGGTTTGGTCCGAATAGTTGGCGGTGAGGGCCAAGATGGGCACGTTGGCATAGCCGGGGAGCTTGCGGATTTCGGCGGACGCCTGGAGCCCGTTCATATCCGGCATCTGCAAATCCATGAGGATGAGTTCCACGGGGTTGGATCGGGCGGCTTCGATGGCCTCCCTGCCGGAGGTGGCGCAGACCACGCGGAAGTTGCGGCGGCGCAGCACGTGCTGCAACACGCGCAGGCCGATGGGATTGTCCTCGACAGCCAGAATCAGCGGGCCGTCGTCGGGATTGGTGGCCGCTGCCGCCGGCGCCGACTGCTCGGTCGCGCCGCGGAACGGGAGCTCGACGGTAAAGGTGGATCCTCGCCCTACTTCGCTCTGCACGGAAATCGCGCCGCCCATGACGCTCACCAGACGGTGGGTCAGTGCCAGCCCCAGTCCGAGGCCAGGATAGGCTCGCGAAAGGCCGCCGTCGCCCTGCCGGAACGAATCGAAAATCCCGTCGAGCTTTTCCGCCGGGATGCCGACCCCGGTATCGGTGACTGCGGCGATCAGCTTCCCGCTATCGAGAGATACGCGCAATTCGACGGACCCAGTGTGGGTGAACTTCACCGCATTGCTGATCAAGTGGCTCAACAGTTCGCGCACGCGCGGACCGTCGCCGATCATGGTTTCCGGCATTCCCGAATCCATGGCCAGGGAGTACTTCAGGCGCTTCATGACCGCCTTGGGCTGATGCTGAGCCAGCGCCGCTTCAAGGGTTTCGCGGAGGCTGAACTCACTTTCGTCGAGCGTGATCTGGCCGGCTTCGAGCGCTGCGTATTCGAGGCTGGTATTCAGCAGTTCGGTGAGCGATTCGGTACACAGCCGCGCCGCGCTCAGGTAGTCTTTTTGGTCTTCGTCCAGGGTGGTTTCGGCCAGCAGATCCAGCATGCCGACGATGCCGCTGAGCGGCGTGCGGACCTCGTGATTCAGGCTGGCAAGGAACGCGCCCTTGGCTTTGTCGAAATTTTCGCCATGCTCAGGAGCGGTCGGGGCGGTGTGGACAACCATAGCCTAGGTATCGGCGGTCCAAGGGCGCGAATATAGGGTGTTCGCCTCAGCTATTTCTTAGCGGGAGCCGCGGGTTTGGCGGCTTCTGCAGGCTTGGCGGGCGCGACGGGAACTTCCTGGACGTCGCCGATGATGCGGGATTCGGCGGCGAAGCGTTTGTAGTCCTCGTATTTTACGGTTTGCCGGATGCGGGCGCTGGTGTTTTCAAAGTAAAGAGTATCGTCCGCAATCGTGTAGACGGGAAACCAGAATTGGCCGTCGATTTTCTGCCGGGTCGTCTCGAACTTCGGGAACGCCTGGTTTCGCGTCTGAATGCCCACGCCGCGGCCGTAGGTACGGACAACCTGGATGTCCCGGTCGTCCACCCAGAGGATGCCGGAGAAATAGCGCTCTCCCTTAATCATTTTCTTGGGCTTCACTGCAAAGGCGTAGCAGTCCAACTCGTCGAGCCGTTCCTTTCCCAGGTAGCGCACATCGTAGTTGGCAATCGTCGCTGTGGTCAGAACGAATGGCTGAACATCTTTCAGATCCTTGAGGTCTTCCGGACCGAGCTGAAAATTCTTGAGGGTCTCGACCGGGGCGCGGACCACTTTTTCGGTTCGCTTAAGATCACGGTCGAAGATAATGTCCGAGACCAACTCCCACCGCCCGACGGTATTGCCGGCTCTGTCCAGGTCCAGGATGCGCGCGGTCTGGCGATAGGTGTAGGCTTCGCGGGCCTTGGCGAAGTCGGCTTCGTTGGCCGCGAAGGTCTTGATGATCTCCTCGACGCGGGCGGGGGACAGGTCGGAGTCGGCCGCCAGCAGGCTTGCGGCACATAGGATGATGGTTCCGAACACGCGCATTGGTGAACTCCTCGTTTCTTCCGTCTGACCACTCCCTTGCGGTCGCGGTTCAGTGCTTCCGCCGGTCAGACACACCCTAAGGATGCACCAGCCTACCCGCGGGTTCCCAGCAACGCTTTGGCGATGGTCAACCGCTGCATATTACTGGTGCCTTCGTAAATCCGACCGATCTTGGCGTCCCGGTACAGCTTCTCCACCGGATAATCCTTCGTGAACCCCACGCCGCCCAGCACTTCCACGGCCCGCGAGGCCACCCGCTCAGCGATCTGGCTGGCGAAATACTTGGCCATGGCCGCTTCGGTCACGTACGGCTTGCCGGAATCCTTCAAGCGGGCCGCGTTGTAGACCAGGAGCCGCGCGGCTTCAACATCTACCGCCATCTCCGCTAGTTCAAATTGTACCCCTTGGAACTCCGCGATGGGCTTGCCAAACTGCTTGCGCTGCTTCGCGTAGGCCAGCGCATGCTCCAGCGCCCCGGCCGCAAGCCCCACCATCTGCGCGCCGATGCCGATGCGGCCCTGGTTGAGCGTTTCGATGGCCACTTTGTAGCCCTGCCCTACCGCTCCAAGAATGTTCTCTTTCGGCACGCGGCAGTTGTCCAGCACCAGTTCGCAGGTGGACGACGCCCGGATGCCGAGCTTGTCCTCCTTCTTCCCCACGGTCAGCCCTGGGAAATCGCGCTCGACCAAGAACGCGGTGATGCCCTTGTAACCCGCTTCTGGATTGACGGTGGCGAAGACGAGGAAGAACGTGGACTCCGCCGCATTGGTGATCCACAGCTTGCGACCGGTGAGAACGTAGCCGCCGCCGTCTTCGGTTGCGCGGGTGGTGAGCGCGAAGGCATCCGAGCCCGAGCCTGCTTCGGACAGCGCGTAGCTCGCCAACGCGTTCGACGCCGCGCGCGGCAGCCAGCGGCGGCGCTGCTCCTCGTTGCCCCAGGCGCACACGGCGTTGTTGAAGAGCGTGTTGTGAACGTCGACGATGACGGACGCCGAGGGGTCCACCTTGGCTAACTCTTCAATCGCGATCACGGCTTGGAAGAAGCTGCCGCCCTGGCCGCCGAATTCTTCGGGCACATCGATGGCCATCAGGCCCAGATTGAAGAGTTCTTGTAAGAGATCCTTACGGAAGACGCCGGCATCATCCATGGCCCGGACGTGCGGTGCCAGCCGTTCCTTGGCGAAGCGGCGCACCGAGGCTTGGAATTGCGACTCCTCTTCGGTGAGTACGGTCAGGGCTTCCGGCATGTTACTGATTATAGGGTGACCATTTTCGAAATGGGCCGCAAGCTGCGCGGCCGGGAAGTCTCGGTGCGGGAATTGACGGCGGAGGCGCTGGGGCGGGCGCACCGGTCGGAGTTGAACGCTTTCATCACCATCCTCGATGGGTATGCGCTGGAACGGGCGGACCGGTTGGACGCCATGCTGGCGCGCGGCGAAGATCTGGGGGCGCTGCACGGCATCCCCATCGCCCACAAGGATTGCATCCTGACTAAGGGCATCTGCACTACCGGTGGGTCGAAGATTTTCTCGGACTACGTGCCGGAGCGCGACGCGGAGGTGGTCCAGCGCTTGCACGCGGCCGGAGCGGTCACCATCGGCAAGACCGGGCTGCACGAGTTTACGGCGGGGATCAGCAACCTCAACCCGCACTTCGGTCCTGTGCTCAATCCTTACGACCCCACGCGGGTTTCGGGAGGATCTAGCGGAGGCTCGGGTGCGGCGGTGGCGGCCGGCATTGTGGCCGCGGCAACGGGCACGGACACGGGGGGGTCTATACGCATCCCGGCGTCTTTCTGCGGCTGCGTGGGGCTGAAACCTACCTATGAACGGGTAAGCCGCGAAGGCACGATGGCACTGGGTCCGAGCCAGGATCACGTGGGTCCGCTGACCCGCTGCGTCGCTGATGCGGCCACTCTATTCAGCGTCATGGCCGGGGTACTCGAGGCGGAGGTGCCCGCGCTGGAACACATCCGCATCGGCATCCCGGAGAACTATTTCTGGGACAACCTCGCGCCCGAGGTCCGTTTCCACGCGCGTGGAGCAGTGCAGGTGATCGCGGCGCTGGGGGCGAAGGTGCGGGAGGTGCGGGTCCCGGACGTGACTCCGTTGATGGAGGTGGCTCGCGTGACGCTCTTGTGTGAGCTGGCCTCCACCATCGGCGAGCACAGCCCGCATGAGAAGGACTACGGAGCCGACGTGTGGGCGCTGATTGAGCAGGGCCGCCGGTTCTCGGCAACAGACTACCTGGACGCGCAGACGGCCCGCGCGGCAATGGCGCAGGAGTTCGCGCGTCTGTGGGCGGACCTCGATTGCCTGATGATGCCTACCACGCCGTTCCCCGCGTTCCGCATGGACGCGCCAGCCGACATGCGCCCGGAGACCACGCGCCTGACGCGGCCATTCAACTTGCTCGGCTGGCCGGCGCTGTCGCTGCCGTGCGGCTTTTCGGCGGAGGGCTTGCCGATTGGGGTGCAACTGGTGGCGGATGACGGTGCCGAGGCCGTGCTGTTCCGCGCGGGGGCGGCGATTGAGCAGGCCCTGAAGCTGCCCTTGCTTACAGGAATCCCAGCGCAGGGCCGCTGAAGTTTCTCAGGTTCGGGAAAACCGTGTCGAGCCCGGCGGGTTCCACACCGAACCAACTCGCGAGCGTGGCACCGTATTGATCGAGCGAGGTGGTCGGGATGAGCACGCCGCGCGAGTTTGCGTCGTCGGGGCCGCCTAGCGCCAGATCCGGGAACGTGCCGTAAAGGTCGCCGCCGTTGACCGCACCTCCCATGACGAAGAAGTGGTTGCCCCAGCCATGGTCGGAGCCGGAGCCGCTGGGTTGGAGCGTGCGGCCGAATTCGGATTCGGTGAAGGTAGTGACGCGGTCGGCAAGACCCAGGTCCTCGGTGGCGCGGTAGAAAGCGGCCATGCCTTCGCCCAACTGGCGCAGGAGATCCCAGTGGGTCCAGTTTTGGCGGGCGTGGGTATCGAATCCGCTGAGCGAACAGAAGAAAATCTGGCGGCGCATGCCTGTTTGGGCTCGGAGTTGGATGATCTTCGCCACTTGGCGCAGTTGCGCGCCGAGTTCGGTGGACGGAAACACCGTGGGCAGCGCGGGGCCGGCATCCTGCGCCTGGAGCAGTTCCGCAAGCGAGGACGCATCGCGGCGGACTTTGTTGGCGGCCTGCACGATGGCGAGTCCGTTGTCGAGCGCGAAGATTTCCTGGAGCGCCGTCATGCGCGCGTCCGATGCGGCGGGTGGCCAGATGCCGCGGCCCGCAAAGTTCATCTGAAAGTCAGGGATGAGGCTGGCGGACTGCACTACCTTGCCCGTGGAGAAGAGCTGGGGTCCGGACAGCGAGATGGAGGACGGGAAGCTGGATGCCTGGTTGAGAGGTTGCACCGCATCGGCGGCGCGGCCGGCCCAGCCGGTGCCCGATGATGTGACGCCGGCCTGCATCTGGACAACTTGGTCAGAGTGCGAAAAGAGCTGCGCGGGCAACGGAGCGGTTCCCTTGAGGTATTCGTCACGAGTGGTGGGGCGGACGAGCAGCCCGGCGTTGGCAACGACGGCCAGCTTGCGCTGGACCCACAGTGGATGGATCGCCTGCAATCCGCTGTTGAGCGCGTAAGGGGTGCCGTTGACAGCGGTGATATCGAGCAGTTCCACTTCATTGAGTGGCAGCGCCGCCGAGCCCCGGGCGCGCTGGTAGGCATTGAAGGCGGCCTGGGAGCGGGGGATGAGCGTGTTATGCCCATCGTTGCCGCCGAACAGAAAGATGCAGACCAACGCCTTGTAGTCATCGTTGCTCTGGGCCATGGCTCCTATGTTGCTGAAGCGCGCGAGACCACCTGCAGTGATCAGTCGAAGAAGAGTTCGCCGGTTCATAGGGGCCTCAGTATTGGACGTTGTAGAAACCGGACATCGCGGTCAAGTAGAGCGCCGTCTGGACGCGCTGTGCGTCGTCATAGGCGGGTGCGAGCGCGCGTTGCAGCACGGCGCGCATCTCGGGCGGCATGCGCCCGTAGAGCAGACGGGCATCCACTGCGTCGATGAGTTGGGGGATGTCTCCGGCGGCGGACAAGAACGGGCTTAAGTCCACCCGGAAGTTGGCGTCGCGGTTTTCGAGGATGGAGTAGAGTTCGTTGTCGCGCAGCACGGATTCGGTGGGCGTGAAGATTTGGAATTCGGGGCCGTAGAGCTGCCCCCCGGGGAGCTTGTAGAGCGGTGAGTAGAAGCCGAACACAGTAGGCGCCGCGAGCAGGCGCTGACCCATGAGTCCCAGCATCCAATCTTCCTGATTCTCGGGGGCCACTCTGCCGTTCAAGGCGCGGGCGAGGGAGGCGAAGTAGTAGACGGGCTCTTTCAATTTGCCGGATTCGACCGGCGCGGAGTCGGCGCGGGCTTCGGGGTCCACAAGAACGGCTCGGGTCACGGCGCGCAGATCACCGCGGACACCTGCGCCATTATCGGCAAACGCGGCGGCCACGCGCGCGACGTAGGCGGGCGAAGGATTGCTGGTGACCATGGCGCGGATGAAGCGGGTGGCGATGAAAGGCGCGGCGTTTGGATGTAGGAACACGCAATCGATGACGCCGTCCAGATCCTGCGCGGCAGTCTGGCCCGAGGGCAGCGAACAACCGAGGAAGGACTTCGCCGTGGTGTCGTGGTTCTGCTCACGAGGCTCCATGGGACGCGCGAAGTAGTTCCAATTGAACTCACGCGGGGTTTGGCCGGGAGCGGTGGCGTAGGTCCAGCCGGTGAGCGCCAACGCGACCTGGCGGATGGTGTCCTGCGTATACGCCGGGATAGGAAGGCCCGCGTCATCCAAAGCTTGCGTCCCGTCGGGCAAAGCTTGCGTCCCGTCGGGATTGAGCTGGTGTAGACCGATGGAGAACAACTGCATGAGCTCGCGCGCGTAGTTTTCGTTGGCTCCGCCGCCCATGCCGGGTTTGGCGGAATTCGCCAGGTCCAGATAGTGACCCATTTGCGGGCTGAGCGTAATTTCGTGCAGCAGATCGCGGTAGTTTCCGAAGGCATGACGGGAGAGGATCTGCAGGTAGGGGACAGTCTCTTCGGGATAGGGGTTCTTGTTGGCGGAGACCACGATGAATCCGCTCAAGGTGTAGAGCACCTTTTGCCGCAACTGGTCCGGAGCGTGGACCAACCGGTGAAGAAACTGCGCGCCTTGGCGGATGTCGCCGGTGGGCATCGGGATGGGCGTTTCGGGCATGGCGAACTGCTCCGCCAGCCAATTCTCGTAGCCGACCTGCATGACGCGCGCCTGTTCGGCGGGCGTGGGACCGAAGGCGGCTTGCTCCAGGAAACGCGCCGCGCCCAGGGGCGTGGTTTGCCCGCTGGCCACCACCAGGCAGCAAAGGGGAAGAATCCATTTCATACGCACAAAGGAAGGATCGGAAGACCCATCCAAGCGTTACAGGGACTAAGCAGAAAATGACTGTTGTCTGGGTGCGGCGATGGGAGTAGCATAAGCGGTGATGCCATCCCTTCGCATATTTTCGCTGGCGCTGCTGTGGACCGCGCCGCTGGTTTCCGCGCAGTGTATCGATTTTTCCAAGGACCCGGCGGGGTGCCAGCCTTCGACCTTTGATACTCCGATGGACAAAATGCCATCGGTGCGGGTCAACAAGCTGGGCGAGGTCGATCCCACGGCTTCGGAGGCCGACGCCCGCATCGGAGCGGCGCTGATTGAAGAGAGGCTGCACTTGTTCCGCAACATGCAGCACATCCACTGGGTGGTGACGGTGCCGTCGGTGAAGGACGTGACGACGGGCAAGTGGTCCGGCGGCGACATGGATGGCGAGGGCGATGGACGAGGGCTGGGAATCGCGGGCAACTGCATCTTCGTGGGGCATTCCAACGGACCCGGCGTGAAACACGCCATCAACATTTTCAAGATTCAGCCGGACCCGTTGCGGCAGGCTCCGGTGCAAGTAGGCGAGATTCCGGCGATGGTTCTGGGCAACCAGGGGTTCGATGATCGCGAGTTGAGGTCCATTGTTTATAAGAATGCGCAGGGGCAGGATCGCTACCTGATGGTGCGCAACGCGGGCACCAACACAGCGGGGCGCATGGAAACCTACAGCATCGACACGAGCACCTGCCTGCCGACGGCGAAGAGCGACGTAATCGACTTCGGCGGGCAGTCGCACGAGTTCTTCCTCTGGCAGGATCCAAAGAATCCGAAGCGCCTGCTAGCCTACGTAACGAATTGGACGTCCGGTCTGCCGGACCCCGACCGGCCGGGGATGAAGACATCTGACTTGACGGTGCTCGCGCTGACGGACGAGGTTTCGGGCGAGCCTTTGCAGAAGCTGGTGACGCTGGCGGGTTTCAGTTTGGAAGAGGTGGGCGGGCCGCCGGTGAATGAGAAGGCGGATGCCACGGGGCTGTTTTCCGATGGGCGCTTCCTGGACTTCAGTGACAACAAGAATCTGCTGGGCCGCAGTGGGAATTTTCAGAACAATGAACAGAACCGGCTACATTCGCTGTCCGTGCTGGATGACGGGGAGCGGGCTTACGTAGCGGGAACAACGGCGGGGTTTTACGTGCTGGACACAGAAGCGCTGTCGGCGAAGACGAATGCGGATTTCGCCGCTGGGCGCGCGGGGTGCAACATGCGGTCGACCATTGCGTCGGACAACGGCGTGATCGATGCAGCGAAGCTGCCTGCGCTGGCGAACGACTGCATCCACATGGTGATCAATAACGATCCCGGGTTGAAGGCGTACTTGGCCTCGAATGCCTCGGCGCAGGCAAAGGCGCAGCGGTACCTGGTGCTGCTGACGCGTTCGCGGTTTGACGTGTATCCTCCGATCAACGCCACGCCCACGGGGACGCATAGCGCGATCTTTGTTCCCAATCGACCGGCGATGGTCAAGGGCAACACCAAGGGCCGGCCGGCGTATGTGTGGCTGAGCGATGAAAATGGCGGGTGCCCGCTGAACTACGCCCGGATGATGTCGGTGGAATCCGAGATCGTGCCCATCATGATCGGTGCATTTGCGATTCCGGACAACCAGTTGGAAGAGTGCCTGACGCAATCCATCACGGAGCCAAATGGGCAAAGGCGGCAGCAGGTGGCGCAGCAGAACCACAATCCGACGATATTCAAGAATCTGGTGTTCAACACCTGGTATGGGCACGGGCTGCGGGTCATCGACATCTCGGTTCCCACGAATCCGCGTGAGGTGGGGTACGCCCTGCCCTCGCCGCAGGGGATCGCGCGCACGTATCCGGTGTTCAAGGATGGGCTGATCTATTGGGTGGACAACAACACGGGGCTGCACGTGGCGACGTACACGGGTCCGCGCGCGGATGAACTGCCGGGGCCGGGTTCGGGGACCTATGAGGGGAATGCGACTAGTCCACATAGGTAGCCTGTTGCTGATTCTGCTGCTGGCGGTATTCTCGACGCCGGGGTTTCAGGGGGAGGAGACTGCGTGGGTGTGCCCCATGCATCTCGACTATACGCGGGATGTGACGGGGCAGTGTCCCCGGTGCGGGATGGCGCTGGTAAAGGCTGCTCCGTTCGATGTGCGCGACTATGATCTGGAGTTCCGTACGGTCCCGGCGGTGGTGCGCGCGGGGCAGGCGGCAACGCTGCGGTTCACGATCCGGCATCCGGGCACCGGTGAGGTGGTGAAGAAATTCGAGGTCGTGCATGAGAAGCAGTTTCACCTGTTCCTCATCAGCCAGGACATGGAGAGTTTCCAGCATATCCACCCGGAACAGCAGTCCGACGGCAGCTGGACAGTCTCCGCCACGCTCCCCAAGCCGGGGTATTACAAGGTGCTCTCGGACTTCATGCCCAGCGGCGGGTCGTCGCAGTTCCTCGCTAGGCCCCTAGTGACCGCGGGCTACTCGGGCAGCTTAACCGGGGCTAATTTGGTGTCTGACACCGATCTCTCCAAGACGGTTGATGGCCTCAGGGCAACCCTGGCCTACGATCCCGAGGTCTGCCTGGTAGGGCTCTACTGTCACCTCAATTTCACCCTCACCGAAGGCGACCGCCCGGTGCACGACCTGCAGACCTACCTGGGTGCGTTCGGGCACACGCTGATCATGAGTGAGGACATGGTCGATTACGTCCATTCGCACCCCCTGGACATTCTGGCGCAGCCGGACGACGACGGCGGCCCCCCGCAGTTCCTTATTCCACCGGGTGCGGACCTGGAAGCGATCCGCGGCGGGCCGAAGGTCACCTTTGAAGGACTGATGCCCAAGCCCGGACTCTACCGCGCGTGGACGCAGTTCCGCTGGCATGACAAGGTCCGCACCTTCGCGTTCACCTTTCAGGCGGTGGCGCAATGAAACGGGCATGGCTGCTATTGCTCTGTGCCGCGCCGTTGCTGCCGCATGAGACGCTGACCACCACGGTGCTGTTCGACCGCGAAATCGTGCGCATCCTCGACAGGCACTGCGTGATGTGCCACGCCGCCGGAGGGCCGACGTTCCCCCTCGAAACCTTCGACCAGACGTGGCTCAAGAAGCGCGAGATCCACGCGGAGACCATCGCCCGCCACATGCCGCCCTGGCCCGCGGTGCCCGGCTACGGACAGTTCGCCAACGACAACAGCCTGACGCTGCGCGAATCGCAGTTCATCATTTCCTGGGTGGAAGGGTTGGGTCCGCGGAATTCGGGCACGGTCTTCCTGAACGTCACCGGACCCGACGCAGCCCGGCCCCCGGAGGTCCGCGCGCATGCGGACTTTGGGCACTGGCAACTCGGCGAGCCGGAGGCGAAATACAAGGTGACTCCGCTCATCGACTTGGGACTGAAGACGGCTCGACCGTTGCGCGCCATCGAGTACCTGCCCAGTGACCACCGCAACATCCGGTCGGCGACCTTCAAAGTCAAGGAAACCGGCCAGTGGATCGGCAGCTGGACCCCTTGGTACGGCTATATGAGCCTGCCGAATGGACGCGTGTTCGTGTTGCCGGCTGGGGCGCACATTGTCGCGGAGGTGCAGTACAAAGGGTCGCCGCCAGCAGACCAAGGCGAGATTGGACTGCACTTCGCCCAGGTACCGGCAACGGCACGGGCGATGGCGGGGGACCTGGTATTGCCAGCCAAACTCACCGCCGCGACCAGCGTCATAGCTTTGCGCGTCGAGCCAGCTACAGGGACCAAATCGGTGGAGGTCTCCGCACGCAAACCCAACGGAGCCACAGAGATCCTGCTGTTCGCCAAGGAGTTTTCGCCGGAATGGCCCACTCCGTTCATCCTCAAGACTCCCGTGGCGCTGCCCGCCGGAACGGAGCTGCGAGTGGCCGGAGCAGCGCGCGTAACCGTAAGCCGCTATTAACCTTGACTCCTGTAGACCGATCCGTTACGATCCATTCAATTACATGCTTAAACTGCGCGTGTTGTCGCTAGTCCTGGCCGCGGCTTCCGCCTCCGCGCAAGTGCCCCGCACCGCCGATGGCCACCCAGACATTTCCGGCATCTGGCAGGCCATCGGGACAGCCAACTGGGATCTGGAAGATCACGGCCCCGAAGCCGGTCCTTTCTACCAACTGGGCGCGCTGGGTGCCATCCCGCCGGGGCGCGGCGTGGTGGAAGGCGGCACCATCCCCTACAAGCCCGAGGCGCTGGCCAAGCGTAACCAGAATCGTGCCAATCGCTGGAAAGACGACCCCGAGCTGAAGTGCTACATGCCCGGCATCCCGCGCGCGGCCTACCTGCCGCAGCCGTTCCAAATTGTGCAAGGGACCAGTGTTGTGCTGATGGCGTACCAATTTGCCAGCGCCAACCGCGTGGTAAACATGGGAAAGCCGAAAGAGGCGGCGGTGGATACCTGGATGGGCACGGGCAACGGTCATTGGGAAGGCGATACGCTGGTGATCGAGAATACCGGCCTCAACGATCAATCCTGGCTGGACCGCTCCGGCAACTACCATAGCGACGCGTTGAAGGTGACGGAGCGCTATACCCTCACGGACCGCGACCACATCCGCTACGAAGCAACGCAGGATGACCCGCAAGTGTTCACGCGTCCGTGGAAGATTGCGATGACGTTGTATCGGGATGTGGACCCGAATGCCACCATCGGCGAGTTCAAGTGCGTGGAGTACGCGGAGCGTGCGCTCTACAGCGACCTCAGCGGTCCCAACGCGCCACCGGAAACCAAGAAGTAGGAGACTCTATGCGAATTCAATTCCTAGCCGTGATTTGTTTGGCCGGAGCCGGGATGGCGCATGCGCAACCGAAAGCACCGGCGAACTGGCAGCCTCCCAAGACCGCATGGGGCCATCCCGACTTGCAGGGCACCTACACCACCGATGACTTGCAGGGCGTGCCCACGGAACGTCCCGCGCAGTTCGGCACGCGGCGGTTCCTTACCGAAGAAGAGATCGCCGAGCGCGGTGCCAGCGTGAACCGCCAAAAGACCGCAATCGTCACCGGCGAACGTCCCAAGGAAGGTTTCTGGGCGCGTGTGACGGGCATCGAAGCGGAAGCCGTGCAGGCCAACTTTGTGGAGTACGCGCGCCGCGCTTCCACGTTGACGTCGCTCGTTTCGGACCCGCCCAACGGCCGCATCCCCGCGGTCCTCGAATCCGCCCGCGCGCGCAGAACGGCGAACTACAACAACCTACGTCCACAGTCGTATCTGGACATGACGATCTATGACCGCTGCATCACGCGCGGCGTTACGGCTGGATTTTTCCCGTCCATCTACGGCAATGGATCGCAATTCGTGCAGACGCCCGATACAGTAGCCATCCGCTACGAAATGGTGCATGAAACGCGCCTGATTCCGCTGGACAACCGCCCGCGCCGTAAGATCCGCACCTATATGGGCGAACCGCGCGGCCACTTTGAGGGCAATACGCTGGTGGTGGAGACCACCAATTTCATCGGCGGCAAGCTCTCCATTAGCGGACCGCCGTACAGCGAAGACCTGGTGCTGACGGAGCGCTTCACGCGCGTTGCGCCGGACGTAATAGAATACTCGGTTACTGTGAACGATCCGAAGACGTACTCCGCGCCGTGGACCGCGACGTTCCCGCTGATCTCCGAGCCGGGCTACGAGGTCTACGAATACGCTTGCCACGAAGGCAACTATTCCATGCGCAACCGCCTGAGTGCGGCGCGCGCCGAGGAAGCGAAAGAAGAAGCAAAGGAAGCGGCGGCGAAGAAATGAAAAAGCTACTCACTCTCATGCTGGCTGCCGTAGCGGCCACCGCGCAGACCAAGTCCCTGTCCCATGCGATCCACGCGGTTGACGACCTTGACACCACACTCGCGTTCTATAAGAATGTCTTCGGGTTGGCGGGCAATGCGCAGGATTTCGCGAACCCGGCGGTGCCGCTGCTGACCAACGCTCCCGGCGTGACGCTGCGGCTTTCCATGATGTCGCTGCCGGGGAACATGCGCTTTGAGCTGACCCACTTCAAGGGGGTGGAGCGCAAACCCGCGCAGGCGAAGTACACCGATCCAGGAGCCGCGAGCATCGTCTTTTACGTCCGCGACATCGACGGCGCGCTGGCTGGCGCGAAGAAGGCCAATGCGCCCATTGTCACCACCGGCGCTGCGCCCGTTGAAATCACCACAGCGAACGGCAAAGCCCGCTCTGTTATCCTGCGCGATCCGGACGGTTTCTTTGTCCAACTGGTGCAGGAAGACGCCCCAGCCGGCACCCCCGCCGGTATCGTGCATCGCGTGTCGCTTGCATACACCATGGAAAGCGCCGATGCGACACGCTCGTTTTACACCGGCAAACTCGGGATTGAGCTGACTGGTTCAGCGGTCTACTCAAGAGACGCGGCGATGCTACAGCTTTACGGCGCGCCCGCCAGAACCGAGTTTCGCAAGTTGACCGGCGTGATTCCCGGCCCGCCCGCCACAGTCGAGTTCACCGAATTCCGCGGAGTCCCGCGCACGAAACTGGTGATGCGCGTCCGCGACCCCGGCGCTCCAGCGCTGTGCATCCAGGTGAACGAACTCGCTCCGGCCATCGCGCAGATGAAGGCGGCCGGCGTGCCCATCATCTCCGCCAAGGGCGAGATTGTGGACTTCGGGGGCGGCACGCACACCATCTTTGTCCAAGATCCCAACGGCATGAACCTCGAAATCTTTGAACGCAACGCGCCGGCAGGGGGCAAGGGCAAATGAAGCTGAAACTGACGCTACTAGGATTGGGCTTGCTCGCCACCGCCGCCTCGGCCTGGGCACATCACGCCTTCGCGGCGGAGTTCGACGTCAACAAGCCGCTCGAATTGCGCGGCAAGGTCGTGAGGATGGAGTGGATTAA
Organism: Bryobacterales bacterium; assembly: GCA_947446025.1. GTDB lineage: Bacteria > Acidobacteriota > Terriglobia > Bryobacterales > Bryobacteraceae > Palsa-187. The sequence continues at coordinate 73,570 of CANFEY010000010.1, forward strand.
TCCGCACATCTGGATCCACGTGGCGGTGCCAGACGCCAAGACAGGCAAAGTGAATGAGTGGATGATCGAAGGCGGCCCGCCCAACGGCCTGATCCGCCGCGGCTTCACCAAAGCTTCCCTGCCCGCTGGCACGGACATCGTCGTGGTCGGCTGGCAGGCCAAGGACGATTCCTTCCGCGCCAACGGCAGCAGCATCAAGCTCCCGGACGGCACGCGGCTGTTCCTGGCTTCCTCGAACGAAACCGACCCGGCGAAGTAACTACTGAATCTTGGTGAAGGTTTCCGGCTCGTTGTTGGCTGGGGCCTTGCCCTTGGCTGCGGCCGCGCCGCCCGGAGCACCACCGGCCTTCGGTGCGCCGCCGCCCTTGCCTCCGCCGAAGCCGCCGCCGTTGCCCGCAGACACCATCTGCCGCAGCGCCGCGTAGCTTTTGCCGTCTGCCGCCATGGTCCACTCATCGTGCCACTGCATGCCCGTCGGCATGGTGGTTTCCACCACCAGCTTGTTGCCCACCATCTTGCCGGTGGCCTTGGAGTCTTTCCACACGCCTTCGGACATGGTGATCTCCTGCCCCTGGGTCGGATACTGGCGCAGGATCAGGAGACCGTTGGTGTTCTGCTCTTCCATGAACACGATGCCGTCCTTGAACGTCAACTTGCGGACCTGCCCGCCGTCTCCCTTCCAGGTGCCGTTAAACTTCGTGGGATCTTGCGCCATCAACAGGAACACGGAAACGCCCAGCGCAAGGGCCGTCATGAACAGTGTTTTTTTCAAAGTGTTTCTCCTTGCTAACGTTACTTCATGTGTTACGCGGGAGCAACCAGCGCATAGCCGCCATCACCAGCGCGGAAATCGCGGCCGGGACCGCAGCGGCCAGGAAGAGTTCCTGATTCTGCCAATGCAAGGCCAGCAGTTGACCGCCGACCACGGGTCCCACGATGGCCCCGATGCGGCCTACACCTAGTCCAGCGCCGACTCCTGTCGACCGGAGATCCGTGGGATAGAACGTTGCAGCCAAGGCGTTCACCCCGGATTGTCCGCCCACCACGCCGATCCCGGCAATGGCCACGGCGGTGTAGAGCAGAGAGAGAGATAGCCCGGGTTGGCCGATCCAAGCGATCGCCGCGGCACCACACGTAAATCCAACGGCTAACGCAGGGACGAACCCGGCCCGCCGGATCACCCAGCTGAGCAGGAAGGCCCCCACGGTACCGGCCAGTTGCAGGGTCGCGCCCATCAGCACCGCGGTCTGCGCGGAATGCCCCGCGTCACGCACCAGCGTGGGCAGCCAGTTGGAAAGGAAGTAGAGGTTGAGCAGGTTCATGAAGTTGATGACCCACAGCCCCAGAGTGGTGAACGCCCGTCCCGCGCGGAACAGCTGGACGAAGGGCACTCCCTTGCCGGGTTCCCCCGCACCTAGCAACTCGGCATTGGCTTCAACTTTCAGCGCTGGATTCAAGCGCTGCACCCATTGCCTGGCCTGCTCCAAATTCCTGCGCCGAAGCGCGAGAAACGGCAGGGATTCAGGCAAGGCCACCCACATGGCTAGTGCCACGGCCAGAGGGATCGCGCCGCCAAAGTAGAATACTGACCGCCAGCCGAAGTTGGGGATCAGCCACGCGGCGACGAAGCCTCCAATGGCCGCGCCGGCAGAAAAGAAGTTCCCCACCACCATCATGATCAGCACTCGCGACTTAAGGGGGCTGTATTCGCCCACCAGGGCCACAGCGTTCGGCATGATTCCGCCCAGTCCGATGCCGGCCAGGAAGCGGATGACCAGCAGTTGACCGGGTGTCTCCGCGCGCGCGGTGAGCAGCGTCGCCACGGCGAAGTACAGCGTCAGGCCGATCAGCACGGGCCGACGGCCGACCTTATCGGCGATCATGCTGAAGAGCAGGGATCCGATCAAGACGCCAAAGGGCGCGGCTCCGAACACGTTGCCAAGCGCGGCGGGAGAGATTTTCCATTCCTGGGTGACTGCCGGCGCGACATAGCCCATGGCCTGCACGTCGAACCCATCCAGCAGGAGGCACAGGCTGCACAGGATGAAAACGGTGATCTGCAGGCCGCCCACCCGGCTTTCGTCGATCAGCGTGTTTACGTGGATGCTTTGCGGCGGCATCCTAGGCTCTTGCGAGTTCGGCCCGCACGATGGCCGCGCCTTCCACCATCGCCCGCATCTTGCCGTCCGCCACCTCGCGAGCCAGATACTTCATGCCGCAGTCGGGCGCGATCACCAGCCGCGCCGCGGGGACGTAGGGAAGTGCCCGGCGGATCCGCTCCGCCACCGTGGCGGGAGATTCGATTTCGGGCGTCGACAGATCGAGGACTCCCAGGATGATCGTCTTCTCCGGCAAGCCGGCCAGCACCGAACAATCCAGGTTCGATTGAGCGGTTTCAATGGAAATCTGCCGCACACCGGTCTTGCCGAGTTCGGTGAGGAACGAGTAGCCCGAAGGCCGCTCATGAATGATGGCCGCGTAACCGAAGCACAGGTGCACTGCTGTGGTTTGCGCGATCCCGTCCAGCGCGCGGTCCAGGGCCTTCAAGCCGTACAGGCGGGCCTTCTCGGGCCGCGCCTGCATGTAGGGCTCGTCGATCTGGACGATGTCCGCGCCCGCGGCGAACAGGTCCTTGATCTCTTCGTTCACGGCGGCCGCGTAATCCATGGCCATCTCTTCCGGATCCCGGTAGAAATCGTTCTGCGCCTGTTGCGACATGGTGTACGGACCCGCCACGGTGATCTTGGTGCGGCGATCCGTATTGGCGCGCAGGAATTGCAGGTCGCGCACCTCCACCGCGTGTTTGCGCCGGATTTTGCCGGACACGCGGGGCACTGGATTTGGATGTCCGCTGCGGTCCAGCGCCGTGCCGGGGTTATCCAGATCCACGCCTTCGAGCGCCGTGGCGAAGCGATTGGAGTAGCTCTCGCGGCGGATCTCGCCGTCGGTCACGATGTCTAGCCCCGCGCGCTCTTGTGCTCGAATCGCCATGATGGTGGCGTCATCCTGCGCCTCCTCAATCCACTCTGGAGCAATGCGCCAGAGTTCCTTGGCGCGCACACGCGGCGGGAATCTTCCGGCCAGCTTCTTACGGTCGATCAGCCACTCGGGCTGCGGGTAAGATCCAACAAGCGAAGTAGGCAGCAGCATGCGAAATCCTTTTAGTCGATATTCTGTTCGCGCCACAATCCAAGAGCCTGTTGCGCGGGGCGGTCAGAGAAGCTGAAGAGCACCGATTCGGGCCCCGCGAAATGCGACACGGGGCACCAGGAGGGAAGCATGAACACGTCGCGAGCCTTCCAGTGCAGCTCAGTTGCGCCGGCCTGGGTGCGGCCTTCGCCTTCCAGCGCGCAGTAAATCGTCGCGTCCGTGGAGCGGTAGGGCAAGCCTGCAAACCCGGCGGGCAGCGATTGCACAAACGCGGCGATGGTCGGCATGGCGAAGCCTCCGCTGGCGGGGTTGGAGAACTGCATCTTGATTCCGTGCCGCGGGTCTCCTGCGCCCGCGCGCCGCAGGCCGTCCAGGACCGAGCGCGTTTGCGCATACGGATAGGTGAACACCGGAGACGCCGCGCCGCGCGCTTGCGCCCGATTCTCATAGCCGTAGGGCAGCAGGTTGTTCCCGTAGCGCAGACCGGACGCGCCCTCCGTCTCGGTTACCGGCTGCGTTCCATCGGGATAGTGCTCCGCGAAACTGGTATCGAACAGGTTCACGATGGGCACGTCCAGCACGTCCAGCCAAACCACGGGGTCCGGGCTGGCGTTGCCGTGGTCGTGAAAGGTCCACGCCGGCGTGAGGATGAAATCTCCGGGATGCATGGTGGTGCGCTCACCATCGACGGCGGTGTAGGCACCGGAGCCTTCCACGATCAGGCGGATCGCGGAGGCCATGTGGCGGTGTGTGGATGTGACTTCCCCAGGCAGCACCAGTTGCAGCCCCGCGTACAGACTCTGGGTGATCTGCGAAAGGCCGCGCACGCCCGGATTCTCCAGCACCAGCACACGGCGTTCCGCTTCCTGGGCCGTGATCAACCGTCCGGCTTCCATCAAGAGCGGGCGGAGTTCGTCATAACTCCAAGCGGCGGGAACGCAGGCAGGACGAGGCTCCGGCGTGACCAAGCGAGCCAGGGCTTCCCACAGCGGGGCCGTGTTCTTGCCATTCAGACGGCCGTAGAACTCCTGCCGCTGGGCCGTGACCTCGGGAGAAATGAAAAAGGCCGGTTCCATGATCCCTCTCTACACAGCTGCTACTGTCACGCTCATGGAGCCGATGTTTTGAATGGTAGCAACCACAGTGTCGCCCGGAACAATCGGACTGACGCCCTCCGGGGTGCCGGTCAGAATCACGTCCCCCGGATGAAGCGTGTAGAACGATGAGGCCAGTTCGATCAACTCCGCCACGCCTAGGATGAGGAACCGCGTATTGGAACTCTGCCGGGCCTCGCCGTTTACGGAGAGAGATAAGTCGAGCACGCTGGGATCGGCGATCTCGTCGGCGGTGACCAGCCACGGTCCCAGCACGGTGTAGGAGTCGGGCGACTTGCGGAAGCTGCGGTCTTCTGAGCCGCGGATGGTGATATCGAGGCCGATGGAGTAGCCCGCGACGTATTGCAGTGCCTCCGCCGCGGAAACCTGATGGGCGCGCTTGCCGATGACGAAGGCCAGCTCCACCTCGTGATCAGTGCGGCGGTCTGGATGACGAACTTGGATACCTTCTCCCGCACCTACCAGCGAACTGGTGGCTTTGAGAAACAGTCCCATGGAATGGATGGGGGCCATGTGGGCCTGATTGCCGTGGTGCAGCTGCGCGTCGCCGCGGACTTCGTCCAGGTGCTTCTGATAGTTGACCGGGGCAGCCACGATCTTTCCTGGATTCGCCACCGGACTGAGCAGCTTGAGACCCGCCAGCGGCACTGCGGGGCATCGAGGCGCGATCTCCCGCACGCGGGCGCAAACTTGATCCAGGTTCGCGATGAGGGGATCGAAGCGGGGCAGTGGATAGCTCCACCCAGGCAGCACATCCAAGGCCGCGGTCACATCCCTTACCGAAGATCCCTCCACCAGTCCCAGGCGATTTTCACCGTATCGGCACAAGCGCATAAGGTAGCAGTATACATGCCCGCTGGCACCAGCGGTGAACACTCTGTATGATGATACGAACCCCCGTTTGGAGGCGAGGCCTTATGAGAGCACGCTCGTTCGCAGTCTATTGCACTTTCGGCGCCGTGGCCGCGTTCACTTGGTTGTGGCCGGTGACTCCCGGAGCCTTCGCGCAGCAGCAGCAACAGAAGGGCGGCGGGCAGAACCCGGCGGCCTTCGGCCGGGGCAATACGCCAACGTTTCCCGGTCCCCCGGCGGGAATGCAGGCGCTGCCGTCGGATCTGTTCACCTCCAAGAACTTCTACAAAGACCAGGCTCTGTGGACGGACCAGCGCTACTTCCGTTGCAACACGCCTCGTCAGATCACGGACATTTGGACATCCAACCGCATTGGCAAGAACCCGCCCGCATCGGCTTCGTGGGGTGAGTGTAGTGCCGACTATGGGCGCGACAAGATCCTCAGTCCGTATCCCTACAAGACCGCGAAAGAACACTACGACGCGCTGCGGGCGAAGGCGGCGGGCGGTCCCACGGTTTACACCAAGTCAACAGTTCCCGACTGGGATGGCTGGTATGGCCGCGACAATTCGTATGCCAGCTCGCAGTGGACCTGGGGGACGATCAACCAAGTCCCCACCATCCTCTCCGTGCTCACGCCGGAGTATCAGAAGCGCATGGTACAGATGAATTTTCATGAGGGCGTGGACAACGCGCCGCAGTGGAACGGTTCGTTCTGTTATCCGGAGGGCTTCATGCGCTGGTGGTCCCAGGCCTCGGCAGGCGGTAACTTTCAGCTCACCACCAACGTCAACCAAGTGCAGTTCTTATCAGGCTTGGCGGCGAATTTTCTGCGCCAGGTTTTGATCGGCAAGGAGCATGTGCAGAAGGTTCCGCAGTGGTACGGCGAAACAGTCGGTTTTTGGGACGGCACGACGTTGGTGACCTGGACCGCGAACGTGCAGGGTTGGACGCTATCGCACTCCATGTTTGAATTCAGCGACAAGTTGAACACCATTGAGACGTATGCACCGGTTTACAACAACGGCGCTTTCGTGGGACTGGATCACGAGGCGGTGTTTTACGACACCGACGCATTTGTGGCTCCGCTGCACGTGACCATGCGCTTCAATCGCCAAGCCGGGCTGGATAATGCCACGCGGCGGTACACCTACATCGAGTGCCTGAGTAATCTGCGCAACGTGGACGGACGTCCCAGCCAGCTGACCTCGGCAAGCGACCGCTTTGTGGACTATTATGGTAGACCGTGGGCCAAAAATTGGGAGAAGCACTTCGAGGCAGGCTGGGACAAGCCAGCGAGCGATCTTCCGCAGGAAATCTTGGACATTTTTAAGTAGAGTGAGGGTTTGATGAAGGCTACAATACTGATCCCCGCCGTCGCAGCGCTGGCCGCTTTGGTGGTCCCATTCGCGCCCCTGACTACCCCGGCGTTCGGGCAAGGCAAAGGCAAAGCCCCGGTCATAAAAGGGCCCCCCGAGGGCGTCACGCCGTTACCCATCGACTTGTTCACGTCGAAAAACTTCTACAAAGACAAAGACCTGTGGATGAACAAGTTGTACTACCGCTGCAACACGCCGCAGGTTCTTTCCGAGGTCTGGAACAGGGGCCTGATTGGGCCAAATCCCCCAGCTTCGGCCACCTGGGGCGATTGCAACTTCGGCATTTCACGCGAATCCATCCTCAGCCCGTATGCCTACAAGACCGCCAAGGAGCACTACGATGCGCTGATGGCCGCCGCCAAGGCCAAGGGCGGGCCCACCGTGTACACCAAGGCGACGGTGCCCGATTGGGACGGCTACTACCGCCGCGATGCGCAGGCTGACCACGGGTCGGAATGGATTTGGGGCAGTAACGTGCAAGCACCAACAGTGCTTTCCCTGTTGACGCCGGAATATCAGAAACGCATGGTTCAGCTGACCTACCACGAAGCCGTTACGAACGCACCCCAGTGGAATGCGTCGTTCTGTTACCCGGAAGGCTTCATCCGCTGGTGGTCCCAGCCCTCGCAGGCTGGAAACTTCCAGCTCACCATGTCCACATGGAATGTGCAGTTTCTCTCCGGCATCGCCGACAACTTCCTGCGCCAGGTGATGATCGGCAAGACGCATGTGCAGAAGCTGCCGCAGTGGTACGGCGAGACCGTCGGCTTTTGGGACGGAACCACGCTGGTCACGCATACCGCGAACATCCAAGGCTGGACGCTGACCCATGCAATGTTTGAGACCAGTGACAAGCTGGAGACCATCGAAACCTTCAAGCCGGCCCTCGATGCCAGCGGCAAGTTTATCGGTCTGGATCACGAGACGATTTTCTACGACCCCTTGGCCTTCGTGGCCCCGGTGCGGGCCAGCTACCGTTACGCGCGGCAAGCCGCGACCGATGATCCCAACCGCCGCTACAACTTCATCGAGTGCCTGAGCAACATTCAGAACACGAATGGCCGCCCCACGCAGTTGACCAACGTCGACCCGCGCTTCGTCGATTTCTACGGCCGCCCGTGGGCGAAGAATTGGGAAAAGTACTTTGAAGTGGGCTGGGATAAGCCCCAGGACGATCTGCCCACCGAAATTCTTGATATTTTTAAGTAGGAGAAACCATGAACACGCAAACCAAAGCCTGGGCCGCGGCAGGATTCCTCGCGATCGTTACTCCGGTGCTGGCGCACCATTCGTTCGCCATGTACGATCAGACGAAGACTGTGACTCTGACGGGCGTGGTCCGTCAGTTTATTCCGCAGGCGAATCATGCCGAGCTGCAGTTCATCCTGCTGGCGCCGGATAGCAAAGGCTTGTCCAAGGGCGCTGACGGCAAGTATGTGGAATGGGGCGTCGAGATGGCCGGCTCCGCCGCCGTGGCGCAGCAGGGCATCACGCCGGCCACCTTCGGCGCAGGCACCGTTTTCAGCGTGAAGCTCAACCCCTTGCGTGATGGCACGAACTTCGGTTCCCGCGTCGGCGCGCTGGCCAAGTGCCCGGTGGACCCAGCCACCAAGAAGCCCGTGCTTCCCGCACCCGGTAAAACCTGTGACACCGTCCCCGGCAACACGCTGAGCGGCGGGACTACATTCTAACCTACTCCATGAAGCCGTTCGCCGAGTGGTTGTCCACTACAGCCCCAAGTGTCTTTATTCAGGAGCACAACGCCTGGGCCATTCCGCTGATTCAGTCGGTCCATATCGCCGGGATCGCGGTGGTGTTTGGCTCCGTGTTCCTGATCAACGTCCGCATCCTGGGGTTGTCCGCCATGGACCAATCGCTACAGCAGGTTTCGCGGCGCTACAGTCCATGGATAAATGGAGCGCTGTACATCTTGCTGATTACGGGGCTGCTCATGGTGGTGGGTGAGCCGGTGCGGGAGTTGGTGAGCTTTTCGTTTTGGGCGAAGATGCTTCTGGTGGCGGTGGGAACGTTGATCGCGGTCCGGTTTCAGCGCTCCGTCCGCACGCAGGAGTCAGCGGCCAAGGGCCTCGCGATCCTGACCTTCGCCATCTGGACCTGCATCATTGTACTGGGACGCCTGATTGCGTATGACCATGTGTGGGGCTCCTGGTCCCCGGCGGATTCCTTATGAGCATCGCTGCGATCCTTAAGTGGCTGGAGACAACCGCTCTCGCAGTGCAAATTCGCGATTCGCTGCTGCTGTTTCCGCTGCTCGAAGCGATCCATGTGATCGGCCTGGCCCTAGTCTTCGGCACCATCATCGTCATCGATCTGCGCCTGCTGGGCATCGCGTCATCGGAGCGCCCCTTCCATAAAGTAGCCGCCGACATTCTGAAGTGGACCTGGGCCGCTTTCGCCCTCACCGCGCTCACCGGAGCGCTGATGTTCCTCACCAATGCCACGGTCTACTACAACAATTTCTACTTCCAGATGAAGATGCTGCTGCTGCTGCTTTCCGCCGTTAACATGCTCGCGTTTGAGCTCACGGCACGGCGCACGGTCTCACAATGGGATTCCGCGCGCAGCGCGCCGCCGGCCGGGAAGCGGGTGGCGTTGGCGTCACTGCTGATTTGGCTCGGCGTGATCTTTGCGGGGCGCATGATTGGATTCACCGCCACACGGCCCACTGCGTCGGCACCCGCGAACGAGATCGAGCTCGAAGAACTCTTCAAATAGCCCGCCTATTTGCTGGCTGCGTCCCGCTTGACAGGCTTGCCGTAGACTTCAATCCACGCCACGTCAGAGAAACCGCCCAGGCCGTGGCCGCTGCCGGGAGTGAGGTCGGCGAATCCGATTTGATCCACCTTGCTGAGGTCGACTTTATCGAGCAGGGTGCCCTTGGTCTGCACCTTGGGCATATCGAGCTTTAGCCAGCGGACTTCGGAGAGGAAGAATTCGCTCTCGTGATAGTCGAAGACGTAGCCGTCGGTGTGGTCGCCGATGAGCCACGTGCCGTCTGCCAGCTTCAGCACCGGATGCACCACGTGGAATCCTGAAGTCTTCACAAACCAGCGGATCTTCGCCTTGCCTGTGAGGTCGACCAAATTGTCCTTGTGGCTGAGGGTGAGCGCGCAGGAGGAAGCACACAGGCCGGTCCAGATGTGCGGCACGTTGCCTTCGCTGGTGACGCCGAAGTCTTCCTTACCGGCACCGTAGATGTTGAGCAGCAGGTCGGGATTGACCACGTGGGCCTGCGTGACCGGCACGTTGCCGGGGGCTTGCTTCCACGTCTCTTTGAAGAAGAGCGGGATGGGCTGCGGCTCGGGCCGTTGCGCAAAGGCCGCCGAGGCAAGAATGAGGGCGAGCAGTGTTGTTTTCATGTTACTTGATTGCGGAGAGTCCTTCGCTCAGTTCCACCAGCGTGCCCCAGGAGTCTTGGAACACGGCAAACCCGGCCTTCATGGCGTCCGTGTAGCGGTAGGGGCTATCGAACTTGACGCCCGCTGCTTCGAGCTTCTTCGAGAAAGCTTCCAGGCCGACGACTTCGAGACCAATGCGGTCGAGCGCGCGGCCCTTGGTGGCGGCCACCGGACCCTTAGCTTGTTCGAAGAGAATGTTGGCTCCCGGGATCTCCGCGCCGAAGTTCTTCGCATACCAGGCCTGCGCCTCCGCCGCGTTGGGGACCACCATCTTCACCGTGTCCGCCGCGATGGCAGTCGCGAGCGATTTGTTTTCCGTGATGCGCACCTTGATCTTGTCAGGATTCATCAGGTAGACCTGCGTGTTCGTGCCTCCGGGGAGCGGCTTGATGCCGGCTTCCGCCCATTTCGCGAGCGAAGCCTTGAGGTCCTTCACGGAGAACCCGATGAAGTCCACGCTGGAGCCTTCCGATCCTGCCAGATCAACCGGAGGAGAGGGAGGCGCTCCCTTGGCCTGCGCCTGCGCGCCGCCGACTACCAGAATCAGGACGCCGGGAAACTTGTTGATGCTGAGCCGTCCCCCGAACGGCGCGGGCTGTGCGCCCAGGTCCTGCCAAAACTTGTTCGCGGCATCCGTATCCTTCGCCCGGAAGACATGATGTCCACCGGAGACCCCGGCTTTGTTGGGCGTGGGCAGTTGCGCCAGTATGGGCACGGAGGTAAGAATGAGTGCGGAGAAAAATCGAAGTCCCATAGCGTTTGGCCGATCATAACACGGCCCCCGAATGCATGCACCCCCCACGATCTATTAAACTGGTTCAGTAGTGTCCGGCTAACGCGCGACACGCCGACGGCAACTAACTGAAGAGTAGGCGGTTGAGGCCTCTTTTGAGTTGCCGCGATTTGAAATACCAGAAGACGAAACACGAGGCTGACACCATGAGGGATGAACCTTGGCCGCA
>CANFEY010000011.1 GCA_947446025.1 Bryobacterales bacterium
AAATGGGTTCGTTTGCGGGGGCGGAAGTGTCTGGATTCTCATCGGGTTCGGGGCCGGAAATGGGTTCGTTCGGCAATTCACTTCTCAGCGCTTTGAGGCGTTCGAATTCTTCGATGGCGCGGCGGTAGAGACGCTCGGCTTGGGATTGGTAACGGAGGAAGAGGGTCCAGCTGTGGGAGCTTTCGCGGTTCATGCCCTGGAAGCCGAGGGCGAGGCAGTAGTAGCGGTTCTGCACTTTGATGTTCTCGCGGTTCCCCTCAAGCTCGTCGTGGAGGGGGAGGAAGGGTTCCTCGTCGGTGGGGTTGAGGAGCGCGCGGTTGAGGGCGAAGTTGAAGAGGCCGGCTTCGAAGCGGGCCAGGCGGAGCAAGTTGTGCTGGGCGAGGGCGATGCGTTCTACGGCGAAGAGTTCCTGCGAGTTGACGGGCGCGTAGGTGGCGATGAGGTCGGCGCGGAGGCAATCGACGGCGTCGCGCTCTTCGATTTTGATGATGGAGAAGTCGGAGCCGGCGAAGGAGTGCTTGCGGGCGTTTTGGGCTGCTCGGGCCTTGCCGGCGGGGGTGCGGGGGCCGGTGGAGTGAGTGGCGTTGGCGCGGTTGGCGGCGGTTTGTTTTTCGGATGGCATGGGGGCTCCTTTTAGGTAGGTAGCACGGGGGTGGCGGGAGGACGGTCGGTTGTGGGGGGATGTAGCGGGAAGCGCAAGAGTTTAAGCGGTGCGAATCGAGATAAGCTACTCTGAAAACGAGGACCCATCCATGTGGCACCCGGTCAGAAACCTTTCGCCTGAACAGCGCTTGGCTTTGGAGAGCCTGCTCGGCAGGGGGCTGCGCGATGACGAGGGAGTGAGCATTCAGCCATCCCACATTTTGCAGGAGGCGCCTATTGGCGCGGAACGGTCTCGTGCATACCAGGACTACCTTGCCAGCCTGGATCGGCTCAGCATGCGAGCGGCGGACACCGACGATGACGCTATGGACGCGGCCATCAATGAGGCTTGCAGGCTGGCTCGGCACTCCTAAACATGGTGGTTACCCTGGATACGGGTATTCTGGTTCGCGCCACCGCGCGCTCGAACGGTCCAGCGCGTCGGCTGGTGGACGGGTTGGCGGCGAACTCGGCGCATGTGTTGGCACTGTCGCCGTTCATCTTGGGCGAGGTAGGGAAGGCACTCAGCTATCCGCACTTGCAAGAAATCCTGCGCATAACGCCTGACGAAGTGCACGAACACGTCGCCTACTTGCGGCGCATTGCACGGATCATTGTTCCGCAGATCGGCATTCCTGTGATTTTGAACGACCCGGATGACGACCCAATTCTATATACAGCCGTTGGAGCTGGCGCGGATGTATTGTGTACAAAGGATCGAGCGTTCTATGCGCCTAACGTCGCAAGATTCTGCCTCGGGCACGGGCTTGAGGTGATGGAAGATGTGGCGCTGCTTTCCCGGCTTCTCATTTGAGAGGCCCGGATCAGCGAAGAAATGCTTGTCCGTGCGCTGAGGACTGCTTTGCTGCTGCGGGGCAGGGTCCGGCGAATGGGCAGCGGGTTCTCAATCCGGCTTCGGTGGCCAGAGGCCGTTCTGTGCGGTACTTGCGCCCCCGGCGTTCGAGGCCTGAAAGCTGATGAGCATTTGCCGACGTTGGATGTCTTTGATGAACTGCTCCTGTTCTTGAATGATCGGACGATAGACGCGGCCAAGATCATCGTTGCGTAGGCCGTCCGCCAGTCCGATATTCGTCGAGATTGCCGCCAAGAGCCTGCGTAAGCGCTCGTCTATCACATGCTGTTGGAGCGGTGTCATGTGAAACGCCAAAAATAGTTCTGACCACGCTTCTCGTACCTCACGCGATTCATTGAAGACTACGTCAATCAGATTGAGTGCACGGACTGAGTCTTCAGAGTAGATTCGCGCCCTTTCCTGCATCAAGGTTGAAAATATTCTCACTTTTTGTTTTTGGCGCTCATAGTCGCGCTCGGCATCGCGACGAAGTGCTTCAGCCAGTTTCGCCGCCGCCGTGGGGGCACGCCAAGTCGCGATCACGGCGCATGCTGTGGCTATGGCGCTACAAATCGCGATAGCCAAGGTGAGCTCAGTGGCGAGTTGTTCAGTCATCTAACCCTCGAAGCATTACAAGCCTCACATTCGTCGGCCCTGTTTTTGTCTCAATGCGGATGAACGCGCGAGATAAGAAATCATCGGGCAAGTGAAACTGGAGTTCTGAAATCTCGGTTTCTGGCCCAGTTCGTTCTCCATTAATCTTCTGCGTGTTGGGAGGAAATTGCAGCTTCATTTTTAGGGCAAATCCGCCTTCGGAGGCGCTATAAGTCCCATCGAATGAAACCCCACCGGCATCGACTCCGGCGATCTTCCCGTCTCTAAAAACAAGCATGACCAATCCCTGCCCACCGCTCTCGGTGACAAAAGCAGCATAAAATCCGTTGTCTAGTGAGGTCATACCATCCGCAGTTTGGACGACTGTACAATTCACTATATCAACCAGCGAGTGCACCACACAGCGTAGGGCGTCCCACGTTGAGCCAGTCCGACCCATACCGGCGGCTTTCGCCGTGTAGGATCTCCAAAGTATGTTCGATCCGTCTGGCGGTCAAGTCCGGTAGGCAGTCCGGTAGGCGGCAAATATCGATGCGTTCATTGACCACAACCGTACCTTGGACCTAGCAATCAAGGATCTTGAGGGATGCCGGGACTCCCTCGAAGACTCAGCGAGGACAATCATCGCGAACTGGGACGCCGCGGTGGATGGGCGGCGCGGCTTTTTCGAATGAGGCCGGCCATGCATGTAGGGCTGCATTGACTTCGCCCGCGCTAGGAAACATGACGGCTACGTCGGGCTTCAGCACGACGACGCTACCTCCCGCAGCATAGCGCGCGGCGAGCTTGTTGGGTTTGGCGCGCCTGAAGTCGTACTCCGTGAAAATGGCTCTAACAGCCCTACCGATTGCTTGACTATCCGTGTCACATATAAGTTATTGTATAATCCGGATGTGGATCGGCCTCCTGCAAAGATCATCTGGCACGGCGACAGCCTCAGCCGCATTCGGCACTTTCCAGATGGCGCGCGCCAGGATGCGGGGTTTCAACTGGGGCGGGTTCAACAGGGCCTTGAGCCCCGCGACTGGAAACCGATGACTATTGTTGGACCAGGAGTGGTGGAGATTCGGATTCACGTTGGCATCGAGTATCGTGTGCTTTACGTCGCGCGCCACGGACATTCGGTTCACGTGTTGCATGCGTTTGTGAAGAAGACGCAAAAGACAAAGATTGCAGACATCGAACTCGCGAGGACACGTTACCGAGATTTGGAGAAATCATGAAAGCTTCCAGCCAGAACGTATTTGAAGATCTTGGTTTCAGCCGGGACGAGGCGGCGCATTTGCAGCTTCGGGCTGCCATGATGAACCGTCTTATTGCTGAGATTGAGCGTCAGGGGCTTACGCAGGCCAGTGCCGCAAAGCGCATGGGGGTCACTCAGCCGCGCGTGTCGGACTTGATGCGCGGCAAGATGCACTTGTTTTCCATTGACACTTTAGTCTCGCTGATGTGGCTTATGGGGCTTTCGGTGGATTTCAAGGTTCGCAAGGTCGCTTGAGAGGGCTGCACGAACTGGATGTGGCTCGCCGTGAAGACCAGGCGATTCTGCGGATTCCGAAGCGTGGGTAGATGGCGGAGCCGCGGCACACTCGGGCGTGCTATATCGAGAGGAGTCTCGATATAGCACGCAAAAGTACGTGCGCCACATGGGCGTGCTAAACTCAGGAGTCCGCAGTTCCCACCCCTTAGGAGATCCCCATGTCAAAGTATTCCGGCGACACCGCGCGCCACAATCGTGTCCGCAAGCAGCGCATCCGGCAGCGGGCGGCTGTGCGCGTGTTGCGCGAGGAGATCGCGGCACGCAAGGCGGAAGCTCCGGCGGCTAAAGCCAAGGCGTAAACGCTTGTGATGAAGCCCGGCGGCCTGCTATGCTGAAGAGGCATTCGCAGCGAGAGCCGGGCGCACAGACAACTGGGACTTTCTCTTACGGCTGGATGTAGAGAGGCCGTCCCATCTTCCAGCAACCCCTCATCCAGCCCTTGTTGTCCGGCCAAAGCTTGATTTTTGGCGGTCTCCGCGTCCGCGCGCTACGCGTGAGAAGGGATTTATAGCATGGCGAGTCGAGGACCCACGTCGTTTCAGAAGAAGCAAAAAGAGGACAAGCGCCGGGAGAAGCAGCGCGATAAGCTGGCTCGGCGGCTGGAGAAGAAGCCCGAGGAGGGCGAGAAGTCGACCGGCATCGAGCATATCCAGTTGGGTCCGCAAGCGCCACTGTACGACGACGAGTTTTAGTTCACATAGAACGCCAGGCAGGGGCCTCGCGCACGAGGAACCCGATGGAATACGTTCTTACGCGCTTTCAGCAGCAGCTGAATATCCGGCGGTTCTACTTCAAGGGCACCAACGCGGAGCGGGAGCGCATGGAGTTTATCGTCGGAGTGGATTTATCCTCGGCACGCGCGCATAACATCCCGGTGCAGGATCTTCCCTTATTGTGTTTGCGGCATTTAGAGGCACGCGTGAGCGACGCCCAGCCCCGCGGCATCACGCTCAATGAGGAGCATTTGTCGGCCTACGCGGCCCACAGGGATGCGGAGAAGAAGCGCACCGAATCCAAACGCCGGGGATACTTCAAGAGCACCGCAAAAGCGACGAGTTAAATGGTGTCTGGCACCATTTAGCGAACGGCGGCCATGGCCACCGAAGCGGCGTGTTTCTTGGCGTTGCGGGCATCCGACGCCGCACCCGCAACTTCTCCTACCAGTTTCCTTGTTACCGAACGGTTGTGGTACGCGTTGGCGTAGGTGGGATCGAGCCGGAGGGCTTCGGTGAAATCGGCCATGGCTTGGGGGTAGTTGGTGAGGCGCAGGTGGACGTAACCGCGGGCGTTGAAGGCACGGGCGTAGCCCGGGTTCAGTTCGATGGCGCGGTTCATCATCGCGAGGGCGGACTGGAAATCCTGTTTACCAGCGTGTTCGCGGCCGATTTGGTCGAAGCGGACGGCCTCGAGGGAGGCGTTGGGCTCGAGCTTGACCGTGCTGGGGGTAATCGGCGGCGCGGGCGTTGGTTCGGGAGCCGCGAGCACCGGGACCGGTGCGGCGAGCAGTTGGGCTACGGTGACAGGAGCGGACACCGGGGGCGGAGGCGCGGGAGGCGGGGCGGCGGCTTCCACCAGTGCATACGCTGGAAGGCCGCATGCGCCGCAGCGTGGTCAAGGACGGCCAAATCCTAGACCAGCTCTTGTACGCCGGATCAAACCGAACTGACCTTCAAGCAACCGCTTCCAGCGCGCGATTCGGAATGTCCTCCCAGTCATCCCCAATCGCGCCGCTTGAAGCACGTTTGTACACGGCCGCGAAATTTGCGTGCATGCGCGCGCATCCCGGGTCCGGGTACAACTGCACGAACAACTGGGCCACCATCCGGCCGCGAAGGCCCTTGCACGTCCGCGCCAGCTCTGTGGCTGTTTGCGACGTGCAGCTTTCGCAGCTGAGTCCAGTTTCGTTACACGACACTTGTGTTCTGCTCTCGTACTCCGACATACGGTGATTCAGTATCGGTCAGATCGTTTCACAATGCCAGAGTTCTGGCGGGGGTTTGCGCTCACTCAAATGCGGGTATCGGTACCTCCCCTGCCCCTCAGCACTCTTCCCCCGGGCTGGAGCAGGGCGGTATCATGACATAAGCGTTACGAACATGTTCCGTTGGCTCTTCCTAGCTGTCCCGATGCTGGCATTGGCCGCCACGCCGGACTTCAGATTGGAGCGCACCCCCGTCATCGGCGGCGCGGAGCTGCTGACTGTCTTCGCGACGGTGCCCGACCAACTCGAGCAGATTCCCCTGTTGAGCGTGCTGCGCGATACGCTGGGCGACACCGATCCGGCCAATGACCGCCTGCGTTACATCTGGACGCTGACTTCGGCCAGCCCTTCCCTGCTCCAGCGGGCCGCGGGTGCGGTACCGTTTTTCTACTTCCGGCCCAACTTGGGTAAGAACGAGGACAAAACTCCAAAGCCGGTCATCGACCTGGGAGACACGTCGAGCGGGGTGTGGAATTCTCTGGCGCAACAGATCATCCAGGTGGCCGCGGTGGATTCCACGGGCGCGCTGATCCGCGCGTCCACCCGCCGCTACCGCGCGAATCTCAAGGACCGCCAGCGCGTGCACCTCATGGAAAGCCTGGCCGTAGTCTCGCAGCTCGAAGATGTGCCGGAGATTCTGCAGTCTTTCAGTGAAGCGGAGTTGCTGGAAATCCAGGCCCGCATGAATCTCGCGGGGCAGACTTTGGGCGGGCTGGTGACCGACCGCAAGCTCTCCGAGGCGTATTTCAAGCAGCGCACCACCATTCAGGAAACCCGCGGCCACAACTGGGAACTGCTCCGGCAACGGGCCGAGGCCAACGGACTCTACTTTGAGCCGATGGGCCTTGGCACCTCGCCCACGCACGCGATGCTGTGGATCGCCCGGGAAGACACCGCCGAGCCTGAACACGCGTTCAACTCCAAATTCCTGGGCATTTCCAACCCCTACAACGATGCGCGAATCCGCGACTGGAACGGGATCACCGTCACGCGTGAGGGCCGCGACTTGATCCCGTTGGCGCTTTATGGGCTCGACTATCCAAAGGTGCCTTTGTTGCTGGTCGACTTCCGCAATACCTATGCGCCCAAGCGCCGCGAAATGCTGGCGCGCGCGACCACGGACGTTGTGACCGGGCTCATCGGGTATTCCAAGTGGGGCAACTGGCCGTACATGGCGGGGTCGTTCTTGTGGAACTTCACCATCACGCGGCGCGGGTCGGCCACCAACGGGCAACAACGGCTCCGGGCCTATTCCGAAGTGCGGCGCTGGCTCGCGCTGGACCACGATCTTTCGCCGGACCTGCGGCGCGATCTGCAGGAACGGCTGGAAGTGCTGGGCGTGAATCCGCTGGAGGAAAGCGTTTCGGACGAAATGCGAGTCGCGCAGCGGCAATACGCCGCTCTACTAAAAAATGCCGCCGATCCCGATGGGCTCGCCGCTCAGCTGCGGAATGACCGCGCGGATGAGTTGACCGTCTACAAACACAAGCCCGCGGCTCGAGTTGGGCTGGCCTTGGCGCGCGTGGCTACGCTGGGTATCTACAAGCACCGGGAGCCTGAGCAGGGTCCCGCGATGAACGCCGTGTTGGACGTGAACCGGCGAACTGGACGCGAGGCGCGGCCTAATCCCAATGTCGCAGGCAATTAGGGTTGCGGTTCTGCTGCTGGCGGCGCTGCCTCTCGCCGCGGAGACTTCGCGCGTAGTCGTTCTCAAGATCGACGGCCTGCCGCCTGCCGCGCTTGCCGCGAACCGGCTGCCCAATATCGAGCGGATCTTCACGCGCGGCGGGACTACACTCGACAACTTCTACGCGCGCGGCCTCAGCCTCTCCGCGCCGTCTTGGTCGCTGCTGGACACCGGACGCCCGCTTGAAATCCGGGGCAACGTGGAATACGACCGCTACACCCTGCGGCCCTTCGACTACCTCAACTTCGTACCGTTCTACTTCAGCGCCGGAGCCGGCGGGCGCGTCGACATGCGCGGCGTGGAACTACTCGACGAGCTGGGCGTGCCGTTGCTGCTGGACCGCTTCGCT
Source organism: Bryobacterales bacterium (assembly GCA_947446025.1). Lineage (GTDB taxonomy): Bacteria > Acidobacteriota > Terriglobia > Bryobacterales > Bryobacteraceae > Palsa-187. The sequence continues at coordinate 7,668 of CANFEY010000011.1, forward strand.
ATCAAAGAGCGGCACCAAGCCTTCCAGCTGCTGCAGCGCGGCGTCCGCTGGGATACGCTCAAGTCCGCACTCAAACGCTTCGTAGCCAAGGCTCCCGGCGAACTTCTCGACGAGTGGATCGTCGGCATGTCGCTGGGCGATTCGCTGAACAAGCAGTACGAGCACGATCTACTCCTCGCACTGAAAGACCCGAAGATCCGCTACCTGGACTACTTCAACGGCGAGTACGACCACGTGGCGCATCTGACCAATGACCCGGTGTCCCAACGCCACCAGTTGGAAGAACTCGACGCCTTCATCGGACGCGTGTGGACAGCAATTCAGCAGAGCCCGCTTGCGTCCACCACGTCGCTGATTCTAGTCTCCGATCACGGCATGAACACCAATGCTGCGGTCATCAGCCAAGGCGACAACTTTGTGGATTGGTTCAACAGCAAGGCCGGCGGAGCCCATCACGTGCTGACCAACCGGCATCCGCTTTCCGAGTTCAAGGTACGCGGCCTGGATCCGTTTGTCTCCACCGTGATCACACCGGCCACCCAGCCGGGCTACCTCAACGGCCAGGGTGATCAGTACCCCACGGTCATGCTCGACCTGGACGGCAATGAGCGCGCCAGCATCGGTCTGCGCAACAACACGCTCAACACGCTGCACATTTTCCTGGACCAACTCACGCGCCGCACGTTGCCCGGAGCAACGCGGGCAGCGGCCATCGATGCGTTCATGGCGGAGCTGGAAAACACGCGGGGTCCCTGGATGCAAGACCTGGCCGACCTGGACCGGCAGCTGAAGTCGCTAGAGCCGCAGATCGCCGGCTTGCGGCGGACCGTTGCCGCACAGCCCAAAAAGTGGACCAAGGAGCAGATCGCCCAGGAGTTGCACCGCTCCGCTAACCGCGACTCGCGTAAGCTCGCCCTGCTGGAAGAAGATCGTCGCGACTACACCGCCTACGCCGCCACTATCACGCGCTTGCTCAAGCTCACCCCCGCCGACTTCGATCCCGGCAAGTTCAAGCTGACCGAAGTCATTCCCGCCCGCTCACTGGGCCCCTCAAACACGCTGTGGGATTTGCAGAACTACGTCACCGGCCCCGGCCCGCAAGGCTTCGTGCTGACGCCCGACGGCAAGTTCGATTGGGAACGCAGCTTCACGCGCGTCAACTACTTTGAAGCGCTGCACAACATCGCCGTGCGCAACAACGTACAGTCCGCTGTCAGCGCGCGGCCCGTCGATTTCGTCGCCGTGAACACGCGTGACGGCATTTGGCTGTATCACGACGAGGAGCACCAGGTCCTGCTGAACGGCACCTATCAGCCAGTCGCGCACTTGCGCGCCAACCCCGACGGCACGCTCACCTATGAGAAGCGTCCGCTGGGCCCCGGCCTGCCGCTGGCGTATTTCGAGGACCCCAACCTAGCGGTCCCGCCGGACTGGCTGCTGCAATCGCACACCGACCAGGAGTGGCTCGCCGCCACGCACAAGACTCGTTCCTCCAACGCCATCACCGGCCTCGCGACGCAACTAGGCGAGAACACCTCCGGCACCGAATACCAGCAGCGCCAGCGCGCTCTGCGGCGCACGGATCTGCTCGTAGTCGCCAGCGATCACTGGAACTTCAACGTTCGGGGATTCAACCCCGGCGGCAATCACGGCTCATTCTTGCGCAGCTCTACCCACTCGGTCCTCATGTTCGCCGGTGCCGGCATCCCCGAAGGACGGCACATCCCCGAGCCATACGACAGCCTCAGTTTCGTCCCCACGGTCCTCAACCTGCTAGGCCGCCCCGAACCGGGCCTCCCCGGTCCCGTTATTATGGGACTGATCCCGTGAACCAGAACCAACTCCGCACTCTGCTCGACCAAGTCCGCGCAGGAGCCATCGATACCGACGCCGCAATCGAGCGCCTCCGCCACATGCCGTTCGAAGACCTGGGCTTCGCCAAGGTGGACCATCATCGGGCGTTGCGACACGGCATCCCCGAGGTAGTCTTCGGCCTCGGCAAGACGCCCGCGCAAGTGTCGGCCATCGTCGCGGCGCTGCTCACACGTTCGCAAAACGTGTTAGTCACAAGAGCCACCGAAGAAACCGCCGAGCGCATCGTGCGTGAGGTCCCCGACGCCGAACACTTCCCCGCCAGCGGAGCCATCCGTGTATGGCGCGACCGCACCCTGCAAGGTAAAGGCAAGATCGCGGTAGCCTGCGCCGGCACCAGCGATCTGCCGGTAGCCGAAGAAGCGCAGGTGACCGCCGAAGTCATGGGCAACGAAGTCGACGGGATCCACGACGTCGGCGTCGCTGGCATCCACCGCTTACTGCACCACCGCGAGCGCTTGGCCGAGGCCCGCGTGATCATCGTCTGCGCCGGCATGGAAGGCGCGCTCCCCAGCGTCATCGGCGGCCTGGTAGCGGCTCCCGTCATCGCCGTCCCCACCAGCGTAGGCTACGGCGCCAGCTTCCAAGGTCTGGCCGCATTGCTAGGAATGCTCAACAGCTGCGCCAGCAATGTGACGGTGGTGAACATCGACAACGGCTTCGGCGCAGGCTACGCCGCGAGTTTGATGAATCGCCTTTAGGCGGGTTCCTAACACCACGGCTTGATGCCTTTGAAGAAGGAGACTCTGAATGCGAAACCTAGTAGCCTTTTATCTACGGATAAAGAGCTGGCGACCGGAACGTCGAAGTCCGAGCACCTAAAATGAGAACCCTGGGCAACCTATCTAGACGAGCGATAGTCGCGATGATCGCGTTGATCGGGCTCTTAGCGACGCAAGCGCCCGCTGCTACCCAGCAGCCGACGGGTTCGCGTATGATCCTGGTGGATGTCACGGCGGAGGGCGACACTGGTCCGATCCGCAATTTGAAAGCTGAAGACTTCGTTCTCGAAGATCGCGGGAAGAAGGTCAATCTGGCACTCTTCGACGTTATCGATAGCGAGAAGCTGAGCAGCAGCGTGGCACTCCCCGAGGGCGTGGTCAATAATCGCTTGAACGCGAAAGGCCAGATGTTGATATCCCCAGTGGTGATGCTCTACGACCGCATCAATTGCAATTTCTTCGACCAAGCATCTGTGCGGCCTAAAATCCTGAAGGTGCTCTCCAATTTAAAGGACACCGATCATATTGCCTTTTTCTCCCTGGGCTTGAACGGTCTTGAAGTAGTGACCGACTTCGATCAGGAAGACGCCCTGATGGCCAAGGCGGCCAAGGCTCTCACGGCAAGTGACGCAGTCCCCGTCTCCTTTAACCCACAGGAGAAGCTGATGTTCGCGAGGCTGCAACAGGCCCTCACTTCCATCCCGCAGCTTAAAAATAGTAATCAAGAGCGCGCCGACAAGACCTACCCTGCGTTTGAAGCGATCGCTCGGCACATGGGCGGCGTGCACGGGCGCAAGAGCTTGGTGTGGATTTCGAGCACGGTCCCCTTGACTTGGCGCAACGAGCCTGAGACACAGTTTGGATTTGACATCCTGTCGAGGTACTTAACAGAACAGAACGTCGTCATTTACCCCGTCGATCCGTCAGGCGCAGGCAACGCCGTTGAGCAAGGCACAGGCAGATCTCTTTCAGGCACGCAAGGTATGCTGACCCTTGCTAAGGACACCGGCGGCAAAGCTTACCGAAACACCAACGACATCAGCCTTTCTCTCGAAGAGGTTGTGGGAGCAGCGACCTTCACGTATACGCTAGGTTTTGTTCCCGACGCCAAGAACCTGGACGGTCGCCAGCATGCCATTAAGGTCCGCCTGACAAAAACGAACGAGAAAGCCAAGCTGTCTTACCGGATGCACTACTTTGCCTGGAGCCCCGACACTTCCGGCGAAGCCCTAGCCACTCCCAGCCTCGACACCGTGTTGAATCAGCAGTTGGGGGCTACGAGCATCGGCCTAACGGCGACCACCAACCCCATTGCGGATAGACTCGGCATGTCTTCCGTGGTGATCAACGTCATCGCCGGCGATTTGTCCTTTGTACCCAAAGGCGACAAATGGGAGGCATCGATTGAGGTCGCGGTTGTGCCCGAGGGAGGAGGGGGAATCTCCAAGCACTATACTCCATCGATGCCTATGGCGCAGTTGCAACAGGCGCTCGTGAACGGTCTGTCGCTGAACGAGTCCATTCAGACCGGACCGAATGGCGGCGTGCTGCACATTGCGGTCATCGATAAACGCTCCGGCCTAGCGGGCAGTCTCGTACTGCCGTATGCCTCGGCGGGCGGCGCAGCAGTCGCGCAACCCTCGCAGGGGCAGATAGGCATCAAGAGTCAGTAGCGACTAGCGCCGCAGTTCATCGGGTGCACGCGCGTCTTTTCTTTGTCCGCGCTCTCGCGCTACACAACCCCCGGTCGCCGCTTGCCGAATCCAGTGGCCTCTTCGAACGCGTGCGCCAGTTGCAACACGCTGAAGTCGGCGCGATTGCGCCCGACGATCTGCACACCCACCGGCAGCCCCTCTGGCGTGAAGCCTCCCGGCACGGATGCAGCGGGGTTGCCGACCGCCGAAATGTACCAGCAGGACTTCATCCAGTCGATGTAGCTATCGAACTTCACGCCGACGAGTTCCTTGGGATACGGCGTGTCCACGTCGAACGGAGGCAACTGCGTGGTCGGCAGCACGAAGTATTCGTACTTTTCGAGGAAAGCCTGGAACCCGCGCCATACATGCGCGTGAGCGGCTTCGGCTCGGGCAACTTCGGGGCCCGTCAGCCGCAGTCCCTCCTCCATCTCCGCCGCGAGCACATCTTTGAACGCCGTGGGGTTCGCGCGATACCGAGCCCCGTACTGATTCGCCGTGTTCCACGCCCGCAGCACTCGGAACGAGATTTCGGCGGGCGCGAAATCCGGCTCCGCTTGTTCCACAATGCACCCGAGCGATTCGAACGTCTTGCGATGCCCGTCCACAACCTCGCGCACTCGCGGGTCGAACGGCACGCCGCCCAGGTCCTTGAACCACGCTACGCGCGTGCCCTTGAAGCTGCGCCCCAACGGACGCGCGAACACCGAGCCCGGCTCGTCAATTGACAACGGCGCGCGCGGATCGGGACCAGCCACTGCGCTCAACCCGAGCGCCAAGTCCGCAACCGATCGCCCCAAACATCCCGACGTACTCAGCGTGAACCACCCGAACGCCGCCTTCGGATTCGGCACGCGCCCCGGCGTCGGCCGGAACCCAACCACATTGCAGAACGCCGCCGGGTTGCGCAATGACCCGCCAGTGTCCGACCCATCCGCCACGGGCACAAGCCCGCACGCCAGCGCCACCGCAGCGCCTCCCGAAGAACCGCCGCACGTCTTCGTCACATCGTACGGATTGCGCGTCGCGCCAAACACCGTGTTGAACGTCTGCGACCCAGAGCCGAACTCCGGCGTGTTCGTCTTGCCAATGGTGATCGCTCCGGCCGCGTGCAGCCGTTCCACGATGAGATCATCCGCCGTAGGCACATAGTCCTTGTAAAGCGGCGAGCCAAACGTGGTGCGGATGCCACGCGTCTCCACCAGATCCTTGTGCGCCACCGGCAAGCCATGCAGCGGACCCAGTTTCTGCTTGCGCGCCTGCGCCTCATCCGCCTTCGCCGCCGCGGCCTGGGCCAACTCCGGCACCAGCGTCACAATCGCGTTGACCTGCGGATTGACGCGCTCAATTTGCTTCAGGTGCTCGGCCAACACTTCCCGCGCCGATAACTTCTTGGCGCGGATCAGCCGAGCCATCTCTACCGCACTCATGAAACAAACCGAAGTCGTCTGCGCCTGCATCAGGTTCTCCACCAATGGCGCTGCCGCCATGCCCAACAACACGCCACGTCGAGTCATGAAAAAAGTATAACCCCGGACGTGGGCGCGCCTGCTTTAGATGGGACTCACCTCGCGCAGGAACACCCCCAACCTTTGCGGAAACGGCGACGTCAACCTCCGCGTAGCTCGCCGCCACGCTTCCCACACGTTGCCCACCAACACTCCCGCCAGCAAGAAATAGACCACGCCCAACCACTGGAACACAGCGTAGGCGACAACCGCGACAATCGCGCCCATCACCAATTGATCGGGATACTTGGCGGGTGAAGTCGGCGGGTCCGTGAGAATGATGAACGCAAAGTACAGCGCCATCTGTGCGTCCGGCGCGCGGAAGATTTCAGAAACCCGCTGCGGATCTCCCAGGAACGCGGTGCCGGTATAGAGCAGGAAATGGCACCCCAGAAACGCCAACACCAGCGGCATTTTGTTCACCCGGTCTGTGATGAACACACCGGTGAGCAACAGCGCTGCCTGTAGCCACATCGGCTGGACTTCCGGCAGCGCACCCCACCAACTCTGCCCCATGTGGAACACGTAGAACATAACGACTATGGCCAGCGCCGCGGGATTGAATACGTTCGCGGTCTTCGTGCGGAACAGATACTTGCTGAGCACCGCCACCACCGAAGTCACCGTGGGCACATACCAAGGCTCCTGCGCGCGCACCACCATGGTGACGATCATCGCCGTCAGCACCGCGCCGCTGGGAAACTCCCACACGTTCTTTCGATAGCGAAGAATAAGCAGGTCCACGATCCCCGCAGCCAGCGCCGCGGTGCCCATGCCTACAACCACCGTCCGCACGCCTTCGCCCGGAGCCGCGATCGCAGCCAGGATCAGCAGGATGATGGTCACCAATCCCTTGGGAGTCTTGAAAAAACTCTTCACCTTACGCATGACGGAGGCCTCGCGTCTCGAAGCATTCCAACTCCGGCGTCACAATCAACCCTTCCACACCCATTCGCGTCAGGAAAGAAACCCCTTCGTCCGGACCCATGACGAACGCCGCGGTGGCCAGCGCGTCGGCCAGCATCGCTCCACTGGCGACCACTGTCGCGCTCGCGACGGAGCCTGCCACTCCGCCTGCGCGCGGATTGAGGATGTGCCGCCCGCGCTCGTAGTCGCCCGAAGTACACACCGCCTGATTCGAAACCCGCAGGCGCGCGATCAACTCACCATCCATGCGCGGGTGGCGGATACCGATGGCCCACGGCTCACCGTGCGGATTACATCCGCCCAGGTAAAGATCCCCGCCCGCGTCAATTGCGAAATCGCCGAACGGCTGCAGTTCCCGCGCGGCGGCGTCGACGGCGAGGCCCTTGGCCACCGCCCCCAGGTCAAGCGTCAGCGGGCGGCGCAGGCGAATGGTGTGCATCGCCGCATCCAGATCGACGTCATGGTAACTGACATCGTCGTCGGCGTCCGGAGAATCAGCGACCGTCCCCGTTCGATGCTCCCGGTTGAAACCACGCGCTGCCATTCGATGACCCACCGTCGGATCAAACGCCCCACCGCTCTCCTCCGCCACCATCAGCGCGAAACGCACCGCCTCGAACAGCATAGGCGTAGCAGGCTTGGCGTCCCCAGGAGCAAGCCGCATCAATTCGCTTGCAGGGTCAAAGCGGGAGCAGCAAGACTCCACCTCATGGAACCACGCGAAGGACCGGGCGAGCACTTCCTCGGGCGCTGACACTTCAATGGTGATGCGCGTTCCCATGACCACTTCCGTGCGCGTCACTTGGGAAGGGCAGCCTTGTTGAGCGCATCCACCACGGCGTAGTAGAACGCGTTGGCGCTCTCGGTGGCGCGCGATACGTAGTCCACGTCCGCGTTCTGGCGCGCCGCAACCTGGGGTGGCAGCATGTCGATCACGTCGCAGGAATAGCGCGTCAGGCACTGCGCGATGGTCGCGCCCTGGATGCGGCCTCCGTCGATCACCACCGCAGCTTGAATATCGCCATGCCGGGAGGTGCCCCATCCGGTGTAGGTGCCATCCTTCCATTTGGGTGCTGGCGGAGGCGGCGGAGGAGGAGGCGGCGGCGGGGGCGGAGCCGGGGTAACAGATGGCACTGGAGCAACCGGCGTCTCGACTGGAGTCTCAACCGGCACCACAACTTCCTGAATTGGAGCCCCGGCGTCTTCCCCTGAAGGCGGCGTTACAGCGGCCTGCTCCTGCTCAATCATTCGGGCAGTTGCCGGGGCGGCCACGCGCGAACTCGTCTGCACCGCCTCAACTTCAACCGGCGCACTTTGCCGCGCCTGACCCGGAGCCGCCGGACGACGCTCCGCCGACTGCGCCTCAAACTGGCTCGCCGCCGCCCGCGTACGGGAATACCCCGCGGAGTACACCGCGAGCACCGCCGCGCAGCTTACCGCAACCAGGCCATTGGCGACTTTCTTATCCGACCCGCCTTTGCTCATGTCTTATCAATTGTAAGCGCAGAAGCTGCACCCTTGCTGGACCGAATGTACGGAATAGTGCCAACCAGCGTACCCACCCGGTAGTTCCAGAGAATTGGGTACTGAATGCCCATTCCTCCTATCCAGGCGCAGCTTTAAGATCGCCTTGGAGGCAGTACGAGTATGAAAAAACTTCTGTTCGGAACGCTGTTCTTAGGTCTGAGCACGATGACGTTCGCGCGGGGTACGCGCCACGGGTACGGAGACAAGCCAGTGTATTCGATGCCGGAACCGGGTGGGATCATCGAGCTAGGGGCATGCGCGGTGGGACTTACCGTTTGGGCACGGCGCAGCCGGTAGAAACACGCGGCCCGTAGAGACACGAGGAAGATGAACCGCCGCCACCAAATCGCGCTTGGACTCTGGGTCGCCTCCCTGGCGGTCTTCGGAGGGGCCCTATCGCGGCTGGTGGCGTTGGCCTTACAGGACACGCGTTACGCGCACATCCTGCTGGTTCCCTTCATCAGTGCGTTTCTGGTGCGATTGCGCAAGCAGGAGATTCTGAGCCAAGCCCGCTATGATCCCCGCGCAGGAGCGCTAGTGGCAGTTGCCGGGCTAGGAGGCCTCGCGGCAGGGTTCCCCAACGCGGGCATGCTCACGGCGTGGATTGGAACCGCTGTTGCATGCTACGGCCTGCGGACCCTAAAGGCAGCAGCGTTTCCGGCAGCGTTTCTCGCGCTCTGCATCCCGCCGCCGAGTGGCGCAATGGATCAACTGGTCGTCTTCCTGCAAAAGGCATCCGCCGACACCACCGCCGGTCTGCTTGACCTTACCGGCATCGCTTTCCAGCGCGAAGAATTCCGCTTTTCGCTGAATACTGTTGTGATTGAAGTAGCAGAGGAGTGTAGCGGAGTCCGCTCCTTCATGTCGATGCTGATAAGCGCCATCCTCGCCGCCCACCTGCTCCTGCGCAACGGCTGGAACCAGGTTGGATTCGCCTTGCTGGCCATCCCCGTGGTGATCTTGAAGAATGCGGTGCGCATCACCGGCATCACCTGGCTGGGCGTAAACGTCGACCAGGGATTCTTCACCGGCGAGTTGCACCGCTACAGCGGCATACCGTTTTCGCTTGTGGCGGTGGGTATCCTTGTACCCGTGCTCCTGGCCCTGCGCAAACTGGAACGCGCCCCGCTAAAAATCGACGCCCTGGGCGTCCGCCACGATCAGGTCGTGGTAAACCGGTAAGGACCAGCCCGTCTTTTCCAGCTCCTTGAGCCGCGCATCCACCTTCTTGACGTAGTTCGCCTTGCTCCCGTGCAGCTTCTTCATTTCTGCCTTCGGGATCGCGGTGGTGTACACGCTGAGGTTGCACAGCTGCTGGTTCGTCCCACCGGGCACCGCCGTATTGCGCGCCGTGTACTTGGCCACCGGCAGGTCCACATAGGGATTGCGGATGCCGCCCTTGGCGTTGCCGTGTTCATCCAGCACCATCAGCGAACCGTCGTTGTTGGTGTTGCGGTCGATCAAAATACGATCCGCTCTGGGCGGCACGATGCCCTGATCCACCCAGCGCAGCAGGTGATGCAGCGCCACGGACATGTAGGCTTCCAAGGGATAGTTGCTCAGTGGGTTCACGCAGTCGCTCTGCTTCAAGCGCGGCTGATTGTTGCGGGCATCCAGGTGCCCCATGCCGGCGAATTCGTAGTTGCGGTACTGGTCGCCCGGAGCGTCGCCGTCCTGCCGGTTGGTGGCGATGTTCTCCTGCTCATGCTGCGTCGGCACCTGAATCAGTGGCACGTCCACCTTCATGATCACGGAGCCGTTCGAGGTCGGCATGAAGCCATCGTAGATGTGCTGCATGTCCGGCGTCCGGAACACCATGTGCGCGGGCAGGTAGTTGGTCAGAACCGCCGAACTGGCCGAGGTCCCGAACAGCACCATCTTGCGCACTGGCAACCCGGCCAGCGGACCGGTCTTGCTGCGCACCAGCGAACCCACCTGCGCCAGAATCTCATTCACCTGGTCATTGGACATCGTCAGATCCGCGTAACGCTCACGATTCACGCCTAGCGGCATGGACGGGCCGCTGGTCAGAATCTCCGCCGCGATGTGCCCCGACGTCATCAGGTAAATCGAGTTGTACTCAAACCCGTGCGCATTGCCCGCCGGATGCATCGATTCGGCCAGGACCAAGCCGGAGAACTTCGCGTTGTCCGACGGCCGGCGGATCACCAGCCGCGTCTTGTACGGCTTGCTGTTCGCCGTGCCGGTGACGAAATACTCGTCGGTGTCGTATTTGTAGAACTTGGTGTCACGCCCCGGCCACTGGCCCACCGAGGAGTCGTACATCACGCCCGGCCCCGTGATCTTCGCCGAAAGCGCCGGCATGGGAACAGCGGTCGGCTGCGTAGGCAGCGGCGCCGCGGGAACGCCCTTGGGCCCGCCGCCCTTCCCGGCTCCGCCGCCGAATTCGCCTCCACCCGGCGCGCCACCCTTGCCCTGCGGCGCTTGCGCACTCATTGGCTCTTGCAGGGAGAAAATCGCGGCAGCCGCCGTGAGCAACACGATCCCGAACATCGACGAATTCTTCTTCAACATGGTTCCTCTTTCAGTCGCTGCTTATGATCCGCGCTAAAGCTTCTCCACCACTACCTTGCCGCCTTTGACCACCAACTTGGTCCGCAGCCAATTCCAGTAGCCTTCCATCGGGTTCCCGTCCAGCAGAATGATGTCGGCGAGCTTCCCCGGCTCCAGCGTCCCCAGTTGGTCGCCCATCTGAATGTAGGATGCCGTGTTCGGACCCATCATCTTCACCAGGTCCTGCATGGAGAACATCGCGTTGAGAATCTTCAACTCATGATCGAGTCCGGCCAGCGGATCGTACGTCGTATCCGTGCAGTAACCCAGCACCGCGCCCGCGTCCCAGATAGTGCGCGCGTTCACGGGCATGTAACCGGCTTCTTCACCCAACCGCACGCCGTCCACGATTCCTTGCGGCCACTGCTTGCCGTCGCGAAAACGAGCCTGGTTGTCGGTGGCGAACACACCAAACACCGGCGTCCCGAAGCCCACCGTGCCCAGCACCTTCGTGCCGGCAGCCGCCACCTTCGCCGCGGCTTCCTTACTCACCCAATCTTTGTTTGGAAGGTGGACCAGCAGGGGCACACCCGCGTCCACCGCCGCGAGCATCGCGCTGGAGCTGACGGCGTGGACCTGGATCACGACACCGGCCTTCTTGCCTTCATCGACGATGGCTTTGAGGGTTTCGATTTCTTTTTCGCTGGGGCCGGGAATGGGGGTGAGGGAGATTTCGCCCGTGAACTTGACGCCTTGAGCAGCCAGCTTGCGGATCTCGGCGCGGGCGGCGTCGGGGGTGAGGTTGAGAGCGACTCTGCCGCTCGGGATGATGCGGGGTCCGTTGATCACGCCCTGCTCGATGTGGTCGCGCAGAGTGATATTGCCCTCCGCCGGACCACCGCCGGAGAGGATCGTCGTATAACCCGCCTCCAGCAACGCCTGCATCTGGGCCTTTTCGTTGGGCCCGGTGTTGATGTGCCGGTGACCGTCGATAAACCCAGGCATGGCGGACATGCCCTTGGCGTCAATCACACGCCCGGCAGTGGACGCCGGAGCGCCCGCCGCCACCGACGCGATTTTCCCGCCCCGCACTACGATCGATCCGCGCTCAATCACCGTGCCGTTGCCAGCCACAATACGCGCGTTGGTGATCGTAAGGTCTTGGGCAATGGCCGGCATCAAGCCCGCCAGCAGTGCGAACGCGAGTTGTCTCATTTCGTGCTTGGCCTTACTTGGCCTTAGCGTCGCCTTCCGACGACCCTGCAAAAAGACGCTTGCCGTCCGCGGTGGAGACAGTACGGGCGTTGACAGTCTTCGACCCGTCCTTGGACATGGTGCCGTCAACCGTGATCATGGCACCCTTCTGCACGGAGTTAACCGACCAGCCGTTGCGGCGCAACGCGTTCGGAGCTCCGCCTTCGATCTGCCATGCGGTTGTTACGCCCTTTTCATCCTTGACGTCCATATAGATCCACATATGCGGATTCATGAACTCTACCTTCGTCACCGTGCCTTTGAGCGTGATCGGCTTGTTGCGGTCGAACTCGGCGTCAAAAGAATGGTGCGCGAACGTGGCGGCGGCGCTCGAAAGCAGCAGGGCGGCAAGCGGGAGGATGCGATTCAGTTTCATGGGGCGTCTCCTGTAATAAGGACTAGCGATCAGCAAAAGTATACGCCACAACCCATTTCTGGGGCAAGGGCCATTGTGGTAGCATTTACTCCGATGCGGTCCAGAATCCTCCAACCCACGATGGCACTTTGCGCCGGATTCGCGGCGTTCGCCCTGCTGATTGCCGCCCCTCTTCCGGGCCGGGCCCAGACGAAAGGGAAAGCCTCCACCAAGGCCGTCCCCCGCCTGCCCAACGGCAAGCCGGACCTGACCGGCGTGTGGGATCACCCGCGCGTCGGCGACTTCTCTAAAAACTTTCAGGGATGCGTCGCGAACACGCCGGGGTGTACCGCCACCGCCGAGACCACCGAGTTCCCCTGGACCCCCGCCGGTAAGGCCGCTTTTGATGTGAAGGAAAAGTTCGATTACGGCGTCCACTGCCTGCCCTGGGGTTACGTGCGCAGCTGGGGCACGCCGTATCCGCTGGAACTCATCCAAAAAGACCACCGTCTGGCCGTTTTGTTCGAGCAGAACAAGTGGTTCCACGTCATCCCCACCGACGGGCGAAAGCTGGTGGTGGAAGTGCCCACCTGGATGGGAACTTCGGTGGGCCACTGGGAAGGCGACACCTTAGTAGTTGAAACCGAGGGCACCAACGGCAAGACCTGGATCGACACCGCCGAACATCCGCACAGCGACGCGTTGCGCATCGTGGAACGCTTTGACCGCGTCGACTACGACCATATCCGCCACCAGGTGACCATCACGGATTCCAAGTTCCTCACCAAGTCCATGACCAACACTTCCATCCTGGTGCTGGCCCCGCCCGGACTGGAGCTTTACGAATACTCCTGCGAAGAGAACAACAAGGAAATCATGGACGGCCACATCAAGGACGAATTTACGTCCCGCAAGTAACCGTCACTGGAACATCTTCTGCTTTTCCTCACCCACGGACTGCGGTCCCAGGGTTTTCTCCGCGCCGTCAATCAGCGCCTTGATTTCAGCATCGCTGAGCTTGGCCTCCGGGTGCATCGGCAAGTAGACTCCGGGAGGCATGTCCCCGTGGCTCACCTCATCGGCGACGTCCTTGGCGTGGCGCGAAGGCCGGTCCCACTGGGAAAAGTTCAAGTGTTCGCGCCCCCCGTCCACATCGTTCTGGACCAGCCAGGACACCGGCGCTACATTCGAATACCAGGGCCACACGGTTTCATTGCTGTGGCAATCAAAGCAAGCCCGCTTGAACAGCCCCCGCGTCTCCGGCGAATTCCAAGTCGGCTCCGCCGTCACCGGGGAATTTTCGTGACTGCGACCGTAAGGAATGACCTGGATCGCAACCGCGGCCAGCAGGACCCACTTGAGACGTTTCATTGTCCTCCAGCATATCAGTGGGGCGGGATGCCATCCCGCAAGCAGGTTGGCAACCGGCTCTTGCCCGAGTGGATCGCAGAACGCCACCCCGCTGCGAATCCGTCCTCTAAACATTTTTCCCTTGCATGTTTCAGGGCCTCCCAGCGTACAATGAGGGAATGGGAGTAGCCGAATCTCTTTGACACCCGTGCTCGCGCAAGTGGACTTCTGGGGGATGATCGCCGGCTCCGGCCCCGTCCCCCTCGCCGTAATGGCTACCCTCCTCGGCTTCTCCATCCTTTCCTTCACCATCTTCTTCTCCAAATTCGGAGCCTTCCGCAAAGCCGCCGAAGCCAACGCCCGCTTCCTCCGCGCCTTCCGCAAAACCCCGCGCATGGACGCCATCGCCGCCGCCACGGAGCAATACAAGGCCGCCCCCCTCGCCGCCGTGTTTGACTCCGGCTACACCGAAGTCTGCCGCCAGGTGAACGCTCGCTCCACTGTCACCAACCTGCTCTCGCTCGAGCGCAGCCTCCAACTCGGCATTAGCGAAGAAATTGGCCGCCTCGAAAAAAACATGTCCTGGCTCGCCACCACCGCCGCCGTCGCCCCCTTCATCGGCCTGCTGGGAACCGTGGTCGGCATCATCGACGCCTTCCAAGTCCTCGGAGCCGGCGGCGCGGGCGGCATCTCACAGGTCGGACCCGGCCTCAGCGAAGCCCTCTTCACCACCGCGCTGGGCCTCTTCGCCGCCATCCCCGCCGCCATCATGTATAACTACTTCGGCAACTCCATCAAGGAAATGGGCCAGCGCATGGACGACTTTTCCCTCGAATTCCTCAACCTCACCGAACGGAATTTCGGCGAGCAGTAATATATAGGTAACGATGGCCTTCTCCGGCATGAGTTCGAACAGCGCGCGCGGGCGAGGACGCTGGCGCGGCGGCTCCAGCATGTCCGAAATGAACGTCGTGCCTCTTGTCGACGTGGTGCTGGTGCTGCTCATCATCTTCATGGTCACCGCCAGCGCCATGGAGTTCGGCCACGATATCCAGGTCCCCAACGTCAAACAATCATCCAGCTCCCTCGAAGACGCCCCCATCATCGAAATCGGCAAGAGCGGTGACATCTACATCAAGACCCAAAAGGTCAACATCAACTCGCTGGCCTCGGAAATCCAGAGCCAGTACAAAAACGCGAAAAACGTCTACGTCCGCGCCGACAAGAGCGTCCGCTGGGACGCCGTGGCCCAGGTGCTTTCCGCATTGGGCCCTTCTAAACTGGGCGTAAAGATGGTAACCAAGTCAGAGAACATCGGGAAGTGACGATGACAGCGGACGCGGCCATGCTCGACCAACCGGACAACGTGCGCGGAGCATTTACCCAGTCCGTCGCCTTTCACGTCGCGATCATCGGCGGCCTAACGCTCTACGCCTATCTCCATCGCTCCGTCATCCTGGGCGACCCCGACGCCGGCGCCAAAGCAGTCGGCGTGACGGCAGTCGACAAAATCCCAGTGCCCACCCGAGGCCCCAAGAACCCCGTCGCCAACGACTCTAACTCCGAACTCCCGCAGGAGATTGCCAAGCCCACACCCAAAGAAGCCCGTGAGCCGGAACCCGAAAAAGCCGAAGCCCTCCTTCCCCCGGATCGCAAGCAGCCCCTCGTACCCAAAGCCCGGCTGAAAAGCTTCACCGATATCGAAAAGAACCAACTCACCTCCCGGTCTCCGCAAGCCGCCTCCAGCCCCCTCTTTTCTCCGCCCGCCGGCAGCAACCTCATCAACTCCGGCGACAACGGAGCACTCGGAACCCGCTTCGGAGCCTACGCCGCCCGCATCAAGGAACTGACCACCCAAAACTGGCACCGTGAGGACATCGACAGCTCCGTCGCAAACGCCCCGCCCGTCACCATCCGCTTCGACATCCTGCGCGACGGCCGCGCAACCAACGTCCAGTTGATCCGCCGCAGCAATATATCCACCCTGGACCTTTCTGTGCAGAACGCCATACTGGCCCGCTACCCTGCCCTGCCCGCTGAATACGAAGGCGGTTCGGTCACCATCACCTACACATTCGAGTACAAACGATGAAACCAAGCTACATCCTATTGGTCACGGCGCTCGCGGCGCTCAGCCTGCCCTTCCTCACCGCGCAGCAGCAGGGCCGCATCGAAGACAAAATCGTCGGCTACGGCACAACCCGCATCGCCCTCCCCGACTTCCGCGCCAAGGGAGCCGCTCAGCCGCTCATGGCTACCTTCAACGAAACAGTTTGGAACGATTTGGCCGACTCCGGCATCTTGGAGATATTGCCTAAAACCAGTTATCCGCTCGAGGTCCCCCAATCCCCCGCAGACTTCCGCCCGCCCGTCAACGGACAGAAGTCCGGGATGTGGCTCACCGACTGGTCGAATGCGCCCGTCAACACCAACTACCTCGGCATCGGCTACATCGACGTGAACGGCACCGACATGGTCCTGCGCGGCTCGCTCCTCAACGTCGGCCTTGCTGACGTCAAGACCGCCTCGATGTTCGCCAACAATCCCTACTTCGGCCCCGTCACCGAGGACGGAGCCCGTAAAATCGCCCACGAATACGCTGCGGACATTCTTAAGAACTTGAACGCAACCAGCCTCGCGGGCACGAAAATTTACTTCGTCTCCAACCGTACCGGCCAAACCGAAATCTGGTCCATGGACTTCGACGGCCAAAACCAACAGCAAATGACCCGCCACGGCAGCATCACCAAGATGCCCACCATCTCCCCCGATGGCCGCCTCGCCGCCTACGCCACCATGCAGAACTCGCGCTGGGAAATCCGCGTCATCGACACGGAAACCCGCCGCCAGCAGGCCTTCGTCACGCCCGCCACCTCCACCATTACCACCCCCGAGTTCTCGCCCGACGGCAAGAAGCTTTGGTTCAGCATGGTGATCAACGATTCCCCCCTGCAAATCGTCCGCACCAATGTGAACGGCGGCGGCCTCGAACGCGTCTCCCAAGCCCGGGCCATCGAACTCTCCGCCCGCGTCAACCCGAAGACCGGCACCGAGGTCGTCTTCATCTCTGACCGCAACCGCCACCAACAGCTTTACAAGATGAACCTCGACGGCACCGGCATCGAAATGCTCACCGCCGGCGATGGCGACGTCTCCAACCCCGCCTGGAGCCCCGATGGCCGCCAAGTCACCTTCGCCTGGAACCGCGGCTTTGATCCCGGCAACTTCAACATCTTTGTGATGAACGTGGCCAAGCGTGAACTGGTTCAATTGACGCACGGGAACGGCACCAACGAAAACCCCTACTGGGCCCCCGACGGCGTCCACATCGTATACTCCAACAGGCACGGCAACAGTACCCAGATTTACAGCATGCTGGCGAACGGGCAGAGGGTGAAGCAGTTAACATCAACGGGCAACAACGTTCAGCCCGTGTGGGCAGCAAAGATTAACTAGGATCGAGACAAAGGACAAATTATGAAACGGGCAGCACTGGTCGTACTGATGAGCGCGCTGGTATTCACGGCCGCATGCAAGAAGAAGGTTCCGGTCGCGGTCGCGGCACCGGTCGTGAACAATGACCCCGGGCCGGTCAAGACGACCGTTCAGCCCCCAGTACTCATCAGCGTTCCCCGCATCGACAGCTTCACCGCCGAGCCCGCCCGCGTGGAGCGCGGCCAGTCCATCACGCTCCGCTGGGCCACCACCAACGCCGAGACCGTAACCCTTGACCAAGGCGTCGGCACGGTCGCCGCCAACGGCACCCGCCAGCTCTTCCCCACCGGCAGCACCACCTATGTGTTGATCGCCCGCAACGGCACCATGTCCGACACCCGCACGGTGACGGTGGATGTGACCGCGCCGCCGCCGATCACCAATACTCCGCCGCCCGTCAGCGAAGACACCGCGGCCACGATCAAGCGTTTGACCGATGAGTTGCAGAAGCAAGACATCTACTTCGACTACGACATGGCCGAATTCCGCGAGGACGCACGCCGCGCCCTCAACACCGACGCCGACCTGCTCAAGCGCATCTTCGCCCTCGACCAACGCGTCAACTTCGTCATCGAAGGCCACGCCGACGAACGCGGCTCCGCCGAATACAACCTCGGTCTAGCCGACCGCCGCGCCATCGTCACCCGCGACGCCCTCGTCCAACTCGGCGTCCCCGCCAACCGCCTCCGCACCATCAGCTTCGGCGAAGAAGCCCCCGTCTGCCAGGACGCTAACGAAGCCTGTTGGCAACGCAACCGCCGTGCACACTTGAGTCAGGCGCAGTAGGATAAAAACATGAAGTCCACACTGCCAACATTGCTCGCCGTCGCGGTGCTCGCGGGTCTGCTTCACAACCCCGAGCCCGCCTTCGGCCAAAGCAACGAACTCAAAGCGATACAAACTCTACAGCGCGACTTCTACGACCTGGTCCGCAAGATCGACGAGTTGAAGACCGGTCAAGGCGAGCGCGCCGCGCAGACCGAGACGCTCATCAAGCAGTTGATGGACGCCAACGCCACCCTCACCGCCGAACTGAAAACACTCCAGGAATCCGTCCGCAAGAACCAAACCGACCAGCAGACCAAGGTGATCGAGCCGATGTCCGCCGTCAAGATCGGCATGGAGGACGTCTCCCGCGACGTGTCCGTCCTGCAAACCGGCCTCAACAGCATGAACACCCGGCAAGCAAAAACGGAGACCACGCTCACGGACCTCAAGACCGCCGTCAGCATCATCTTGAAGCAGACGGAAAATGTCCCGCAAGCCACCCCCGTATCCGCCGCCCCCTCCGCCGCTGACGCCGCCGCGCTGCTCTTCGCCTCCGCCCAACGCGACAAGCTCGCCGGCAAAGCCAACTTCGCCTTGCAAACGTTCTTCGACCTTTCGCAGAAGTTCCCCGACTCGCCCGAAGCCCCCATGGCCGTATACGAAATGGGCTCCATGTATGCCGCCAACGGTGAATATGAGCAGGCGCTGAAAGCCTTCGACCGCGTGCTGGAACAGTTCCCCGACAACCCCATGCGCAAGGACGCGCAATTCCACAAAGCCGAGCAGCTAGCCAGCCTGGGCCGCCGCGCCGAAGCCGTCAAGGAATACAACGCCTTCGCCAAGCAATACCCCGGCGATGACAAAGCGCAGGAAGCCATCGGCCGCGCCGCTGCCCCGGCGCCCGCGAAACCAAAGGTCAAGGGAAAAGGTAAGTGAACAAGACCGCCGCCATCCGCCTCACCGGTTCGGCACTGCATAAACATTGAGGCTCCCGTTAGCAGACTGGTGCCGCAGGCGCTATTCATTTAGCGTCTATACTGCGTTAAAATGCGCAGTAAAACGGTGCGGGAAAAGACGCGAAAATTATTTCGAAATCTATTCTCGCCCTATGAGTCCTGACAGCATGCCTACAACTTCCCGTAATCCATAGTGCCCACTATGTTTTCTCTCCGCCCGCCGCAACGCTGACCTTAGAGTGGCGTAGGGGATGTCTCCCATTGTTGGGAAACGAAAGCTCCAGTACACTCCTCTCTGTAGTAACCGGCGCGCAGCCTCCAAACCCTCCGCCACCGGTAGACACAGGACCACCTCGTTTTTTCGAATGAGTTTTCATCGCATGGCCGAAGTGTGTCCACACGAGAAAGGGAACAAACATGGCGACTCTACAACTAAACGTCAACGGCCAGAACTACGCCGTCAACGTGAGCAATCCCGACATGCCGCTTCTATGGGTCATTCGGGATTTGATAGGACTTACCGGGACCAAGTACGGATGCGGCATCGAAGTCTGCGGGGCCTGTACCGTGCTCATCGACGGACAACGCGAACATGCGTGCGTGTTCGACGCATCCTCCGCCGTCGGCAAGAAGGTGGTGACCATCGAAGGGCTCTCGGCGGATAGTTCGCATCCCGCGCAGAAAGCCTGGGTGGCGAATCAAGTCCCGCAATGCGGCTACTGCCAGTCCGGAGTGATCATGACCGTGGCGGGCGCCATGAAGGCGGGCCATCACGGAAGTGAGATTCTTTCCGAAGTGAAAAACCTGTGCGTCTGCGGCACCTATCAGCGCATCCGCCAAGCCGCCGCCATGCTCTAAAGGAGACACGAACATGACAACTCAAACTCAACCCTCCCGTCGCGGATTCATCACAGCAGCCACCGGTGGACTCACCCTCAGCTTCCTACTCCCTGAAATCAATCGTCTTGGCGAACTACAGGCAGCGGTTCCCGGAACCGTGAACACCTGGCTGCAGATCGCCACAGACAACACCATCACCCTCACTATCGGAGCCTCGGAGATGGGCCAGGGCTCGTTCTCCGCACTCGCGCAAATCCTGGCCGAAGACCTGATGGTGGACTACGCGAAGATCAGGACCGTCCAAGCCCAACCATCGGTCACCTCGACCAGACCCGTCGGGGCATCCATCAATACCGTTGGCAGCAGCGTCACCCGCACCAACTTCTGGAAGATGCGCGACGCAGGAGCCATCGCCCGCGAACTGCTTGTCCAGGCCGCCATGAACCTGAAAGGCGACCAAACGCGCGCCAACTTCATCGCCAGCAACGCCACTGTCAAGCATGTCCCCAGCAACACGCTGCTGGCCTACGGCTCCCTGGCTGCCGCGGCCGCCGCGCTGGCTCCGCCCTCCAGCGCGCCGTTGGTGCCGGACAGCCAGTTCCGCCTCATAGGAAAAACGCAAACCCGCATCGACATTCCGGAGAAGGTGAACGGCAAGGCCAAGTACGGCATCGACATTCGCATCCCCGGAATGGTTTACGCAGTGATTAAGCACTGCCCCTCCTTCGGCGGCACGTTAGCTTCGCAGCCCACGACGCCACGCGGAATGTTGGCGGTGGTGCCCACGCAAGTCATCGCCGGCACGGGCCGCGGTACCGAAGTCACTGGCGCCGTGAACGCTGTCGCCGTTGTCGGCCCCAACACTTGGGACACCTGGCAGGCCGTCAAGAGCCTCAACGTCTCCTGGAACCTTCCCGCCAACGCCGCCAACCTGAACAACGCAAAATTCATGGCCGATGCCGATGCGCTCCTCGCATCCGCCACCCCGTACGTCGCCGGCGGCGCGAACCCTCCCGGCACCCTCTACACTGTCGAGTCCATGGGCACGCCGGGCACAGCGATTGCCGCGTCGCCCAAGAAGCTCGATGCCACCTACACGCTTCCCTACGTCGCGCACGCCTGCATGGAAGTGCTCAACTGCACCGTTAACTACGTTCCCGGCATCAGTTGCGAAGTGTGGGCTCCCACTCAATCCGCGAGAGCAGTGCTGCAACTGGCGATGCTTATCACCGGCATGGCTGCGAATCAGATTGTAGTCCGCACCACCTACCTGGGCGGCGGCCTGGGCCGCAAAGCGGAAACCGACTTCGTCAGCCAGGCAATCCAGGTCGCCATGGCCGTGCGAAAACCCGTGATGCTGATGTGGCCCCGCGAGCAGGACTTCACCCGCGACCAATACCGGCCCATGGCCAAAGTTCACGTCACCGCCGGCCTCGACGCATCCGCCAACATAACCGGCTGGTCGTACCGCAATGTGTCGCCGTCCATCCTGGGCCAACGGGGCTCGGTTCTCGGACCCAAGGGCGACAGCCAGGGCATCGAGGCCGCCAACGCGCTGCCCTACAACTTCGGCGCGCGCCTAACCGAATGGGTCTCGCATCCCTCGCCCATTCCCGTGGGCTTCTGGCGTTCGGTGGGCGCGTCCATCAACACCTTC
This sequence comes from Bryobacterales bacterium, assembly GCA_947446025.1. Classification (GTDB taxonomy): domain Bacteria; phylum Acidobacteriota; class Terriglobia; order Bryobacterales; family Bryobacteraceae; genus Palsa-187. The sequence continues at coordinate 29,107 of CANFEY010000011.1, forward strand.
GCGGTGGAGTGCATGATCGACGAACTCGCCGCTGCGGCAGGCATGGACGGCTACAATTTCCGCCGCGCCAAACTGACCGACCCGCGCTGGATTCGCGTCCTGGATGAAGCCGCCAAGCTTGGCAACTGGACCAGTCCTGTTTCCTCGGGCCGCGCACGCGGCATCGCCATCGGCACCGCCTTCAACAGCATCGTGGCCGAAGTCGTCGAAATCTCCGCCGCCACAGCCACTGGCGTGAAGATCAACCGCGTCTCCTGCGCCATCGATTGCTACGTAGCCGTGAACCCCGGCGGCATCCAAGCCCAGTTGCAAGGCGGCATCGTCCACGCCATCAACGCCGCACTCTATGGACAGCAGACCTTCGTGAACGGCGCGGCACAAGCGTCGAATTTCAACAAGAGCCGCATGATCCGCTTGCAGGAGATGCCGCAGATCGACACCTTCATCATCCCCAACCCAGGCGCGGCGGATCGCGCGCTGAACATCGGCGGAGCCGGCGAACTCGGCGTGCCCACCTTTGCTCCAGCGCTCGCCAACGCCTATTTCAAACTCACCGGAAACCGACTGCGCGGCCTGCCCCTGTTCCCGGGCGCAACCATGGGCGGACTCTAGGGCGCAGTCATGAACGAACTGCACGCTATTCTCGACACGTGGCGGACACTCGACGCGGGCAACCGCGACGCGGTGCTCGCCACCGTGGTTCATGTGACAGGCTCGGCCTACCGCCGGCCCGGAGCCCGCATGCTGATCCGGCCTGACGGCCGACGCATCGGCTCCATCAGCGGCGGTTGCCTCGAAGGCGACGTCTCACGAAAAGCTTGGTGGTTCACCGAAGGCGGCAAGCCCTCCGTGCGCGTCTACGACACATCGTCTGACGAAGACGCCGTGTGGGAATTCGGCCTCGGCTGCAACGGCGTGATCCACGTCCTGCTGGAGCGCGTCGAAAGCCCGTCCTGCCGCCAGATGCTCGCCTCACTCGATGAGCGCAAGGAAGCCGTGATCGCCACCGTCGTCCGCACGCACGGCCCGTGCCCCTTCGGCACCGGAGACCGGATCACCACCGAAGAGCTGCAGCCCCATATCGAACTCACGCAGCGCGAACGCAAAAGCCGCTTCGTCTTCCTCGAAGACTGCGAGGTCTTCGTCGAATACATCGCGCCACCGCCTTCGCTGGTGATCTTCGGTGCGGGCCACGACGCGATTCCCGTCGCCGCCTTCGCGAAACAACTCGGCTGGCAAGTCACCGTAGCCGACGGCCGTCCCGCCTACGCCACCACCGCCCGCTTCCCGCAAGCCGACCGCGTGGTCGTGATGCGCCCCGGCGAGCTACCTCCAATCGACGAAGAGACTCTGGTGGTCATGATGACCCACAACTATCCACAAGACGGAAAGCTGCTGCCCGGCATCTTGAAGGCGCGCCCCCGTTATCTGGGAATGCTGGGCCCCAAGAAACGCGCCGAGCGCCTGTTCGCCGAAATCGGCGTCGCGATGAGTTCGGTTAACGTCCACGCTCCCGCCGGACTCGACATCGGATCGGAGTCCGCCGAAGGCATCGCGCTGTCGATCATCAGTGAAATCCAAGCCGAACTCGCCGGCCGCCCCGGCATGAAGCTGCGCCATCGCCGCGCACCCATTCACGAACCTGCTCTGGAAGCCGGAGTATCGCGCGAACGCACACTGGAGTCAGAATATGCAAGCTGCGACCACGCCTAACTTTGGCATCGTAATCCTCGCCGCGGGCGCGTCCACACGCATGGGTGAGCCCAAGCAATTGCTCGAATACCGAGGCAAACCTCTGCTGCGCCACGCCGCCGAAATTGCGTTGAAAGCCTGCGAGCGAGTGATCGTAGTGTTGGGCGCCCGCGCCGCCGAACTTCGCTCCGCACTCGCCGGTCTTCCCGTCACCGTCGCAGAGAACCCGGATTGGGCAGGCGGCATGGGCACCTCCATCCGCGCCGGCATCGCCGCCGCGGCTCATCTGGACGGCGTCATCCTCACCCTGGCCGACCAGCCCTTGATCACCGCTGAGTTCTTTCTCACCCTAGTGCGGTCACACCTGGACTCAGCGCAACCCATCGTCACCTCACAATATGCCGGCACCGTCGGAGTCCCTGTGTTCTTCGCCCGCGAGTACTTTCCGCACCTGCTCGCCCTCGAACCATCGCAAGGCTGCAAGGGCGTGATCCTGAAGCACTCCGATCACTCGCTGCGCCTCGACTGTCCAGAAGCCGAGATGGACGTCGACACGCCGGCAGACTACGCCCGCATGCAGACTGTCTGACCCCGTAGCGCTCTGGCGTCCGTTGTGATTCAATGAGACTCCATGAAGCGCACTGCTGCATTTCTCATTGCCTTGTCTGCGTGGGCGCAATCGCCGCGCACGGTTACGCCCGTCACCAGCGCCATGCTGGCCAAGCCTGATCCCGCCGACTGGCTGATGTGGCGCGGCACTCTCAATGGCTGGGGCTACAGCCCGCTGAACCAGATCAACCGCGGCAACGTGGGTAACCTCAAACTCGTGTGGACGCGCGGCATGAACGCGGGGACTCAAGAGGGAACCCCGTTGGTTCACGATGGCGTGATGTTCCTGCCGAATCCGGGCGACTTGATTCAGTCGCTCGATGCAGCCACCGGCGACCTGCTGTGGGAGTTCAAGCGCGAGTTCCCCGAAGGCTTCCGCGGCGGCACGGCCAACACCACCCGCACGCTGGCGCTGTGGGGCAAAACCGTCATCGACCTCTCGGCGGACGACTTCGTTTACGGCGTGGATGTGGAGACCGGCAAGATGGCGTGGGAAACCCGCGTGCTGGACTATCGCGAAGACTCCGGCACGCAATCCGGCGGGCCCATCGTGGCGGGCGGAAAGATTTTCTCGACGCGAGCGTGCCGCTTCAACAACGCCAGCCCCAACGGCTGCGTCATCACGGCGCATGATGCGACCACTGGCAAAGAACTGTGGCGCCGCCGCACGATTCCCCGCCCCGGCGAACCGGGCGATGACACATGGGGCAACGTCGCCGAAAAAGACCGCCGCCACGTAGGAGCATGGATGACGCCGAGCTATGACGCGGAGCTGAACCTGCTCTACGTCGGCACGTCGGTGACCTCGCCGGCTCCGAAATATATGCTCGACGGCAATGACAAGCAGTACCTGTATCACAACTCGACGCTGGCGCTCGACGGCAACACGGGCGAGATTAAGTGGCATTACCAGCACGTGGTCGATCACTGGGATCTGGATCATCCCTTCGAGCGGCTGCTGCTCGACACGGCCGTTGCGCCGGATGCCTCCCAGGTGGCGTGGATCAATCCGAAGATCCGGCCGGGGGAGATGCGCAAGGTGATCACCGGCATTCCCGGCAAGACCGGCATCGTCTACACACTGGACCGCGCGACGGGCGAGTTCCTGTGGGCGCGGCCGACGGTGATGCAGAACGTGATCTCAAAGATCGACGGGGCCACCGGCAAAGTCACCGTCAATCCTGACTCCGTGTTCACCGCCGACGGACAAACGCACCTCATCTGCCCGAGCGCGAATGGTGGCAAGGATTTTCCGGCGGGAGCGTACAGTCCGCAGAGCAACGTGATGTACTACGGCCTGCAGAACCTGTGCTTTGACGTGACCACAAGTGAAAACCACACGACGGCCTACGCGTTCAGCTCCAAAGGACGCATCAGTCCGGGCACGGAGAACGCGGGCAGCCTGTTCGCGATTTCGGCGGAGACGGGGAAAACGCTTTGGAAATATGACCAGCGCGCCGGCATGATGTCGAGCGTGGCCACGGGCGGCGGACTGATTTTCACCGGCGATACGGTGGGCCACTTCCGCGCGTTCGACGCGCAGAATGGCAAGATCCTGTGGGATGTGAACCTGGGCGCGGAAATCTCGGGCTACCCGGTTTCGTTCGCTGTGAAGGGCAAGCAGTATGTGGCGGTAAGCACGGGCACTTCGTTGGTGAGCAACGCGGTGAACGGTCTGATCGGCGCGAAGCCGCCCAAGGTGAATGCCGTGTACGTCTTCGCGTTGCCTTAGGGTCGGCAGCTTGTCGCCGATTCGCGCTACCTTAGTCGGAAGTGATGAGACTCCGCTACTGCGCTGTGATCGTTTTCTCGGCGACGCTGTTCGCGCAGCCGCAGTTCCAATACCCGGTGACGCGGAAGATCGCGGACATTCTGCGCTCCGACGACGCGTTCCGGCCGCTGGCGGCGCAGCTGCGGAGCAACATCGAGGGTACCCTGCGCGGAAAGATCGACGACAATTCCGTACGGCGGGAGCTGCTTTCGACGGTGATGATGCTCGATCTGCTCGAACGGAAGAACGACGCGGCGCGCGGGCGGATGGATGAGATTCAGGCGCTGGAAACAACGCCTGCGGCGAGAGCACTGAGTAATTTGACGGCGCGCGCGATGGTGGATGCTTCGCGGGTGCCTCGGGACTCGGCGGCATATCGCGCGGCAATTCTCGCGAGCATACGGGGGACGCTGGACGCGCTGCCGTTTGATGCGATTCAGAAAGATGTAAGGGCGCTGAAAGAGAAGCTGGAGTTGCCGGTACATGAGATTCAGCTGGTCGGCCAGCTGAGCGCGGCGCTGGATCCATTGATTGAGAAGAATGGGTCGCTGCCGTCGGGCGTGGTGCATGGGCTGCCGGGCTTGCGGTTTGGTCTGACGCAGGAACTACCGGTGAGGGCGGTGCTGAGTGAGGCTCTGGGAGCGTATCTGGCTGGCCGGGCGGGTCCGGCGCGGTGACGCAAGCAATCGGCGCGCAGCCGGGCTAAGTCAGCTTGGTCATCCAGACTTCCGGTTCCGCCTCCACGTAGGCCCACTCCGGCGTCGCACGCAGCGCCGCCAGCAATTCGCGGAAGGTGCCTTCGGATGCGCGGGCGAATTCGAAGTAAGTCAGGAAGTCGTACGGCGACCCAAGATACCGCGCGTGATACAACTTGCGGAAGATGGTCTCCACGTAGGGCGCTCCGGTGGGCGTGTGGGCAGCGTGGAAGTGCGCCCCGCGCTGGTCCTGCGCCAGCTGCCACCATTCGGCGGTTTTGCGCATTGGAATTAGAACCGCCGTGGTATCAGCGGAAGGGGGAAGCTCGGTGCGGGAACGGGCCGTCAGATCGGTCCGTTCCTCAAGCGTGGTGTAGTGCAGGTGCTGGACCACGCCGCGCAATCCGGCGTCCAGCAATGCGCCGCTCTCCACGCGCTGCATCGTGGTTCCGGGCCGGCACAGGTCGCTGCCCACCACGGCGTCCACCTTGTAGCGGTTCACGCGCGCGTCTGGCGGAAGCGGCGGCACTTCTCCGGCGATGAAGTTAACGTAGAGCATTTAGTGTACGAACTGCTTGCTGTGATGTTCCAGGAAGCCGATAATTTCCTTGCGGATGCGGAAGTATTCCGGATTCTCCATGGCCCAGCGGCGGGAGCGCGGACGCGGAAGATTCACCGGAATGTTGAGCCCAACGCGCGATTCCGGCCCATCCGTCATCAAAATAATGCGGTCGCACATGTAGATGGCTTCGTCGACGTCGTGCGTGACCATCAGCACCGTCTTCGGCTCAGTTTCCCACAGATCGAGGACCAGGTCCTGAAGCTCACAGCGGGTGATGGAATCGAGCGCGCCGAAAGGCTCGTCCAGCAACAGGAAGCGCGGCTCCAGCGATAGCGCCCGTGCAATCGCGACGCGTTGCTGGGTGCCTTGTGATAGCTCCGGCGGATACTGCGCGGCATACTCGCCGACGCCGACCAGTTCCAGATACTTGAGAGCCCGCCGCTCTTCGCGGCAAGCCAGCGTGACGTTTGCTAGCGCGGTCATCCACGGCAGCAGGCAGGGCGATTGGAATACAAACGCGCGGTCCAGGCCCGGCCCGTCGATTTCTTTGCCGTCCACAATCACGCCGCCTTCGGTGCGTTCCTGCAATCCCGCGACGATGGAGAGCACGGTCGATTTGCCGCAGCCGGAGTGGCCCAGTAGCGCGACAAACTCGCCCGGCTGAAACTCCGCTTGAAAGTCCTTGACTGCGACGTAGGGACCGGTGGGCGTATCGAACACCTTGGTCAGGGACGAAATCTGCATGACGTTCTGCGGCATTTAGGCCTCCACCGGGACAATCGATTCTCTACGCGGTGCCTTTATCTTGTTGCCCGCGCGGGCATTCTCTGTGAGGAATTCAGTCACCTGCACGCGGACGCGGACGGCCTCTTCATCGTGCAGCATCAGGTCCGTACTGCGCGGCTTGGGAAGCTTCACCGGGAACGCGGAACTGAGGCTGGCTGCCGGACCGCGGCCGAGCGCCAGAATCCGGTCTGAGAGCAGAACGGCTTCGTCCACCGAGTTGGTGATCATCAGCACGGTGGCGCGGGGCTGCTGGGCTTCGCAGAGTTTGATGAGTTCGCCTTGCAGAGTCGCGCGGGTCAAGGCATCCAGCGCGCCGAAGGGTTCGTCGAGAAAGAGCACGCTGGGCTCCACGGCGAAGGCCCGGGCGATGGCGACACGTTGGCGCATGCCGCCGGAGAGTTGGCTGGGCCGCTTGGCTCCCGCGGCACCCAGCCCCACCAGTCCCAGATAGCGCTGCGCTTGTTCAGCGACGCGCTGCTTGGGCCATTCCGGGAAGGCGCTTTCCACGGCGAGTTCGACGTTCGCCGCGGCGCTGAGCCAGGGGAGCAAGGAGTAGTTCTGGAAAACAATGGCGGCTCCGCGGGCGAAGCCTTCCACCGGTTGCCCGCCGATGCGGACTTCACCCTCGCTGCCCGAGATCAACCCGGAGGCGATCTTGAGCAGCGTAGTTTTGCCGGAGCCAGAGGTGCCGACGATGGAGACGAATTCACCTTCTTCGATGGAGAGATTGACGTTGCGCAACACTTCGCGCGCGGCGTAGGTTTTGCCGACGCCGCTGAGTTCGATGAAGGACATTAGGTCGCCTTGAGCCTCGCTTCCGCCATTCCCATCAGGCGGTCCAGAAGGAAGCCGACGAGTCCGATGGTCAAAATGCTCAACAGAATGTGCGAATAGATCAAACTGTTGTACTCCTGCCACAGGAAGCCGCCCACGCCAGGGGTGCCCGTCAACATCTCCGCCGCGACAATAACCAACCACGCCAAGCCCAAGCTGAGCCGGTAGCCCGTGAAAATGTAAGGCAAGGTAGACGGCAGAAGCACCTTGGTAAGCGTCTTCCAGCGAGACAACCGCAGGACTTTCGCGACGTTCAAGAAATCCTGCGGGACCGATTGTACTCCCTGCTTCGTGTTGACCACCGTCGGCCACATGGAACAGAGTGCAATCGCGAAGAGCGCCGCCGGTTCCGATTTCTGAAACAGCACCAGCCCCAGCGGCAGCCAAGCCAGCGGCGAGATCGGACGCAGCACCTGGATGACCGGATCAAACATGTTCTGCAGTGCCTTCGAGGTACCCAGCAGGAACCCCAGAGGCGTGCCGATCAGCAGCGCCAGGAAATAGCCCTTGGCCACGCGCCACAGCGAGTACGAAGCCATGCGCAGGATACCCTGGTCCATTTCACCGCGCTTGGCCCACGGCTCCAAGATGTAGACTTTGCTCTCTTGCCACGTGCGGATAGGGGAGGGAAGGTCCGTGGCGACGGTGCTCACCGCCGTCCACAGACCAAGCATCAGCGCGACCCCCACAAGGGGGAGTAGTATCGCATCCGTGATTTTTTTCATGGCTAGCTCTGTAGGCTGTTGATCGCGAAGCTGGTGGCGTACTTCTCCGCGTCCTCGGGCTTGAATGTGCCGTCGGCCAACTTTGTGGGCTGCATGTCCTTGGCCTTGACCGCGACGCCGATTTCCTTCATTGCGCTGGCATAGATGTCGGGACGCATCACCTTTTCGGCGACCTGCTTGTACGCCGGCGCGCCCTTCACCATGCCCCAGCGGCGGAACTGCGCCAGCCACCAGTAGCCGTATGTCCGCGAGGGGAAGTTGCAATCGCGGTTGTTGAAGATCATGTAGTTGGGATCTTGCTCCGTGCGGCCGTCGCCGTAATCGTACTTGCCCATCATGCGGCCCAGAATCACGTCGGCACTGGTGTTGATGTAGGAGGGCTTGGAGATCGCCTCGGCCACCTTGGGACGGTTTTCCATCTTGTCGATGTATTCGCTGGAAAGATGCAACGCCTTGAGCGTGGCAGCCACCGCCTTGGGATTCTTGTTGGCAAACTCTTCGGTGAAGGCCAGGGCTTTTTCCGGGTGGTCGGGCCACATCTTCTGCGTCGTGATCACGGTGTAACCGATGTTGTCGGCAATAGCGCGAGCGTTCCACGGTTCGCCGACGCAGTAGCCGTCCATTTTGTCGACCTTCATGTTGGCCACCATCTGCGGCGGCGGAATGGTGATCAAACTGACATCCTTGTCCGGATGAATGCCGCCCGAAGCCAGCCAGAAGCGAATCCACATCGCGTGCGTCCCCGGAGGAAACGTCATGGCGAAGGTGAGCGGATCGCCAGCGGCCTTGGCCTTGTCCACCGCCGGCTTCAGGTCTTTCGCAACCTTGACCGTTCCCTTGAACTTGTTTGACAGCGTAATCGCCTGGCCGTTGCGGTTAAGCAGCCACGGGATCACCATCGGCTTCACGGGCGATCCGCCCAAGCCCATGGTGGAAGCAAACGGCATACCCAGCAACATGTGGGTGGCGTGATTTTCGCCGAGGCTCAGCTTGTCGCGGATCGCGGCCCAGGAGGCTTCTTTGGAAATAATGGAGTTGATGCCGAACTGTTTGAAGTAGCCCAGCTCATGGGCCATCACGATGGAAGCGCAATCGGTCAGCGCAATCATTCCGAAGCGCATTTCCTTCACTTCGGGGGAGTCGTCGGCATAAGCAGTGCCGGTCCAGCCGGAAGGGAGGCCCGCCAGCAGCGCGGCAATCGGAGTCGCGGTGGCGGTCGTCTTAAGAAAAGATCTACGGGTAGCGTGCATGGGTCTCCTTGGTAATCGATAGGCGCCGGACGGGGCGGGCAGTGCGACGGGGGTGGAAGGAGGCTCAACGCTGAGCTGCTCTACGACTTCAAACTAGCATGAGGGCGGCGAGATTGCCTAGAGAATCTTTTGGATAAGGTCCATAAAAACTTCTTGCTGTACGCATGAGCGGTGCGCCGCTATACTCGGAACTGTTGACGGGGCCACAGTGCGGCCCTCCTGCCCGTGCTCTCCGCTAGAGCGTCTTCCCTGTAGAAAACAAAAGACTAGTTCCCAACGCTACAGGAGATTTCATGACAGTTCGCTTTTTCGCCGCCGCAGCGTTGCTGACGGCCCCGTTATTTTCACAGACCCCGCCAGCGAAGGCAGTTCCGGCTGTGAACTACCAGATCCCCTCAGGGGAATTCAACAAGGGGCTACCCAAGTGGCTCAAGTTCAGCGGCGTCTATCAAGGCCGCGTGGAGGGCTTCGCCGGGGGAGCGTTCAAGAACAACAACAGCGACGCGTACTACCTGAACCGCTACCGCCTGAACATGAACGTGAATCCCACACCGTGGCTGCGCTTCAGCTTCCAGATGCAGGATGCGCGCGTATTCGGCAAGAACACGGTGGCCGCACCGCCGTTCCAGGATACAGTGGACCTGCGAATCGCCTACGCGGAGGTGGGAGATTCGGAGAACAAAAAATGGGGCATCCGCGCTGGCCGCCAGGAATTCGCCTTCGGAGACATGCGTCTTGTTGGCCACCTGAACTGGATGAACACGGCCCGCAGCTTCGACGCTGTGCGCGCTACCCACCGGGTCAAGAGCGCGCGCATTGACGCGTTCGCATCCACCGTTGTGGCGCAGGTGGACGGCCAGTTCAATCGAGGCATTCGTCAAAAGGCTGACAATCTGCACGGCATCTGGGTGAACGCCCCCAAACTTGTCAAGAACATGGTGATCGAACCGTACGTGTTCTGGCGCACCACTCGCGGGCTGCGCACTGAAGGCGGCGTGTTGGGCAAGCGCGACTTCAAGAACTACGGCATCCGGTTTGTAGGCAAGATCGGCAAGAGCGCCTTCGACTACAACACGGAGATGAACCGCCAGTGGGGTTCGCTGGCCACCGATAACATCAGCGCCTGGGCGGGTCACTGGATGCTGGGCTACACCACCCCGAAGATCAAGTGGGCACCGAAGTGGATGGCGGAGTACAACTACGCCTCCGGCGATAAGACGCCTACCGACGGCAAGCGTGGCACGTTTGATCAGCTCTATCCGACGGGACATGACAAGCTCGGCTTCGCGGATCAGGTGGGCTGGAAGAACGCGCACAACTTGCAGGTGGCGGCCACCATGAAGCCGACGTCGAAGCTGACGTTCACGCCCCGCTATCACTGGCTGTGGCTGGCCAGCGCGAAGGATGCGCTGTATGCAGCCAACGGCACGGCGGTGGTGCGCGACGTGACCGGCGCGGCGGGGAGCTACATCGGCACGGAAATCGATCTAACGGCGACATATGCGGCGACCAAGCAGATGTCGATTGCCTTCGGCTACGCGCACTTGTTCCCGGGCACCTTCCTCAAGAAGACCACCCAGGGCAACGGCTACGATTTCCCGTTCGCGATGGTCGGGTATAACTTCTAGGAGTCAGCGTGCGCCGCGGGCAACTGCGGCGCATCTCTTCGTTTGCGGTCAGGCGGAGGGCTGGAGACTAGGGCTTTCCAACGCCTCGGAGCGTGTGGGGAACACCTCAAAGATGCCGAAGAAGCCCACCATTTCAAAGACCGAGCGGACGTGTTGGGTTAGGCCGGCAAAGTAGAGTCCGCCGCCTGAGGCGGTCAGGGATTGTGCGGAGGCAACAAAAACTCCAAGCCCGACGCTGCTGACATAGCGTAGGTCCGCGCAGTCGATCAAGATGCGTTTTTCCCCTGCCTCGATCAGCAATTTCATGGACGTTTCAAAGGCCGGCGTCCCGGCGGAATCCAGGCGCCCCCGCAGGCTCACGATTTGCAGGTGCGGGTGCTTTTCAACTTCGATTTCAAGCGGCATGAAGATCCATTATGTGCACGCTTCGTCCTCATCCCCTAGATCCTGGAGTGCAACGCGATTGTAACGATAGGCCGCTATACTGGCGCAAGCCGTCAGGCAGATTCGCCGCATGTTACGCTCCCTCATCGGTCGCTTTGAAGCGCTAGAGGTCCGCAAGAAAACGGGCCGTCCTCCACGCAAGCCAGCGAACATCATCTACGCCACCGATGACACCCCGCCCACCGGAACGTTGCTGGTGCTGGGGTTGCAGCACGCGGTTGAGTCGGCCAGCAAGGTCACACTTCCCATCGCCGTTCTAGCTGCGGTAGGGGCCAGCGGAGAGCAACTGGAAACGATGATCGTGGCCACGCTGGTCGTGTCTGGTCTGGCGTCGATCCTGGTGGCAAGCCGGCTGCCGTATGTCGGATTCGGCCATCTGCTTCCCTCGGCCATTTTCAGTTCGTTTGTGGCGCCGGCCGTGATGGCGACCCGTATCGGCGGCATGGCTTTGTTGAGCGGGATGACGGTGGTCACCGCAGTTTCCGTGGCCCTGTTTTCCCGCATGCTTCCCCGGTGGCGCTTCTTGTTTCCGCCGGAAGTCGTGGGACTGATCGCATTCATGGTGGGAGCGTCGCAGGCATCGCTGGCGGTGCAGCGGTTCCTGGGAATGGAGAAGTTCGATCAGATTCCCGGTCTGGCGCACATCATGGTCGCTTCGGGGTCACTTGCGTTGCTGGCGGCGTTGACGGTGTGGGGCAAGGGTTGGCTGCGCCTGTTCAGCACCCTGATCACACTAGGTTTGGGCTACGCCGTGTGCGTGCAAATGGGGCTGGTAACGCCGGAGCTGTGGGCACGTGTGGGAACCGCGCCATGGATCGGACTGCCGCACCTGACACATCCGGGATTCGCGTTTGATCCGCAACTCATTGTGCCGTTCGTTGTGCTGGGATTGAGTTCGGCGTTGAAGACCTCGGGAGATCTCACGATTAGCGAAAAAATCAGCGACGCGGATTGGAAGCGCACGGACATCAAGGCGGGTAGCGCGGCGGTTCTGTGCTTCGGACTGGGATCACTGGCATCGGGGATGCTGGGCGGGTTCGCGCTGGGCAGCTCCAGCAGCAACGTGGGTCTTTCGGCGGCCACCGGCGCGGTCAGCCGCAAAATCGGCTACGCCTGCGGCGCGCTGCTCATCCTCTTGGCGTTCTTCCCCAAACTGGTGGCGTTGATCCAGGCCGCGCCGCCGCCAGTGGTGGGCGCAATGTTCCTGTTGGTGGTCTCCTACAACCTGATCGCAGGAATGCAGATCATTATGACGCGTATGATGGAGGCCCGCCACACCTATATCATCGGGATGTCCTTGCTCTTCGGATTGACGGCGGACGCCATTCCGGGCGCGTTTCGCGGGCTGCCGGAGTGGCTGGGCACGCTGCTGTCCTCCGGCCTGACGCTGGCGACCTTAATGGTGGTGGTGCTGAACGTCTTATTCCGCATAGGTTCCGCGAAGAAACACTCCATCACCGTGCAGCCGGCCAGTGACGACGTGGAAAAACTCTACTCCTTTATGGAGGAATCCGGCGGAGACTGGGGAGCGCGCCGTGAGGTGGAAGAGCGGGCTGTGAGTGCGCTGGTGGAAGCCTACGAACTAGTCTCCGGCGAGGAATTGGCGAACGGCCCGTTGATGGTTGAGGCGAGTTTCGACGAGTTCAATCTGGATCTGGTGGTGCGCTATCAGGGCCGCCTACCGGAGCGGGAAGCTCCCCGCACCATCGGCGCAGCGGTGGCCGTGGCCGAGCGCAGCACCTCTTCCATGGCAACCATGTTGCTATACCGTATGGCGGATCGCGTCCGCATGAAAAACTCCGGCGCGAACTGCGAAATCGAGCTGCACTTTGATCACTAGTGGGATCACTAGCGGCTCAGGATCATGGTGAACGAATTCCGGTCTTCCACGCGTTGGTAGCGGACCTCATCCATCATCTTCGTCACCATCAGGATTCCCAGCCCCCCTGCGCGGCGTTGTTCGAGTGATGCGCCGGGGTCCGGCAAGGGGTGCGCAAGCGGATCGAAGGCGCAGCCGGAGTCCTGCACCTCCACGCTCACGCGCCCGGCACTCAAGCCGACATGAACGCGGATCGGTAGCGCGGTCCCAGCGTGGCGAATCACATTGCTCACGATTTCTTCAACGGCGATGTTCAGATCCGCCTGCTTGTCTTCGTCCAGACTGTGCGCCTGCCAGAATTCGTCGAGGACCTGCGTGAGCCGGCCGAGTTCGGCCATGTCGGGGCGAATTTCCAGAGAGAGTTTGTGCTCCGAGAAATTCACATCCTCAGTCTAACAAGGGACCGCTGTGAAATACTGGAAAGAGTGACTGAACATACGATTGTGGCCATCGATGGGCCGGGTGGATCCGGGAAAAGCACCGTTGCCCGAGCCGTCGCCCGCCGCCTGGGCTATACCTACATCGACACCGGCGCGATGTACCGGTCCGTGGCCTGCTGGGCGCTGCGCGCGGGTATCGACCTCAACGACATGCACCGCATGGAGCAGCTGGCGCGCGAGGCGCACGTCACGTTCCTCAACGGCGGCGTGCTGCTGAATGGCGAGGACGTCACCGCAGAGATCCGGGAACCGCACGTGAGCGAAGCGGCGTCGAAAGTCGCGGCCTACCCGGGCGTCCGCCGGGCCATGCGCGAAGAGCAGCGGCGCATCGGAGCCAGCGGTCCAGCCGTCATGGAAGGGCGCGACATCGGCACCGTGGTGTTCCCGGACGCCCGCGTAAAGGTGTTCCTCGACGCCAGCGCCGAAGCTCGCGCGCAGCGCCGCGCCGTGGAACTGGGCGCGCCGGTCGAGCAAGTGGCCCGCGACCTCGCCGGGCGTGACACTCGCGACCGCACGCGTGCCGAAGCGCCGCTCATGCAAGCGCCGGACGCCGAATACGTGGACACAAGCGGGCTCACGCCGGAACAAGTAGAAGAAGCAGTATTAAAGATTGTGCGGGGACGGACTTCGAATTGAGCAACGAATTACTGGTGATGAAATTTGGCGGCACGAGTATGGGCTCGGCGGACCGCATCAAGATCGCGGCGAAGTTGACGGCGGAGCAGCACGCCACCCGGCCGGTGGCCATCATCGTTTCGGCCATGTCGAAGGTGACGGACCTGCTGCTCGACACCCTGAAGAAGGCCGAAGCCTCGGACTCCGAAGGACTGGAGGCGAACCTGGCCGCACTGACCGCACGCCACCTGGAGTGCGCCAAGGATCTGCTCCCGGCGGACCGGCAAGATGCGGCGTGCAGGGGCATCGAAGCACTTACCGCGGAATTTACCCGCATCGCGCGAGGCATGCTGCTGCTGCGCGAACGCCCGCCCAAGTCCGTCGACGAAGCGATCGCCATTGGCGAGCGCCTCAGTGCGTTCCTGCTGGCTGAGTACTTCAACTCTGAGGGCATCGCCGCCCAGGCCGTGAACGCCGCAACCGTGATCGCCACCGACGCGGTCTTCGGCAACGCAACCCCGATTCTGGACGCAACACGCGAGCGCGCCGCCAAGGTGCTGCGTCCGCTGCTCGACAAGCGCGTGCTGCCCGTTGTGACCGGCTTCAACGCGTCCACGCTCGACGGCCGCCCCACCACGCTCGGCCGCGGCGGGTCGGACTTTTCGGCCTCCATCATCGCAGCCGTGCTCGACGCCGCCGAACTCTGGATCTGGACCGACGTCGACGGCATCATGAGTGCCGATCCACGCCTGGTCAAGAACGCCCGCGTGCTGCCCGAAGTCACCTACGCCGAAGCAGCCGAACTCGCCTACAACGGCGCCAAGGTGCTGCACCCCCGCACGCTGGCCCCGCTCGCCGAACGAAAGATTCCCGTGTGGAGCAAGAACAGCTTCGCTCCCCACGTCCCCGGCACGCGCATCGTACCGGTGATCGAAACGGGCCTAGGGCCGCGCGCCGTGACCTCGATGACCGGCATCGCCATGGTCTCCATCGAACCCGCCAGCGCCGAAATCAGCGGCACAAAGGTGATGGCCGAGGCCATCGAAGCTCTCTCGCGCTCCGGCGTGGAATTGATGCTGATCACCAGTTC
This sequence comes from Bryobacterales bacterium, assembly GCA_947446025.1. Classification (GTDB taxonomy): domain Bacteria; phylum Acidobacteriota; class Terriglobia; order Bryobacterales; family Bryobacteraceae; genus Palsa-187. The sequence continues at coordinate 44,127 of CANFEY010000011.1, forward strand.
CAGTTACACGCAGAGTTTCTGCTTCCTGATCCGCCAGAGTGAACTCGATCGTGCCCAGGAATTCCTCCAGCAGAGCCTGGCCCTGGAAATCGCGCACGGCTACCTGAAGCCCATCCTCATCGACAAAGAAGTGGGCCTGCTAGCCGTCGTCGGCGAAGGCATGCGCGGCACCCCCGGCCTGGCCGGCCGCATCTTCACCGCCATGTCGCGCCAGAACATCAACATCGTGGTCATCGCCCAAGGCTCCAGTGAGCTGACCATCGCGGTCGTGGTACACCGCAAGGACTTAGAGCTAGCCGTGCAATCCATCCACGAAGAGTGCGGCATGGGCCGCAAGGACTGACAGCAACGGGTCTGTGAATAGCCTCGTTCGTGAGAGCGGGGCTTCCTAATGATGGGCCGAAAGGACTAGCTCTCAGGCGAACCACTTAGAACGCACTTAGTACAGTAGAGCGATTGTCCGCTCGCGGAATACTCCCCATACTCGCTTTAGGCATGAGTCTCAGCGCACAAGCTTGGGTAGCGATTGTGTTGTCCCTGGGGGGCGGCGCGCTGATGCTGTATTGGGTCTGGTGGACGCTGAAGCTACTGCGCGGTCACGAACCGGGCGATCAAAAGCAGCCTTAAGTTTGCGATAATAGCGGAAGACGTGGAAATTCCGTTAACAGCTCGCGGCCAGGAAGTGCTACACAACATCGTCGAGGCGTACATCGCCTCGGGCGAACCCGTCGCCTCCCGCACCATCGCGCGCAGTCGCGCCGATCAGCTGAGCGCCGCCTCCATCCGCAACGTGATGGCGGACCTCGACGAAGAAGGCTACCTCAGCCAGCCCCACACCTCGGCCGGACGCGTGCCTACCGAAAAGGCCTTCCGCAGTTACGTCGAATCGCTGGGAATGCGCCGCTTGGTCACCGCCGAAATCGACCGCCTGCGCTTTGAGCTGGGCAAGCTGGATTCGGTGGACCAGCGCATCGAATTCACCTCCCGCATGCTGACCGAGCGCACGCGCGGCGTCGGCATCGCTGCGGCCATTCCGCGCTCGAACCCCGCGCTGGAGCGGCTGGAACTTGTTTCGCTTTCCGACAATCGCGTGTTGATGGTGGTGATGACACGCGATCATCAGGTGCGCAATCGCGTCGTGCTGCTGGACCGCGCCCTCAGCACAAGCGACCTTGAATCAATCAAGAATTACGTCAACCGCAACTTCGAAGGCTGGGCCCTGGAACACGTCCGCCGCGAACTGGCCACCCGCCTTTCGCACGCCGAGGCCACCTACGACGAAGTGCTGAGCAAGCTCACGCTGCTGTACGCCAAGGGACTTCTCGACGTCGGCCCCATGCCGGAGATCCATATGGACGGCGCGAGCAACCTGGTGGTGCTGGACCTGCACCTGACCAAGGAAAAACTCCGCGAGCTGTTCCGCGCGCTGGAAGAGAAGAAGCGCGTGCTCGACCTGCTGGACCGTTTTCTGGAGCAGCCGCTCGGGGAAGTGGGTGTCCACGTGGGCTTGGCGGAAATTCACCCGGCGATGCGTGAGCTCAGCCTGATCGGCCTGCCTGTGAAGCTCGACGGCGGCCTGTCAGCGGTGATCGCCGTACTGGGCCCCATCCGTATGGATTACGCACGCGTGATGTCGACGGTGCGGCACATCGGGCAAGCGTTCTTGGACGCGTAGGGCGCGCGACGGCGAACTGCGACATCGTCTTCAAGCTTCCTTAGGCAACGCCATTTCCAGCGGGCTACCTTTCCACTTGACATACTATTTCTTTCATACTAACGTTTTAGTATGAAGAGCGGAAAGTACACTCTCACCGGTCAGGAACTCGAGATCATGAAGGTGGTCTGGCGGCTGGGACCCTGCAACGTGCGCCACGTCTACGAGGCCCTGCTGGAGCAGCGCAAGATCGCCTACACCACCGTCTCCACCATGATGAATATTCTGGAAACCAAGGGGTTTCTCAAGAAAAAAGCCGGTGATAAAGCCTTCGTCTACGCCCCCAGCAAGCCGCAGAAAACCGTCATCCGTGCCATGGTGCGCGAGTTCGTGGACCGGGTCTTCAACGGCGCGGCGGAACCGTTGCTGCTGCACCTGGTGGAAGACGAGCAGCTTTCCAAAGCCGAGCTGGATGAGATCCGCAGGAGCATCAAATGAGCAACCTTCTCATGTGGTCCTTGCAGGTAACGCTATTGGTGGCGGTGGGAGCCGCCGTGGCGCGAATGCTGGGGAACGCGCGGGCGCGCCTGTGGTTTTGGCAGGGGCTGCTCGCACTGGCGATGTTGCTTCCGGTGATCGAGCCATGGACTCAGGCGTTGCCCATCGCCATTGAAAACGCGGCACCGGTGGCCGTGATCGTGGACCGCGCGGGGGCTCCGGCCCCCCTCCCATCGGACTGGGCATTGGGATGGCGGGAAGTGCTGGTGGCGGGAGCGGGAGTGCGCTTCGCTTGGCTCGCGCTGGGACTGTTGCGTTTGTTGCGATTGCGCCGAAGGGCAACGCCGATCACAGCCCCGATTGCCACCTATGACACGCACGCCTACTGGTTCGTATCCGACGCCATCACGGGGCCGGTGACGTTCGGGTGCACCGTTCTGCTGCCCGCGCGCGTGCTCGAAATGCCGCCGCCAATGCGTGATCCCATTGCCCGCCACGAACTGCTCCACGTGGAGCGGCACGACTGGTGGTTCGTGCTGGGCGAGGAAATCGTCCGCGGCGTATTGTGGTTTCATCCAGCGGTGTGGTTCGCGCTGAGCCAGATACAGCTCGCGCGGGAGCAAGTGGTGGACCGGGAAGTAGTCGAAGGGACAGGCGACCAGACCGGGTACTTGGAAGCGCTGGTCGCGGTGGCCTCACAGAACATGCGCGCGGACTTGGCCCCGGCACCCTTATTTTTGAAGAAACGCCAACTCGCGGTGCGGGTAACGGCGATGTTGCGGGAGGTTCCCATGTCGAATGCGAAGTTGATGATTCGGGGCGCGGCGGCCGTGGGCGTCGTGGCGCTCACCGTTGCAAGCGCGATGTGGCTGCTGCCGCTTCAGTTGGCCGCGCAGTCCCTGCCCGATGGCCAGGGCGTGACCGTGAATGCAGGCGCTCCGCTGCTGCATCGCACGCCTATCTACCATCCGGGTGGAACGGTTACAGGCACCGTCACTCTGGACGCGAGCTTGAGCGCCAAGGGCGAAGTCACCGATGCCCGCGTCATCAACGGTCCTGAAGAGTTGAGGAAAGCCGTCCTGGCGAACGTCCTGAACTGGCACTACGCCTCACAACCCGCGCCACCCACCAGCACGCGCGTGATCGTAACCTTTGCGCAACCGGCTGCCGGCACCGCCCTCACAGCCGCACGCGTCCCCGTGGCCGTCCCGGCTCCTCCTCCTCCCCCGGCACCCAGTGCAGCAGGCCGCGGAGGGCGTGGGGGACCAGCCGCGCCCGCGCCACAGGGCCCTGGCGTCATCTTTGCAATCCGCACAGACGGTCTGTCACCGGAACTGGCCCGCCTCGCCACCGATGCGCTCGGCGTGAGAGTGGGCGACACGTTGCCCACTCCCTGGGACCCAACCGAGAAACTGCGCGCAGTGGATGTGCACTTGCACGCTGTTAGACTTCAGAATGGTAACGGAAGCTTCACGATCCTCCTCGCGCTGGATCAAGCCGCCGTCGCCAACCCGCCCGGGGCACAGGCCCCAGTTACCACGGTCGGACAAACCGTGCAGCGAGTGTCCTCAGGCGTCGCCCGCGGCCTCCTGATCAAGCAGGTCGCGCCCGCATACCCGCCCATCGCCCGGCAAGCCCGCGTCCAGGGAGCTGTCCTACTCAGCGTCATCATCGGCAAAGAAGGCAACGTGAAGAACATCAGCGTAGTCAGCGGACCAGCCATGCTCCGCCAAGCCGCCCTCGACGCCGTCAGCCAATGGGTCTACAAACCGATGCTCTTGAACGGCCAGCCCGCCGAAGTGTTGACCGAAGTCGAAGTCAACTTCGCACTCGCCGATCTGCCGAGGGAAGCGCAGTAATCACTTGCGCCCGTAGTCGGCGGGAATTTCTCCCCACTCCGCCGTCTCCCATTTGCACAGCGGGTTCACCAGCGAATGCGCGGCAAGCCAAGCGTCCGCACGGGCGATCAATTCAAAGATGCGGCCGTTCCGGTCAGAACGCTCCAACTTGGTGCGGCACTTTCCCTTGCGCACCCAGCTGAGCGCGGTCTTGGAATCGGAGTAAATGGTCACGTCCGTCTTGCCTTGCTTGGCCAGCAACGCCAACGCATGCACCAGCGCGAGAAATTCACCCACGTTGTTGGTGCCGTCTTCGAAGGGGCCGGCCTGGAATAGAAGATCGCCGCTGGCGATATGCACACCCCGGTATTCCATGGGACCCGGAACACCGGCGCAAGCCGCATCCACCGCCACCGCATCGGGCTCAAGCTCGGGCAGGGCGGGTCTCACGGCCTCCGCATGTTTGCCCCAGTGCTTGGAGTAGGGTTCCCGAAACGCTGCCTGGGCCTCCGCGAGCGAGGCGAAGCCTTTGAAGATCGCCCCCGAATACCCCGCCACTTGCCGCGAAGTTTCGCCCCAATCACTGTAGACGCCGGGAGCGTGCCCCTTCCAGACGGCGTAAAATTTTGGACGCGCCTTAGCCACGTTCCCAATCTAGCGCACGCCTCCTTGGCCTTGCAGACGTGCTACCGCCACTTGCGATAGAGTAGCGGCAGATGACCCGTTTCCTCTCTGCGCTGCCCCTGCTGCTGGCCCTCTCCTCCGCCCATGCCGCCGTCGTGCCCCGCCTTGCCTTCGAACAGTTGGTTGCCGATTCCCCGCGGATCGTGCATGCCCTGGTCGTGGATTCACAAGTGGCCAGCTCCGGCGAATTCCTGTGGACACACTACCGGCTGCAAGTGCTGGACGAAGTGAAAGGCGTGGTCCCGGCTGTAATCACCGTGAGCGAACCCGGCGCCACGCTGAACGGCATCTCCATGCAAGTCTCCGGTGCCATCGTGTTTCGCGCCGGAGAAGAGGTGGTTCTCTTCCTGTATCAGACACCGCTCGGCTACTGGCGGCTCCGCGGTTCCTCGCAAGGCAAGGTCGACGTGGCTGACTCCCCTTCCGGCAAACGCATCCGCACGGCGTCGAACCAGACTTTGACGGATTTCCTGGCGGCAATCCGGCGCGAGGCATCCAAGTGAGACTCGCCGCGCTTTTGTGCGCCCTCTGCCAATCTTTATCCGCACACACCCGCTTTGTAAGCGAACAGGGTGTCCCGGCCTTCCTGCCGGATTACACCGACGTCTCCATGCAATTCAACGAGGGTATTCGAGCGGACGCAACTAATTCATCCGGTCGCCAATTGTTCAACCCAGGCAGCAATCCCATCGGAGCCTTGCAAGCCGCCGCCAGCACGTGGAGCAGCGTAGAGAACTCCCGCATGCGCTTCGCCGCGCTGCAATCCACGCCCTTCCTCAACGACTCTAAGGACAACCGCAACACCATTTCGATACGGGACACCCCGGAAATCCGCTCCCTGGTGGGGGATGCTCTGGCGGTCACTGTGGTGATCACCGTTCCGGGCACTGGAGAGGTGCTCGACTCCGACATCCTGTTTTCCCCAAGTTATGCCGACAGAGGATTTCCCTTCAGCACCAACGGCGCGCCCAATACGTTCGATTTTCAGGCTGTGGCCACACACGAAATGGGCCACGTATTGGGAGCCGGGCATACGCACCTATTGGCATCCACCCTGTACCCATTCGGGGGCTCGGTCGCGGGCCGCATACTAAGTCCTGACGAAACCGCTTTCGCCCGCGAGGTAGCTCCGTTCGCGGGCACTACCGCGCGCTACGGAGAGCTTCGCGGCACGCTGACGCTCTCAACGGGTCAACCCGCCAGAAGGATGACCGTGACCGCGACGGACGCTTCCAGCGGCGTGACCGTGGGCGCGCTGACGGACGCCACCGGAGCCTTTGCTATCCGCAGCGTGCCCGCCGGAAACTATGTTGTGTACGCCGAGCCAATGCTGAGCCTTGCCTCTCCCAGCTCATTCCAGCTCCTCGCAACCGACGTAGACGTAAATGCCGAGGCGTCCTTCTTCTCCGCGAGAAGACCCGTCCTGATCGCGGCCGGACAATCCTCAAGCCTAAGTTTCCTGCTCCCCGCCCGCACCGGCAGCGTCCGTATCGACTCCTTTCGGCAAGGGGCAACGGGAGGCTCAGGCGACTTCTCGCTGTCATCCTTCGTCTCCACCACAGGCGGCAACTCTTTCGACATCTTGATCTTCGGGCCGGGTATCGATACCACTCTATCCCCCCAGGACCTCGAAATTCTGGGCGCAAACGCCACCATTCGCCAAGGCTCCGTGAGGATTGATCCGCGTCTGGTCTCCGCCAACGGTACTCAGCCCCTGCGGTTCACTGTGGATGTGGCCGATACCTCCCAGCGTTCCTATGCCAGCCTGCTTGTCCGCCGTGGCTCAGGTCTGAGCACCGCTCCAGGTTCGATTTTGGTGGAACCGACCCAGGGCCAGTTCCTGAGTCTGACCAGCGGCTCCATCGTCAACGCCGCCACGGCCACAGCAGGAGCAGTCGCCGCCAACTCGTGGGTTTCCATTTTCGGCAAGAACTTGGCCCGCGAGTTCATTCTGGGTTCGGCTTCGCTACCCACCGAAATCGACGGCACCAGAGTTTTAATCACGGACAGCCGCGGCGGCATCCAACTGGGCCGGCTACAGTTCATCTCCCCGGAGCAGATCAACTTTCTGATGCCCGCCTCCGCGCCCGGCACGGCACGTATCACGGTGACCAGCCTCCTCGGCCAGGGCGTGGCAGAGGTCACTGTCGCCGCTGTAGCTCCCGGCATCTTCGCGGCGAACTCCAACGGACGCGGCCCCGCCGCAGCGGCCTTCGTGACCGTATTGCCCGGCGGCGCTCAGCAATCGGGCCTGACGTTCCTCGCCGACCGGACTCCGCGCGAAAACCTGCCCGTGGTCCTCGGCGCGCCTGGCACCCAGGTATACCTAACCTTCTACGGAACCGGCCTCCGAGCCCACGCCAGCCCCGTCACCGCCACCATCGGTGGCCTCGACGTCCCAGTCCTCGCGGCCGTGGCCCAAGGCCAGTTCGCCGGTCTCGACCAAATCAACGTTGGCCCACTCCCGGCTGCGCTTGCCGGCCGCGGCGAGGTCAACGTCAACTTCCTGGTCGATGGCCGCGCCACCAATCCAGTCACGGTGAGTATCCGGTAGCATGGAAGAGCCATGCCGCTCAACTGGATTCGCATCGCCCTTTTCTGCCTAGTCGCCGCATTCTGCTCCGCGCAAAGCACTCCAACGGCGGACGTCCCCGTCATCCCCGCCAAGGACGCTACGAAGATGGTCTGCAACAAGGTGCGCCCCAGCTATCCCGCCGAGGCCAAACGCAACCGTGTCCAAGGCTCCGTATGGATCAAGGTCCTGGTCGGCATCGACGGCCGCGTGCAAAATCTCAGAGTCACCAGCGGACCGCAGGAACTACGGCAGGTCTCCGCGGAGGCCGTCGCCCAATGGACCTATCAACCCCTCATCAAGGACGGCCAACCCACGCCCTTCATCACCGACGTCGAAATGAACTTCGCCATCTTCTGAGGCCCCGTATACTGAGAGGAAGGCCCCATGTCTTCCTTCCGCCTCGGCATCAACTACCAACCTCGCGGCGATCAGCCCACCGCTATCGCCTCCCTGCTGCAAGGCCTCAAGGACGGCGACCAGCATCAGGTCCTGCTCGGCGTCACCGGCTCGGGCAAGACGTTCACCATGGCCAAGGTGATTGAACGCACCAACCTGCCCGCGATCATCCTGGCGCACAACAAAACACTGGCGGCGCAGCTCTACCAGGAATTCAAGTCCTACTTCCCCACCAACGCCGTCGAATACTTCGTCAGCTACTACGATTACTACCAGCCCGAAGCCTACATCCCCTCCGGCGACGTCTACATTGAAAAGGAAGCCACCACCAACGACGAACTCGACAAGCTGCGCCTCTCCGCCACACGCTCCTTGTTCGAGCGCCGCGACGTCATCATCATCGCCAGCGTGAGCTGCATCTACGGCCTGGGCTCGCCCGAAGCCTACTACGGCATGCTGCTGATCCTCGAAAAGGGCCAGCACATTGAGCGCGAGGCAATCACCGCCAAGCTGGTCGAAATCCTCTATGAGCGTCACGAAGGCGACTTTAAACGCGGCACCTTCCGCGTGCGCGGCGACATCATCGAGGTCTACCCCACCTATGACGACCTCGCCTTCCGCATCTCCATGTGGGGCGACGAAATCGAAAACCTGGAACAGTTCGACCCGCTCACCGGCCAAGCCAAGCAAACCTACACGCGGCTGCCCATCTATCCGAAGACCCACTACGTGATGAGCGAGCAAAGCAAGATCGACGCCATGGTCACCATTGAGAATGAACTGCAATGGTGGAACGGCGAGATGCGCAAGGAAGGCAAGCACATTGAAGCCGGACGCATCTGGCAGCGCACCATGTTTGATCTGGAGATGATCAAGCAGATCGGCTACTGCCACGGCATCGAGAACTACTCGCGCCACTTCTCCGGCCGCCTGCCCGGACAGGCCCCGCCGACGTTGCTCGATTACCTCCCGCCCGATTCGCTCATTTTCATCGACGAAAGCCACCAGACCATTCCGCAGCTGCGTGCGATGTTCCACGGCGACCGCTCACGCAAGGAGAATCTGGTCAAGTACGGCTTCCGCCTCCCCAGCGCGCTGGACAACCGCCCGCTTACTTTTGAGGAATTCGAGAACCGCGTTCATCAGGTGATCTACGTTTCCGCCACGCCGGGGCCGTATGAGCTGACCAAAACCTCCGGCGAAGTGAGTGAGCAGATCATCCGCCCCACGGGCCTGATCGACCCCGAAATCGAAGTCCGCCCCATCCGCGGCCAGGTCGACAATCTGCTGCACGAAATCCGCCTGCGCACCGAACGCAATGAGCGCGTGCTGGTCACCACGCTCACCAAACGCATGGCGGAAGATCTGGCCGAGCATTACACCGAAGCCGGCGTGAAGTGCGCCTATCTTCACTCCGAAGTCTCCACCCTGGACCGCGTGAAAATCCTGCGCGACCTCCGCCGGGGCACCTATGACGCCCTCATCGGAATCAACCTCCTTCGCGAAGGCTTGGACTTGCCCGAAGTCTCCCTGGTCGCGATCCTGGACGCCGACAAGGAAGGCTTCCTGCGCTCCACCGGTTCGCTGATCCAGACCATGGGCCGCGCCGCCCGCAACCTCAACGGCCGCGCCATCCTCTACGGCGACGTGATGACGGGCTCCATGAAGCAGGCCATCGACGAAACCAATCGCCGCCGCGCCATTCAGGTAGCCTACAACGAAGCCAACGGCATCACTCCCGAGTCCATCGTCAAGCCCATCGATGGCAACCTCATCGCGATCACCGACGCCGACTACATGACCGTCCCGCTGGAAGAAGACGAGTTGCCCGATGCCGTTCCGGTGGAGCGCATGGCGGATTACCTCACGGAGCTGGAAGAAAAAATGCGCGAGGCCGCCCGCAAGTTCGACTTCAAGCAAGCCGCCACCTACCGCGATCGCCTGCAGGAATTGAAAGTCAAGTGGGTGGCCAATGCCTAAGCTGCTCGCCGTCATGCTCGGTGCAGCGCTCGGCGGCCTGGCACGCTATCTCACCGTCTCCATGCTCACCGAACGCTTCGCCAGCCGATTCCCTTGGGGCACATTCACGGTCAACGTCACGGGATGCTTCCTCATCGGACTCATCTCCACGTTCCTGGCCGAGCGCTCCGCGTCGCCAGTGTGGGGCCTGTTCCTAGTAACGGGAATCCTCGGCGGCTACACCACCTTCTCCGCCTTCGGATGGGAAACCGTGCAGCTCAGCCGCCAAGGCGAGCATTGGCTCGCGTTGGGAAACGTACTCGCCAGCGCAACAGCGGGGTACGCCTCGGTCTGGCTCGGCGTGTGGATCGCCCGCCGCTAAATGGTGTCAGACACCATTTACTTATCCACCCACATCATCTCGGCGTCCGCGCGGCGCACGTAGTTGGCGTCGAGCGCCGCGGGATCTTCCGCCAGCCCCGCCTGCATCCGCTTCCACGCGATCGCCGCGATGGCGCGCGCCAGCGGCTGTTCCTGCATCATCAGGACCGCCCCCGCAGGCAGCGCCGCTGACCACACGTCCAGCTTCGTCACTACTTCTTCCTGCACCGTCCGCAGGTGCGCATCGAACACGCCCGCGTACACCTCGCCCCGATGCGCGTTGCGGTACGGAGCGCGCAGTTCTCCGCTCCCGAACCATGCCGTCGCCTGCAAGTTCGATACGCCCACCACCTTGCACCCCGCAGCCTCCGCGAATCCCTTCGCCGCTGAGAGCGCCGCGCGCACCCCGGTGAAGGTTCCCGGACCCGACCCCGCCGCGAAACACGCAATCTCCGTCAGCCGGACCGAATGCCGCGCCAGCAGCCTCTCAATCTCCACAAACAGCACGTCCCCGTAGCCATCCGGCGCAGTGAGCACAACTTCTTCCAGCAACCGCCCGCCATCCGCAAGCGCAATGCTCCCTGGATCGGTCGAAGTATCCATCGCCAGAATCATCAAGGCACAAGCCGGATCGCGTGGTCGATCACGTACGCCTTTCCATTTGCGTTGATCAACGATACGCGCAGACTCATCACCGCCGGCAGCTTTTCCCCAAACGACGGCGGCAGATTCAGCGTGCCCTCTTTGCCGATGCCCACCACCCGGCCGCTCTCCGTTCCGTTCGCTACCTCCGCCGTCCACACCACCAACAGGTCCCGCGTCGCCCGAGTCGCCCGCAGAATCTTCAACGCGTAAAACGACGGCGTCCGCACCGAAATCTCTCCCGCCGGCTTCTCCATCTCAAACGGAACCTTGGTCGGATCCGTCTCCGCCGTCTGCCGGATATTGCGCCGCGATTCAAACTTGTACTTGTTGAGCCCCTGCTTGTGACCCTCGCGCGAAACATGCAGCAGCCAGTCGTGCGACTTATCCGGCGGCTCTCCCGCGAAGCTCTTGCCCTTGTAATCTTTCGCCAGCACGCGCTCCCCCGTCGCCGGATTGATCCACGCCACATCGTAGCCGTGATTCTCCACCGTCAACTCCACCGGACCTGGCTTCTCCACGTAGACCAAATACTCCACCGCGTCTTCCGGATCGCCGAATAACCCAGGAGCATCACGCACCGCAATCGCCCGCCCGCCACTGACGTCAAAGTAGGGCTCCATCTCCCAATAGCGTGTGCGGGCCATCAACTCAATCCACACCGTGAACTCGCGCCCCGCGCCCGCCGCCGGATATTGCCCGTTCATCGTCGCATTCCACAAGTCCGCCCGCGACCGGATGCCCGCGTTGATCCCCGGCAGCGCCATCAACTGATGTTCCACCGCGCCCACATTGGGGTCCGCCGTGCCGTAACTCAGCAAGCTCATCCATTTGTCTGCCAGCAGCGGAGACGAAGTCACCTCCGCCCCCGAAGTGCGCGGATGCTTATAAGGATCGAGTCGCGCCAGCAACTCCGCCGTGTCCGTCAACACGGCCCGCGCATTGCGTACGCGCTCAAACGCCGGCAAGCCCGCCCACATTAGGTTGAACGCCGAAAACCGAGCCGCGATCTCCGTGATGTAACGCTCCCGCTCCGCGCGCCCCTCAGGAATCGAGGCCAACACCAGGTCCGTTACCATCCCGCGATTGTGGATCACCCGGACGCGCGCCGCCGCCTCACGCAGATCCGCGCCCGCTTCAATCGTGACCCGCAAGTGCGTGAACTTCTCCGCCGCCCGCGCCGCCACCGTCGTCTCAAACTCCGTCCGCGGCATCGCAACAAAATTCTCCACCGCCGACCCCATCCACAAGTGCGGCTGCAAGTTAGCCGTCTGGAAGTGATGCACGTTTGCCGTCCGCACAAACCCCGGCGCCTCCGACGCCACGCCCGTGGCCTTGCCCAGTTGCGCATCGAGCCTTCGCAGCGAACTGGTCACCCGGTAATCCCACTCGCCCGCCTCGTCTGGCGTAAACCGCAGCACCAATGTGTTGCCTTCCCGGAACGCGCGAATGGTTTTCGTATCCTTATGCGGCGAGCGGAAATCCCCGCGCAATTCCCCCGCTTCCCCGGCCTGTAACTCAAAGACGATGTCGCACGGACTCCACACCGGAGCCGAACAAGTAGGCACCTGCGCCAGGCACGGAAGCGTCGCGGCAATAAGCAAAAAGACCCGCATGGCTTCTCTCAGGATCACACAAAAGCCGACCGTCTACTTGAGTGCTTCGTTATTCCGCACACCTTTGCTGAAGGCCACATCCGCGGGCAACGGTTCGCCAGCTCACAAGCGGAACGCATCCGCTGCCACGGTAGGGCAGGCGGTTTCGCCTGCCACGTACCCGCGTGCTCCATCGGCAGACTTGCCGGTAATTAGGAGACAGCGAAAACGCCGGGATATGCACGGTCGGGTTCGTGCTCCCTCTGAACAGCGATCCCACACATCAGCTATCATGTGCTACATGAAAGCAGCAGCCCTTTTCACCCTGGCCTCCGGCTTGGCCGTCGTCGCGCTCGTCTCCGGCGTCCGCGCGCAACAACCCGCCGTCCCGCAAATTCCCTTCGATTCCAACGTCGACTTCTTCAAGCTCCCCGATGACATCCACTTCGGCGAAACCTCCGGCGTGGCCGTCAACTCCAAAGGACACGTCTTCGTCTTCTCGCGCGGCTCCACCGTGGGACCCGCCTTCGGCGCAGCCGCCGCCCAGGTCCTCGAGTTCGACGCCAACGGAAAGTACCTCAAGGAAGTCGGCAAGGGCCTCTACGCCTGGTCCTACGCGCACACCGTCCGCGTCGACAAGAACGACAACCTGTGGGCCATCGACAAAGGTTCCGACATGGTCGTCCGCTTCAACACCAAAGGCCGCGTGGACTTAGTCTTCGGCCGCAAGAAAGAAGCCAGCGACGAAGCCGAGCCGTGGACCCGCGTCACTCCGCCCCGCCCCCCCACCGACGGCCAATTCCGCCAACCCACCGACGTCACCTGGGACCCCGCCGGCAACATCTTCATTAGTGACGGCTACATCAACGCGCGCGTCGCCAAGTATGACGCCAACGGCGATTGGGTGAAATCCTTCGGTGAACCCGGCGCAGGCCCCGGCCAACTCAACACGCCCCACAGCATCGCCTCCGACGCCAAGGGCGATATCTACGTAGCCGACCGCGGCAATCGCCGCATCCAGGTCTTCAACGGCGACGGCGTTCTGCAACGCCAGATCACCATCGACATTCCCGTACCTGCCGACGCCAAGCCGTGGATGGGAGCCACCCCCACCGCCTCCGCCGCCACCTCGCAAGCCGGCTCCCCGTGGGCCATCTGCATCACTCCCGCCACCAACGGCGCAACGCAGTATCTCTACAGCTCCGACGCTTTCCCCGGCCGCATTTACAAGCTGACGCTCGACGGCAAAGTGGTCGGCATGCTCGGCAAGTCCGGCCGCCAGCCCAAACAGTTCGGCTGGATCCACGAAATCGCGTGCCCCTCTGAGAACGAACTCTACGTGGCGGAAATCCTAAACTGGCGCGTCCAGAAGCTGACGCTGCGCCCAGCGAAGTAACCTCACTGCGTCACCAAAATACGATGCTAGAGTAAAGAATATGGAAGTCCAATTCACGCCGCGCGAAGGGATCTCTCAGGCCAGCACAGGCCAATTTGTCGAAGAGCCGCAGATGGACGCCCTCTTTAAACAAACGCTGCGCGCCTGATGCGCATCCGTTGGACGCTTGCCGCAGCGCAAGACTTGCGTTCCATTAGCGACTACCTCCGGGAGCATCATCCGCACTATCGTCTGCCCACTTTGCGGAAGCTCTACGAGACGATCCGTTCGCTGAAGGATTCGCCGCACCGTGGATGGCCAGGAACTGAGGCAGATACGAGAGAACTCATCTTCGCTCCCCTGAGCTACCGCAACACCGAACTCTGTTCCGCCTGCGCCACCAACCGAGCCGCATCGTCCGCCAACAAAAACCGCTCCCCCACCAACCGCTCCGCCGCCGCCTTCACCCGAGCCACGTAATTCTCGTGCGTCCCGTACCGCTCTTCTAACGACAGCCGCGGGTCCCCCGACGCCACACGCGCCGCCTTCGTCTTAGCGAACGGAATGTACCCGCCGCCCAGCGCCTGAATCTGCCCCTTGAAGAACCCACTGGCAATCGGACTCCACCCCGTGTACGTCCCCAGCGGAGCCTCCAGCAACACGCTCCGCACGCCCGCCATCTCATTGCCGTCCGCATCCACGCGCGGCACCAGCATCGGCAACGTCTGCCGGATCACCGGCGGCTGCATCGAAACCACGCCCGACACATCCGCCTTGCGGAATCCAGAACCAAAGTCGTAATCGTAGAACGGCACCAGCACGCCGTCCGGCATCGGCTGCCCCGGAATCTCAGGGAACCCCAACGCGGCCTGCGCTGGCGCGACCAACTCCCCGCGATCCAAACGAGGATACCGGCTCGGCGGAGGCAGCTCATCCCTCACCACCCAATCCACCAGCGCCGCCATCAGCGCCCGATTCGTCTCCGCCGACGAGTTCGGATTCGAGGCCAGCAGACAGCAGTTCGCCGCCCTGCCCGCCACTTCAAATCCACCCGCACCGCCGCCATGCTGCACGCCCGGCGAATAGTAGCGCCGCACATTCGGCGGCAACGGAATGTCCGCATCCGCCCGCGTGCCCACCAGATTCGGCGACATGCGCAACGAATAAAACTCAGCCGAGCCGAACGTCTCCACAATCTTCGGACACGTCTCCGTCGCATTGCACCGCGAAAGCAACCCTCCCACCTTGCGCCCGCGAACATCATCCGCCCAATCGCTCCACCACAACACGCCGTCGCTACCCGGCTCATACATCTCCGCCGCCCCACTGGGAGCCGCGAACCGAATGTTCATCGCCAACTGCCGAGGCGCAATATTCGGATTCATCCCATCAAACACCCGCGCGCCGCGTTCATCCTGATTGAACCCCAAATTCAAAAAGCTCCGCAGATAATTCCCCGACTGCGAATTCCCCTGCGCGATCAAGTGATGAATCGCCGCCCCCAGCGGATTCCCTGCCCCCGCCCGCCGCAGGAACGCATTCAAATCCCGCGTCGCCGCAAACCCGATCCCGTGTACCGGCGGATCCTTCGCAATGTAGGTCACCTCATACAAGTACGCAGGATCAAACCCGCCCTTCATGCAAATCTTAGTCCCGTCCGCCTTGCCCGGAAACGGCGTCTGCGCGCAATCCGCGAAAGCCCAATCGCTCGACCGCACCGCAATCCGCGCCCCCTCTTCAGACAACCGCTTCGTCATCGCCGCCTTCGACGTATCGAAACTCGCCGGCGTAGCCGTCCCCGTCACGCGCCCCCGGATAATCGATTGCGTGCTAGACCCCGCCGCCGCATTCGCAATCCGCGCCATCACCGGACCCGTAATGCTGGACCCATCCGCATTCTTCGCCACCGGCACCGTCATCGTCTCTACCCGCGGCCCCGGAGCAATATCCGCCTGCCACCCGCTCGCCACCAACACATGCCCACGCGTGCGGAAATCCGCAAAAAAACCCGCGCCCTCAATCCCAGCCGTGCCGCGATTCGGCACCTGATAAGCCAGCACTCCGCTCGCCTTGCTCATATCCTTCGGCTTCAGAATCGTGAACGTAGCCGAATACTCCACCATCCCCCGCGCGTTCCGAGGCGCCAACTCGATGTCCGTAATCACCGCGTTCAGCGGATGCCTCGGGTCCAACTCCCCAAAGAACCGCCCCGCCAGCTTTTCGTACCCCGGCGTGCTCGCCAATGCCTCAGTCTTCTCCACCGTGAGCTTCACGACGCCAGCCTGAAGACTCGAGGCAACCAACAGAATGCGTAGGATTGTAGCCATGTCAGCCATCCTATAACAATCCGGCGCGCTACGATAGGATCTGTGACCGAGCAGGAATTCCAAAACCAAGCCGACGAAGCAATTGACGACCTCTATCAACGCCTCGTCCGCGCCGTCGAAACCCACGACTTCGAAGTCGACTTCAACTCCGGCGCGCTCGCCATCGAATTCGAAGACCCGCCCGCGAAATTCATCGTCAGCCCCAACTCGCCCGTGAAGCAAATCTGGGTCTCCGCCCACTCCCGCAGCTTCAAGTTCGATTGGGACCCCGCCCGCGCCGCCTTCGTCCTCAACGGCCAATCCCTCGCCGAAATGATGTCCGCCGCCGTCACCCAACAAATCGGCGAGCCCGTCACGCTGTAATGCCCGGCGTCTACATCTCCTATCCATTCTGCGCGCAAAAATGTACCTACTGTAACTTCGCGTCCGGCGTGCTCCCACGCCAACTCGAAGTGCAATACCTCGCCGCGCTCCATCACGAAATCCGCGCCACGCAATGGCAGTGGACTCCCGAAACCCTGTACTTCGGCGGCGGCACGCCCAGCAACATGGAGCCTTCCGCCCTCGCGTCCCTCATCGGCGCCATCCCCGGCAATCCCACGGAGTCCACGCTCGAAGCCGCCCCCGGCAACATCACGCTCCACCGAGCCACCGCATGGCATCAAGCCGGCATCAACCGCGTCAGCCTCGGCGTGCAATCCTTCATCACTCACGAGCTTACCCGCACCGGCCGCAAACACACCGCGCAAATCGTCGAACAGGAAATCGCCAACCTCCGCGCCGCCGGCATCACCAACTTCAACATCGACTTGATCGCCGGCCTCTCCGGACAAACCCCCGCCAGTTGGTCCGAATCCCTCCACTGGATCGAACGCCTCAACGCACCGCACGTCTCCGTCTACATGCTGGAGATCGACGAAGACAGCCGCCTCGGCTCCGAGGCCCTCTCCCTAGGCCAACGCTACGGAGCTCGCGACATCCCCACCGACGACGCCATTGCCGACTTCTACGAATCCGCCGTCGAACGCCTCGCGCGGCTAGGCATCGCCCGATACGAAATCTCCAACTTCGCCCGCCCCGGCTTCGAATCGCGCCACAACCTCAAATACTGGCTGCGCGAACCCTACCTCGGCTTCGGCTCCGACGCGCATTCCTTCGACGGCGCCGACCGCATCCAGAACACTGAGCTCGCCCAAGACTACGTAATCGACCCGGCGCCCCAGCGCACCCCCGCCGACCCCGTCGCCGAAAGATTCTTCCTCGGCCTCCGTCTCTCCCGCGGTATCGAACCGCCCTTCACGCCCTTCGAGGCAGAAATCGAAAAGCACCTGGCAAGCGGCCTCCTCCAACAAACCGGCACCCGACTTCACCTCAGCCCCCGAGGTGTCCTACTATCAAACGAAGTGTTCTCCGAATTCGTATGATCGATCTCCGTAGCGATACCGTCACCAAACCCACAGCATCCATGCGCCGAGCCATGGCCGAAGCCGAAGTCGGCGACGACGTCTACCGCGAAGACCCCACTGTCAACGCGCTGGAAGCCCGAGCCGCCGAAATCCTCGGCAAGCCCGCCGCCCTCTTCGTTCCCACCGGCAGCATGGGCAACGCCATCGCCATCAAGCTCCACACCCACCACGGCCAGGAAGTCATCTGCGATGACAAGGCCCACATCCTCGATTGGGAACTCGCCATGACCGCCTGGTTCTCCGGCTGCCTGGCCCGCCCCGTGCCCACGCGCGACGGCATCCTCAGTTGGTCCGCCATCGAACCTGTCATCAAGAATCCCGGCGGCTTCAACGCCCCCACCGCGATGGTGAACCTGGAACACCCCCACAACATGGGCGGCGGAACGCTCTACGCCATCGCAGCCATCGATGAAATCTGCCAGCGAGCCCACGCGCGCAATCTAAACGTCCACATGGACGGAGCGAGGCTCTTCAACGCAGTCGCCCGCAGCGGCCTGGCACCGGCCCGCATCGTAGCGAACGTAGACACCGTGATGACCTGCCTATCGAAAGGCCTCGGTGCCCCCGTCGGATCACTCCTGGCCGGCCCCGCCGACCTCATCACCCGCGCGCGCATCCACCGTAAACAACTCGGCGGAGGCATGCGCCAAGCCGGTATCCTCGCCGCCGCAGGCCTGGTGGCGCTAGCCGAATCCCCCCAGCGCATGCACGACGATCACGCCAACGCCCGCCTCTTAGCCGAAGCTGTAGGCGTCGACCCCGCCACAATCCAAACCAACATCGTCATCTTCGAGATCCAATCGAACCCCGCCGAATTCATCGCGCACCTACAATCCGAAGCCATCCGAGCCAGCGCCATCGGCGGCCAACGCATCCGCCTCGTCACCCACTACGACGTCTCCCGCCAGGACTGCGAACGCGCCGCCAGCGTGCTTTCGGGCCTTCTTCATTCGTAATGCAGCACTCGACCCTAGTCTCGCTAGGAGCCCGCTGGCTCACCCGGAAGTGCTCCGTAGTCCTGTGCGAATTCGCCACCGCCGCCGACGAAAACCCCGACGTCATCGGCTGGGCCCCCGAAGCCGGCTCGGTGCTCATCGAATGCAAAGTGACCCGCGCGGACTTCCTGAGTGACGCAGCCAAACCCGTCCGCAAAGATCTCCGCACCGGCATGGGCCACCGCCGCTACTACCTCTGCCCTGCCGAAGTCATCCAGGTGAAGGACCTCCCCCCGAAATGGGGACTCCTCTGGGCCACCAAACACTCCATCACCGTCCAACGCGAAGCCCGAGGCAACCCAGATCGCAATCTGCTGGCTGAAGTCCGCTTCCTCAGCGCCATGCTCCGCCGAGCCCAAATCCGCATCGGCTCCCGCCCCCTCTCCGAATGGCTCCGCGGCGAAAATCGCTTCGAGGCCAAACGCGGTACGCCCCCCAACACCCGCGCCGCAGCCGCACCGTAGCCAAAAGTTCAGGTAACGCTCACCGCGCAAAAAGGGGACTGGCTCGAATTTCGCCGCCTTTGCGAAATTTGTGCCTGTACCCTTTTTGCCCCGTCCGAATTCCTACGATCTAGAGTTGCGCCTTCAATAGGAAGGCGTCCTCTCCCGACTCCTGACTCCTTCCTTTCCAACAACATCCCCCCGCAACCGACCACCATCCCCGCCCTCCAGTGCTACCCTCCGCGCGAGGACCCATGAGCGAAGCAAAAACCAACGCCAACCGAGCCAACGACGCCAAATCCACCGGCCCCATCACCCCCGCCGGCAAATCCATCGTCGCCAGGAACGGCCTCAAACACGGCCTCTCCGCCAGCCAAATCGTCCTCCCCGAAGAATCGCAAGCCGCCTACAAACGCCTCCTCAACGGCTACCTCGACCGTTTCCAGCCGCAAGACCCCGTCGAATTCGAACTCGTCTCCGTCATGGCCGCCGCCCGCTGGCGTCTTCGCCGCATCACCGCCATGGAAACCAGCCTTTTCTTCAACGAACTCGCCCTCCGCGAAGCGGCAATCGTAGACGCGCTCACCAAAAACGCCACTCCCGATGATCGTCTCGCCTACGTGTTCAAGAAGCTAACCGACCAAAGCCACGCCGTCTCCATGAGCGTTCGTTACGAAGGCACCCTCACCCGAGCACATGACCGCGCCTTCCGCCAACTCGAAGCCCTCCGCAAATCGCCCACGACAAAGCAAAGCCAAATTTCCGCCCTTCCCGAGCTGCCAACTCCCGAAGGATCAATCGCATGAATGTTGCAGCCGCAAAATCGCGCCTTTCCGGATCACGCTACAATGAGTCTTATTCCCAGCGGTTTTCCATGCGCCCCGAACAGTTCACCACACCCAGCGGCATTGTAGTCAGCCGCACCATCTCCAAGATCCCCTTCCACAAGGGCCTCAAACCCCTGCTGCGCAAGCTCGACACCCAACGCGGCATCTACCTGTCCTCCGGCTACGAATACCCGGACCGCTACCGCCGCTTCGACATCGCCGCCATCGCCCCGCCGCTCGAAATCATCGCCTCCGGACGCGACGTCACCTTCCGTCCCCTGAACGAACGCGGCGCAGCCATCAATCGCATGCTCGACGCGGTCCTCCGCACGCACCCCCACTGGGAATCTTTCGAACTCGAAAACTCGACCCTCCGAGGACGCCTCAAACCCCTGCCCGCACTCTTCCCTGAAGAGCAACGCAGCAAGCAGCCCTCGGCCTTCAGTATCCTCCGCGCCCTCATTCACGAATTCGGTGGCCCCCTCACCGGCCGGCTCGCGCTCGTCGGAGCCTTCGGTTACGACCTGCTCTTCCAGTTCGACCCCATCACCCTCAAGCACCCCCGCGAAAACGTAAAGGACCTCCACCTCTTCCTCTGCGACGACATCTACTTCATGGACCGCAAGACCGAGCGCATCGAACGCTACCAGTTCGATTTCACTCGCGGCAGCGACACCACCGCCAAGCTCCCCCGCACAGCCGAGCGCATCAAGAGAGCCCCCAAGCGCAAGCCCGCACCCATCACCAGCAACCATACAGCCGAGCAGTACATGGCCAACGTGGAGAAGGTCCGCGAAGGCAACCGCCGGGGCGATTACTACGAAGTAGTCCTCCGCCAAACCTTCCGCACGCCGTATCAAGGCTCGCCCAGCCAACTCTTCGAACGCATCCAAGAGGCGTCGCCCAGCCCCTACGAATTCTTCCTCCAATTCGGCGAAGAGCAGCTCATCGGAGCCTCGCCCGAAATGTTCGTCCGCGTCGAGAAGCAGAAGAATGGCACCTGGAGAGTCGAAACCTGCCCCATCTCCGGCACCGCGCGCCGCACCGGCGATCCATTGCAGGACGCCGAAAACATCCGCGCGCTGCTCAACTCGAAAAAAGACGAATCGGAACTCACCATGTGTACCGACGTCGACCGCAATGACAAGTCGCGCGTCTGCGTTCCCGGTACCGTCAAGGTGATCGCCCGCCGCTTGATCGAACAGTACGCCGGCCTCTTCCACACCGTCGACCACGTAGAAGGCATCCTGGCTGACGGCTTCGATTCGCTCGATGCGTTCCTCACCCACATGTGGGCCGTGACCACCATCGGCTCCCCCAAGAAGTGGGCCGCGCAAGCCATCGAAGATCTGGAAGCCGACGCCCGCAGTTGGTACGGCGGAGCCATCGGCATGATCTGCATGTCCGGCGAGATGAACACCGGCATCACCATCCGCACCGTGCGCCTGCAGGACGGCATCGCGAACTACTCCGCCGGCGCCACGCTGCTTTACGACTCCGACCCGCAAAGCGAGCACGACGAGTGCCGCCTCAAAGCCACCGGCTTCTTCCGCGCCCTGCAAGCAGAACCCATCACTGCCCCCTACGCCCCCGCCAACACCGAAGGCACCGGCGTCCGCATGATGCTGGTCGATAACGAAGACTGCTTCATCCACACGCTGGCCAACTACGCCCGCCAGACCGGAGCCGAAGTCGTCACCTACCGCACCGGCTTCCCTCTAGAGATGATCCAAAAGGTCGACCCCACGCTCATCCTGGTCAGCCCCGGCCCAGGCCGCCCCAGCGATTTCGGCGTGCCGGATCTAGTCCGCTACGCCGCCCAACATCACATCCCAGCCTTCGGCGTGTGCCTGGGCCTGCAAGGCATGGTCGAGGCCTTCGGCGGCGAGCTAGGCGTGCTCGACTACCCCATGCACGGCAAGCCCAGCACCGTCCACAACACCGGCCAAGGCGTCTTCGCAGGCCTGCCCAGCAGCTTCACCGTGGGCCGCTATCACAGCCTCTACGCCATCCGCGAGAAACTCCCCAGCTGTTTCGAAATCACCGCCGAAACCGAAGACGGCGTCATCATGGGAGTCCGCCACAAGGACCTGCCGCTCGAAGCCGTGCAGTTCCATCCCGAATCCATTCTGACCCTGGAAGGCCAGCACGGCCTGCGCCTCATGGAAAACGTAGTGAGAGTCCTAGGACGCAAGTCCCCTAGCGGAACCCGTGCCTGATGATGCATCATCGACAAATCCATGCTGCCAGCCGACTACGCGTTCTTTGCCATCATCGCCCTGATCATCATCTCCCTGCTCGACAGCGACAGCGGCCCCGGCGGCGGCAAACGTCTGCGCGCCTCAGTAGCCCCTTGCACCGAACCGCGACCGTAAGGGAGCGGGCAGACGGAAGGCCCCCATGCCGTCCGTAATCATCCTAGGCGGCGGCCTAGCCGGCCTCTCCGCCGCAGCAGCCTTAGCCGCCGATCACCAAGTAACCATCCTGGAATCCCGCCCCCACCTAGGCGGCCGCGCAACCTCTTACGAAGCCGCAGGCGAGGAAATCGACAACTGCCAGCACATCCTCCTCCGCTGCTGCACCAACCTCCTGAACTTCTACCAGCGCCTAGGCGTAGCAGAAGACATCACCTTCCACCGAGCCTTCACCTTCATCGAACCCGGCGGCCGCCGCAGCACCTTCAGCGCAGGCATCCTCCCCAAGTTCGCAGGCTCCTTCCTCACTCTGAACTTCCTCAACCTCTCCGAGAAACTAGCCGTCGCCCGAGCCATGCTGGCCATCGAGAACGAACACCGCGACCTCGATCATGTCACCATGCTCGAATGGCTACAGCAACACAACCAGCCCCCCCGAGCCATCGAGCGCTTCTGGCGTCAGATCCTGGTCAGCGCCATCAACGAAGAGCTGGACCGCATGGCCGCCAGCCACGGCATCCAAGTCTTCAAGCTAGGCTTCCTCGCCAGCAAGACGTCCTACGAAATGGGAATCTCCAACGTCCCGCTAGCCCACCTCTACCGCGCCGAAGCGTGGCGGAAGCTCGGCAACGTCCAGATCCTAGCGCGCACCCCCGTCGAGCGCGTAGTCATCGAGAACAACCGCGTAACCCACGTCGTCGCCGCCGGAGCCGAACACCGCGCCGACCTCTACATCAGCGCCCTCCCCTTCGAGCGCATCGCCGGCGTGATCCCCGGCCTGCCCATCGACCTGACGGCCTTCGAGCACAGCCCCATCACCGGCATCCACCTCTGGTTCGACCGCCCCATCACGGACCTGCCACATGCCACCCTGCTCGACCGCACTATCCAGTGGCTGTTCAACAAGTCCGAAGGCCGCCACATCCAGTTGGTGGTCAGCGCCAGCCGCAGCCTGACAGAGATGCCGCGAGCCGACGTCATCGCGCTCGCCCTCAAAGAACTCGCCGAGTTTTTCCCCTCCGCCGCAGAGGCCAAACTCGAAAAGGCCCACGTGGTGAAAGAAGTCCGCGCCACGTTCTCAGCAGCCCCAGGGCTAGAATCCCGCCGCCCCACCGCGCGCACCGTAATTCCGAACCTCTTCCTCGCCGGAGATTGGACCCGCTCCGGCTGGCCCGCCACTATGGAAGGTGCCGTCCGCAGCGGCTACCTGGCCGCCGAGGCCGCCACAGGCAAGCAATTCCTGCTGTAGAATTGTTCCCATGCGGACTTTTCACCCCTTGCCCGTGCTCGGCGCGGCCTTGTTGTGTCTCCCTCTCACGACGCTTCACTCGATGGACAAAGCCCGCGTGGAAACTCGCGTCAACGAGGCTGTGCGCAAGTTCGGTGTCGCGGGAAGAAACGTTCTGGTAGCGATCCTGGATCGCGGCGTGGACTGGAAAAACAACGACTTCCGCAACCCGGACGGGACCACCCGTATCGAAGGCATCCTGGACCTCACGGATTCAACCGGGGCCACCGACGCGAAGAATCGATTCAAGCGCGGCACGCTTTATAGCAAGCAGCAGATCGACGCCGCACTTGCTGGGGAACACCACTCGCGCATCGCGATGCCGTGGGCCACGGCACCACGACCACCGGCATCGCAGCCGGCAACGGGCGCAACAGCCGCGACTGGAAATACCGGGGTGAGGCACCCAAAGCCAAGATTCTTGTAGTGAAGATGGTCGCCGGAGCCGCGGCGCACGACGACCAGCCGGTGGAGCCCAACTACGTCACCGATGGGAACGAAATCCCCGTAGGCATCGACTATGCGCTGGAGCAGGCAGCCGCCTTGGGTGTTCCAGTGGTCATGCTGCCCAACGTGGGTTCCGTCGGGGGACCGATGGACGGCTCCAGTAAGGGTGCCAAGCTGATCGACTCCACCTTCGGACCGGGCAAGCCGGGACGCGTGTTTGTCACCGGCTCCAGCGACGATGGCGGCCAGGACAACCACGCGCAGGCTACCATCACACAGGGGCAGACGCTCAACCTGGATCTGGAGAAACTCGACACCGGGTCCATCGATTTGGACGTCTGGTACCCGGAGACCGACCGCTACGATGTGACGATTCAAACGCCCAGCGGCCCCCTGGGGCCTTACGTCTCGCCAGCCACGAACAACAATTCTGCCCAGCAGACCAGCACCGGAGTCCTGTACGCTCATCAGGGCTCAGCGGTAACCTCGCTCGGGGCGACCACGCGGCGCAGAATTTTCGTTCGCCTCAGCGGCACCGCAGGCCGTTACACGCTGTCTATGCGAGCCACTACGGGCGGAGGGGGAAAGTTCGACGCAACTCTCAATACCGTCAACGGCGACGGACGTTTCCTGAGCCACATCGTCCCCGGCTACACAGTGTGGGACCTTGCCTCCGCCCTCAATAACATTGCCCCCAACGACTACGTGCTGCGCGAAAAGTGGGCCAATTTAGACGGAGTTGTGGTTGGAATTCGAGAGGATAAGGTAGGGGACCTGTGGTTTGGCAGCGGAATTGGGCCAACCATGGACGGCCGCTTGGGTATAGATGTAAGCGCCCCCGGGAACACCGTGTTCACAACCTATGCGCCGAATACGACCTGGGGCAGAGGGCGCCAACCGCAAGACGGCGGCGGCTTCTATTCGGGGCAGAACGCTGTCAGTGGGGCGAATCCTCAGGTCACCGGCATCATCGCACTGATGCTGGAGATCAATCCCACACTGGACGCCAAACAAGTCAAGGACATCCTGCAGCAGACGGCTCGGCGGGATGCGTTCACCGGCCCGGACCCGAATCCGCGTTGGGGCTACGGCAAGATCGACGCCTTCGCAGCCATCACCCGCGCCAGCCAGATGCCCGGAGCCAAGCCGTACTTCTCTTTGGATAAGAACGTGCTTTCCCTAGACTCCCCGCAGGGTTCGCCTACGATTGTTACGGAAGTTGTTGCCCTCACACCGGGCAACGGTGCTGGGGCGTTCACAACGTCCAGCTCCGCGCCCTGGCTCACGGTCAACACGGTCTCTGGAACCGCGCCCGCGCAGCTCACCGTGCGTGTGGACAAGACCGGCCTCGCCAATGGCGACTACAGCGGTGAGATCACGATCAACTCCGCCGACGGCAAAGCCGTGCCGCAGTCCATCATGGTCCACGTGCACGTGCGCACCGCCGGACCGCTGATCACCAGCGTCGACGACGGAGCCGCGTTCGGACCGGGCTTCGCGAACGGCTCTTGGGTGACCATCCGCGGCTTCAATCTCGCGAACACCACGCGCATCTGGCAGGGCAGTGACTTCGTAGGCAACGCGCTGCCCACGGCGCTCGATGGAGTCTCCGTCACCATTCAGGGCAATCCCGCGCTGGTGTACTTCATCAGCCCGACGCAGTTGAATGTACTGGCTCCGGACAACACGAACACCAACACGCGGTTCGGGATCACCGTGCGGAACAACGGCGTGAACAGCAATGTGTTCGTGGCCAACACGCTGCCGAGGAACCCCGAGTTCTTCCGCTTCGATGGCCGCTACATCGCCGCCGTGCATCAGGATGGAACGCTGGTGGGCAGGGTCGATCTCTTCCCTGGACTCACTATGCGCCCGGTGAAAACGGGCGACCAAATCTCCCTCTACGGGACCGGTTGCGGCGCCACCAATCCCCCGACGCCGGCCAACAGGATTGTTAGCGGAGCGGCCCCTGTCACGGGCACCGTGAAACTGACCATCGGCGGCAAACCGGCGACGACAAGTTTCGTGGGACTGTCCGGCTCGGGCCTGTGCCAGGTCAACGCTCAGGTTCCGCAACTGCCGTCGGGCGACGCCGAGGTGGTGCTGCAAATCGACAGCTTCATCAGCGCCGACGGCGCGTTCCTCACCGTGCAGTAACCTACGGCAGAAGCGGGAACACGAACAGCCGGCTCGGCCCATCTTCGGGCAGCAGCCACAGGCGGCCGTTGAAGATCGTCATGCCTTCCTGCGTCAGCGGCACGCCGCGATCCGTGTTCGGAACCACCACGCGCCGCTTCAGGCGCAAGGACGGCCACTCCAGCCAATCCACCGCGCCTTGTTTGCCCGCACGCAGCCCCGATGCCACCAGGGCACCGCTCACGAACTTCAGGTCCTGATACGCGTTGGCGGTTTCACTGGCCACCTTACGAATCAACTTGCCGCTGTGATCCCAAATGTAGAAGTCCTTGCTGTCCCAGTTGCCGCCGATGATGAACTCGGGTGTCACGGCGACACAGCCGATGTGGTCGGCGACCGAAAACTCGAACTCCAACTCCAGCGTCTGCTTATTGCGCTTCTGAATGAAGCTGGTGCTGCTGGCTCGGTATTCAGCCACTGGGAACCACACCGAGTCGCCGGCCACCTGAAGGCCGCCGGGATGGTAGCGGTCGCCCGCTTGAACTTCCATGGTGCGTTCCAGCTTGCCGTCCACCGTGAACACGTGCAAGTACCCTTTGCTGGTGGGCCGGTCCACCGACGTCACCCAAAGGCGGGCGCCGTCGGTGTCGATGCCCTGCACGTGATACGTCTTGCCTTGCAGCTCCAGCACTCGCTCAGGCGTGGCGAAGTCCTGAGCGAGTGCTGCGTACGCCGAAAGCACAAGTAGTGCGAGGCGCATGTTAGAACCGGTAGCGGATGGCGACCTGTGTCTGCCGCGCGTCGCCGGCGCCGGTGATCTGGCCGAAGGCCGGGGTCCCAAAGTTGGTGTTCGGGTTGGAGAAGTTCACGTTGTTGAAGGCGTTGAAGGCTTCAAAGCGAAGATCGATGGCGGAGCCTTCCGTTACGGCGAAGCGCTTCACAAGGCTCAGGTTGGTATTGAATGACTGGGGTCCCAACGCGACATTACGCGACGAGTTGCCGGCCGTGTTTACCGCTTGGACCGCGAAGGCCGAAACGCTGAGGAAGCGCAGGCGGTCCACCTTCGGATCGATGCCGCTGTTGGCGTCGCCCACGCGGTTGGGGCGCAGCGAGCCGCCGTTGCGGTTCAGGAAGGCATAGTTCGCGTTGGTCGCAGGATTGACTCCGGTGGCGGCCAACGTCACGTTGATCGGCAGGCCGGTGCGCGTGCTGAGGATGCCGGAGATCTGCCAGCCGCCGAGGAAGCCGTCCACCAAGCGGTTCCAGCTGGAACCGAACTTCTTGTTGCGGCCGAAGGGTAGCTCGTAGACGTTTGTCCAGGTGAAGCGGTGGCGAGCGGTCTGGCTCTGGGGGCCGCGCTCAGGTCCCAGTTGGTCGAGATACTGCGGCTGCGTACCGGCGTCGTAGGAGCCTGCTTCGTCAATGGCGCTGGCCCAGGTGTAGGCCGCGAGCGAATAGACGCCGCGCGTTAGTTGTTTTTCAAACTTCAGTTGCAGCGAGTTATACCAGGACCGCGCACGCGTCGCGCCCATCGTGATTTGGGTCCACTGAGGGAAGGGCCGGTTGGCGGCCACCGCGCCGTCCACGCCGAAGGGTGTCTGGTTCAACGGATAGGTGAACTGCAGGTTGTTGCCGCGGTTGCCGACGTAGGCGACTTCGAAAGTCGAGTTCGACGGTAGCTGATACTGCAGCGCCAGATTGAATTGTTGGATCCGCGCGGCGTGGAAGTCCTTCTCGCGGGCACGCAGAGAGATGATGGTGGTGTTGATGGTATTGAACAGGCCCGACGGCGGACCGTCATTCAGTTTGAACGGCGCAGGTCCCGTGGTGCCGGTCTGTTGCAGCGTAACCGGGATCAACTGCGGCGGATTCAACGGCAGGTTGATGTCGGAACCGAAGATGTCCTCGCCCGAGAAGAACAGACCGTAGCCCGCGCGCAACACCAGCTTGCTGGGAATGATCTGCCAGGCGATGCCGAGGCGCGGGCCGATGTTGGAGTGATCGGCGTTGACCAGATAGTCGGTGTCGTTCTTCGGGTAAACCAACTGTCCGGTCTTCGGATCGAAGTTGATGTTCTTGTTGGCACCCTTCGCGTAGAACGGCGTGGTGTATTCGTAGCGCAAACCCAGGTTCACGGTAAGGAAGGGAGTCAGCTTCCAGTCGTCCTGCACATAGCCTGCGTAGGCCTTCTGCAGTTGCTCAACGTTGGCTTGCGTATTCGCGTCGAACTGTTGGACGTAGCCGGTGAGCAGGTCGCCCGCGGCTTCGCCGGTGAAGCGCCCGCCGAAGGTGAAGGCCGGAACCGTGCGTGCCAGGTCCATGAAGTAGTTGTTCTTCTGGCGCGTCTCAAAACCAAGACGAATGGCATGCGCGCCGCGGATGATGGAGAGCGAATCGAGGAACTGGAACAGCTCCGGGCGCTGGAATTGCGGGCGGAAGTTGCGGGTGCCCAGCTGGTTGTAGTTGGTCACGCTGACCAGCGGAAGGCCGCCGTTGTTCTGCGCGATGGCTTCGGTCGGGATGCCCTTGAAGCCGAACGCCGCGGGACCCTGCTGGTCAACGGTGGCGTGCGAAAAGGCCGCGTAGGTGCGGTTGTAGCCGAAGCGGAACACGTTGACCACGGTGGGCGAAAGGGTGCGGGTCCAGGTGGCGCCGTAGCTGTGATTGGAGTTGAACTGCGCGCCCTGGTTGTTCGCGCCGTCTGCGATGCCGGGCAGGATGCCGTCGCGGAAGATGTCCTGGCGCAGGAAGCTCCAGCGCAGGGAGAAGACGTCTTTTTCCGAGAGGTTGTAGTCGTTCTTGAGGTCGGCCTTCTGGGTGTTTTCTTTTCCTGGGCGGGCCGCGCCGTAGTTGTTGGTGGTGAGGCCGCTGGCTACCACCGTGCCGGGGAGATTCGCGGCGGGGTAGAGATCCAGCAGTTTCTTGCCCAGCGGATCGAAGCGGGAAACAGGAATGGTGTTGCCGGGGAGCGGGGCGCGCGTGTCGGGATCGGTAATGGCGCGATAGAAGACGCCGCTCTTCACGGCGGCAGTAGGAACGGTGACCAGGAACTGATCCGCGAACTTGCGGTTGAAGCCTTCATAGTCGCCGAAGTAGAACATCTTGTTCTTCATTATCGGCCCGCCGATGGTGCCGCCGAATTGGTGCCACTTGAGTTCGGGCTTGGCTGCGCCAATCAGGTTGGAAGCCCACGGCGTTGCCGCCAGAGCCTTGTCGCGGTTGTAATACCAGGCCGAACCGTGCGATTGGTTGGTGCCCGATTTCAGGGACACGTTCACCACCGCACCGGCGGAACGGCCGAACTCGGCGGAGTATCCGTTGGTCTGCACTTTGAATTCGCCGATGGCATCGGGCGAAGGCTGCACGACCTGCGCCGAAAGCGCCTGCGCGTTGGTGGTGCCCTGGTTGTTATCCACGCCGTCCACGATGAAGTTGTTCTGAGCCTGATAGTTTCCGTTGACCACGAACCAGCCCGGCCCGCGCGTGGTGGTGAGCACAGTGCTCTCGGTGGCTCCGGGAACCAGCAAGGCCAGGTCGCTATAGCGGCGGCCAGCCAGTGGAAGCTCCACCGCCACCGTGCCCTTGATGACTTGGCCCAACGCTCCTTGTTCGGTTTGCACAATGTCCGCCGCGGCGGAGACTTCGATGGACTCGCTGACACTGGCGACAGCCAGGTCCACACGGACCAGCTTGCGTTCGTCTACATCCAGAGTGATGCCAGTGACCCGCGTGGTGCGGAAGCCGGACTTGCTCACATCCGCCACGTAGGTCCCGCGCACGATGGGCGAGAAGATGGCGTATCCCTCTCCGCCGGATTGGCGCTCGGTGACGATGCCGGTGGCCGTGTTGGTGAGCGTGACTTTGGCCTCGACGATGGGAGCCTCAGTGGTGTCGGCGACGAAGACGCGGATGGTCCCGGAGTCAGTTTGCGCGAATGCCGCTGCGCAGAGCAGTAATGTCAGATACAGATGTTTCATGTTATTTCCCCCGCAGTGTGACTGCTACATCTTCGTATTGGTCGGTGGCGATGAGATTGACCCCCGCCGAAATGGCGGCCTCCCACCGGAGTAATGCGGCTTCGCGTGAACCGAAGTTGTAGCCTTGATCCCAGCCGTGATCTTCGGCTTGCGTGAATCCGTCCAG
Organism: Bryobacterales bacterium; assembly: GCA_947446025.1. Lineage (GTDB taxonomy): Bacteria > Acidobacteriota > Terriglobia > Bryobacterales > Bryobacteraceae > Palsa-187. The sequence continues at coordinate 74,210 of CANFEY010000011.1, forward strand.
CGTGTAAAAGCGAATCCAGAAGCCGAGCTTATGTGCGTGATTGACGAGCGCCCGCAGGCGGGCATCGTCGGCCGGCGTCCACGCGCCGGCGTTGCGTTGACCGCCTTCTTCCACATCCGCCCAGGAGTTGTTCCACCAGCGGCGGTAGTTGGTCGGGTTCTCTTTCAGTAGCTCTTCCGGTGCCGCGGTGGCGGCCAGGTGCGTCAGCTCTTCGCGAGATTTGCCGGGGAAATTCGCGGTGTGGGCGGAGCCAAACAGCCTCAGTTTCGCCCCCACCTGGACGTCCTTGAAAAAGACGTCTTCTTGTGCGTCGTTGTCTTCGGTGAGGACCAACAGGGGCTTCACCTCGAACGGCGACAGCTTGTTCGGATCGGCGGTCTTCACCGCAGTGGTGATCCAGGCTTCGTATTCGCCCAACAGGTTCCACAGGGCGCGATGCAGCTCCGGGCGATTGTCCTTGAAGTCGAAGTGTACGGTTAGCAGCGGCCAGTTTGCGCGCTGATCTTCGCGCAGCGCCTTTTCGACGAACGGCCGGACGTGTTCCAAGAAGTAGGCGCGCAAGGTGGGTTCGCCGCCCTTGAGTTCGCGGCTGTGCGAGAGCACGGGCTGGGTGCCGTCCCAGGCCAGGTCCTGCTCAATGCCGACGGGCGTTCCCGCGGACAGTGCCCTGTCCAGCCGGTCGATCCAGCGGCCTTCGTAGGGGTAACAATTGTGCGCATCCACCATCGGAAGGTTGTGATTCAAGAGGTCCATGCCGGACTGCGCGGATAGGAGAACGGCTGAACAGAGGAGACCAACGGCGAATTTCATGGGAAGTCCGAGTCTAGCCAGCGGGGGTTAGCAACGCATGAGGGAGGCGTGACAATTTCGTATCAGACACTGACATCGTAGGGAAACACGAGCCTGCTATATTCAATGCCATGCTTCGTAAGGCGTCCCTATTTCTGCTGCTCGCTGGTGGACTCAGCGCGCAGCCCAAGGCAAAGAACGTGATCCTGCTGTTGGCCGATGCCGGCGGCATTCCAACGCTGAACGCCGCGAGTGCGTTCGGATACGGTGCCCCGCAAAGACTCTATGTGCAGAGTTGGAGCCACATCGGTTTGTCGGATACGTCCACGGCATCCGAGTGGGTCACTGATTCTGCTGCTGGAATGACGGCGATTGTAACCGGCCAGAAAACGCACAACGGCGTGATCAGCCAGGGTCCGGATTCGGTACGCGGCAGCAAGGACGGCGCGGCGTTGAAGACGATCCTGGAGTACGCGGAGGAGCACGGGCTATCGACGGGAGTCCTGACGAACGTGAACATCGCGGACGCGACGCCGGCGGCCTGCTATGCGCACGTCAATGACCGGGACAAACACGGCGAAATCTTCTCGCAGCTGTTTGAGCCGCGCTTCGGCGATGGCGTGGATGTGGTGATGGGAGTGGGCCGGGCGGAAGTCTTCGCGAACGCGCGGGCCGCAGGCAAGGATCTGGACGCGATCAGCAAGGCGAAGGGCCGCCCTGTGTACGAATCCCTTGCGCAGGTTCCCGCCGACGCCAAGCGGCCCATTGTGGTTCAGGAAGCAAACATCGATCTGCCGGAGGCTGCACGGGCGGCCATCGCCAGGCTGAAGAGTAATCGCAAGGGCTACTTTCTGATGATCGAGTGGGACGCGCACACCGATAACGTCGAGCGGGGTCTCACCAATCTGGTGGGCTTCGACAAGCTGATCCGGGAGATTGCCGCCACAGTCAACCTGAAGGATACGCTGCTGCTGTTTACAGCAGACCACTCCTTCGACCTGCGGCTGCAGAATGGTCTGAAGGCCGATGCTGTCACCAAGGGTCTACGGATGAATGACAGCCACACCGGGGAAGAGGTGCTGGTGGCCGCCCAGGGACCGGGCTCGCAACGGGTCAACGGTTTCTTGCCCAACACCGGGCTCTTCCAAATCATGATGGACGCTTACGGCTGGAAGCCGCGTTAGGTAGCAAACAGCATGTAGTTCAGCGCCGCGACGGCGATGCCCACCAGGACTACCATGCCGTGCTCGGTCTTGGGCTTGATCATCGCCCGCACCGGGTCTTTCGACACAAAACTATAGCCGCAGGCTCCGCAATAGCCCGCATGGCCTCCGGTCACCGTCTTACAATCTGGACACTGGCGTCTCATGTTTAGAGTTTGCCGCGGCAGCGCGTAGGCAACAAGGGACGGAGGGACCAAATTCCAGTGGTACTAAAAGTGTCACCTTAGCCACTCGGTACCAGGCTCTGCTTAAATGGTGTCTGACACCATTTAACAGGAGGAACCATTTCCATGAAGAAACTTGCTGCGTGCCTGCTGGGCGGGGCGCTTTTGTTTGCCCAGGACAAGACCGCGCCCGTGCGCTTTGACCGGGACAAGATCGCGGGCCTGGGACTGACGGCGATCCCGCCCGACGCCTACCAGGAAATCCTCGTTGGCGGCCAACTGAATATGCGCGTCGCGACGCTCTACGAAGGCAAGGAACTGCGCGCGTCCATCTTTGAATCGACGCCCGCCAAGACCAACCACCGCACCCGGCCCACGGACGGCGACGAGTTCGTCCAGGTGCTGAGTGGCAAGCTGATCCTGACCGAGCCCAACGGCACCGTTCACGCCTACCAACCTGGCGATTCGCTGGTGCTCCCCATGGGCTACACCGGCACCTGGGAGATGCAGGGCAACTACCGGGAAATCGCGATCACGGCCACAAAGAGGTAACCCATGCGGACCCCACTCCTGCTGACTCTGCTGCTCACCGCCAGCGCGCCCATCGGCGCGCAGCAGCCGCCCAAGTTTCACTTGCAGGAGGCCCGCATCGCTGACATCCAGCGGGCCATCCTGGCGAAGCAAGTGTCAACTCAGGGCCTGGTGGAGCTGTATCTGAAGCGCGTCAAGGCCTACAACAACGCCTGCGTGAACGAACCCATGGGGATTCTGGGACCCGTCTCCACCATCCCGCACGCCGGACAAATCAACGCGCTGTCTACACTGAATCTGCGGCCGGCCGCGCGCAAGGCACGGGGCTTGGATGACCGCAAGGCGCGCAGCATGACGGACGCAGCGGACAATCGCGCGGACATGCCGGACGCCCTCGAAACCGCCGCGGCGCAAGACCGCCAATTCCAGCGCACTGGAAAGCTGGTGGGACCGCTGCATGGCGTGGTGCTCGCGATCAAGGATCAATACGACACCTTCGACATGCGCACCACCTCTGGCGCGGATGCTTTCTACGCCAATGACCGGCCCCCGGAAGACGCCACCTTCGTGCAGCGGCTGCGCGCGGCGGGTGCTATCATCCTGGCCAAGTCGAACCTGGCCGAGTACGCCGTCGATGGCGCGCGCAGCTCCTTCGGCGGGACCTTCTGCAATCCCTACGACACCGAGCGCGAGCCCGGGATGTCCAGCGCCGGATCGGCCACGGCAGTCGCCGCGAACCTGGTGACCTGCGCCATCGGCGAGGAGACCGTGGTCTCGATACGCTGGCCGGCTTCGGTCAACAGTCTGGTCGGGCTCGCGCCCACAGAGGAACTGGTGAGCCGGAAAGGCATGATGGGCTCGGGCCTCAGCATGCGCACAGGACCCCTATGCCGCAACGTCGCTGACGCTGCACGGATTCTGGACGTCATCGCCGGTTACGACCCCAAGGACGAATTGACTGCCTTCAGCGTGGGCCGCAAACCCGCCAAGCCCTACCTCAGTTCCGCGGGCGCCAAGCGCCTGGACGGCGTGCGCATCGGCGTCATCCGCGAGTACATGCGGCGAGATCTTTTTTCGAAGGCCGACGAAGAGAGCATCGCGCTTGCGGAGCGCGCCATCGCCGACCTGCGCAAGCTGGGCGCGGTCATCGTGGACCCGGGTCCGGAAGGCGCGCTGCTTGATCCGTGCATTGCCCGTTCCGCACCCACGTTGCTGCCCACGCGCGCCAACCCGTACACGCTGCGGACCTTGAATACGCCGGCGGTGGAGGGCGAAGGAAAGTACATGCTGAACCGGTACCTGGAAGAACGCGGCGACGCCAACATCAAGAGCAACACCGATCTGGTGAACAAAGCCCGGTATTACGAGGATCCCAATTTCCCAGACCGCAAGCAGGCGCGTCAGGCAGCGGAACGCGCCACAACCTTCGACGCTACGGCACGTCTGGCCAGCCGCTTCGCGCTACAGAACATTCTGTTGCAATGTATGCAGGAGCAGCGCCTGGACGCTCTGATGTCGCCGACGTCGACGGTTCCGCCGCGAAAGCTGACCTCGCCGCGTGAGCCAAACGCCAATGGGCGCTCCGCGATCGGGTATTCGCTGATCGGCCAGCAAGGCTTCCCCGCCATCACCGTCCCCGCTGGCTTCACCAAGGAAATCTGGGACCGCGCGCGCGACGCCAACGGCGGCACAACTCTGGTGGGCCCGATCCAGGCAAGCTTACCCGTAGGAGTCGACTTCCTGGCGCGCCCGTTCGAGGAGGCCACGCTATTCCGCATCGCGTCCGCTTTTGAGGCTGCGACCCGGCACCGCAAGGCTCCGGCGGAGTTCGGTCCGGTTGCTGGAGAACCGTAAAGTCGCACTTACGGACAGACCACTGGTGGGGTCAGAACGTGATGCGGGCAATCATGGTGCCGGTGCGGGCGCCGGCGGTTCCGCTGGTCGGGACAATTGTTCCGAAGCCGCCGCTAAACAAGCCGGCGTTCACCCCGGAAGGAAACTTGTTTGGGGTCGCCGTATAAGTAGCCAGAGAGGGTTGCGGCAGGCGCGTACGGTTGGGCGCATTCTGGAACTCCACACGGATGTGGAGCACGACCCGTTCCTTGATCCGGAAATTGCGGCTGAGGTTCAGGTTCTCCTGCGGCTGCCGGATTCCGCGGAGCTGGCGGATGGTGGTCTGCTGCGCGCCCCACGCACCATTCGGAATATTGCTCCAGGCGGCCGGGCTCAACACAACGTTCTTGGTGGGATCAAAGCAATGGCAGTTGATGTCGATGGGATCGGTACGCTGCTTGCCGTCGTAGTCGATCCAATTGGTGGACCACAGGCTCTGTCCCTCCACATACTGTGCCGGACCTGGGCCACGGCCCAGCCACTGGCTGATCGGCTGGCTGCCCTGGTTGGCAGGACGGCCCAAGGTGGCGGCGCTCTGGTATTGGAAGAACCAGCCGAATCCCCAGTCGCCCAGGATGTAGGAGACTACGGGGTTCGACAGGGCCTTGATGCCGCTGTTTTTCAGGCTCGGGACCTGATACTCGGCGCTCATACGCAGTTGCTGGGGGATGTCTGTACTTTGGAGGTCTTTGCCCAACCCGCGGTTGAAGACGTCAGGTGAACTCATCAATTCCAGGGCCTTCGAAGCGGTGTAGTTGAAGCTAAACGACAATCCGCGGTTGAACCGCTGGATGACGCTCAATTGCAGCGCGTCGTACCAGGTGTTGCCCAGGGGTGCCTGCGACGGTGCGATGGTTGTGCTGTACTGCGGGAACGGCAACAATGCTTGCCGAACCGTTTGGCCGGTGGAGTAGCCGGCGTATGGGAACTCCGTGACGCCTTTCGAAGCCAAGGCGCTGCGGTCCGCCGCCGTCAGACCGGAAATCTGCTTGGCCAGCAGCGTTGCATCCGCGGGGCTGTTCAACGAGAAGTTGTAGCGCTGCATCAGCGACTCTGACAGGACATTCACAGGTGCCAGATTCGGCGCAGACCACCAGGCGCCTCGATTGGCGACATAGGTCGCTTCCACAACAAGGTTCCGGTGGAGCTCCCGCTGGAGGCCGATGGACCACTGCTGTTGGCGGGCTGGACGGCCGGCGTTCGGGTCCAACAAGGTGGGTGCGGCCACAACAGCTCTCAACGGCTGCCCGGCATCTGACGCGAAGTTTGGGAACTTCGGCTGCACTTCCGCCGGAATTCCGTTCCTGAACTGGCCCGCAATCTGACCGAAACCAGGAGTACCCGCGGTGGCACTGTTCACGGCGGTGCCGCTGGCATTCAACACAGTGGAGTACACCACTCCGTAGCCACCGCGAAGGACGGTCTTTGTGCCCAGCTGATAGGCTACTCCGAGACGCGGGCCGACAGCGTAAGGATAATTTGCTGCAAATTTGCACTGGCAGGTGGCTTCGTAGATGTTTCCTCCCGGGTGTCCCCCGGCCGCGGGGTTGATCACGGTTGGGCTGAAGCTGCCGTACCGGCCATACTGCTCACTCGCGTAAGTTCCGTAGTCCCAACGCACACCGTAGTCCAGGGTTAGCTTGCGCGTCACCTTCCAGGTGTCCTGGGCGAACAATGCCGACTGGCTCTTTGAAACGCCCGCCACCAGCGGAACAGCTAGCGTAGCTCCGGACACGCCGCCCAGCATGAAGCTGGCCAGCTCAAACCCGGTGGCTCCCTGGGAGAGGACACGGCCTTGGAGGGCGCTTTGCAAGGTGTAATTCGTGTTGAACGCGTAGTTACCCGCCGCGTTGGTGAAGCCGCGCTGCGGATATTTCTCCAGGCGATATTCGGCTCCGAACTTGAAACTATGGTTGTTCTTGACCCAGGAGAGATTGACGACGCCGGAAGGGCGCCGTTCGAACTGATTGGCTTGTGCGCCCTGGCCCAGTGTGTTCATGCCGCCTAGTGCGACGGAGGTTGCCGTCGTCAGCGTGGGGAACTGCCGGTTGATCCCGCGATTCTGCAATCCGAGCAGCGCCTGCTGGTCGAGTGGGCCGGTTGTATCCAAAAAGGGCGCATGGTCGTCAAAGTTCCAGGTAAACATGCCAGCGCCAAGGTGGAGAAGAACCGTCGGCGTGATGGTGTGGTCATAGTTCACCCGCGTACTGTGCGAAGTAATGAACGAGCCACGGGCAGCTGTGATTGGCTCCGGCAGGCCCTCCATGCCGCCATTCGGGAAGCTGTAGGGCGCTCTCAGTTTGTTGTACTGGTAGTAGCCTGAAAATCGCCCTTTCGACCCAATCGTCTGATCGACCTTGATCGAGGGCAGGTCCGATCTACGCTTTGCTCGCCACGCACGCTGGAAATTCTCACCGATCTGACCACGAGCTGCGTTCGTACCCTCCGGCAACGGAACAAGTTTCAGGACGTTCACAGCCACCGGATCGAAACGAGTAACCGGAATGAGGTTGCCTGCAAAGGCAGAGCGAACCTGAACTGCCTGGTTCGGAGTGCAGTTCGCGCCGGTCGGTGGGCAAGTCACGGTTCGCTCAGTCAGCGGGTCGAAGAGTGTGCGGTCGAGCACCGTGTTGCCGAACGGATCCCGGTAATCGGCCGCCCCTTCGCGCAAAAGGCGATTGGCGTTGGCCGACCACAAGCCGCTGAAGTCGCCGGCGCGGTATTGCGGCGTCGGGACGGTGGCCAATGTGGAGTTGATGTTCAGCTTCTCGCGAAACTGCTCAAAACTCCAGAAGAAGAACGTGCGGTTCTTGCCGTTGTAGAGCTTGGGAATGCTGACGGGCCCGCCAAAGGTCATCCCGTAGTCATGGCGCTTTGCTACGTTTCGTAGGCCAGTATAGGGCTGATGCGCATTCAGCGCTTCATTGGCGGCATAGTCATAGACGCTGCCGTGATACTCATTCGTGCCGGATCTCATGGTCACGTTAAAAATTCCGCCGCCAGCGGTCCCGAACTCGGCGGAATAGTTCGAGGTCTGCACGGCGACTTCTTCCACCGCATCGACGGATGGCTGCGACTGCGCCGTGAACCCGCGGAATGCGCCCGTATTGCCAGCCGTCTGTCCTTCGACACGGAACTGTACCGTGTCGTCGGGGTTGCCGTTCACGATCATCACGGAGTTATTGGTGTAGCTGACGCCCGGCATCATCTGCCCCATCGAGTAAGGGTCGCGGAATCCTACGGTGTTGGTAGATCCGGTTCCACCGAGCACGAGAAGGGGCAGGTTCTTCATTTGCGCCACCGTGACGTTGTGCGTCAAGCCGCCCGTTTCCGTCTTGAGCAAGGTGGCTTCGGCCGTGACGGTGACGGATTCCGCCGCCGAACCGACCTCCAGCGAGACGTCGATGCGCAGAGTCTGTGCAGCGGCCAACCCCAGGTTCACGCGATTGTACGTCTTGAACCCTGGAAGTGTCACGCTCAGATCATAGGTGCCCACCGGCAACTGGGGAGCGACATAGTTTCCCGTGCTGGTACTCACGGAATTGAACACGATTCCAGTTCCCGTGTTCGTAATGCGGATCTCGGCGTCAGCGACGATGGCCCCGCTGGGATCGAGGACCGTGCCTGTGATGGTTCCGTTGGCTCCTTGACCGAAAGCCAGCATCGCGGTAAACACCGCGCACACACTTATCAGGAAGTTCCTCATAATGCCCTCCACCACCGTTGATCGACTTTACACCGCTCACCAGTTCGGTGCCAAGGAGCAGTATACTTGTTGGATACGAACTGAATACATCCGTGCACTAGTGTCCGGCTATAAGTCGAACAGATTCAGCTGGTTGAAAAATGGGTCTGATTTTTCTCCGGTATGTTGTAGCTGAAGGGCCTGTAGAATGGGCGTCCGCTCGAAAATGGTGACGCTGACAACCTGTAGGATTTGGTAGAGGCTGGC